>NZ_CAXBGN010000006.1:0-404018 GCF_963975415.1 uncultured Kriegella sp.
CCGCCGCCTTCCTCGAAGGGCCCTTCACATACGTGGAGGGCCCTTTTTTTATGCCGTCTCCCCAAAGGATGAAGTGAATCGCACTCGACTCAAATTAGCGCGAACTACTTTGCATAGTCATGGCCAGATTGGCCAAAAGTACTCCTCGAAAGCAAAAAAAATCTACTTTTTATTTCATTCGAAAAAAAATAACGACTTCTATTCGTATATTTAAAAAATCGATGAGTTACTTGCGAATAACGCAACGTAATTTTATAATAATTGAATACTTACAACCCTTGTAATTTATGCACATAGACACAGCACTCAAACCTGAAGATTTGTTAAATAAGATTAATGGATTTTGGTCGTTTTCGGGAGAAAAAATAAAGAACATGACCAACCACTTAAAAGGAACTTCCGGTTCGCCTGTAGTAACTGTAAATGGTAAATATGAACCACGTAGTTGGACCGATTGGACACAGGGGTTTCAATACGGCTCTGAATTATTGCAATTTGAGGCCACCCAAGACTCCTATTATTTAGATTTGGGTATTGAGAACATCAAAAATAAAATGACTCCGCATGTCAGTCATTTTGGGGTACATGACCACGGGTTTAATAACTTAAGTACCTATGGGGCGTTACTGAGATTGTACAATAAGGGGATGATTTCGAGGAATGATTGGACCAAGGAATACTGCGTTCTAGCCCTTAAATTATCGGCTTCGGTACAAGCGCAGCGTTGGACCAAAATACAGGGAGGTGGATTTATATATTCTTTCAACGGTCCTCACTCCTTATTTGTAGACACCATTCGTACAATTAGAATTTTAGTTGCAGGTCACCAACTAAGGCACTACTCCTCAGGGGAAAATGACAATAAGATCAACTTGCTAAAAAGAGCGTATGAGCATGCTCTTGCCACAGCCAAATATTCGGTTTATTATGGGGAAGGCAGAGATACATACGATATGTGGGGTCGTACTGCCCACGAGGCCGTTTTTAATACCAATGATGGCAACTTTCGATGTCCCTCTACACAACAGGGTTATAGCGGCTATTCTACATGGACGCGGGGTTTGAGCTGGGCCATGTTGGGTTTTGCCGAACAATTGGAATTTTTGCAAAATCAGGATGCCTTACCTGAACTGGCTGAACTTGGCGGAAAGGATTATATAGAAGAAACTTTTTTGAAAGCAGCACGGGCAACCTGCGATTTTTATATTGCCAATAGTGCCTTAGATGGAATACCCTATTGGGATACGGGTGCCCCCGGACTTTTTAATTTACCGGATTGGCGAAAGGAGAAGTCGGATCCATTTAATGACTATGAACCGATAGACAGCTCTGCTGCCGCCATTGGTGCCCAAGGCCTTCTACGTCTAGGGAATTACCTAAGACTTAAAAATTCTAAGGATGCCGATACCTATTGGTCCGCTGGCTTGACTATTGCCAATACCCTTTTCGACGAACCTTACCTCAGTTCAAAAGCTGGGCATCAAGGACTTATCTTACATAGTATTTATCATCGTCCTAACGGTTGGGACCATATACCTGAGGGGAGTAAGATTCCTAATGGGGAAGCCTGTATGTGGGGAGATTATCACGCACGGGAGTTGGCATTTTACTTAAAAACTATTTGCACAGGGACAGATTATTATACATTTTTTAAAAATATCATACTTTAAATGGCCAAATCAAAACCTAGATTTACTAGAGTGGCCCAATTGAAATCTCCTCAAGATTTTGTTGACCACCTTTCGACCATTGGAACTACATTACCTTTTCATGAATATTTGAATCAACCTGCAGAATCTGTATTGGGGCGGTCTTTCACTTTAAAATCTGGCCAAGAAATTGGCAATCGATTTTGTATTCTTCCTATGGAAGGATGGGATGGTACTGTCGAAGGGCTTCCTACGCAACATACGAAGAGAAGATGGTATAATTTTGCAATCAGTGGTGCCAAATTATTGTGGGGCTGCGAAGCGGTGGCTGTACATCCTGAAGGTCGGGCGAATCCGAATCAACTTATGATTAATAGCGGGAACCTTGATGCCTTTAAGGAGTTATATAATGACGTGGTTTCTGCCCATGAAGAGAAATTTGGAACATCCGATGATTTGTTTGTGGGGCTGCAATTGACCCATTCAGGCAGATTTGCAATACCCGATATTGACAGAACGAGAAAACCCAAAATACTTTATCGGCATTCGGTTCTTGATGAGAAATTTAATCTTCCTAAAGATTATCCGGTATTAACGGACGAGGAAATAGATGATTTGGTGGAAGATTTTGTAAAGGCTGCAGGTCTTGCCAAAGAGGCTGGGTTTCAATTTGTCGATGTTAAACATTGCCATGGATATCTAGGACATGAATTTTTAAGTGCAAAAAATCGGGAAGGCAAGTATGGCGGTTCTTTAAAAAACAGGATGCGTTTTTTAACTTCTATAGTTGAAGGTATTAAAGCCACCAGCAACATTCCGGTTGCGGTGCGACTGAGTGCATTCGATTTTGTCCCTTACAAGAAGAATGAAAACAATATTGGTGTTCCTGAGCGCACCGAGGGAAATTATGAAGAAGCTTTTGGCGGTGATACCACGGGAACGGGTATTGATCTTACCGAGGTTTTCGAACTTCTGACTTGTTTTGAACAATTGGGTATTGAAATGGTATGTATTACGGCTGGAAGTCCATATTACGTGCCTCATATTCAGCGACCAGCCATATTTCCTCCATCTGACGGATATCTTCCTCCCGAAGACCCCTTGATTGGTGTGGCAAGACAAATACACATGACCCATAAAATAAAAAAGAGGTTTCCGAATCTTGTTATCGTAGGATCGGCCTATTCTTATTTGCAAGAATGGCTGCCAAATGTAGCCGAAGCCGTAATCGAGAAAGATATGGCTGATTTTGTTGGTTTAGGAAGAATGGTGCTTAGTTATCCCGAAATGCCTGAAGATATATTGAAAGGAAAGACATTGGTAAGAGGTAAAATATGTCGCACTTTTTCAGATTGTACGACCGCTCCCAGAATAGGTATGATTTCTGGCTGTTTTCCTCTGGATTCCTATTATAAAAAGATGCCCGAAGGAGCCCTTTTAAAAGAGTACAAAAAAGGAATCGAGCTATGACCAAAAATGTTTTAATTACCGGTGGTTCGCGCGGAATTGGTCTGGGAATAGCAAAGGAATTAGCTAGAATGGGCCATAATTTGGCAATTAATGGTATGAGATCACCGGAAAGGGTAGACGATGTGATTCAGGACCTAAAAAGACTCGGTGCTGAAGTTGTTTACTGTCAAGGTGACGTATCGTCGGCCGAAGATCGTAAAATGATTCTAGAGACCGTTTTGAATGTGTATGGTAGATTGGATGTATTGGTAAATAATGCCGGGGTGGGTCCTGCGACGAGAGTCGACCTTCTTGAGACGACCGAACAAAGCTATAACCGGGTTATGGGTATCAACCTCCAAGGCCCTTTCTTTCTGACTCAAACGGTTGCCAATCATATTGTGGAAAATAAATTGGTAAATGGGGAAGTTGAGGCGTGTATTATAAATATATCATCTATGAGCGCTACGCATGCATCGATAAACCGGGGGGAATATTGTCTTTCTAAAGCTGGAATGAGTATGATGACCAAGTTGTTTGCAACTAGGTTGGGAGAATATCAAATTCCTGTTTATGAAGTACGTCCAGGAATCATTGAAACGGATATGACTTCGGGAGTACTTGAGAAATACCAGAAATTAGTAGATGAGGGACTTACCGTTGAACCTCGTCTCGGACGTCCTGAAGATGTAGGTAGGGCAGTCTCTGCATTGATTAAAGGTGATTTTCCTTATGCTACAGGCCAAATTGTTATGGTCGATGGCGGTCTGACCATTCCAAGATTATAAAATAGAATTATGAAAATAAAACGAACCACTTTGTTATGGGTATTGGATTGTCTCGCCTTGCTCACTTTTATCGCAACATTTACCCCTTTGGTAATTCCTGAAAATGAGACAGCTCCGTTTTTTATGGGACTGCCTTATACCATGTGGATGGGTTTATTGGTCAGCATCATTTTTGTTGTATTGGCCTATTTTGTTTCAATCGTTAATAAAGAGGGAAAAAATGCTGATTAAATTTATTATCGCCAGTATAGTTTACCTGGGAATACTCATTTTTTTGGTCAGACGAACACGTTTAAAGGAAAAGACTACATCAAATTATTTGCTTGGAGGGGGTAATATTGGCTTTGTCATCGGTTTGTTTACAACTGCGGCTACCTTGTTTAGTGCCTTTACAGTAGTGGGTATGCCTGACTTTTTCAGAACACATGGTGTTGGAGCTTGGATTTTTCTTGCGGTTTCCGATACCATGATGGTCTATGCGCTGCTACGGGTGGGCGAAATATTAAGAAGAAAGGCACGAAAACTTGATTTTAAAGGAATGTCTGGCCTTATGACCATGACCTACAAAACGAAATTAGCGGGTTATGTAGCCTTTGGCGGCGCTGTCGTTTTTTTGATTCCATATATTGCCGTTCAGATAAGCGGAATTTCGATTTTTCTTAATGCCGCTTTTCCCGATGCTATTCCGGTGTGGGCATGGAGTTTAATTATTGTCGGAATAATGATTATTTATAGTGAAACGGGCGGTCTTAGGGCGATTATGTACAACGATACATTACAAGGTATTCTTCTTTTTGTGACGATATGGATTATAGGCTGGAATTGCATCGACCACTTCGGAAGTATTCCCGCTATGTTTGAAAAAGTGGCGTCGGTCAAAGAGGAATTATTGTCCACCCCTGGTCCGAACGGTCTTTTTACTGCCCAATTTTTTATTATTTCGGCCATTGCAATTATCTCGTTGCCATTTACGCAACCCCAGATTTCAACTCGAGTAGTAATTATGAAAAGCAGTAAGGCCCTGCGCAAAATGGCAATCGGCCTAGGGGTTGTTGCCATATTAGTGATTCTACCTACTATGTTCATGGGCATGTACGGGGCAGTGCTTTACCCTGATGCGACAACACAGGAATTTATTGGTCAGGTTTTGTTGTACGATCAGGCCTCTGGCGTTGCTGCCTTGGGTTTGATCGGTTTGATTGCAGCTGCTATTTCTACCTCAGATTCGCAAATATTCGCTTTGGGCTCTGAATTAAGATCTTTGCTCAACGTAGATGATAAAAAGGCCATTTCTATTACCCGCACTTTTATTATGGTCTTTGGTTTGCTCGCCTTAATCTTTTCTATTGTGAGCACAGAGCATTTGGTGCTTTTGGCACGAACTAGTTTTACGGGAACGGCGATGATGGGTCCCATGATTTTGGTAGGAATTCTTAGCGGAAAGAAATTGTCTAAATTGATGCCGCTGGCAACACTTTTTGTGCTGGTTGTTTTTATCCTCTCTAAATTGGGGATTGTTCCAGGTAAAATTTGGATCTTACAAACAGAAATTGTGCTATTCTCGGTTTTGGCGCTAGCCGTAGTTTTTGAAATACTAGTGATTCGTTCAACAAAGGCAATGAACAGTTAAATCTCTTTTTCTTTACCCATATCTACATAAAAAAATACCCCCCGATTATTTTCGGAGGGTATTATCACTATAAACTAACTCAACTCAAAATAATATATTTCTAAGCTATCTTTAATAGTACGCCTAGTATCCCGTATTTTGTACTAGATTGGGATTGTTTTGCATTTCAGCTGTTGGAATAGGAAATAGTAGTTCTCTTTCCGTTAGTGCTTTGTTGGGAAGGTAAGAGTAGTTGTGACCAACAAAATCTTCTAATAGGTTGGTCTCTGGGTTGTAGGCTTTTCGCCATCGTGCCATATCAAACCAGGTTTTGTTTTCAAAGCTCAACTCATGAATTCTTTCAATACGTACCGCATCTCTAAAGGTATCTTGTGTCAATCCGGATAAATCGGCGAGCTCGGCACGTTGCCTTATTTGGTTTACCGCAGCATAGGCTTCAGTTGTTGGTGCGCTATTGGCTTCGTTTAAAGCCTCTGCATACATTAACAGTACATCGGCATACCTGTAGATGGGCCAATTTAAATCTGATTGGGCACTTTCTTCGTGGGCCGCTACATCAAAAAGCTTAAAGATGTAAGGTGCCCCTAAATTGATACTGTCATTTCTGTCGGCCTCTAATGAATAACTGGTAAAATAAAATTCTTTTTCGTCGGCTCTTTTATCGCCTTCTTCGTATGAATCTGCAAACTCATGTGTCGAAAAAATACCTCCGGTTTGAGCGGAATAGGCTGAAATACCGAGGTTGTAAGGTAAAATGCCCGGTTGCCAATTGCCTGATTGGATATTGGCTGCAAATTGCGTCATAAAAATAAATTCACCGGTGTTTTTAGTGGCGGGATCGTGCAGTTCATAGTAGGTGTCGAATAATCTAAACGCTCCAGAATCGATAACCTCTTTGGCTTTGGCTGCTGCAAGAGAATAATTTTCCGTCTTTTGTAAGGGATAACCTGCCATAGTCAAATAAACATCGGCCAATAGTGTTTTCACTGCTCCCATAGAAACTCTACCAGCTGGGTCGTTCCATGGCAAAGTAGAGTTCTCCGCCTCGATAAGGTCGCTGACAATTAAGTCATAAACTGCTTCCGCAGGAGCTTGTTCGGGGTACAGTTGCTCTGAGGTCAGGTCTACCGAACTTGTGATAATGGGTATGTTTCCGAACATACGTACCAAACCGAAATAATAATATGCCCTAAAGAATCTGGCTTCAGCCAAATAATTTTGCTTTTCGGTCTCATCCATGTTTATTTCCGGTATTTTTTCAATTGCCAAATTGGCCCTTGAGATACCCGTATAGTATTCATTCCAAAAACTATTGCCATATCCATTGTCGGAATTGTTGATCAAATCTTTTACCAAGTAAATATTGGTAGCTTGACCCAAGGCCGTATTGGCGAGACCTGTGGCAAATTCTAGCATCATCCAAGTGCCACCTCCAAATCCACTGTTGGTAATTGGAACCAAAGGTTCATATATTCCGTTGACCGCACTTTCAGCATGTTCGGCCTTGGTGAAGTAGGTGTCGGTCGTAAAGTTAGACTCGTCTTCTTCGTTTAAAAAGTCACTGCATGAGGTTATGGTAGAAACTGCCGTAATAACCGCTATACTTCTTATAAAGTTTTTATAGATTTTCATTCTTTTATCTTTTATATAATTATAGTCCAATATTTAATCCTAGCATAAAGGTGCGAGGTCTCGGATAATCGTAAAGGGAAAATCCTTGGTCAAAAGTTCCGCCGCCATTTGAACTCTCTGGATCGTAGCCTGGAAATTTAGTTACCACAAAAAAGTTCTGTACCGAAGTATATACTCTTAATCGATTAAGGTGCAGACGCTTGACCAATTCTGGTTCGAACACGTAGGATAGCATTAGGTTCCTTCCCCTTAAAAAGGAAGCATCCTTTAATTTTCCCGAATCGTTATTGGTGTCGTAACCTGCGGCAATTGGTCTTATTTGAGCGATATCGGTATCTTGGTTGTCGGGTGTCCAAGCATTTAAAACGGTCTTAAAGCTGTTGGCAATGGTTTGCCTATCTTCGGCCGAATGCTCGTCACGATACATAATGCTGTTGCCATATTGAAACTGTAGATCGACCAAAAGCTCCAGGTTTCCATATCGAAGGGTGTTGGAGAAGGTTCCGAAACCATCGGGAATACCTTTTCCGATAATGGCGCGGTCGTCGCTATTGATAGCTCCATCATCGTTCAGGTCGCGATACTTGATATCACCGGGCAATCTGTCATAAATGGCTGCCTGATCAGCTTCATCAGTGTTCCATGTGCCCTCGTCGATATACCCAAAGAAGGTACCGACAGGTTCGCCAACGCGAATCAGTGTCGATCCCAAGAATATATCGGAACCTCCCGATAGGGCTACAACTTCGTTTTTATTTATTGAGATATTAAAATTACTGCTCCATCCGAAAAGTTCGTTGTCTATATTGATGGTGTTCAAATTAATTTCTATACCCTTGTTTTCCATACTGCCCACATTTCTAAATACGTTGCTGAAACCACTTGTAGAGGGTACGGGAGCATTTAAAAGCATATCTGTCGTCAATTTCCGATACACATCGAGCTCTAGCGCAATACGATTATTGAATAAGCCCAATTCAAGTCCGGCATCGACCTGTTCGGTCTTTTCCCATTTTAGGTCGGGATTGGCCATTCGCCCCGGAATAGTATATGCCGCGCGATCGCCATTAAAAATTACGGTTCCGTTTGACAGGCCTGCCAATGCGCGGTATGCGGGTATTTCAGAGTTGCCCGTGGCTCCGTAGCTAGCTCTGACTTTTAGATTAGAAATCGTTTCGTTTTGCGAAAGGAAATCTTCATTGGATACGCGCCATGCAAGTGCTGCCGATGGAAAGAAAGCAAATTGGTTTTCTGGACCGAATTTCGACGATCCATCCGCTCTACCCGTCAGAGTCAAGAGATATTTATTTTTATAACTATAGTTGACGCGCCCAAAATATGAGTTGAGGCCATAAGCAATTTTACTCGAGGTTGGCGTCTGGGGGTTTGAGCCAGCACCTAAGTTGTTAAAACCATAGAAGTCATCGGCAAAACCACGAGTCGATGCCCTGGATCCAAATTCATCGATATGTTGCCAAGAAAGTCCTAACATGGCAGTTAACGAGTTATCGGCATCAAACTCTTTATTGTAGGTCAGGTAATTTTCAAATTGCCATGAATTATAACGGCTATTGTCTACATAGGCAGCACCATCGGGCCTGGCTATATACCTTAAATCACGACCACCGTAATAATCGTTTCGCTGGTTGATGATGTTGGTACCGACGGTTGTTCTTAATTGGAGGTTGTCGTTAAATGAAATGTTACTGTAAAAATTTCCTAAAACCGTTTGTGTTTTTAAAAAATACCTGCGATCGTTGGCAACGGCAACCGGACTCCCTCCACCTTCCATACCTGGATAGTCGATATTCGACCCCCAACTGCCATCTTCATAACGTACAGGTATTATTGGGAGCGCTTCAAATACCTGGCGCATTGTGGTAATACCTCCGCCACCAAGTTGGTCAACTTGCTTTTCATTTTGATCGTTGTAGCTAAGACTACCTCCCACTTTAAGCCAATCGGTAACTTCGGTGTCTAAGGTAAATCTCCCTGAATAGCGCTTTAACCACGATTCTACGATCAAGCCTTCTTCGTCACGGAAGCCCATAAACAAACCGAAATTCGACTGTTGGTTTCCACCGGTAAAAGAAAGTTGGTGGTTTTGCGTAAATGATGCCCTAATGGCTTCGTCTTGCCAGTCAGTGTCATATAAGGGATTACCGTCCGAATCAAAAAGTCTGGGGTCGGTTCGCTTAGTGGTAGGGTCGGTGTAGGCACCACCTGCCCAACCCGCGGGGTCGTATTTTTCCGCATTGGCATAAGCTATCTCCTCTACCAGGAGAAATTCTTCTGAATTTAAGAGATTTAGCTTTTTAGGTAAAGTTCCCAAGCTAAAATCGACGTCATAATTTAAACGGGTACCGCCCGAGGTGGTTCCTTTTTTGGTTGACACCAGTATGACACCGTTAGCACCTCTTGCCCCATAAATGGCAGTTGCTGATGCATCCTTTAATACTTCGATCGATTCGATATCGTTGGGGTTCATATAATCAATGGGTGTACTGCCGTTAGGTAGGCTAGTGGCATTTAGAATAACACCGTCAATAACGTAAAGCGGGGTGTTGGCAATACTTACCGAAGTATTACCACGAATTCGTACCACGGTTCTTCCGCCGGGTCGACCCGAACCGGATGTTACGTTTACACCCGATACTTTTCCTGCCATCGCTTGATTCAGCGATGCTGCGGGCCTTTCGGCCAGTTCTTCTGCCTTAACAGATCCAACGGCTCCTGTTAAGTCACTTTTTTTCTGTGTACCATAACCGATTAAGACTACTTCGTCAAGAGCAGCGGCACTTTCCTCAAGAGTAACGATGACACTGTTTTGACCACCCACCGGAACTTCCTTGGTCGTATACCCGATATAGGAGATTTCGAGAACGGCGTTTTGACTACTGACTTCCAAGGAGAAATTGCCATCAAAATCAGTAGTGATTCCATTTGTGGTTCCCTTTTCAACAATACTAGCCCCTGCTAGTGGTTGTCCGTTTTGATCATTGACCGTTCCGGTAATTACATGGTCTTGCTTGTCGGGCAAGAGGTATCTTATATCGTTGCCCTCGTTTATATACCTGTCGACTGACGAATTTGCGCCAAAGGAAGTCTGAAGGAATACAATTTGAAGACCTAATAAGAAATAGCGTTTTTTAATCTTAAAAGATAATAACATTGAGTTCATAATTTTAATATTTGAGTTACGTGTAGAGCTTTGTAAGATACATTTCAAATGTAGCCTTATGCCCACAGCAAGTACACCTATAATTTATCAAATCATGAGTTTTTTTTGTCATATATAGCTTATTTCATAGAATTGATAGGTATAATTCGAGAACTACTTAAAATGGGTGATTTTTTCGACTATTTAGATAGTAGTCAAATCAGAGTGGGAAAGTTGTTAGGGAATGGGACTCTCTAGTGACTTTAATACAATGAGGAGAAAAAGAAAGGGTCCGGACTTTCTAAGTCCGAACCCTTTTTATTTTTGTGATTGATCTTTAATAATGCTAAACCAATAAGGTATTATTGTGTTAGGTTCTCATTGACAGAGCATCATTGTTACTTACCCATCGGATGTTCTAATAATAGCTCTTCAGGAGAATAGAAACCGCTCTTGTCCTTAATCTGCTCACGAACTTCTTTTACTTTTTCCGGAGAAATCGGACCGGCTTTATTTCCAAAAGTATTTCTTACATAAGTTAGTACCGCGGCGGTTTCTTCGACATTGAGTAGTTTGCCAAACGGAGTCATGGGCACTTGCCCGGGATATTTTTTTCCATTCACCACTATTGGTCCCATAAGGCCATTGGTAGTTAGTTTAATAAGTCTTTCTTCACTTCCGGTGACCCATTCCGAACCTGCAAGTGGAGGGAAACCTGAAGCTTCGAGACCTTTTCCATCTGGTTGATGGCATGTGACGCAATACCCATCTCTTTCATACACCTCTTGCCCTGCAACCAAAAGCTCTAAGTCTTTTCCTTTTAAATCGCTTTCTATTACTTCTTTTGGCTTTTCGCCAACATTATGATCATTCAAATGGGCAATGGCCGCTTCGTAAGGTTTTTCCATCCATTTATCCAAACCTTTTTTTCCCGCTTCTGTCACAATAGGAATACCGATATCTTTACCCAACCAAGAGGCGGCGACTAACGCTTCCAAGCGTACTCTGGGGTTGTCATCTTTAGCCGCTTGCATAAGCAATTCTGCCTGATCGGGAATTTGGTTTCCGGCGAAGCGAAGTACACCGACAGCCGCCGTACGGGCCCTGAAATCTTTTGCGGTTAGCACTTGTTTGAGTAAATCTTCATCAATTTCATTTAATCCCCAAGATACCCATAAGGCCTCTAGGAGATTGTGCTCATACCCAGGGTCATTTTTATCTAGATCTTTAACCCAAGTTTTAAGTTTTGATAGTACTTCGGAAGCATCTCGTGCCCGTAGTTCCCTTTTTGTACGGTATCTCGTTCGGTATTCAGGAAGTTTTAAATTGTCTAATAATTCGTCGATACTTGCATCAACGATTTTCGCGGGTTCCACCAACGGTTTGGAGGGATAGGTGATGCGATATACCCTGCCATGTACATGATCACGAAGCGGGTCACGTGCATTGTGCTGCATGTGCCCAATGAGTACATTGCTCCAATCAATAAGATACAAAGAACCGTCAGGGGCAAACTCCATGTCTACTGGTCTAAAGTTTTTGTCGCTTGAAAAAACAAGGTCTTGACGATGTTTGCTAAGATATCCGGCGGAGTTGGGGTCATCTACCATGGTATGCTCTTTTGTTCCCAAGAACCCGATGGTATTGTTGATTAATAAATCTCCTTGAATATTATCGGGAAAATGTCGGCTCGACACAAATTCAAGTCCTGAAGTAGGCCTTACACGATGTTTGGCTTCAATTAAATTTTCAGGACGAGGGGAGGCCTGTCCATAGCGAGGTTTAATAGTGCCTGGCATCATCCATGTCATATCAGGCCCCGATGTATGTGCGAAAAAGTTTTGGCCCCAATCATCAAAAGCGATTCCCCAAGGGTTCGGAATGGACAGTTGTGCAGTACGTTCTAAGTGATGCTTTTGCGGACTGTAGCGGTAAAATCCACCATTAGTGCCCCGTACAGGGCCATAAGCTGTCTCGACGTTGGTGTGTAAAAAGACCCCTTCGCCCATATAAATAGCCCCGGAAGGGTCAGCAGTAAATGCACTGATCGCATGATGCGTATCATGGTCGTCAAAGCCACTTAGTATGACCTCTTTTTCATCGGCTTTATCGTCACCATCGGTATCTTTTAAAAGAACAAGGTTGGTGCCTTGAGAGACATAGACGCCTTCTGGTGCAAATTCAAAACCAATGGTCAAATGAAGTCCGTCTGCAAAAATAGTCTGCTTGTCCGCTTTATTATCGCCATCGGTATCTTCAAGAATAAGTAGTTTGTCGTTAGGTTTGCTATCGCCCGGTTTATAATGGGGGTAGCTGGGCATCACACCTACCCATAATCTACCCTTGTTGTCGAACGAAACTTGTACGGGGTTCGCCAAATCTGGGAATTCTTCTTCAGAAGCAAAGAGTTCAATTTTATAGCCTGGAGCCACTTTGATTTCATCTAAGGCTTCTTGGCCATATAGATATTCCGGTGTGCCATTTTTATTACTTGGCTTATAGTTCGTTTTTACGGGAGGCAGCTTTCTGGTTTTTGCATCTGCGGCCACCAGATCCATTTTTTGCCCCTGTAATGCTTCCCAAATGGCTGAATCCCTAATTTCGGTCATCTGACGAATTTTTTCGATTTCATAAGGGTAATTGTCAGGACCAAAAGGGTCATAACGCCTTCCGTAGGCATGAACCCCGTTTGGTATTTTGAAATCGTTATGCCAAAACCAGTTTTTCTCATTTACTGCGTCAAGTACCAATTGACGATTTTTTTCAGCATGTGCATCCTCTTCACCAAAAACTTTGTCAGCCAGTAATTTCGCAAATTTCTGATAACCTTGATCGGTCAATTGAAAGCCGTCTTGGGTCAAATCGGTATTCTCTGTTTCGAACCATTCTTTAGTGGGCTCAAAGGCATCGACGATAAGTACACCTTCTTCGGCGGCAACTTCTTTCATGGCTTCGGTGTAGAGGGCGAGATTTTTGTTTTCCTCTATTCCGTTGGGTAAATCCATTTTCTCCGAAAGATCTTCGAAAGCGATAGGAGAGACGAGTGCCAGCTGTGGCGCTGTAGAATCATTGTACTTTTGGCTCAACGTATGTTTAATGAACGCACGTAATTCTCCCTTGTAGTCATCTAGTCCCTCTGGACCTTCGAAAGATTCGGAATATCCAAAAAATGCGATAATAATATCGGCTTTAAGCTCGCTCAGCCATTCATCTTCGGTAGGGAAATGCCCGACACTCCCCGATTTATTTGAAAGTTCATTCTGATGGAATTTTTCTGCACCTGGAAACGCCCAGGGCGATTTTCTCGAAGAATGGGGTCTAAACCCTGGGGTATTGCCACCGTCACCCATATTTCGTATGTATAACGAATCATCGGGGTAACGAAGCTGCATTTCAGTTTCAAAATGCCCAAAGTTTATCATTCGTGATGCCAAATTATTGCCAATCAGAACGATATGTGAGTTGTTGCCTATTTTTAAGGTATTGTCTTCCTCCTTACTACAGCTGTAGATTCCGAGCCCTAGGAAAAGTACTAGGAAGATCTTTCCCACACTAATTTTTTTAATGCTATTCATAATTTAATTGTATATAATTAACTGAAATTCACGTGAATTCCTTCTTTTACAGATTTTTCGCAAGCTTCGATAATACGTTGACATGTTATGGCATCTTCAATGCTGGATAAGGGTTCTTCATCTTGACGAAGCACATTGTTTATAAAATGGGTTGCCGTATTCTTAATCGATTCAGGATAACACTGATAGGTTTGCGAATGCGCCCCATTGCGATCATTAATGACCCAATCACGATAACTATAGCGCGTACTGCCTTTGGTGCCAATAACCTTAATGATACAGGTCCAAGGGTCGCCCGCGTGATCATCATTGGCGAAACTGGCACAAAGATGACTTAAAGTTCCGTTCTGCATTTGTATGTTTGCCATGGCTACATTCTCTTGGGGTGCCAGAGTAGGGTCTACCGTATGCTTTAGGCAAGAAATGGTTTTAGGTTGGCCTGCTAAATAGAGCATGGTGTAACTATGGTGCGTCAATATCTGGCTAATCACTCCGGGATAACGTGCCCGAATGTCGTCGGCGTGATGAATATTATACATCATGTAGAATTGTACAACATCACCAATTTTACCACTTTCTATCATAGATTTTGCCCGTTTGATACCTGTTTCATAGATGTAGTTGTGTACGGGCATGCACTTGACATTTGCCTTAGTGATGGCTTCTTGCATCTTTTCCAGTTCAGCGATATTCGAAGCCGCCGGTTTTTCGACTAGAATATGTTTCCCGGCTTTGGCGACCTGTATGGTATAGTCGCAATGTGTTTCCATATTCGTTAATATAAAAACAGCATCTATTTCTGCATCACTGAGCAAATCGTCAACTGTGGTGTACGTTTTACAACCGAACTTTTCAGCTTTTTTTACCCCTTTTTCAAAGGTTCTGTTCCAAAGGCCAACCAGTTTTGCCCCGGGCAGTCCATTAATGGCTTCGGCATGCAAATCGGCAATATCACCTGCACCTATAAATCCTATTCCTATGGTTTTCATGAGGCAGGGGTTGAATATTTCAATGTGTCTTTTTCCGCCATTCCTTTAAACTCAAGTAATGAATTTTTTATTCCTTCGGATATTTCGGTCAAAGGCAAATCTTTGAAAGTGTTTGCTATTTTTTCGTGATTCAGGTCACATACAAAAAGGTTCGGCGGGGCACCCTCGGCCACAGATAAAGATACGTAGTCACCCAATCCCAAAGCAGTTGCCTGTTCTTTAATGATTTCTAAAAATGACGTAATAGGAATCGTTTCTCCTTGTATATTAAATGCACCAAAGCCTTCGTAGTCTTGTAACGTGCATGCCGCAAATTGGGCGCCCACATCTTCAACAAAATGATAATTTTCACGACCCTGATAAGGCATTTCAAATGGAATTAATTCTCCAGCTGCAGCGCCCAATACAATGGCTTTTAAGGCATTGGTCGGAGCAGAAGTTTTTCCTTTATCGCGTCCTTTGCCATAAGTAGTGTTCAATCTTAGACAAACGGTAGGTACTTTGGTATTGTCATAAAATAGACGGGCCAGGTGTTCACCGGCCAATTTCCAAATGCCATAATGATTGGGTGGTGCCAAAGGCACGTTTTCCGGAATACTGTCTTCGGAATACATCGAACGCATACCGTAGACCGCAGCTGAACTTGCAAATACAAATCGCTGGAGGTTCGATAATTTTTCCGCGGCGTCGAAAAGGGCCATAGTGCCTCCGGTGTTTATTTCCATTCCACCGATGTGATCGCGTGAACAATCAGGGCTTTGATACGCGCCTAAATGAATAATATGGGTAGGATTCACCTCTAATAAAACCCTTTCTATTTCTTTGTAATTAGATACGTCTAGGGTAACAAATTCTAGACGTGTGTCTAGTGCTTCCCCGAGCCATAATTTTAGAGGGTCGACATTATTCGACCTTGTGGCGATTACTATTTTCTCTACCTCTTTCGATTGCAAAAGTTTGTAGATGGTTACCGAGCCGATACAGCCTGTGCCACCGGTAATAAATATTTTGTGCATATTTTTTTGTTTCTAAAGTATTCCTTATTCGTTTTCGGCAAGTTCTTCAAATGCCTGTTTTCTATTTTCAAACCAAGCACTCATACTTACTGGTGATTTCATGAGTTCTTGCATCTCATGAATGGCCTTTAGATGTGGTTCGTCTCCTTTTTGGAACATTTCCATACCATGTTTTTTGCTCATTTCAGCAATTTCTTCAAAAGTGTTTGCATGAAATTGCATATCGCATGCACCTCCCAATTGTTTACAGGTCATTGTTTTCATAAGCTACATTTTTAAAACTTCATGCCCACTGGGACGGCGTGTGCACTGAACGGTTCAATTCATTTTCACGACTGCCTTCATATTATTGGCTTTAATGGAATCTTCAAAAGCCTGATTGATATCTTTAAAGTCGTAATAATCTGTGTAATGTTCAGAAGGAAAAATACCGGTAACCATAAGTTTTTGGGCCGCCATATAATCAGCTCTGCAAGACCCCATTGAACCCCTCATATTTAAAGACGTTCTTGTAAGATGGGTTGCGTTTATCTGCACGTCGGTACCGTATGTAGCGATTACGCAAATGTCACCTTCAGGTTTGACGACACCGATCGCTTCAGTGAGTACAGGTGGAACACCTGAGCATTCTATGAGTAAATCTACTTTTCCGTTCGAACCGAATGGAATACCATTGTCATCACTAATTCCGTTTTGCAATTGTGTGCTCAATGAGTTTTCGGGTGAAACCTCTATCGTAATGAAACCTCTTTCCTTTGCTCTTTTTAAACGAATATTCCGATCATGGGCAATACCGGTGACGGCAACTCTTGCCCCAGCCGCTCGGGCAACTTCTGCAGACATCATTCCTATGATGCCACAGCCGGTCACAACTACATCTTGACCGGGCTTGATGTCACATTTATTATAAAGAGCGTTAGTGATGATCGATAAAGGTTCGACCAATGCGCCTTGGGCCGGCGTAAGGCCGTCCATCAACGGAACCACGCGATCTGACTCTAATACTACGTGTTGACCGAAACCACCGTTTCTGTGAAAACCGATGATTTGCTTTTTCGGACACAAATTCCATTTAGATACGCTGCAGGCAGGGCAATCTTCCTCTCTACACCCTAGCATCGCCAAAGGTGTGAAAATATCCCCTACTTTAAGGTCGCCATGGTCACCTGGGCCTAACTCCAATACTTCGGCACTGAATTCGTGCCCGATTACACGAGGACGTTGTACCCAATCAAAATTGGCTTTTCCTATGGTCGCGCTATTATCGGAACCACAGATGCCTGTATATAGGGTTTTTGCTAAAATTTCTCCCTCTTTTAATGCCGGTATTTCCATTTCGACCACAGCCGAGTTGCTGAGTACGGATGTGGCTTTATTGGGATAAATTTTTTCGTTTGTATGAAGGCAAAAGCCCTTTATCGATTCACTCATTATGTTGTCTTCTGTTAAATTAAATTGTTGTTTTTTATGGTCAATACGACCAATGAAAACAAATTTACCAATTTACTCCCGTATCTTTCCAACTTTTGTCCTTGGCCGAATTTAAAACAGCCTCGCAAACTTTCTGGGTTTCTTGTGCCTCCTTAAAGGTAGGGGAACAAGGTTTGCCTTCTTCCAACGCCTTAAGGAAGTCAGCTATTTGATGGACAAAACTATGTTCGTATCCTATGGAAAGACCTGGTACCCACCATTTGTCCATATAAGGATGGTCGCCGTCAGTAACATGAATGGATCGCCATCCTCTTTCTTGTGATTCGTCCCTATGGTCGAAATATTCTAAACGGGCAAGGTCATGCAAGTTCCATTTAATAGAAGCATGCTCGCCATTTATTTCAAAGGTATATAAAGCTTTGTGTCCTCTGGCATAACGGGTAGATTCGAAAAGACCGAGGGAGCCATTATCAAAATGACAATGAAACATACAGGCATCGTCAATAGTCACTTCTTGTTTTTCTCCGGTACCCGTATGAACTCGTTCTTTGATAAAGGTTTCGGTCATAGCCGAAACATCTTTTATTCCGCCATTTAACCACATTGCGGTATCTATACAGTGAGCCAGCAAATCACCGGTTACGCCAGAACCTGCTGCGTCATTGTCTAATCGCCATAGTCCTTCGCCTCCTTGGGGAAGCTCAGGGCTGATAGTCCAATCTTGCAAGAAATTAGCACGATAATGGAATATTTTTCCCAATTTACCGGAATCAATAAGTTGCTTGGCAAGGGTTACCGATGGTAACCTTCTATAATTAAAATAAACGGTATTTGGTACACCGGCTTTTTCGATAGCATCAACCATAGGTTGTGCTTCGGCAACCGTGCGAGCCAAAGGTTTTTCGCATAACACCATCTTTCCGGCTTCCGCTGCGGCAATAGCAATTTCTGCATGCATATTGTTCGGGGTACAGATGTCTACGGCATCAATGTCATCGCGGGCAATCAACTTCTTCCAGTCGGTTTCTACCGATTCATAACCCCATTGGTCTGCAAACGCCTGTGTGCGTTCTTGGTTACGACCGCAAATTGCTTTTAATACGGGTTGATATTCCAGTTCAGGAAAAAAATTGCCGACTCTACTATAGGCGTTGGAATGGGTTCTTCCCATAAATCCATATCCTACCATTCCTATTCGTAATTCTTTCTTACTTGACATGTATACTTGATTTTTATTATAAGTTGAAGTTAAATGAGGGCCGATCTAGAGATCGGTATTGTCTTAAGGTGCCTCGTACCATCCGTGTTGTTGTCGAACTTTTATCATAGCACCCAAAATATCGTTCCATGTTTTTGGCTGCATCATAACATCATTCGGGAACATACATCCGTCCCAGCAGATATGTCTTATTTTTTTGGTAATATTTCCGTTTTCATCACGTAACCAATGACCTGCATCTACGGCAATATCTAATTTTCCGTTAGGATCGGAGGCTTGACAATGTCTTCCTGTTTTATCATGTGATCCAGAGCCGAATACGGTACCGTCATTCTGTGCTACATGAAAATCGATTGTCCAAGGGCGAAGGGCGGCTGTAACCGTTTTTAAACCTTCGGTCAAAGTGGCACGGTCGTTCCAATCAAAGTCTTTGGGCAGTATTCTTTCATCTTCTTTGTTGTACCCCAATAGATATAATAAGGTATGTGCCATATCTGCTTGGAATCCGATGTTGGGACGATCCACTGCTTCAAGCGTATTTACCATTGTTTTCCAGCCGTGCATTCCACCCCAGCAAATCTCGCCTTCGGCAGCAAGTGACTCGCCATAATCGGCTGCCACATCACAAGCCTCCCTAAAGGTTTGTGCTATCAATTTTGTATTGGCCGTCGGGTCTGCCGCCCAGCTTGAAGGGTCGACCGATGAATCTATGCGTATGACTCCATTGGGTCGTATGCCAAGATCACGCAGCTTCTTGCCTATTACGCAGGCTTTGCGTACTTGGGTTACAAATTGATTGCGTTCATCTCGAGAGCCCATAGCTGATCCTCCTCCGGTACCGGCCCAAACCGGGGCTACCAAACTTCCAATTTCCAAGTTCTTGGCCCTGGCCTTGTCTACCAATTGTTTGATGCCGTCATCATTGGAGTCGATATCTAAATGAGGGTCTGCAGCAAAAAGATCGAATCCGTCGAACTTGACTCCGTCAACTTCGGCATTCGCAGTCATTTCAATCATGGTGTCGATGGAAATTGGTGGTTCTGAATCTGGTCCTTTCCCTACCACACCGGGCCACGAAGCGTTGTGGAGTTTAGGATAGTTGTTTTCTGGCATAACTGTTGTTTTTAATCGTTTCTTAATTATTTTCTGGGCATTATTACAGAATTCCAATCCGCCAAGTCAGACGGTTTGACATTTTTCTGAAAGCCCTTAAAGTTAAAAGTAGTTGGTTTATATTCTCCAACAAAATCAATACTATTATTGGGTTTAATTTCATTTTCCATTTTAAGTCCCCAGAAGCAGGCATTAATAAGCATCCTTCTAAAGCCTTCACTGAGAATATCTTCGGAAGCACCGTGTGTAGTTGTAAATGCACGTCCAGGTTTGCCTGATGCTATTTGGTAGGTGCGAACCCATGCAACTGGAAGCTCTTCTTTGGTATCGTCTGCCGGTGAATCGGGGGTCATTCCGTTCAAGACCCTGCCACGGGCCAATATTTTTAAATCTTTTCCTTGGGGGTAAGCGTTGTAACCTCCGCATTGGGCCCAAGCATTTTCTACCCCGCGCATAATCGGATGCAATTTATTTGTGTCTTCCGTGATTAATTTAGAAGCCTGCTGATGGTTTTTGCCGTAATGCCCTACCCAGGTTTCACCTAAAACCACCTCTCCGAAACCTCCATGCCAAGCTTCTTTTTCGCCCTCATATTTATAATCGTAATGGCCCCAATTGGGGTTATCGGAATTTTTAAAAGCATGCGTAGACGTTCTGAGGCCGATCACCGGGCGCCCTTTACGCAGGTAATCGTCTATAAACTGCATTTGTTTGTTTTCGAAATTCGCGAACCGTGTAAAGATTACCATGAGGTCGGCTGTTTCAAGCGCATCAAGGCCTTTAAGGTTCGAACTGCCCGGGAATATGTTGCCTTGGTCATCTAAAGCCCAGACAACGGTACAGGTGAAGCCGTATCTCTTGGCAAGGATTTTTGCTAACGCAGGAAGTGTTTCTTCTCCTCTGTATTCGTGGTCTGTTGCAATAAAAACAATGTTTCTGTTTTTTCCTGGTCCTTTTTTTCCTTTGTAGGTTACACGATACTTGTCAATATTCGCTTCGCTCTGTATCGGCAGGCTTTTTTCAAGGGCTATATTGAAATTTTCCGATAGGCTGTCTTGTGAAATACTAGCTGTGTGCACAGCCATATTCTTTTTCATGTGATCCCCGCAAGAACAAAGAAGTACTATCACAAAAAAATACCACATGATAATTTTTGCGTTTTTGGTATAAAAAGAATAGCGATAAAATAATGATTTTGACATAATAATACAAAGCTATAACACTTGTTGGTCAATTAATTTTGCAAGTAAATTTACTAGTGTTATAAGAAATCAAAGTTCGCATAAAGGTTAAAATACCAGAGACCTTCCTAAAATCATTCTGTGTGTCAATATCTAAATTTATTATCATATTTTATGCACTATTGACAAAAATTGTTAGGATATAATTTGACAATTAAAATTTAGCTGTACAAAGCTAAAATACTATCGGTTTTGATATTTCCTGTATCTTACTAAAAGATGACACTTTTTTGTCTTATATTTGGTTAAATTTCGATTTTAGAGAAAATTTATGAGTACCCCAAATATAGAAAAAACACTTACTTCTAAAGAGACTTTTGTCTTTAAAGATCTTGTGGGGCCGTACTTTAACCCCAATTGGCATTTTCATCCTGAGTTCCAAATTTCGTTTATAGTCAAAGGAAAGGGAACCCGGTTTGTCGGTGATCATGTGCATAGTTTCGAAGAAGGGGATCTTGTTTTTACTGGCCCCAATCTACCTCATTTATGGCGTAGTGATGATGCTTATTTTGAAAAGGATAGCAAACTGACAACAAGAGGGTTGGTCATTTATTTTGATCATGAGCTTTTAAGTGAATCGTTGTTGGATCGAGAGGAGTTTTATAACTTGAACAAACTTGTCGAGAACGCTTCAAGAGGTATGGAGTTTTATGGTGAAACTAGAGATGAAATCAATGGATTGTTTTTGCAAATTGCCGATGAAAAAGGATTTCGGCGTATAATTAAATTGCTTGAAATATTGGATATTTTGGCCAGTAGTGAAGATTATAATTTACTATCGAGTCCTGGTTATGTGAACGTGTTTAAAGGCGATGACGCAGAAAAAATGCGCATGGTCTATGAATACGTAATGACTAATTTCAAGACCAAAATCTCCTTGGAAGAGGCTGCCCTGATGTTGAACATGACCACAACTTCATTCTGTCGCTATTTTAAACCAAGGGCGAATAAAACCTTCACGCGTTTTGTAAACGAAATAAGAATTGGTCATGCCCGTAAACTGTTGCTCGAAGATAACTTCAACATCTCGCAAATCAGTTATGAATGTGGCTTCAATGCCCTGTCTAATTTTAATAGGCAATTTAAGGCGATTACCGATATGAGTCCCCATGAGTATCGCAAGTTGTTTTTAAATATTAAGACCAGTATCTCCTGATAAGACAAAAAAGTGTCACCTTTTAACAAAATATAGGAATCTTGAAGTTTCCTTTTGCTTTAGATTTGTTTGATTTCGAAAGTTGTAAGACTAAACTGTTGTTATTTTTAAAATAAAGGCTTGTAAATCAGTAATTTGACAAGTGTATTCGTAAAAAATTATGAATATCATAAAAAAAAATGGTAAACTTACAGGTTCATAAAGCATTGACCAATTCTTGATAATAAAAACAATAATCTAAATTTTAAAACTATTTAACCAATGGAATCTACAGGTAATCGAGCAGGCTTAAACGCCAATAGACTTTTTTATGGTAGCTGTTTTGCGTTGATCACTACCGCCTTTTCTTTTAGTATAAGGGCCGGAATATTGCCTCAACTAGGAGAAGAGCTAAGTTTAACGGCAGAACAGTTGGGCTTTATTAACTCAATGTGGTTTTTAGGATTTCCATTGTCGATGGTCGTTGGAGGTTTAATTTATCATAAGGTAGGTGGTAAAGCGATTATGCAGTTTGCTTTTTTTGCCCATGCCCTTGGTATAATTCTTACTATATATTCGGGTAGTTATACAGGCCTGTTGATTTCGACTTTGCTGATAGGTTTGGGCAACGGGTGTACAGAGGCTGCCTGTAATCCGATGATTGCCGATGCCTACCAAGGCAATAGAATGAGTAAGATGATGAACCGCTTTCATATGTGGTTCCCAGGAGGTATAATGCTCGGAAGTCTTATTTCTGAATTTATGACATCTTCATCTATAAGTTGGGAAACCCAAATATGGATAATTATGATTCCAACATTGATTTATGCCTATTTGTTTTTTGGCCAGCCTTGGCCTAAAGCCAAAGTAGACGAGGCAGCAACACTTTCGGGCAATTTTAAGGCCATGATTTCGCCTTTGTTCCTTTTTATGGTTATATGTATGTCTTTAACGGCAATTTCAGAGTTCGGTCCGCAGCAATGGGTAGGCCTCATTCTTGCGAAGAGTGGAGCCAAACCTATGATTATTTTGGCTTTGACTACGGGGCTTATGGCCGTTGCCCGGTATTTTGGTGGTGATGTAGTAAAGAAGTTCGATCAGACGGGGGTTCTTTTGGGCTCGGCAGTTTTAGCCACTATAGGTATATTTCTTTTTAGCACTCAAACGGGAACAATGGCCTATGTAGCGGCAATATTTTTTGCATTGGGAATCGCTTATTTTTGGCCGAACATGTTGGGATTCATTGCCGATAAAATTCCAAAAAGTGGTGCATTAGGTTTGTCGGTTCTTGGTGCAGTCGGAATGTTTTCCTCTTCTATTTTTCAACCCATAATTGGAGGCTGGATCGATGCTGATAAAGCTGAAGCTGCCGCACAAGGACTTACAGGAGATGAACTTGAATTGGTGGCTGGTCAAGATACTTTGGGCACAATGGTCTCGTTTCCGGCAATTTTAATTGTTTTGTTCGCCATACTTTGGTTTTGGGTCAAAAATAGAAAAAGTACCGACCCCGCTGAAGCTAGTAGTGACCAACCAGTTACAGATCTCTAGATAATCCATAAAATTTAAGCATGAAAATTGGAATGAATATGTTGCTCTGGACAAACCATGTCACAGAGCAACATTTTAGTATTGTCGATACCTTAAAAAAAACAGGGTATGACGGCGTTGAATTATTTTTAGGAGAAGGTGATGAAAAGCACTATTCAAAATTAGGAAACCATTTTTCCAGTATTGATATGGGAGTCACGGCAGTAGGTGCCTTATCACCTGATCAGAATATTGCGAGTCCTGACAAGAAAGTTAGGGCGGCAGGTTTAGAACAATTGAAATGGACTATCGATATGGCAGCCGCCGCTAATGTAGAGGTGATATGTGGGCCTTTTCATTCCACTTTTGCCTATTTTACCCGTCAACCACCCACAATTGAGGAAAAACAGTGGAGTAATGAAATGCTTTGGCATGCAGCAGAATATGCAAAGCAAGCCAACATTATACTTACCCCTGAGGCAGTTAATAGATTTGAGTGTTACCTTTATAACACCATGGCCGATTTAGGCGCCATGGTAGAAGCGGTCAATCACCCCAACTTGGGGGCTATGTTCGACACGCACCATGCGAATATTGAAGAGAAAAGTCAGTCTTCGGCGATAAAGACTATTGCACCTCATTTAAAACATGTGCATATTAGTGAGAATGATCGTGGAACACCGGGTAGTGGTCAGATAAATTTCAATGATGCTTTTTCAGCTCTGAAAGAAATAAACTATGACGGCTGGTTGACCATTGAGGCCTTTAGTACCATTATTCCAGAGTTTGCGAATGCCATTAACGTATGGCGTGACTATTCGCCCTCAGAGGAAATTTATACCGAGGGTTTGAAGTTGATTAAGAACGGAATGGGTATTGATTAGCGCATTCCATTAAAAGAGCTCATGGCAATGTCGATTGGTTAAATTGGGCATTCATGAATTTTTCTTGAGAGTAATTAAGTACAGATGAAACTATGATATCTGTTTTGTTAAATAAAAAAATATCCCCAGATGAAAAATCTACTACCTTTTATTATTTGTTTTTTGATGTTCGCCTGTAAAGAACAAAAAGAAACCAAAGCTGAAGAAACCACAAAAGTTGAGGCGACCGAAACACCCAAGCAATGGTTGACTTTCGAAGGTTCGGATGAAAATGGAAAGCATGTTGTTTTGATTTCGGGGGATGAAGAATATCGTTCGGAGGAGTCTATGCCGCAATTGGCTAAAATTTTGTCGGCCCACCACGGTTTCAACTGTACGGTATTGTTTGCCCAAGATCCTGAGCATCCTGGAATAATAGATGCCAATTATGTCAATAATATTCCTGGGTTGGAAGCCCTAGACAATGCTGACCTGATGATTATTTCTACTCGTTTTAGAGCTTTGCCAGACGACCAAATGAAACATATCGATGATTATTTAAAATTGGGTAAACCCGTTATCGGATTGCGAACAGCTACGCATGCCTTTAATTTTAAGAAGGAGGATGTTTCTGCTTATAAACATTACGGAAACTCTTATAAAGGTGATATGACCGGATGGACTGATGGTTTTGGCCGAGTCGTTCTGGGTGAGCATTGGATCAACCATCATGGCCGTCACAAACATCAAAGTACCAAAGGGATGGTAGCCGAGGCCGGAAAGCGTAACGGACTTGCCAACGGCATTGAAGATGGCGATGTATGGGCCTCCGCCGATGTATATGGTGTTCGCTTACCTTTGCCTGGAGATGCCGAACCCATTATTTATGGTAAAGTGATGGATAGGGCCGGGGAGTTCGATGAGAACGATATGTTCTATGGAATGAGACCTACCGACGATAAAGAGGCCGATACGAACAAGAAAGGTGTGAAATTCAACGATCCGATAATGCCTGTAGCTTGGACAAGAACCTATCAAATACCTGGAGGGGAAAAAGGAAAGGCATTTACCTCTACTGCTTTTTCCGCTGTAGATTTCACAATAGAAGGTACGCGAAGACTGATTGTAAATGCGGTGTATTGGACCCTTGACTTGCCTGTACCCTCAAAAACTAACGTAAACTTGGTGGGTTCCTATAACCCAACCGCTTTCGAGTTTAGAAGTGACGAATATTGGGATCAAAAACAATTGAAGGTGGAGAGTTTTCAGTGAGAATATTTCTTTTTTTCCTGAAGGCATTTCAATGATATTGTTTAAAGTTTATAGATTTAGGTGAGTGCAATACTGCTAAATGAGTGTTTACTTAAGTAAGAGTAAATGACAGATACATACTTTATTCGTTTTTGAAAACCTTAATTGGGCGCTCTTCTTTTAAATAGCTACAATATCTTTTTGATAGATGTTGAGAATGTCGATATTCTATAGTATAACCAGTTAAAAATCAATCAAGGATGAACGAAAAAAGAATCTATTTCTACTTTATGGTAATGCTACTATGTACGCAAGTAGCTATGGCTCAAAACCAAATTACTGGTGTGGTATCCGACGAAAGTGGATTGCCGTTACCAGGGGCGAATATTGTGGAAAAGGGAACTACAAATGGTGTAACAGCCGATTTTGATGGCAATTACGCTATTGTTGTAGCTGGTTCTTCTGCAGTTCTACAAGTGTCATACGTTGGATATATAACGAAGGAAGTAGCTGTTGGTTCGCAATCATCGATTGCTATCACCCTTTCTGAAGATGCCGCCCAGTTAGACGAAGTCGTAGTAGTGGCCTATGGTACGGTAAAAAAATCGGATTTGACCGGAGCAGTTGCCTCAATTAAAACAGATGAAATCAATGCCACACCATCGGTACGTTTAGATGATGCTTTAAGGGGAAAGGTTTCAGGGGTACAAATAACACCTACATCTTCCCAGCCGGGTGCAGCCGCGTCGATACGTATTCGGGGTACGAACTCTATTTCAGGAAATAGTTCGCCCCTCTTTGTTATCGATGGGTTGATCGGAGCAGGAAATTCGTCCGACATTAATGTACTCGATATTGAGTCGGTCGAGGTTTTAAAAGATGCTTCGGCCACCGCCCTATATGGATCAAGGGGCTCTGCCGGAGTTGTACTTATCACCACAAAAAGGGGTAAAGCCGGGCAGTCAAAATTTACATATGACGCTTTTACGACTTTTCAATCACCGTCACGTTTTTTGGATGTTCTTAATGGTGCAGAATTTGCCGATTGGCAAAACGAAGTTCAGGGTACGGAAGCTTATCCTAACCCAGCATCTTTTGGTGAGGGAACTAATTGGCAAGAAGAGGTGTATCGAAATGGTGCGCCAATGACAAGTCACACCCTGTCGGCTTCCGGCGGAAATGAAAAAGCACAATATTTTGTTTCAGGAAACTATTTTAATCAAGATGGTATTTTTAGAGGTGGTAATCTAGAAAGGTATCAACTTAGAATGAACGGCGATTATCGACTGAATAAAATACTTAAAGTAGGCAATTCGGTAACGATTTCGAGAAGTACGCAGGTGCCAAGAAGCAGTAACATCATCAATATTGCGGGCTGGTTTCCAACATTGCCGGTATTCGATGAAAATGGGGAATATACTATTCAAACAGCCAGTGCCGAACTCAATGCGGAGAACCCGGTCGGAAATGCCGCTAAAAACATTAACTTAGACACTAGAACAAGAATATTGGGTACGCTCTATGCCGAATTGGAGCCAGTTAAACACTTGAAATACAAATTCAATTTCGGCACCGACCTTTCTCTCGACAAAAGTGAAGATTATGCGCCATCTACACTATTCAGTCAAAGAAATGATGGAGGTACTGCAACCATTGGGAATTCTGAATACTTAAGTGTTCTGGTTGAACAAACCCTGAGCTATAATACCTCTTTCGGTGACCATGATGTAGACGGCCTTTTAGGATATACCAGACAACGGATTTTTAATTCAGGAAGTTCCGTGCAGACGAGAGGGTTTACTACCGACTTTTTTGAGTACAATAACATTGATGCGGGATCAGATAGGTCGAACGCCAGTTCATTTGCAAATGAATTCGGAGTGGAGTCTTTTCTGTTCCGTTTAAATTACGGTTATAAAGGCAAGTATAGGGTAACCTTAAACGGTAGGGTCGATGGGTCTTCAAACTTTGCTAAAGATAGCAAATGGGGTACTTTTCCCTCTGTGGCAATTGCGTGGAATGCTGGAAGGGAAGAATTTGTTGAAAATTTAAAGATTTTCGATGATTTGAAATTTAGGGCAAGTTATGGTAGATTGGGCAATCCTGCCTCAGGTGGTACTTCATTAGCCCGATTAGGAGCAGGGTTTACCTACCTTTTTGGAAATAGTGGGGATATTACCAACGGCATTGGATTGAATAGATTGGGTAATGACCAATTAAAGTTCGAAACCACTGATCAATTAGATTTGGGTATTGATACTTCCTTTTTTAATAATCGCTTACAGGTTACTTTAGATTATTATCATAAAGAAACGAACGACCTTTTTACTGACCAAGAAATTTTATGGTTGGCCGGGGTTCCCGATGCGATCATTCCAACGAATTTTGGTACTATTGAGAACTCAGGGTTTGAACTTTTTATAAATTCCATTAATGTCGACAAAGGCGACTTTAGGTGGGACACTAGTTTTAATATATCAACGAATAAGAATAGGGTGGTGTCCATTCCCGATGAAGATGGTGAGCTTTTGATAAATCGTTTTGGAGGGGTCTTGAATCAACCGTCCGCGGTTATAAAAGAGGGAGAGCCTCTTGGTGCATTTTATGGGTATATTCGAAATGGAATTTGGAATAGCCAAGCGGAAATCGATGCCGCTGGAGTAGAAGGTAGGGGTGTATTTCCAGGCGGAAAACGCTTTGAAGATATTAGCGGACCAGATGGTGTGCCAGATGGTATAATAGATGCCGATGATCAAACCATCATCGGGAACCCACACCCTAAGTTGTTCGGCGGCATGAATAATACGTTTACCTATAAGGGACTAGAATTCGCTATGTATTGGTCTTTTGTTTTAGGCAATGATATTTTTAATGAGACAGACTCTAGAATAAATACGGCTTTTGACAATAACGTGAGCGGTATGTTCGCCAATAGGTGGACACCAGAGAACACTGATACCGACGTGCCTTCGGTGAGAGGTGTTTTTAGAACAGAAGTGGTGCCCGAAACTGGAATCGTCGAAGATGGTTCGTTTTTACGTTTGCGTAATATAAGTTTGGGTTACAATATTCCTACGCAGTACGTGCCGGTATTTCAAAATGCCAAGGTATATGTAAGTGGCACTAATTTATTATTGTTCGATAATTATAGTGGTTACGATCCTGAAATTAATAGAGGAAACGAAAACGCCCGAAGAGGATACGATCAGGCCCAAGATCCTGCGGTCCGTTCGTTTACCCTTGGTTTAAGTTTGACCTTTTAAAAATAAAGCGATGAAAAAAATAATAGTTATAATTCTGGTAATTTTTGCGGGGCTTACATCTTGTGATGACATCATTACTGAAAAGCCAGTAGATTTTTTGGTTCCTGGAAGTTTCCCCGCTAACGAACAAGATGCGGTGGCAGCAACAACAGCTGCCTATACCCGTTTGCATAGTAGCATTATATCGTTTTACTACGGTTTTACCCCGAGTGATATTGCCTTTCAAGGGCAGCACAATATGCGGCCGGTGTCGTGGTTTTTAGATCTTAACCCTAATAACGGTGATGCGACGGCTATGTGGCAACAGAATTTTCAGGGTATCGCCTTGGCCAATACCGTGATACAATTTGTACCTGATGTTGAGATGAACGATAAAGCGTTGCAACAACGATTGATTGCGGAAGCTAAGTTTTTAAGGGCATTCTATTATTTTGAACTGGTAAGGGTATATGGTGATGTTCCTATAATTAACGAGGTTGTTATCAATACAGAAGATTTGATCGGAATTACGCGAAACACAGTCGAAGAAGTGTACACACTTATCGAACAGGATCTGACCGAGGCATTGGCTGTATTGCCCAATGATTATGTCGGTGAAGACCTCGGCAGGGCGACAAAATGGTCGGCTACAGCTTTGTTGGCAAAAGTCCATTTGACTCAAGGGGAATGGGAAGCAGCAGCAACTAGGGCGCACCAAGTGATTGCCTCGGGTATGTTCGGGTTAGTGGCCGACTATAACAGCTTGTGGAGCCAAAATGCGGAATATGTGCCCATGCCCGACAAGAATGGTAACTTGGTAAACGAAATAGTCTTTGATATACAATTCGAACAAAATGAACGCAACGACTTCAAACAGAGTTGGACGGCCTCTCGAGATACTGAAATTGTGGGTGCTACGAATGCTGTTGGTGGTGGATGGGAAAATATGCTTCCGACGACCGATTATTTGGCCATGTTTGAAGCGGGGGATCTGAGAAAGGATATTAGCTATGTTACAGAGTTAAATGGGAACATTTTAGAATCACCGAGAACACCGGGTGCAGGGCCTATCTCAGGAAAATATCTTAATGCCGACGGTGATCCTCCTAAGAGTAACAATGGAAGTCAGAATACCTATGTAATTAGGTATTCAGATGTTCTATTGATGCGTGCAGAGGCTGAAAATGAATTGAATGGCCCTGCTGCCGCTTATCAATTTATAAATTTGGTCAGAGATCGTGCAGGGCTATCACCCTTAGCTGGGCTTAATCAAGAATCCTTTAGACAGGCCATTCGAAAAGAGCGCGCAACGGAGCTTGGTTTTGAAGGGCATCGGAAATTTGATTTATTGCGATGGGGTATTTTTGTTGAAACCATACGCAATGTAAATGATTCCCATATGGAAACACCTGCGGCGAACATCCAGGAGCATCATGTTTTGTTGCCGGTACCTGCTCGAGAACGTGAAATTTCAGAGGGAAGTTTGACGCAGAACCCGGGTTATTAAACGGTGCAAATACGAGGCGTATGCCAAATAAGCTTAAAGGGAAATAGTGAAAAAGACAACCCAATAAGCGTTGAATACAATTTCAAATGGTTGATTGACCACAATGTGAAGGGTTTAAAGAGAATGAATATGAATTATTTAAGGGATGCAATTTTAGTACTGTGTACGCTTACTTTATTTGGATGCCGGAATAACAATTCCGCGGCGAAGGAAGCGGAAAAGAAACCGAATATTGTCTTTATATTGGTCGATGATTTGGGGCTTAAAGACCTTAGCGTTACGGGCAGTACGTTCTATGAGACTCCGAATGTAGATCAGATTGCCAAAGAGGGCATGGTCTTTACACAAGGGTATGCGGCAAGTAGGGTCTGTAGTCCTTCGAGAGCCAGTCTTATGACTGGCAAGTTCACGGCACGCCATGGTATTACCGATTGGATCGGTGCGGCTTCAGGTACGGCATGGCGCAAACATAATCGACATGATAAATTGCTTCCTGCCGAGTATGTGCATAGTCTGCCAGCCAACGATATTAGTTTGGCCGAGGCCATGAAAGCGGCAGGCTACAAAACTTTTTTCTCTGGAAAATGGCATTTAGGAGCTGAAGGCTCCTACCCTGAAAATCATGGTTTTGAAATTAATAAAGGAGGTTGGGACAAGGGTAGTCCTATGGGCGGTTATTTTTCTCCTTGGGACAATCCTAAATTACCCAATAAAGAGAACGGGGAAAACCTGACCATGCGCCTGGCCAACGAAACCGCTGATTTTATCAAACAGCATAAAGATTCTACTTTTTTTGCTTTTCTTTCCTTCTATGCGGTACACGGACCGATACAGACGACCGAACAAAAATGGCAAAAGTACAGAGACAAGGCTGAAGATCAGGGTATAGCCGATACTGGCTATAAAATGGAACGCGTATTGCCCATTCGTCAGGTGCAAGACAATCCTATTTATGCAGGGCTGGTCGAAAGTATGGATGATGCCGTAGGTGTGGTGCTAAAGGCGTTAAAGAGTTCAGGGCTGGAAGAAAATACTATTGTGGTTTTTACTTCCGATAACGGAGGCGTGGCCTCAGGTGATGCATTCTCTACTTCAAACCTTCCGTTACGGGGCGGTAAGGGGTATCAATGGGAAGGGGGCATTCGAGAACCTTATTTTATAAAAGTACCATGGTTGAAGAACGGGGGGGCACAAAGTGATTTTCCGGTTATTGGTACCGATTTCTATCCGACACTTCTTGATCTTGCAGGCGTCGCTATGTTGCCAGAACAACATATAGACGGTGTCAGTCTTAAACCTATCTTGGAAGGAAAGCAAATGGATATTGACAGACCTTTGTTTTGGCATTATCCACATTATGGAAACCAAGGGGGAAACCCTTCTTCGGTTATTCGTGAAAAGGACTGGAAACTTATCCATTATTGGGAAGATGATAGCGAAGAACTCTATAACTTGGCTTCAGATGGTAGCGAGCAATCAAACGTGATTGATGCACATCCTGAAATTGCAAAGAACCTAAGTAAAAAGCTATTGGATTGGCTTCAGGAGGTCGGAGCCAATATGCCGACAGAAGACCCGGATTTTGATGCGAAACTCGCAGAAGAAAGGCATAGCAAAATCATTAAAGAGAAATGGCCCGCTTTGGAAGCGGAACGGCTCAATTTTTTATCTGAGGATTTCAGGCCGAATGAAGATTGGTGGGGGAGTAAGGTGACCAAAGATTGAATTAGATTAAAACGAGATATCAGTGCGATTTAACTTTAAGATCTTAATTTGCAAAAACAAGAATCGACCAAATAAGAATGTGCAAAAGATTCTCGGCGGTTTCAGTTCTGAGAAAGGCGTAGGCCCGCTTCATTTGGGTTTTAACAGTGTTGATAGATATGCCTTGATTCTCGGCTATTTCGGCATAACTCTGTCCGTTAAGAATAGCTGAAATGAATATTTCCCTTCTACTTTCGGGTAATTCATTTAGTAACGCTAGAACTTTACTATTAGAATGGGGTAGGGCAAAAACTTTAGGCTCTTCGTAATCGGTAATGTTTAAATTTTGTAATAACAATTTTTCTTTTTTCTCCTTCTCTAAGGAAAGCAAGCTTAAATTCTTTACGGCACGAATTGCATACGCTTTAAAAGAAGTTGTGATCGATACCGATGTTCTTCGTTGCCAATAGGAGATAAAAAAATCTTGTACCACATCTTTTGCCGCATCTTTATCCTTCGTAATTCCGAAGGAAATCAAACACAGTAAGGGATAATGCTCTTTAAAGAGCTGTCCCATTTCATCAGTGTGGTCTTTTTTGTTTGGTAACATGGTGATTCTCCCAATATTGAACTAACTATTTTAGAATGGGTAATTGTGCTCTGGTTCAATTTAAGGCTTCAATTATAATAATTTAATTTCATTTAATGGGAAAATTTATCGAATTCTTAAAAAAGTTAATCTTTTTGTCACCCTATTTTGTTTTTTTGGTAACATATAAGAAACAACCTTAAAATGTCGGGCCTAGATAAGTTAAAATCCGTTTTGAAAAGTATTCAAGATGCTCCAGAATTGGAAAATGATGCGCTTGAAGGTCTGACGGAAAGTGAACGCGAAATGGTCGATACCCTTTATCGTGAAAATTTACTTTCGGAAGCATTGGATTTTTTGGAAGATATGGATACCGAAGAAGAATGGAATCAACTTTTGCAGAAAATGACGGTATCTAAAAAACGAAGATTCCCCTTTTTGAAACCACTTCTAAAGTATGCCGCCATTTTTGTTGGCTTACTGGCCATTGGGTACATTGCCTATCAAAGTCAAAATATTAAACCCGAAATTCCCATTTCGGAAACTGCCATCAAATTAAGAATGGGAGGCGATGAGGTTAAAGTTATCGAAGAGGGAGAGCGTCAACAAATAATTTCTACTTCCGGAAAAGTGCTAGGTGTGCAGAATGGCAATAAAATAAGTTATAGGTCAGATTCGGAAATGAACGAACTGGTATATAACGAATTGGAAATTCCTTTTGGGAAAATTTTTGATGTTGAGTTGTCCGACGGCACGTTGGTTCATCTTAATTCAGGAACCAAGATGAGATACCCCGTCAAATTTATGAACAATGGGAAAAGGGAAGTTTTTATCGAAGGGGAAGCATATTTTAAGGTGACGAAAGATAAGGCCCACCCTTTTGTCGTGCATGCCGAAGAAGTGGCGGTTGAAGTACTGGGTACCGAGTTTAATATATCTTCCTATAAAGAAGATGCCGAGATTAAAACTGTCTTGGTCGAGGGTTCGGTAAGCATGTCGAACTCATTGATACCATCAGATAATATAGTGCTTGTTCCTGGTAAAAAGGGAGCTTGGAATAAAGCGTCGTACGCCACCACTTCCGAAGATGTAGATGTTACGCAGTATACAGGATGGATTAAGGGAGAGCTGGTTTTTAAGAACACCTCGTTTTCGGCAATGGCAAAAAAACTAGAGCGTAGTTACAATGTTACCATTAAGAATAATAATAGCCTACTAGGTGATAAAATACTGAACGCTCATTTTCATGTAAACATTGAGAGTATAGAAGATGTTATGAGGTCGATTGGAGAAATTTATGCTTTTGAGTATACCATAAAAGAGGGAAACATCACAATAGATTAAATATTATCATGAACTCAAATAATTCGATTGCCTATGCTTTGACCTTTATAAAGAAGTAAAGAAAGTTCAAAAAAAACCGGAAAATGCTTGAGACCATTTCCCGATTTAAGAATAATCAATTAAACGACCTTTTCAAAATCATTTAATCAAACCAAAATTATGAAAAAAATATTTATGGGGGTGTTGCTAGATCGGCATTTCCCTAAATTAGACTTGAAAATGAAACTGACCACCTTTCTGCTTATAGTTTCGTTATTCGAAATTCAGGCAAACTCCTACGCCCAGGGTACGAAATTGACTTTGGATCTGGAAAATGCCAGTATTGCTCAGATTTTTAATGAAATAGAGACCATTTCCGAATTTCGTTTTTTATACGAAAGTTCTCAGATAGACCTAGATAGAAAAGTAAGCCTTCACATTAAGGAAAGGAAAATTACAGAAGTATTGGCTTTGCTTTTTGATCGTACGAACATTACCTATAAAACCCGCAATCGGCAAGTCATACTTACCAAAAAAAACCTTCCACGAGTAGCGCCCGTTAAGAAGGGTAAGGCGGTTATAGATGAAGATGAAAGTGACGTGCAAAGTCAAATTTCTGGGGTGGTATCAGATGCAGATGGAGCTCCGTTGCCCGGAGCCAATATTTTGGAGAAGGGTACGACCAACGGTACCCAAACCGATTTTGATGGAAAATTTGTTTTGGACATTACTGATGAAAATGCAGTTTTAGTGATTTCCTATATTGGTTTCGCGACCAAAGAAGTCAGTGTAAATGGGCAGTCGAATATTGCTGTAAGTTTGGCCGAAGATGCTGCAGGTTTGGATGAGGTCGTTATCACTGCACTAGGAATATCAAGGGAGAAAAAATCATTGGGGTATTCCATATCTGAAGTTGATGGTGAGGCTGTTAATCTTACGCCCCAAGAAAATGTTCTTAATTCACTTGCGGGAAAAGTTACCGGGGTAAGTATTTCCCAAATGGACGGATTGGCTGGTTCCTCGGTAAATATGGTCATAAGGGGGGCGACTTCTTTAAGTAGTGACAATCAACCTTTATTCGTAGTTGATGGTATTCCCATTGTCAACAGTCTCAATAATTTTTATGAAGGAGCAGATATGGGCAACGCCATATCTGATTTGGATCCCAGCAATATAGCAAATGTGTCCGTTTTAAAAGGTCCTAGTGCTGCGGCTTTATACGGGTCAAGAGCAGGGAACGGCGTCGTGTTGATCACTACCCGCACCGGGGGGGGTGTAAAAAAAGGAATAGGTGTGAGTATAAGTTCGGCGGTCACCTTTGATCATCCATATAGATATATAGATTACCAAACTCAATTTGGTCCAGGTAAGGCTGGTGTTCACATGTTCGAAGAAGAAGAAAATGAGAGTTGGGGTTCTAGATTGGATACTGGAGAAGAATGGGTGCAATGGAATACCAACGGTTCTAAAGCTCCCTTAACTTCGTATGACAACAGACTTACCGATTTTTTTCAAACAGGCATTACATACACGAATAATGTATCGGTAGGAGGTAATTATGATAAGGGAGATTTCAGGTTGTCGGTGGGGAAAATGGACAATACTGGTATTGTGCCGAATACAGATTTTGGCAGGCAATCGTTCAATCTAAATGGTTCTTACAAGGTTGCACCAAACTTAAGGGTTCAAGGAAACATAGGAATATCTGAAACAGGCTCAGACAACAGACCTGTGGTCGATGGAGGGCGTAATACCGTGGTAAGAAGTGTATATGAAATGTCGGCCCACGTAAATATCAATGATCTGAAGGATTATTGGTTGCCGGGATTGGAGAACGTCGAACAATTGAAATATAAAACCAAACAAAATAATCCTTGGTTTCTAGTCAACGAAAACACGATTTCTTTTAAGCGGGATAGAACAGTGGCCAAGTTTCAGTTTGATTGGGATATTATTAAAGACTTAACCTTGACCGGTAGGTACTCTAGAGATAGTTATACCGAGGGGAGGCAATCAAAAAAAGCCTTTAGTACGTATGGGCAGTTAGAAGGTGGTTATAATGTAGAATCGGTATACAGAAAAGAAGCCAATTTTGACCTTATTCTGGCGTATAACAAAAAAATTAACGAGTCTTGGGATGTTAATTCCCTTATTGGTGTGAGTGATTTAAATATCAATGGAAACTCGTTGGGTACCGTTGCCGATGCATTGGTTGTTCCAGATTTGTATACCATTTCCAATGCGGTTCCTGGTACCGTTCGCTACAATAGTGAATACAACGAAAAGAGAATCAAGGGAGTTTATGGTATGGTTTCGGTAGGCTATAAGAATATGATGTTCTTAGACGTCACCGGCAGAAACGACTGGTCGAGTACTTTGCCGGCTGAAAATAATTCTTATTTCTATCCGTCGGCTTCGGTAAGCTTTTTGGTGTCAAATATGATGAGCATGCCTTCTTGGATGCCTTATGCAAAGCTTAGGGCTGGTTGGGCAGAGGTGGGTAATGATTTGGCGCCCTATCAGTTGGAGCAGTATTTTTCAACAACGGGAGATTGGGGTGATGCAAAGCGCATGTATCAAGATGGAATACTTCGAAATAGCCGATTGAAACCTGAAATAGCTACATCGAAAGAAGTAGGTTTCGATATCAAACTATTTGATTATAGACTGGGGTTGGAAGCAACATATTATGAAGTAGAGAATAGGAACCAAGTGCTGAATATTTCTGTTCCAGTCGAATCCGGAGCAACCAATAAATTGATCAATGCCGGATTGATTGCTAGTAATGGTTGGGAGATCGGATTAAACTCTACCCCCATTATAGCCGGTGATTTTAGAATGGACCTAGGTATAAATGTTTCTAGAAATAGAACCAAGATAGTTGAACTGGCCGATGGTATGGAATTCTTCAATTTTGGGCAAGAGGGCGATGCTATTGTGAGAACCTATGTTGGGGAAACCATAGGGGATATTTATGCGAGGCCCGTACTAACTGTAAAAGATGAAAGTTCACCCTATTTCGGATATCCTATAATTTCCAATGGAGGCTTACTACAGAAAGATAATGACCCTGCAAATCTGAAGAAGATAGGTAATTTTAATAATGATTTTACAATGGGAATTCAACCGAGATTCGCCTATAAATCATTGTCATTATCCGCCAATATTGATTGGAGGCAGGGAGGGGAATTCTTTTCAGGGTCCATGCGATTTTTTAGAAACAATGGTCAACTAGAGAATACGTTTTCGGGAACGCCTTATGATCAAAGCCAAGATATTGTAGAACAGATTAAAGAAGATCCCGATAAGTACTTCGGGTATTGGGTAGGGGGAAGAACTGCGGAGCTCGGCGGATTTGATTGGGGAGATCCCTCGCTTGATAGGGAGCAAGATGCCAGTTTTCATCCTGGGGTTAGAGAAGTGATTGTCGATGGCGAGAAAGTTTTTGTGGAAAACTTGGGAGGCGCTGAGACTATTTGGAAAACTCCATTCGATGCCAATAAGAATTCGGCAAGAGAGTTTGCTGAACATAATATATACAGTGCCACTTATGTGAAAGTAAGGGAACTGGCGCTAACTTATGATATTCCCAAGAGGTTGATTCAGACCGCGGGATTACAAAGAGTTTCAGTATCGGTAATAGCAAAAAATCTTTTTGAATGGACAGAAGCGGGAATAAATTTTGATCCAGAACGGGCTTTTAAAGGTGGCAGTAATTGGGTGCAGGGGATAGAGTATTACAACACCCTACCTTGGGTTGCGTCCTATGGATTTAAATTAAATGTTGATTTTTAAATAAAAAAAGATGAAAAAATTATATAGAATTATATTCGTGTGGTCCTCCTGTTTCTTTATGATGTCGTCATGTGATCATATTGAAGATATAAATGTCAGCCCGAACAATGCGGAGGAAGTATCTTCAAATTATATTTTGACCTATGTGCTTACCGAAACGTCCAAGGCTTACTATAACCTTGGTAAAGAAGGGGGTAACATTTTTTCGGCTATGCAGTATGGCCAAAGAGGAGATGACTTTAATGCTTTAAGGGTGAATAGCTATGATTGGAGCCCTGAGCCTTGGAGCAATTATTATGAAATATTGAGGAATAATGAAATCATTTATAGAAAATCGGTTGAAGATGAACATGATTTTTTCCAGGGAATAGCGTTGGTGATGAGGTCTTTTACTTTTGGCATTATAACCGATTTGTATGGCGATTGTCCATATTCAGAAAGTTTGGGGGCTATCGATGAGGTCTATTTTCCGAAGTATGATGAGCAAAAATTTATTTATAAAGGTATTCTGGAAGATTTACGAAAGGCTAATGAACTATTGAAGAATGTTGATGCTGCAGTGCATCCGATTTCTCCATCTGCAGACGTAATCTATCAGGGCGATCCCGGCAAATGGCGAAAATTCGCGAATTCATTACGGCTTAGATATAGCATGAGGCTTGATAATAAACGCGCTGAAATGAATGCTATAGGAATCGATGTCACAGAAGAATTTAAAGATGCCAGTACCTTTGTGTTTGAGAGCGGTGGTGATTCCGCTATCATGGAATTCTTGGGAGTGGCTGATTACAACTCTGCCCCGGGCGGAGCTTTGAACTCGGCAAGTCAGGGATTGGGGAACAAGCCTTGCGCCACTATTGTCGATAAACTGGTCGCCTTAGAAGACCCACGATTAGACCGATGGGTACTTCCCGTGCTTCGGCAGTGGGATGATTCGGTAACCGAAGATACCCCTGCGAACGTAGTTAATATATATGGGGAACCGCAAGACGTTACACTTGTTCCGCCAATAGCTGGCAATGAACAACCAATAGATTATTCGCTTTATGTCGGTTTGCCTCCAGGGTTGGCCGGTAGTGATGCGCTTATTTATAATAGGGGTGGCGATACAAACCCATTTGAAGATGAGAGGAGTCCTTATATATCGATTTTTCATGATAGGTACAGGGAAGATGCCAATGAATACGTAAATGTTAAGCTGATGACGTTTGGTGAAGTTGAATTTATTTTGGCGGAAGCTGCGTTAAAAGGTGATTTTGGTGTTGTGGGTAGTGCTGAAGAACATTTTCAGAACGGTATTCAAGCGTCTTGGGATGATTATGGGGTAGAATTAGCGACTGAAAACAATGATTTTGCAACCTATTATGCCAATCCAGAAGTGAATTTAAGCAGTGCCGTTGATAAGCTAGAGCGAATAATGTCTCAAAAATGGATATCCCACTGGTTGAGTATAGAATCATGGTTCGACTGGAGAAGAACAGGGTATCCCGATTTACAAACGGGCCCCGTAACGCTATATGGAGACGAACTTCCGATTCGATTTATGTACCCTTCACCGAATTTGGATCCAAAGTATTTAGACAATTATTCGGCGGCTGTCAATAGACTAGAGAAGACACCATATGTTCCTACGGGTCAGAGTGGTGATCACTCCTATTCAAAAATGTGGTTGCTTCAGGGTTCTGAGAATCCTTGGTAAGCGATTAGACCTCGGTTTATAGTTAAGAGAGTTAGTAGTTAGTTTAGTTTAGTTTTTTATTGCTAATGGGAACAAGTTCATAGTCTTGTTCCCATTTTTTATTGGAATAAAGCTTCTGGTTTTTCAATATTTTATCTAGGTTTTTAGAATACTAAGAATTGACGAACGAAGTAGTCGGGTATATTTTAGTCTCAAGCTAGACCTAAAATCCAGAATGGTGAGTAATACTCGAATATTTTGGTAAATTGCAATTGAATCGGGGTTTCTTGTTTTTGGCTGTGGAAATTATTCGAAACCCCTGTTTCTAAGATTAGAATAATAACCGAAGTAATTGCGGATATGGAGGCATTTCGAAGACTATTTTTTGTGGCGGTTTTACTAGGAATTTTTATAGTTGGCTGCGCCGAAAAATCTAAAAGAGCGGAAAATCATGTCACCAATCAAGAAACACCGAACATTATTTTATTAATGGCCGATGATCAAGGCTGGGGCGACACTGGCTACAACGGACACCCTCATCTCAAAACCCCGAATTTAGATGCGATGGCCGCCAACGGAGCGGTTTTCGAACGTTTCTATTCGGCGTCGGCAGTATGTTCTCCTACTAGAGGTAGTGTGATGACTGGAAGACACCCCCTTCGTTATGGTATATGCACAGCTAATTGCGGCCATATAAAACCCCAAGAAATTACACTGGGTGAGATGGTCAAAGAATTAGGGTACACCACGGGCCACTTTGGTAAATGGCACTTAGGTACGCTTACGCGCGATACAGTGGAGGCAAATCGGGGAGGTCGTCCTAAATTTGATGGTGATTATGCACCGCCCTGGGATCATGGTTTTGATACTAGCTTTGTAACCGAATCGAAGGTGCCCACCTGGAACCCTATGATAACACCCCCGCGATCATCCGGTGATGTGAATGGTACATTGGAAGAAGGCAAGCCCTTTAATACGGCGTATTGGATCGGGCCTGGCCAAATGGAAACAGATAATTTAGAGGGAGATGACTCTCGCGTGATTATGGATCGGGCCATCCCTTTTATCGAGACGGCAGTGAAAAGCAAAACGCCATTTTTGAGTATCATTTGGTTTCATACGCCACATCTCCCTGTCTTGGCAGGAGACGATGATCGAAAGTCGTATGCCGATCTTTCCGAAGACCAACAGCATTATTATGGGGTTATTTCGGCCATGGATGAACAGGTTGGGCGTTTACGCAATAAATTGAAGGCCTTGGGGGTGGCCGAGAATACAGTGTTGTTTTATACTAGCGATAACGGACCTGAAGGAAAATCGACGATTGGCAGAACCCAAGGAGTCACTAAGGGCTTGACTGGTAGAAAAAGAAGTCTTCACGAAGGAGGAATCCGGGTTCCGGGTATTATGGAATGGGAAGGTAAGATACAGCCAGGTACAAATGTGGCAACACCTTGTTTTACGTCAGATTATTTTCCTACTATAGCGAATATACTAGGTGTCGATTTGAAGAAAAACGAGCGTCCGTACGATGGTGTAGACATGCTTCCCATTGTACAGGGAAAGGTAAAACAAAGGTCTTCCCCTTTAGCTTTTGAGTTTCAAAAGCAGGCGGCACTGATGGATAATGAATATAAGATTTATAGTAATGACAACGGGCAACACTTCGAGCTTTACAATATCTTGAATGATCCTGGGGAACAAAATAACTTGGGCGATGATGAACCTGAAAGACTAAGCGAAATGGTTTCCGTATGGCGTAAATGGAAAACCTCTCAAGAGAACAGCGCTCAGGAAAATGATTATTAACAAAGAGACAATCAAATAAGCGATTTCATTCGCCGACACTTGTTCTAAATTGGCGATTTTTTAAAAATTATTCAGACACCTTTAATTACAAAAAGAAACTTTATGAGAATAACACATTTATTTCCCATGCTTTTGATACTGCTCGTTTCATCTTGTAAGACCTCCGGTCCAGAGAAAGATGGTGAAGTAGCGGAAAAACCGAATTTTGTTTTTTTGTTCGCCGATGACCAGACTTTTGAAAGTATAAGGGCACTTGGTTTTGATGAGGTTCATACCCCGAATTTAGACCGATTGGTAAACGGTGGAACTACATTTACCCATGCCTACAATATGGGAGGGTGGAATGGAGCTATCTGTGTAGCATCACGTGCCATGATAATTTCCGGTTCCTATATTTGGAATGCCCAGGAGAAAAGTGAAAAATGGGCTAAAGGAGATACAATGGCCTTAAATCAAACATGGAGCAGATTGTTGGAGAAGCAGGGTTATGATACCTATATGACGGGAAAATGGCATGTGAGGGCTCCGGCCGATACTATTTTTAACGAGGCACAGCATATCCGTCCGGGAATGCCTAGGGACCATGCAAATAAATTGGGTGCTGGCATAAAAAAGTGGAAAGAAGAATCTAGTGATATGAAAGATTGGAACGATTACATGCCTGTCGGTTATGGTCGGCCAACCGGCCCGGATGATACAGAATGGTCGCCTACCGATACGTTGCAGGGTGGTTTTTGGGAAGGTGGAACCCATTGGAGTGAAGTAGTACGCAACGATGCGCTATCCTTTATAGAAACAGCCAAGCAAAAAGAGGATCCGTTCTTTATGTATTTGGCCTTTAACGCCACCCATGACCCGAGACAGGCTCCGCAAAGGTTTTTAGATATGTATCCTTTGGAAGACATCAAAGTTCCTGAAAACTTCCTTCCCGAGTACCCTTATAAAGATGATATGGGAAATCCTCCCGGTTTAAGGGATGAAGCTTTGGCACCTTTTCCGAGAACCGAATATGCCGTGAAGGTCCATCGTCAAGAGTATTATGCGCTTTTGAGTCATATGGATGAGCAAATAGGAAAAATACTCGACGCTTTGGAAGCGAGTGGCAAAATAGACAATACCTATATCTTTTTTGGTGCTGATCACGGACTTTCCGTAGGTCATCACGGACTGATAGGCAAACAAAGTATGTTCGACCATAGCGTACGTATACCTATGATGGTGGTCGGCCCGGGAATACCAAAGGGTAAACTTTTAGATCAAGATGTCTATTTACAGGATATTATGGCAACTACTTTAGAGTTGGCAGAAGTTGACAAACCCGATTATGTGCAGTTCAATAGCTTTATGGATATTATCAAAGGTGACCGAAAAGAAAGTCATTACGATGGTATATATGGAGCTTATATCAATGTGCAACGAATGATTCGTAAAGATGGGTTTAAGCTTTTGGTCTATCCGAAAATAGAGAAAGTGCTGTTGTTCGATATGGAAAATGATCCTAATGAAATGAACGATTTGGCCGCTAATCCTGAGTACGCTGAAAAGGTCGAAACCTTATTTGCCGATCTTTTGGAGCTGCAGAAAACAATGGACGATGAATTGTCTTTGCACGAGATTTATGAGAAAGTAAAAAACAAGTCTTAATCAATTTTTATGTATAGAATATTTTTGTTCTTTTTCGCCGTGTTTTTTATGGGCTGCAACGAAACTGTTAAGACTAAAGTGGTTAATGACAGCCAGCCCAATATCTTATTTATTCTTGTCGACGATTTGGGTAAGGAGTGGATAAGTGCTTATGGTGCGGAAGATATTGTTACCCCCAATATCGATAAACTTGCCAAATCGGGTATGCGGTTCAACAATGTATATTCAATGCCTCAATGTACACCTTCTAGGGTAACGCTATTGACTGGCCAGTATCCATTTAGGCATGGTTGGGTAAATCACTGGGATGTTCCGCGTTGGGGTGGTGGCGCCCATTTTGATGAAACAGTGAATCCTTCCTTGGTTCAAGAAATGAGAAGGGCCGGCTATAAAACTTGTATTACAGGCAAATGGCAGATCGATGATTTTCGTGTTGAACCCGATGCATTGACCAAGGCCGGTTTTGATGAATTTTGTATGTGGACAGGCTATGAGGCCGGGGTAGCAGCCAGTGCCGAGCGGTATTGGAATCCTTATATTTTTACAAAAGAGGGCAGTAAAACCTATGCGAATGCTTTTGGCCCCGATATTTTCCGTGATTTTATTATTCGGTTTATGAAGGAGAATAAAGAAGAACCCATGTTCATATATTATCCCATGGCTCTGACCCATACTCCTTTAGTGAATACACCAGATGAGTCGGCTAGCGATAATTTAGGCAAGCATAAGGCCATGGTGCGGTATACCGATAAAATTGTTGGCGAGTTGGTAGAGGCGCTAAAACAAAACCAGTTGTTAGATAATACCATGGTGGTTTTTACTACGGATAACGGTAGCACAAAATCAATTACCGGGGGCTATAATGGACGGAAGATCGCTGGTGCGAAAGCCAGCACTGTGGAAGCCGGAATTTGTGAGCCTTTTATCGTAAGTTGGCCTGCAAAGGTAAAAGCGAATCAAGTATCTGATGCACTTATAGACTTTACCGATATGCTTCCGACTTTTATTGATATTGCGGGGGCGGCATCGCCGAATAAATGGACACAGCACAATGCATCACAAATAATTGATGGGAAGTCTTTTAAAAATGTGCTGCTCGATAGTACCGACTCTGTCCGTGAGTGGATTTTGGGAATGGGTGGTGGCAACAATGCACGTCTTACGGAAAATGGTGTTGAGAACCAATACAATTTTAGAGATCGGGTACTGCGAAACAAGAAATATAAATTATACATCGGTTCCGATCGACAGCCCGAAAAATTCTTCGATTTAATAGTTGATCCCTATGAAGAACACAATATCATTGATAGCTTGAATACAAAAGCGCGCACAACCAATTTTGAACGTTTAAAGAAAGTCTTTGAGTCATTTCCCCTAAAAGATAATGATCCAAAGTATCAGGCAAACCCAGATCAAGAATGGGATGTTGAAATAACGGCTGAAAGTGAGCGTTGGAAAATATAATCGGGAGGCCGTTTTACTTTTAGATGGGATGGTGCTATTTGTTTCGATGTGATTTGTAAATCACATTTGATACCAATCCAAGAATAATTAAAATAATCCCTAAGAGACTCCATTTTGTATATACCTCGCCCAACCACATAAAACCAATAAGTCCGGTAAAAAGTACTTCGAGGTATTTGAATGGCGCTACGAGATTGTTGGCAGCTATTTGAAAGGCCTTGGTCATATAAAGTTGTCCGATAAAGCCAAAAATACCGAGACCTATGAAGAGGAGCCAATCGGTTCCAATTGGATTTTTCCAATACGGTATTGCGAGTAATCCGCCGAATACGGTCGCAGTAAACATAAAATAATTAATAATTACTACAGGGTGGTCACTGTTTCCTATTTTACTAATTGTAATGTAGACCAGACCGCTCAACAAAGCTGCTCCCAGAATAAGTAAAAGACCGATAGTACTGACATTGGTGTCTAACCCTTTTAGTACTAAGACGCCGGCAAAAGAGATTAGAAAAAATAACCATTGGGGGGCTCTTATTCTTTCTTTTAGCAAGAGGATGGCAAAAATAGCTGAAAATATAGGAGCTAGATAGCGCAACGAAACGGCAGTACCTGCCGAAAGGTATTTCAAAGACATAAAAAAAAGAGTCATTGAGCTGGTGCCGATTAATGCTCGAAGCACCAATAGTTTTCTTTTGTTACCGAGTATGGGGATTTGTAACCGGTGTAATATACCCATCGTCAATAAAAGCGAACCAAATCCGCGAAAAAATACAATTTCATAAACATTGTATTGTGCCAGCTGCTTTACCGAAATATTCATTAAGGTAAATGCCAAGGCGCTTACAATCATGTATTTCAGAACTTTTCTGATGATCATTGGCTGAGATTAAGGTAAGGTGTCCGAATAGTCTAGAAGGACAAAAAAAATCCAACCCAATTTTCATGGGTTGGATTATATTATTTTCCAAATATGAAAAAGTTATCGACGTTAGACCCTTGGCAAATCACCCTCGCCCTTAAGCGGTAATTCAGAGGCTCCCATTAAATATTTGTCTACATGATGGGCTGCTTGACGGCCTTCTGAAATGGCCCAAACAATTAATGATTGCCCTCTTCTTTGGTCACCTGCGGCAAATACACCCGGAACGTTTGTCATATAGTTTTCTATAGATGCCTTGATATTGGTTCTTGGATCCTTTTCAAGCCCCAATTGGTCAGCAATGGTCATTTCAGATCCCGTGAACCCTAAAGCTAAAAGGGCCAATTCACATTCCCATTCTTTTTCCGTACCATCGATTTCCTTCAGCATCATAGGTTTGCCGGGCTCTTTTATCCACTCTACTTCCGATGTAATCAACCCTTTTAAATTTCCATTTTCATCTCCAACAAATTCTTTTGTCGAAATACTGAAAAAGCGTTCGGCACCTTCCTTGTGTGAAGAGCTGGTTCGCAGGCGCATGGGCCAAAAGGGCCAAGGTTGGCCTTCTGGGCGCTCGGTGGTAGGTTTTCCTAAAATCTCGAAATTGGAAACAGATTTAGCACCATGCCGGAAGGATGTTCCTATACAATCTGATCCCGTATCTCCACCACCGATTACAATTACGTTTTTATCAGTGGCCTTGATTTCTTCTCCAAGGTCTTTTATACCGTCAACACGTCTGTTGTTCTGTGCAAGAAAATCCATGGCTTGAACTACACCTTTTAAGTCAGCTCCTTTAATAGGAAGATTCCTTCGTACGGTGGCACCACCACTCAAAACAACGGCGTCAAAGTCTGATGTAAGCTGCTCACCGGTGATATCTTTTCCAACATGAACACCACATTTGAATTTGATGCCTTCCTCTTCCAATACCGCCAATCTACGATCGATGATATGCTTTTCCATCTTGAAATCGGGGATACCATATCGTAGCAAGCCACCTGGTTTTTCATCTCGCTCAAAAACGGTTACCCAATGCCCCGCACGATTTAGCTGCTGTGCGGCCGCAAGACCGGCCGGACCGGAACCGACGACGGCTATCTTTTTTTCGGTTCTTTCAGCGGGAGGGTTTGGTGTAATCCATCCATTTTTAAAGGCCGTTTCAACAATATTCTTTTCAATGTTTTCAATGGTAACCGGGTCTTCGTTTATGCCCAAAACACAGGCTTCTTCACAAGGTGCAGGGCATAATCGCCCAGTGAACTCTGGAAAGTTGTTGGTCGCATGCAAAATTTTTGCGGCTTTATCCCATTTGCCCTTGTAAACGGCGTCATTAAAATCAGGAATTAAATTGCCAAGTGGGCAACCACTATGACAAAACGGGATGCCACAATCCATACAACGGGCCCCTTGGTCTTTTAACGCTGTTTCTTTCATCGGAAGGGTGAATTCCTTGTAATTTTTTACCCTTTCCTCTACTGGAGCGTATTCTTCTACTTTTCTATCGAATTCCAAAAATCCTGTAATCTTTCCCATTTCTCGATTTATATAGTTTCCATTTTTTCTTTTTCCAAACGAATCAGTGCCTGTTTGTATTCTTCAGGGAAGACCTTGATGAACTTGGGCAGGCATTCCTCCCAATTTTCGAGTATGCGCTGTGCCAACGGACTAAGGGTGGCATTGTAGTGATTCTCGATCAGTTGTCTTAATTCGACAATGTCATTATCTTCATCTACCGGTAACAGGTTCAGACTTTCGGTATTGCATTTCCTTGTGAACGTTTTTTGCTCATCGAATACATAGGCTATTCCACCGCTCATACCGGCCCCGAAATTACGTCCTACTTCTCCCAAAATAACAGCAATACCACCAGTCATATATTCGCAACCGTGATCACCGATACCTTCAACCACTGCTTTAGCACCTGAATTACGCACGCAGAAACGCTCACCGGCCTTTCCGTTAATATAGGCTTCACCCGAGGTTGCTCCGTATAGGGTTACGTTGCCAGTGATTACATTTTCTTCCGGTTTTAAGGTCGATTTGTAGGGTACCTTGATAACTAATTTTGCACCCGAAAGTCCTTTGCCAAGGTAGTCGTTGGTATTTCCGTTGACAATCATGGTAAGTCCTTTTGTGGCAAAAGCCCCAAAGCTTTGACCGGCAGAACCCGTAAAATTAAGTTTTAAGGTGTTTTCGGGCAACCCTTCGGCTCCATAAATCTTTGAAATCTCGTTGCTCATTATGGCACCTACGGCCCGATCTGTGTTTTTAATCGGGAAATCTAAAGCGATTTTTTCCTTTCTAAACAACGCAGGATGCGCTTTTTCGATGATGTCGAATTCAATGGATCCGTGTACATCGTGTTGTTGTTTTTGAGTGTTGTAAAACTTGGTTCCGGCCGGTACATCTACTTGGTATAAAATCGGAGTAAGGTCGATACCTGCTGCTTTATAATGCTCAATAGCTTTTTTGCGATCTAGTTTTTGTACTTGACCGACCATTTCATTGACTGTTCTAAAGCCTAACTGCGCCATAATGCTTCGAAGTTCTTGGGCGACGAAATACATATAGTTGACTACGTGTTCAGGCTTACCTTCGAATTTTTTGCGCAATTCTGGGTTCTGGGTGGCAATACCAACTGGGCACGTATTCAAATGGCATACGCGCATCATGATACAGCCTGATGCAACCAATGGGGCAGTTGCAAAACCAAACTCCTCTGCACCTAAAAGACAAGCTATCGCAACATCACGACCAGTTTTTAACTGACCATCACATTCCAATACGATTCTATTTCTAAGATCGTTCAGTACCAAAGTTTGCTGTGCCTCGGCAACCCCAAGTTCCCATGGTAAACCGGCATGTTTCAACGATGTGAGTGGCGATGCTCCCGTTCCTCCGTCAAAACCAGAGATAAGTACTACATCGGCTTTGGCTTTAGAAACACCCGCTGCAACGGTACCTACGCCAACCTCAGAAACCAATTTGACATTGATACGAGCTTCGCGATTGGCTGACTTTAAGTCAAAAATTAATTGTGACAAGTCTTCAATCGAATAAATGTCGTGATGGGGTGGAGGGGAAATCAAGCCAACGTAGGGTGTTGAGTTTCTAGTTTTGGCAATTGCAGGATTTACTTTAGGTCCTGGCAATTGACCCCCTTCTCCAGGTTTTGCACCCTGGGCCATCTTTATTTGAATTTCTTTGGCACTGGTGAGGTAATTCGAAGTTACACCGAACCTACCAGAGGCAACTTGTTTAATGGCGCTATTTCGCCAATCACCACTGGCATTTTTATAAAAACGATCAGCATCTTCACCGCCTTCACCCGAATTACTTTTACCGCCGATACGGTTCATGGCGATTGCTAGATTCTCGTGAGCTTCTTTGCTAATGGACCCATATGACATGGCGCCAGTTTTAAACCGCTTTACAATTTCTGTCCACGGTTCTACTTCTTCAAGAGGAATAGGGTCATAGTTTGAAAACTCGAAGAGGCCCCTAATGGTCATTAGGTTCTTAGATTGTTCGTTCACCATTTCCGAGAACTCCTTGTAGGTATCAGGTTCATTGCTACGAACTGCTTTTTGGAGCTTTGCGATACTCAGCGGGTTGAACATGTGTTTTTCGCCTTCTCTTCTCCAGCGATACTCGCCTCCTATTTCAAGGTCGAGGTTGGCAGCTATTTCTTTTTTGGAAAAAGCTTTGGCATGCCGCTTGGCAATTTCCTTTTCAATTTCATACAATCCGATACCCTCAATTCTGGTAGGGGTATTGGGGAAGTATTTTTCTACGGCCTTTGTGTTTATACCGATGCACTCGAACAACTGCGATCCGCGGTACGAATTCAAGGTAGAAATGCCAATTTTGTTCATCACCTTTAAAATACCCTTGCCAATTGCCTTGTTGTAATTCTTTACAGCTTCATCGAAAGTGTATTCGGTTATATCATGTTCTTCTATCTGCTCACCGATAATTTCATTAACCAGATAAGGGTTGATAGCACTTGCACCAAATCCGAATAATAAACAGAAATGGTGGACTTCACGTGGCTCTGCAGATTCGATAATGATACTAAGCTTCGATCTTTTGCCTAATCTTTGAAGTCCGCTGTTTACATAAGAACAAGCAAGAAGCGCTGGTATCGGTGCCATTTCCTTGCTGACGTTTCTATCTGACAATATAATGATATTGGTGCCTTCATCTATAGACCTCGATGCTTGGTCGAGTATACGGTCTAAGGCTTCCTCTAACCCGTTATTCCCTTTGTTTATTTCATAAAGAACGGGAATGGAGACTACTTTGTAGTCAGGACTTGCATCGTAATTTTTTATTTTATCGAGATCCTCTTTTGAGATAACCGGGTTCTGTATTTTTAGTTTTCGGCAATGTAGCTCGGTAGATTCAAAAATATTGGTGTCGCTACCCAGAGTCAGGCTGATATCGGTAATCATTTCTTCCCGAATACCGTCTAGTGGTGGGTTGGTTACCTGCGCAAAAAGTTGCTTGAAGTAATTGTAGATGAGCTGCGGGCGATCCGAAAGTACCGCAATCGGTGTATCCGACCCCATTGAGCCAATAGGTTCTTTGGCAGTTTTTCCCATGGGAAGGATAATTGTGTTGATATCTTCCAAGGTGTAGCCAAAAACAGATTTTCTTCGCTCAAGGGAAGCCTCTCCTAAAAATAAAGGACAATCATTATATGGAATGTCTTTGAGATGCACCAGATTATTATCAAGCCATTCTTTGTACGGGTGACGTTGTGCAATTTCTTCCTTGATCTCCTCGTCATTGATAATGCGCCCTTCTTCCATATTCACCAAGAACATTTTTCCTGGTTCGAGTCTTCCGTGCAGATCAATATTTTCTGGAGCTAAATCTAAAACGCCGGTCTCCGATGACATAACAACGTAGCCATCTTTGGTTACGGAATATCTTGAAGGTCGTAGACCGTTTCGGTCTAAAACTGCACCAATATAGTTGCCATCTGTAAATGGTATGGAGGCAGGTCCGTCCCAAGGTTCCATTAAACAGGAGTGGTATTCATAAAAGGCTTTTTTTGCCTCTGACATTTCGGGGTTTTTCTCCCAGGCCTCGGGTACAAGTATCATCATGACTTCGGGTAATGAGCGCCCGGTCATCAACAACAGCTCCACTACCATGTCCATTGTGGCAGAATCCGATTTTCCTGGTAGAATTATAGGGAGGATATTCTTTATTTCATCACCGAACCAATCGCTCTTTAAAAGCTCTTCCCGAGAACGCATGCGCGATACATTGCCCCGTAAGGTATTTATTTCTCCGTTATGGCACATGTATCTAAAGGGTTGTGCCAAATCCCATGTTGGAAATGTGTTGGTGGAAAAGCGTTGATGTACTAAGGCCAAACGTGTAACCACGCGGGGGTCCATCAAATCTTTATAGTAAAGGCTGATATCTTTTGGCATCAAAAGCCCCTTGAATATGATAATCTTTGTTGAAAGACTGGGGAAATAGAAATATTTGCTTTCAGAAAGTTTCGAGGCGATAACCGTATGCTCCGATACTTTTCTTGCGATGAACAGCTTTAGGTTGAATTGTGTACTATCTTGTTCGGCGTTCTCTTTTCCGACGAAAACCTGTCTTACGTAGGGTTCGGTCTCCATGGCGACTCTTCCAGGGATAGATTTGTTCACCGGTACATCTCGCCAACCTAAAAGTTGAAGCCCTTGTTTTTTGATATTCTCTTCCAACACCTCACAGCAGTAGTTGCGTTGGTTTTCTTTTTGTGGTAAAAAGACATTCGCAACGGCATATTCACCAGGTTCCGGTAATTTGAAATCACAAACGTCATTAAAAAAGGCATGCGGAATATCCACTAAAATTCCGGCGCCATCACCTGTTTTTCCATCTGAGCTTACAGCACCTCGATGCTCGAGCTTGTCTAATATTTCGAGTGCCTTGTGAATAATATCGTTAGACTTTTTTCCTTTAAGGCTACAGATGAACCCTGCACCACAATTATCATGTTCAAATTCCGGGAGATATAATCCTTGTTTTTCCAGCTTCATAAATTAGGGTATTTCCTCAAAAATAGCATTCTTTCTGAATTATTTACCTTGATTCGGGTTAAATGAAATAAAAAATTCAACGAATGGAATTCAATGTTAAATAATATTCAAAAATGGATTTTTGAGGGTGTTAATTTGTCATAATGACAAAAGTAAGGTAAATCAATGTTCTATAAAATGTTTTTAGGGGGTAGGAGGTTAAAAATAACATATTTCATAACTTTGCACCCCTTATTTTTTATAATTTCTTTTGTTTTTTATCCAAAATCGAGGTTATACCCCTATTTATCTTTGGGTTGTTTTGTCCGTTGGATCGAACTAACTGTGTCAATCCCTTAGAATACTTCTCGAAATTACGATTTTTTGAATTTCAGAAGTACCCTCGTATATCTGGGTTATTTTGGCGTCGCGCATCAACCGTTCAACATGGTAGTCTTTTACAAAACCGTTACCGCCATGAACCTGAACCGCTTCTATGGTTGTGTCCATGGCAACTTGAGAGGCGTAAAGTTTAGCCATGGCTCCTGAAAGGTCGTAATTGTTCCCATTATCTTTATCCCATGCGGCTTTGTAGACAAGATGACGTGCTGCTTCTATTTGGGTGTGCATATCTGCCAATTTAAAGGCTACGGCCTGGTGGTTGGCTATTTCGGTTCCGAACGCTTTTCTTTGCTTGGCGTATTTTTTTGCCAGTTCGTAGGCGCCAGCGGCAATACCCAAAGCTTGGGCAGCTATTCCGATACGGCCACCAGCAAGTGTCTTCATGGCAAACTTGAATCCGAAACCGTCATCACCGATCCTATTTTTCTTAGGTACTTTGACGTCGTTAAAGTTAAGGGAGTGTGTGTCGCTACCACGTATCCCCAACTTATTTTCTTTAGGGCCTACTTCAAAACCTTCCATGCCTTTTTCGATGATCAGGGCATTGATGCCCTTGTGTCCTTTCTCCCTGTCGGTTTGTGCAATGACCAGGTATACCGATGCTGTGGCGCCATTGGTAATCCAGTTTTTAGTGCCGTTCAATATATAGTGGTCGCCCATATCAATAGCCGTGGTCTTTTGAGAGGTCGCATCGCTACCTGCTTCAGGCTCCGATAGGCAAAAAGCTCCGATGATCTCCCCAGAGGCCAAGCGGGTCAAATATTTTTTTTTCTGTTCTTCGTTTCCGTAGGCTTCCAGTCCCCAACAGACCAAAGAGTTGTTTACCGAAACGATTACCGAGGCGGAAGCGTCGATTTTTGAGAGTTCCTCCATTGTAACGACGTACGATAGGGTGTCTAGACCACTACCTCCATAATCGGGGTGTACCATCATGCCTAGGAAACCCAATTCGCCCATTTTTTTGACTTGTTCGGTAGGGAATTTTTGTGCATCGTCTCTTTCTATTACACCGGGTAGTAGTTCGTTTTGGGCAAAATCCTTCGCCGCCTGTTGTATCATCAATTGCTCTTCTGATAAGGTGAAGTCCATAACTTGGTATATTTGCGTCTATACAAATATAAGGGTATGTCTGAAAAATTGACCGCCTTTTTGGGCATAGTTTTTACGATAATTTGACATGACCAATAGAAATGCTTTCAAACCGAATCTATATTTTTATATTTGCTCAGATTCAATCTTTCAGATCGATTTAAATTCAAAATTATGAGGCAACATTAACTGTAAAACGGGCGCATTGAATAAAGATGTTTAAGGCAAGTAGGCAATAATGGTGTTTTTACAATTTTAATAGCAATTATCAAATGAAAGAGTTACTGAGTGCCTATGAGAATAAACCGCCTGAAATCGTTTTTAATTGGAGAGATCCCGAAACGGAAGCAGAAGGTTGGACGGTCATAAATTCCTTGAGGGGAGGGGCCGCGGGCGGAGGTACACGAATGCGCGAAGGTTTAGATATGAATGAAGTGCTGTCGTTGGCAAAGACTATGGAGGTAAAATTTACGGTTTCAGGGCCGCCAATTGGCGGGGCTAAATCGGGCATTAATTTTAATCCTAGCGACCCGAGAAAAGAAGGGGTGCTTGAACGATGGTACCATGCGGTGTCTCCTTTGTTGAAAAGCTATTATGGTACGGGGGGCGATTTAAATGTCGATGAGATTCATGAAGTTATCCCTATAACCGAAGATGCTGGAGTGTGGCATCCTCAAGAAGGTGTTTTTAACGGGCATTTTAGGCCGACAGAGGCTGATAAAATAAATAGGATTGGTCAACTTCGACTAGGGGTGATAAAACCATTGGAACGACATAGGTACTCTCCCGACGTTTCGCGAAAATATACCGTCGCCGATATGATCACAGGTTTTGGAGTAGCGGAAGCCGTGAGACATTATTACGATATTTTCGGGGGAGATGTCTTTGGAAAAAGGGTGGTTGTGCAAGGTTTTGGTAACGTTGGCGGTGCGGCCTCATTTTATTTGTCCCAAATGGGCGCAAAAATCGTAGGTATATTGGATAGGGTCGGTGGAGTTATTAATGAAGATGGTTTTTCTTTTGAGGAGATACGTTCTTTTTTCTTGAATAAATCGGGAAACAATCTTATGGCCCCCGCAGATCAAATGATTCCCTTTGAAGAAATTAATGAACGGATATGGACACTGCCTGCGGAGATATTTGTACCATGTGCAGCTTCTCGATTAGTTACTAGAGAGCAGATCGGAAAAATGATAGATACCGAACTTGAAATGATTTCTTGCGGAGCCAATGTTCCTTTCGCCGATAAGGAAATTTTCTTTGGCCCCATAATGGAGTATACGGATCAGAGAACCAGCCTTATTCCCGATTTTATATCTAATTGTGGAATGGCAAGGGTTTTTTCCTACTTTATGGAGAAAAGGGTCGGCATGGATGAAGAGTTGATATTTAAAGATAATTCAGAGACTATTAGAAAGGCAATTTTGAATATCTTTAAACAAAATCAATCAAAAATAAATTTGAGTAAAACAGGATTTGAAATAGCGTTAAAACAATTAATTTAAATTAATAGAATTGAATATGGAGACCATAATCATTATTGTGTTTGTAGTAGGTTATTTGGCCATAACCATGGAGCATAACCTTAAAATTGATAAACTTATTCCGGCCTTGGCCATGATGGCCATTTTATGGGCTATCATCGCTTTGGCACATTTGCCGGTTTTTGAGGTGAATACCGATTTAAAAGAGTTGGAACCTTCACATATTGATGAAATGTTGCTCCATCATTTGGGTAAAACAGCAGAAATACTGGTCTTTTTATTGGGGGCCATGACCATTGTGGAAATCATCGATTATTTTGATGGTTTTGCAACGATCAAGGGCTATATAAAAACCAAAAGCAAGCGTAAATTGCTTTGGCTGTTTTCCATTTTGGCTTTTATACTTTCTGCCATCATCGATAACCTTACGGCAACTATCGTATTGGTTACGATACTCCAAAAAGTGATTATCGATAGAAATACGCGATTGTGGTTTGCGGGTATGGTTATTATTGCTGCAAATGCCGGCGGGGCATGGTCTCCGATAGGTGATGTAACGACAACCATGCTGTGGATCGGAAATAAAGTATCTGCCGCTCAATTGATAGAGCATGTCTTGGTACCTTCAATTGTTTGCATGGTGGTTCCTGTATTGTTTGCTAGCAGGTACAAGGCCTTTAAGGGTAATATCGAAGCTTCGGTAGAAGACATAAACGATGGTCCCAAATCAAAATTCGGTTCGACGATGTTGTACTTGGGCTTGGGAGCGATTGTATTTGTTCCATTTTTTAAAACAATAACACATTTGCCTCCTTATGTTGGTATGATGCTGTCGTTGGCCGTAGTAGCCACTTTTGCTGAAATTTATAGCAGTTCTAAGTTTACCATTTCAGACCCTGTAGACGTAGCTGGAGAGAGTGATTCGGTTGGTCACCATAGTCCGGTACATCACTCCCTGTCAAAAATCGAGATGCCGAGTATATTGTTTTTCCTAGGTATTTTGCTGGCCGTAGCGGCCTTGGAGTCATTGGGTATGCTCTTTCATTTTGCCGAGAGTTTAGATAAAACGATGCCGATGTTGGGTACCGAATCCATAGGGGAACATGTTTCCGATTTGGTAGTCTTATTTTTGGGCGTTGGTTCGGCCGTTATTGATAACGTACCCTTGGTGGCAGCAAGTATGGGAATGTTCTCGGTGCCTATCGATGACCCTGTTTGGCATTTTATAGCGTATTCCGCTGGTACGGGAGGTAGTATGTTGATTATTGGCTCTGCGGCGGGTGTTGTTGCTATGGGTATGGAGAAAATCGATTTCTTCTGGTATTTGAAGAAAATAGCCTGGTTGGCGTTCGTAGGATTTATTTCAGGAGCGGTAACTTTTATTTTAATTCGAAATTTAATTCTCAACGCATAATTTAATCGACAAAATGCCGTTATAATGGCAAATTAATAACCCAGAATACTATGCTATTGATTCAAGACCCTGCTGTGGGGGAAGTTGTATCGGAAGAAAAGACCCTTTCGGTAATTGATCTTATTATTAATGGGGGTACAGGAAGTGTTCTTATTATCTCTGTACTTTTTATAATGTTATTCGTTGCCCTCTATATATACTTTGAGCGCATTTTTGCCATCAAGGCGGCTTCAAAGATTGATAGTAATTTTATGAATCAGATTCGCGATCATGTGACCAATGGCAAATTAGAGGCCGCAAAACTTCTTTGTGCCCAAACAGATTCCCCTGTGGCAAGATTGACTGAAAAAGGGGTTTCTCGAATAGGAAAGCCTTTAGACGATATTAATACGGCAATCGAAAACGCAGGAACGCTAGAGGTGTATAAATTGGAAAAAAATGTCAGTGTCTTGGCTACGGTGGCGGGTGCCGCACCAATGATTGGTTTTTTAGGAACCGTTATTGGTATGATTTTGGCATTCCATGAGATGGCCAGCAGTGGAGGTCAAGCCGAAATGGGGTCTTTGGCCTCGGGAATTTATACAGCGATGACAACTACCGTTGCAGGGCTTATAGTCGGTATTATTGCGTACATAGGATACAATCACTTGGTGAACAGAACCGATAAAGTGGTACATAAAATGGAGGCGAATGCTGTAGAGTTTCTTGATTTGTTGAACGAACCGTTATAGGTATATGAAACTGAAAGGAAGAAATAAGGTAAGTCCAGACTTTAGCATGTCTTCAATGACAGATATTGTATTTCTGCTCTTGATTTTCTTTATGCTTACAGCCAACTCTCCCAATGCATTGGACCTTTTGTTGCCAAAGGCTAAGGGGAAATCGACTAATACTCAAAATGTTTCTGTAAGTATCGACAAGAATTTACAGTATTTTGTGAATAATGAAAGAATTAACGGTGAATATATTGAAATTGAATTAAAGAAGGCACTAGAGGGGCAAGAAAAGCCTACCATTATTTTAAGAACCGAAGAAAGTGTAGCCATTAAAGAGGCGGTTCACGTTATGGATATTGCCAATAGAAACAATTATAAGGTTATCTTGGCAGTGCGCCCCAATTGAAACTGGTGCGTTTGAGAATCATAAAGACACGTAGGGTGTAATTCTTCCAAGAAATAACAACCGTTGCTAAGTTGTCGAGATTTAGTAGTTGTTTGATTTGATCAACGATATTATTCAACGATATTTTAAATTCAATTGAGGTAATGTCATTCTTAGATACGAGACACAAGAAAAAATCCTTTACACTTACCACGGCGCTGTTAAGTGCCTTGCTGCTTTTGCTTTTTTATATAGGTTTGACCTATATGGACCCACCGGATGAGAACGGAATTTCTGTGAATTTTGGCACAATGGATTTTGGCAGCGGTAACAAACAACCTAAAGAAAAAATACGATCAGAACCCTTGGAGACGCCCCCCGTCGAACCCAGTAAACAAGAAGAGGTCGTAGAGGAAGTTGAGGAAATGGCCGAAGATGTTCCAGAAGAAACTGTAGCGGAAGAAGCGCCTGCTGAAAAGATACTGACACAAGAGAACGAAGAATCTATCAAAATTAAAAAAGCTGAAGAGGCGAAGCGAAAGGCTGAAGCAGCGGAGAAAGCAGCTAAGAAAAGGGCCGAAGACGCCGAGAAAAAAGCAAAGGCTGAGGCAGCTAAAATAGCACAACAGAAAAAGGATGCCGCGGAGAAGGCCCGTAAAGAACAAGAAGCCAAAAAGAAAAAATTGGATGCGTTGATGGGAGGTCTGAATAAATCTGATGGTACGGCCACAGGTTCAGAGGGTGACGACAATAGAACGGGGGACAAGGGCCAACCTGACGGTGACCCCTATGCTACCAGTTATTACGGTAGCCCTGGATCTGGTAGTGGAACTGGTGGTTACGGTCTTAATGGTAGATCCCTGGTTAGTAAAGGCCAAGTAAAGCAAGATTGTAACCAAGAGGGTAGGGTAGTCGTAAAGATTGTGGTCGATAGAAATGGTAACGTAATTAGTGCTACTCCTGGAGTAAAGGGTACGACCAATAACGATCCGTGTCTATTAGATCCCGCCAAAAAAACGGCTTTTAAGCACAAATGGAATTTAGATTCCAATGCGCCAAGTCAACAAGTCGGGTTTGTAGTTGTCAATTTTAAATTGGGAGAGTGACCTACAAACAAACCGTAGATTGGATGTTCGCTCAACTTCCGATGTACCAGCGAAGTGGAAAGATGGCCTTTACAGGAAAGCTGGATAACATCTTGGCATTTTCGGCCCATTTAAATCATCCTGAGAAAAAATTCAAGAGTATACATGTTGCCGGAACCAATGGAAAAGGTTCTAGCAGTCATATGCTTGCCTCCATACTACAAGAGGCCGGTTATAGGGTCGGACTCTACACCTCCCCTCATTTAAAGGATTTTAGGGAACGTATAAGAATCAATGGCAAACAAGTTTCTAAAAAATTTGTAGTTGATTTTGTCGAAATCAACCGTTCCTTCTTTGAAACATTCAATTTATCGTTTTTTGAAATGAGCGTAGGCATGGCATTTGCTTATTTTGCCGAAGAGCATGTAGATGTGGCCATTATAGAAGTAGGTTTGGGCGGTAGATTGGATTCTACCAATATTATTACCCCCGAGGTTTCTTTGATTACGAATATCGGAATGGATCATGTTGATATGTTGGGAGATACCTTGGTTAAAATAGCTGTTGAAAAAGCAGGTATTATAAAAGAAGGTGTTCCAGTGGTAATTAGCGAATCTCAACCCGAAATTACCGATACCTTTAAAATGATAGCCCAACAACGGAATAGCAGCATTGTTTTCGCTGATAAGTTTGTACAAGATGTTTATAAAACCGCCCTTCTGGGGAGCTATCAAGCAAAGAATGTAAAAGGAGTTGTGGCTACTATTCGGGAATTAAAGGGCTTTAAAATTTCTGAAAAAAATATTAAAGAGGGACTTTCAAAGGTGACTGCAAACACTGGATTAATGGGACGGTGGCAAGTACTGAAGAAGTCGCCTACTGTGGTTTGTGATACGGCACACAATAGTGAAGGACTTTCTATGGTGTTAGAGCAGGTGACCCGCCAGAAATTCGATACCCTCCACATTGTGCTTGGTTTTGTCAAGGAGAAAGACTTGAACAGTATACTGCCTTTATTTCCTCAAAAGGCAATCTATTATTTCTGCTCACCAAATGTCTCTAGAGGTTTGGATGTCGAGACGCTAAAGAATAAAGGCGCCGATTTCGGATTGAAGGGAGAAAGCTATCCTTCGGTGAAAGTAGCATACTCCGAGGCACTTCGAAATACTTCAAAAACTGATTTTATATTTATTGGAGGTAGCACTTTTACCGTTGCCGAGGTTGTTTGACTTCGCTGATCGATATTTCGGTTTTTACAAAGCTAGATTTCGGGGCTTCGCAAACCGGGCATTCATAGGTTGCCGGAAGCGCGTCGAAAAGTGTACCAATTGAGATGTTGGCCTTGGCATCTCCATATGTCGCATCGTAAACCGTAAAACAAGCTTCACATTGATGTATTTCACGCGTGGTTGCAACTACTTTTTTCTTGGTCGGTTCTATTTTCTTTTCAGTTTTGCCCAGCTGTTCGAAGTAATATTTGCTTAGCTCCATTAGTAACCCGGGCAACTCTATTTTATCGACATCTTGAGCATAGGCCTTGTATATTTGCGTATTGGGGTCGAAATTTTTAAAATGAAGTACGTTATAGGTCGGTCGCACGTCAAAATCTTTGACAATAGTAGGCAGTGTATTTTTTTCGATAATTACTGACGAAAAATGCGTTCTTTTTCCAGACTCATTGCTAATACCAAATGTGAGTCCGTAGGTGCTAATATCATTTTGATCAAAACTACGGACCAAGAAGTTTTTTAGCTCCATTGCTTCATTGTCATCAACTGGTAAATGCCAGTTCATTTCTAATTGTGAATGACGTATATTAATTCCTTTTTGACCTAGAAAACGTTCAAGTTCTGGGCGCGAACCACTTTTGATGCCTTTTATTACAAATGATTTCCAAGGCGTGATGCATATTTTTCCGATACTATTGTCTAAGCAAAATCCACATAGTTCCTTTAAAAAATCGAGGTCGTATCGATTATTTCGCCAGTAGAGGCCCAGCCAGTATTGGTCGAGGCCCATACGGTTCATGCCTTCGTAGTATGGAAATTTCAAATAAGGAATTTCCAATTCCTTTTCTATTGTTCTGTTGTTTGTGTCTAGTTTTTTGTTGAGAATAAAAAATAGTTCTTCCACGTTGGCTACATCTTCATAAATGTCTTCAATGGCCTTGGCCAGAATAGTGATGTCCCAGCTGTAGACGAGTACAGGGTAGAAGGCCGATTCTTTCCAATCAGGCAGTTTGATGTTCAAGTACCAGTAATCTTCATTTTCAGAAGCGATAAAATTGAGATTGCCATTAAATACGGGGACGAGTCGCTGTTTTGGGTCAGTAATATTTATTTTTAATTTTGGAAGAAAGTCAAAACCTTCCAGTATATAGAGATAGGTAGAGCCTTTGAGCCAGTGCGTCATGTCAAAGATATCGGCTGACACGTAAGAGGAAACAATATTTTGGTAGCTGCGCTCAGAAACAATATCGGTATTGAACTTTGATATTTTCTCTAACTGTTCTTCAGCAGCGTTCTGTAGGGGAAATAATAAATCTTGTCTTGATCCGAAGAATACTTCTTTCAGTCCGCCTGCTTCCAACATGGCAATGATATCTTTCAGCTCTCCGGGGGAGGTTACCCCTCCTTTGATCAATATGCGGTGTAAATCATCATTCATAGCCTTTTTGTTAAGAGGTAGCGGTCTGTAACTGCTGGTTGAGTATTTCCTGTATTTCTGGTTTGCAACTTCCGCAGCCGAGACCAGCTCCGGTTTCTGAACAAAGCTTGGCAAACTCTCCGCATCCATTGCGAATGGTATCGATGATATTGCCCTCACCCACTTGACTGCATGAGCAGACCAGTTTTCCTTTCATGGGTACCGAACTAGCGTTACCGCGTAAAAGTTCATTTCGCTTTTCCGAGAGTTCGATTTCTTCCTCGATAAGTCTTTTGAATTCGGCAAATTCATTCTTATCTCCCATCAATATAGCACCAAGAAGTGTATCGTCTTTTACGATACACTTTTTATAATATCGTTTACTGACATCCATAAAAATGATTTCTTCATAGCTGGTATCGTTAACCGGAGCGTTTACCATGCCTAGACTGCAGAGGTCAAGGTTTTCAAATTTTAGGATATTCATAAGAACCGAACCGTTATAGATACTTCCGAAATCACCCATAATATATTTTGCTGCGATATCGGCCTGTTGTTCGGCGGCAGAGGTTATTCCGAAAAGACCATTTTTGAACTCTGCGATTTCACCAAGTGCAAAAATATTGGGTTCACTACTTTGTAAATATTCATTGACCTGAACCCCTCTGCCTGTTTTTAGGTTGGCTTGTTTTGCAAGTTCAATGTTTGGACGTGTACCAATGGCAAAAACGATGGCATTACATTTAATGGTTCTACCTGTTTTTAAGGTAACGGTCAAGGAGTTTTTTATGCCTTTTTCTTCAAACACGGTGCTAACCTCATTGTCGAAATAGGTTTTTATGCCTCTTTCGGCTACGTCTTCGGCCAATAATCTACTGGCTATGCTATCTAATTGTCGCTCCATTAGGCGAGGAGCCCGTTGAATAATACTAATGTTGACATTCTTCCTTTTGAGTGCGGCCGCCAGCTCAAGCCCTAATAGCCCCCCTCCGACAACAACCACGTGCTGTTCTGATTCAGGAAGTCCGGTTTCTTGCAAGTATGTACGAAGTTTGTCGGCATCGCCACGTTCACGCATAGTGAAGCGTCCTGGCATTTTTATTTGCACATCACTGGGTACAAAGGCTCGGCTTCCTGTTGCCATGATCAATATATCGTAAGAGTGTTCTATATTGAGGTCATCGATAATCGTTTTGGTTTTTGCCTCGACTTTAGCTACTCCTACGCCTGCATGAAGATGTACTTTGAGTTTTTCAAGTTCTCCTTTTTTGAGTTTTTCAAGGGCTTTCCAAGAAAGCTCTTCGCTGATGTATTCGGGTAATAGCACGCGATTATAGAAGGGGTCGTCTTCTCTTGAAAATACATGCAGTTCATCAATTTCATTTTTCTCCCGATACGTTTGTATAAACCGATAAGCGGCGGCACCGGCACCGATTATCAAAATTTTCTGCTTTGGTTTTATGTATTTCTCGACAGCAACAGCGCAATACTTAAAGTCGGGTTCTTTTGAAACGGGGTCTACAAGGTCGTTGGTGATGTTATTGGCTCTTCCAAAATCATTGTTGAGTAGTTTTCCCCAGTGCATTGGCAAGAAGACCACACCCTCACGAATGTCAAAATTCACCTTGACCTTGACCTGTACTTGGCCCCTTCTACTCTTTACGACGGCAATATCGCCATTTTTGAGTTTACGAAGATAGGCATCTACTTTGTTCATTTCGAGGTACGGTTCTGGAATATGGGTCAGCAATCGTTTTACTTTTCCCGTTTTAGTTCGCGTGTGCCATTGGTCACGTACCCTGCCCGTATTCAGTATTAAGGGATATTCGTTAGTAGTCGTTTCAGAACTATTATATATTTTTTGAGGAGCATTGAAGTGTGATTTGCCGTCGTTTGTAAAAAAGCGGCCGTCGGTAAACAATCTAGGTGTTCCTTTATGGGAGGGGTGTGGTACGGGCCACTGAAAACTGCCCTCGTTTTTCAATCGCTCGTACGATAAACCGGAAATATCGATTTCCGTGCCCTTTGTCAACAGACAATGTTCGTCGTATACCTCGGATGCATTTTGATAATCAAAACCTGAATAGCCCATTTTTTGTGCGAACCGCCATAAAATTTCGGCGTCGGGCATAGCTTCTCCGGGAGCGTCAATAGCTTTGGGGAGGTAACTAATGCGACGTTCCGAATTGGTCATTGTACCTTCTTTTTCCAACCAGGCTGCAGCCGGTAAAAGTAAATCGGCAAATTTCGTGGTTTCCGAATTATGGGAAATGTCTTGAACTACCACGAAATTAGCGTTTTTCAGGGCTCTTTCTACTTTATGCACGTTAGGCATGCTTACGGCAGGGTTGGTACAGATAATCCAAACCGCTTTCATTTTTCCACTTTCGAGGGCATCGAACATCTCGGTAGCAGTATACCCTGGCTCTGATTGTATTTCTTTTCCACCCCAGAACTGGCTTACTTCTTGGCGATGCTTCGGATTGCTCAATTCTCGGTGTGCCGCTAAGAGGTTCGCCATGCCGCCTACCTCCCGGCCTCCCATGGCATTAGGTTGCCCGGTAAGGGAGAAGGGGCCTGCGCCGGGCTTTCCTATTTGTCCAGTAAGTAATGAAAGGTTCATCAGGGCCACATTCTTGGAAACTCCAATGACACTTTGATTGAGCCCCATCGTCCACATACTGATAAAAGCCTTGGCATTGCCGATATACTGGGCCGCTTTGCGAATATCCTCTACATCGATTCCGCAAAGATCGGCAGCTTTCCGCAGTGAGAGCTGAAAAGCACTTTCTTTGCATGCTTCGAAATTTACCGTATGCTTTTTAATAAAGCTTTTGTCTATTTTTTTCTTCTCGATCAACCAGCGTGCAATGGCATTGAATAAAATCACATCGGTGCCCGGTAATATCTGTAAATGTAAATCGGCCGATGCGCAGGTCTGTGTTTTTCGTGGGTCTACCACAATAATTTTTACGTTCGGGTTTTCTTCTTTGTGTTTTTCAATTCTTCTAAAAAGTATCGGGTGGCACCATGCAGGATTAGCTCCCGCAATCAAAAAGCAATCGGAAAGTTCTATGTCATCATATGAGATGGGTACCGAATCTTCTCCCACCAATTTTTTATACCCTACAACCGCAGAACTCATACAGAGCCTAGAGTTGGTATCAATATTATTAGTGCCTATAAAGCCTTTCGTTAGCTTATTTACTAAATAATACTCTTCAGTGAGACATTGTCCGGAAACGTAAAAACCGACACTGTCGGGCCCGTGTTTTTCTATGATACTCTTAAAGACAGAAACAGCTCTATCAAATGCCGTATCCCAGCTAATGCGTTCCATCGGATGGTTTCTGCTCCACCGCATTTCGGGGTAAAGAATTCGATCGCTTATATCTTGGGCTACGTAGTTTAGGTTTTTTCCTTTCGAACAAAGCATTCCTTTATTTACTGGATAATCAGGGTCGCCTTCAACACTAATATTTCCTTTGGCATCTTGGTCTACCAAGATGCCACAGCCGACACCACAGTAGGAGCAGATGGTCTTATGTACGTTTTTTTTTAGCATGAGGTTCTATATTCAAGAGTCTACCAACGATTCGATATACAAAAATACGTAATTAAGTATAAATACGTAGTTTTTAATCGGTAATTGTGAGGGTAGAATATTATTAATATGACAATTTTGGGGTTTGAGAAAATGGCTGTTGCTAAACTAGAAGGTGGGTAATACCGCCTAAATTCAGGGCACTAAAGTAAGAACCGATCAGACGGTCTGAGGACTGCAAGAACTTTTGAAAAATAAAACATTTTCTGTTTTTTAGAAGAAAGTGGGCGACTATCAAGTGTCTGCCGAGCTCGAAATTTGAGATTTTTACGGAAACTTGTCAGCAAAAAAACCGCTCTACTGAACGGTCAAATTATTAATTTTTATGAGTTGATGTATCGATTAGATACCCTTGAGCGATTTTTTGATTTACACAAACCTTATACCATGTCTTCCACATATTTCCGCCACTTTTTCAAAATTTGGTGGCCCTGGGGGTAAATCGCTTAATTCGGCGAACATATATTCGATGCCTGCTGGAAATGCACTGGTTATCATTTTTGCTTTCTCCGTTCCAACTACTTTCCATGAGTGAGCGATGTTTTTAGGTGCAAATGCTATATCTCCTTCTTCGAGAACGATTGTTTGAGAGCCTATTAAAATTTCAACTTGCCCCTTGATTACCCGAAATATTTCATCTTCTTTGGTATGGATATGCGGCGGGATTCCCACACCGGGTTCAACATCGTCTACCCATTCTACTATCTGGTTGCCTGTATCGCTCCCAACCAGCTTATGTGTTTGAATATCTCCGATAACATTGTAGACCTTTCCTTCACTATTTTCTACGATTTTGGGGTTTGCTTGTGTGGTTTCATTGGAAATTGCTTGGTTGGCGCAAGAAACTGTAGGAATAATTGTCAGGCCTATCCCAAGGCTGGTAGTTTTGATGAATGTTTTTCTGTCCATAATATAACTTTTAGGCAAGTTACTATCTGAATGGCTATCCATTTATGTGAAAACCACGGTAAAAACATTGATTTTCAGAACTATTAACTCTTTCTAATAGCTGAAGGAGTATTTCCTGTATGGCTTTTGATGAAGTAATTGAAATAATCGGGAGAGGAAAAACCAAGCTCAAAACTGATTTCCTTGATGGCTTTGCCAGAAAACTTTAATGCATGTCTAGACCGCATGAGCAGTTGTTCGGTTATAATGTCTTTGGCACTTACGTGAAGTGTTTCCTTAACACATTCATTGAGATATTTCGATGAAATATTTAAAAGCTGGGAATAATCGTTTACTTGATGCAATTCCGATAAGTTTTTGTCGACCAACTTTTTAAATTTGTAAACGATATTCGATTTATTGCTGTTCGATGTGATGATTGATTTTACGTTACACTGTCCGTCACAATACACGAAAAATGTATTTAAAAGGGAAAGTATGGCATCATGTCTATTATTGAGCGAAGATGCAATGAGCTCGTCTAACATTTCAAGGATAGATTGCGTTCTTTTTGCAATACCAGGACTTAAATTTATCTTAGGAATCTGGCCAGAATTAAAAAGCCGTACTTCATTGATGTGCAACTTGCTTAAAATGGGTTCATTTAAAATTTCTTTGGATAGATACATAATGTACCCTGAGCTGAAACTGGTGTCTTTACTGAAAATCTTCCATTCATTTTTAGGGTCTAGAAAAAAATCGCATTGGAAACATTCTTATAGGTAATTCTATCTATTTCTATACCTTTTATCTCATCTTGGATCCAACAGACCGTATAAAAACTCCCTTTGGGTTTGGCCGTATTTTTTTTGACGATTCTAGATATGTTTACTGGGTCGGTTTTCATTTTACACGAATTCCAGAATATATGAAGCGTTGCAAGAATAAACTAGTATGCTCCATATTTCTTTGGATTCTTTACCATAATCTTAAAGATATAGATTCGTTCTGAAACCGCCATAAAGAGTTTTCGGAAAATGATCGAGAATATAAAAAAACCGATGCGAGAATATTTAAGATAATAGAATAATTTACATTTCAAGATACCTATAAAATAGGTGCAAACCCTTTATTTTTTCAATAAATGGTCGACCGCAAACCTATTGTTGGTGCTGTTTTGTATGAGGTAGGCGAAAAGAGCTAGATGTACGAATTGAGGTGTGAGTGCACTCCAATTTTCAATTAAAGTGGTGCCAAAAATGAGTATAATCATTAAGGTCGATGCCACAATAGCTGATATTCTGGTGAACAGCCCCGCGATAAGTAATATGCCCAAGACAAACTCTGTAATAGGCAAAACATAGCTGAAGGGCAATACAAGCATTTCGGGAAGCATTGCTTTTTCGAATGATTTGAGCATCCAATCACTAAATAGCTGCAGTTTGGGAAGACGGACCAATCCGTGGCCGAACATGCTTACCCCGACTCCCGTTCTTAATATTAGATAAGTAATTTGTGTATTCATAGATAGTTTTATTTGAAAATTTAATGAGACAATTTTTTCTACGGTCCGATTATAACAATTTAAATCAAAGCACCATTTGCACCAATCACTTGACCGGAAACCCATTTAGAATCATTGCTTGCTAAAAATATAACAACTTTTGCTATGTCTTCCGGTTTTGCAAGTCGATTAAAGGCATTCATCGCTTTTAATCTATCAATAAATTCTTGAGATTTGCCATTCAAGAACATTTCAGTTTCGGTCGCCCCAGGGGCAATAGCATTTACTGAAATTCCCCTGCCAATTTCTTTCGAAAACACCCGGGTCATTTGCTCAACGGCTGCCTTAGATGCTGAATAAAGAGCGTAATTGGGAAACATTAATTTAACGGTACTTGATGATAGATTAACTATATTTCCATTGTCGGCCAGTTTACTATGTGCTTCCTGTAGTGTGTTGAAAACACCCCTAACATTGATTTCAAACTGCCGTGTGAAATCTTCTTGAGAATTGTCCTTTAACAACTTGGTGACAAGTATGCCAGCATTGTTGATTAGAACATCTATTTTTCCATAGCGTTCTATGGTGCTATCGAACAAGTGAGTGACTTCCTCCCTTTTGCTTACATCAGCCTTAATAGCGTAGGCAGTTCCTCCATTATTAATAATAGTGTCAATAGTGGCTTTTGCTTCAATTTTACTTTTTGAATAGTTTACAATTACTTTAGCGCCATTTTTAGCTAATTGAATGGCAATTTCTTTTCCAATGCCTTTTGATGAGCCTGTTACTATTACTGCTTTATCTTGTAAAGTCATATCGTCTTTTATTTAGTGGATTAGTTAATTTTTTTAATCGGTTAATCGATAGAAATGTTAATACCAAGGCCATTGGTAAAAGATTTATTTTAGGTTCTGGTCTACTGAAGAACTATACGTTCTACACTCAATCGTTCTTCAAATAAATTGATTAATCCGACATTTTTAAATGGTGTTTCGACACTTTTATTGGAGAAGTTCATAAAAGATGCTGTTTTGTATCCCGCAATTTTTAACTGTTTTTACGTTGACTGCGGCCGCACCAATAATGCTGACCGTTATATCGTCTTCCTGCCGTAGATACAATGGTTACTGCGGCATTGTTGTAAACCATAAAGGCAATAGCTCACTTCTGTTTTCAAGTGCTTCTCCTATGTCGATTTTGTGATAAAATCCCATCTTTTGTTTTTTGAAATTGTCATACTAAACAGGGCATTGTTAAACATACTATATGGTATGTTTTTGGATTAAAAAATTATGTTCTGATTTGATTTAAATATAAAGAAAGGCCAGATATGTATTCATCAAGAATGAAATCATTATCATATAATTTACGAATTCCACGAATACCTTCAAAAGCACTTATAAGGTAAATGGCCACCGCTTTGCTGGAAATATTTTTGGCAATCGTATTTTCGACTTTTCCCCTATCTATCAGATATATCAATGCTGACTTCCACTCTTCAATTATTCTTTTCAATGCTATTTGATAGGCCACTTCATAATCGGATATTTCATTTATCAAATTATTCATAGGGCAGCCGTGTTTTTTTTCATATACTGAAAATGATTTCAAACGGTCTATAAAAGTTGCTTCAAGTATGGCCAAGGCATCGCCTGAATTATATAAAGGCGCCATCATTCCTTCATACAATCTTTGTTGCAATTTTAAACTAATTACGGCAATACCTAGTTCTTTTTTATTCTTGTAATGATGATAGAATGCACCTTTTGTGAGCTTGGTAGTTTTCATTATTTTATCAACACTTGTCGTTTTAAAACCATTTTCGTAGAATAGTTTAAATGACTCGTTGAGAATCAACTGCTTGGTAAGTTCAGACTTTAGTTTCTGTTCCATGCAACAAAGGTATTAAAAAACATACTATGTAGTATGTTTTTTGGTGTAGTTCCTGCTATTAAATTAGTAAGCCGTAGTATAAACTGGAAATACATGGGGTATTATTTGAATAGGGAGTTTACTTTTTCTACCATTCAGTAAGTGTACGTTTTTTTCACTAGTTGCTAGAATTGCCCAGTTTATTACATTCTTCTTGGAATAGAAGGTATATCAAAGAAACATTCGTGACTAAGTCTCGCTCGTTTAATGGTTTTTAAAGACCAATAGCGAATATGTAAGGTATTTTTTAACTAGACCAGTCCCGATGCTTGGGCTTTTTTAGAAAGATCCATTAAATTTTTGACTTCCATTTTACGCATTAGATTAAATCGGTGTGTTTCAATGGTGCGTTTACTTTTTTGTAGCTTTTCGGAAATCTGTTTGTTCGTTAGTCCTGAGAGAACCAATTGCAATATTTGCAGTTCTTTACTGGTCAGGTCAAAAGGAGTTTCTGTATTCTTGTCTTCGGGAACCTTCTCTACCTGTACTTTCTTCGAGTGCAATAAGTTGTTGACCAAAACATTTGATATGTCACCACTAAAATATTTACCACCTTGGCGCACGGTATGTATGGCCTTTAGAAATTCTGTTTTTCCGGTATCCTTTAATAAATAGCCACTAGCGCCGGCACTTACCGATTTTAAAATGTACTCTTCCGAATCGTGCATCGAAAGAATAATACATTTGGTGGCAGGCGACTTTGTCTTTAACTCGGTAACGGCATCGATGCCGTTCATTACGGGCATTCGAATATCTATAATAAGCAAATCGGGATTTTTATCCAAAACCATGGAGATGGCCTCTTCGCCGTTGGATACTTCACCAACAACTTTTAAATCTCCTTCTTCTTCGAGCAGGGCTCGAATACCATCACGGACTAGCGAGTGGTCATCAGCTAATACGATACTTGTTACGTTGCTCAAAATAATTATTTCTTAGTTGGCAAATATATAAAAAACTACGTATTCGTACGGTGCAGTCTGATAATGTCCCATTTTAATTGTTCTACGGGTCAATCGTGTATGCGTTACTTTAGGTTTTCCTTTTCATTGGTTCTTTAGGAATGAAAAAAAGCTACCACAACCAAAAAAAATGATGGTCATGATAGCTCTCACGAAGCAATCGTTTTTGAAATTACTTCTTTGAAGTGTTTAAAAATTTTGGTTTGATGACCAGCATGGCCCATGCCCAATTTTGCGAACTTGCGGCAGCATCTTCCGATACGCCTTTCAGGAGATTCATTCCGTCATTTGCAAATAACTGGGAGTAACCAATCTTGAGGGCATAGCCATTAAAAGCTTGTGAAAATACGAGGTCTAATTCGGTGCCCAATGATTTGCTTCCATCTGATAATTCTTGTTCAGCACTGAAATTCAATACATTAACCAAGATACTTGACTTTTCGCCCAATTTGAAATTAGCATTTATATGTACATCGAATAGGCCCACGGAATTGGCATGATTACCTACATAGAAATAATCCATAAGACCATTGAATTTATGATTGGTGCCATATAATGGAAAAAAGGCTTCCGTTTTACTGGCAGTGTCCGCTTTGTTTCCACTGATCAATTCTGTTCCGATGCCCAGACCTATTTTGTCAGATAATTTGTAACTAAAGTCAAGGCCTAGGAGATGGGCACTGCCAACATCGACATTATTTTGCCGTTCCCCGGTTTGTAAGTATGCGTTCAGGGCTATTCCGAAATTATCTTTTTTGTAGTCCCAATGGGTGCCGAATGTTTGTAGGTTGCTTGTTCCATCCCCAAGGATGCCGTTGGTCTGAAAATTCTGAAAGCCATTGTTAAGTAACAATAAACTTCCTGAAAGACCAGCCCATGTTTGTTTCAGGTAGAGATATTGCATGGTTTTATACGAGAAAAAACCAGTAGTTGCATAAGTTGTTCCTTCCGATTGAAACCCTGCAGGATTATTGAAATCTTGATTAAATGCCAAGCCTAGATCTGCCTGAAATTTTGTATTCTTATATTTCAAAAGTAAGGCATCATGATTCCGCGCTTGTTGCGTCCAGTCTACACCCCCGAAAATACGTTGATCGTCGTAAACCAATTGTTGCCTACCAATTTTGGTCGAAAAGTTGCTGCCAAGATTGATATTGGCCCAAGCTTGAAAAATTGCAAATGAATTATTGCTGTCCTCGGGCTTTAATTGCCTGTTCTCACCCCAGACCATAACGTCTTGCAGGCTTACATAAAAAGAATAGGTATCTGCAGCATATCCTGCATTGAGTCTTAATCTGGTTGAAAGGGCGTAGCCGGCATCGGTACTGTCGGCAATTAGAGATCCGAAGCCATGACGGTATTCGGTTCGAGGGCGAAATTCGCCGTCTAAGGTGAATTGGGCCGAGGCAAATTGAATTGTCGCGAACAGCAGGGGTACGAGGGTTTTTATTTTCATAGGTTTGTTTTAAAGTGATGTCAACACTTGCAAGTGCCGCCTGGTTTTATTTATTTTAAGCTTATGTTAAAAAAGGGGCACCGTATTTTATGCCCCTTTTTTTATTATAAAACTCATTTATTTTTTAGATGTTCTTGATTAAAGCAATGCCCCGGAGGAAGCATCTTTTTGGTTTCAAGGGCCCAAGATTATTTATCTCCTCCACTTAAGACAAGATCACCTTTGATTTCTTCGAGTGCGGTTTTCTCATCCGCTGTGGCAAACTTAATGGCCAAGGAAAGTAATGCGGCCCCTACGATAAATCCACCGATGACGAAGTAGCCACTTGATACTGCGGTTGCTGCCGCGGTTGTTTGAGCTGCCTTAACAGCCTCTTCGCCTAAGGTGCTATTTGCGGCAATAGCCGCACTTTCGGCAACCGCCGATTTCGATTTCAACAACATTGCGGCCAAAAATGCGCCAACGTTACCGCCAGCACCTACAATTCCCGAAATTGAGCCAATGGCTTTACGGTTGATAAAAGGAACAACCGAGAAAGTTGCCCCTTCGGCCATCTGAACACTAAGGCTAAAGGCGATTAAAAAAATCATACCGACTACCAAACTTGTGGTTGTCGAAAATATGGAAAGTATTATGCCCTCGGTAGCAAGAATTAGGGCTAAGAAAAGTACCCGCCCGCGGAGTCCCCGAAGTTTTCCAAACATATCGCCGAAATATCCGCCTAGGGTTCTGGCAAAAAGATTCATTAAAGCAAAAGATAATACGAGATTTCCGGCCGTTGAACGATCTAGGCCGAAGCGGTTTTGCAAATAATCGTCCATGGTGCCATATACTGTAAGTTCTATTCCGAAACAGGCGGCATAAACCAAGAATAAAATCCACACCCTGTAATCTTTTAGGGTACTTGCAAAGGAAACCTCATCCTTTTTCAGTTGGGGCATTTTTCCCGCTTCTTTTAATTCTTTAAAATTTCCTTCGGGAGTATCTTGTGTAAAGAAATAATATACGACACCCATGGTAAAACAAATAATTCCGGCAATAACCATGGAGTAGCGCCATGCAATTTCATCGGCAACCCCAAAACTAACTACGGCTGCGGCAATCAATGGCATACCCAGTCTATTTGCACCTCCACCTAAGTTGCCCCAACCGGCAGATGTGGCATTGGCCGTGCCCACTATATTCGGAGCAAACATAATCGAAGTATGAAATTGCGTAATCACAAATGAGGCCCCAATAAAACCTATGAATAATCTACATATCAAGAATTGAAGCGGTGTCTGTACGAAGCCCAGGAGAATAACCGGAATGGCGCCGATTACTAATAAATAGGTATAGCATAATCGAGGGCCGTACTTATCACATAGCTTACCGATAAGTAAACGGGCGAAAACAGTTCCTGAAACGGCTAGAATAACAGAATTCCACTTTTGTGTAGGTGTAAGCCCTAGATCTTTGACTACGTCGGGCATAAAGGGAACGATTCCAAACCATGCGAAAAAGCACACGAAAAACGCAATGGAGGTTATCCAAAAAGTGCGCATGGGCATACTTTTAAAGTTCAAGAGCTCTAATTTTGTTGCTTTGGTGGCGATTGCTTTTTTCATAACTACGTAAATTTAATGGGTTATCGAAATAATTTGCAAGACAAAAATACGTATAACTAAGTATATGTACGTATTTTATTGTTTTAATTTTGATGATTTTATACTCTTTTTGCTGGACTTGTAAAAAGTGTTGGAATAAATTGGGATATTGAAAAAAAGGGAAGGTTGAAATTATGATATTATAGAAATGCAGTAATGCAGGTACGTATTTTTTATAGATAATGAGGCGGATAAGGACTGAAAATGTCACTTAATAGGGAGGCCAATACGTAAATTATTCGGCGATAAATCTATAGTGGGGGCAGGAGCCTTAATTGGGGGCTCAAAGGATGGTGCGCCAAGTTGGTTATTGCATTTGAAATGTCAATCTAAAGGCTATGGGGAACTTCATTTAGTCTGCCGACAACTCTTTATTAGTGTTATTGGCGATCATTAACACCTCGTCTATTAAATCTTTAGGAACGTTTAATTCCCGAAGTGTATCAATTAAATATCCAGTAACAAGATTAAAATGATTTTCAGTCAGCTTTAAAAGTTTGAAGGCATATTTTTTGTTCTTGATTTTTTTTTCTGGAACTCCGAATACATGTGACACAAAGGCTTTTTGTTTTTTACGTTGGGTTTCTATATTCGAATCTGCGAACAAATGTTCCATGCTGTTGTCGGTTATTACCTTTCTGTAAAAGATTTTGGCAGCTGCGTTGACAATATCGGTGCCCCCAATTCTCTCGAATAAGTCGTTAGTTTCGCTCATGTTCCTATTTTTAAATTTTCAGTTTCTCGTGTAGGCAGAAGCCCTCGGTAAGGAGTATAAATTTAAATATAATAGGGTACTACTACGTAATCAAAGGGCTTTAAAGGTTCTTTTTGGATGCATTTTTACGTAGCTGATTAAAATGAGGAAAAAAATCCCGCGTATTGAGAATATTGGATAGGTTTTATTTAGTCATTCATAAATAATTACAGGGACAATGGTCTTATTTAGGGTGAATTCAGGCGCGTTATGTAAGTAAAGCCTACATATGGGAGTGCAGAACACGTTGAACTTCTTCTGCAAAAAAGGAGGGATGGTTGGCTACAACATCCCCAATAACAATAATTCCGGGGCTATTTAGGTCTATTTTTTTATTCATTGATGAGGTGGTACCCAGTGTGGCCGTATGACAGATTTCATTTTCCATTGTCCCATTTTGAATTAAGGCTACGGGGGTCAATTTGTTTCGGTGTCTTTTGACCATATTAACTATCTGGTCAAATTTACGTATGCCCATTAAAATTATGATAGTGGCCGATGATTGGGCGGCCAATTCCAGATCTTTTGAAAAAGAGCCGTCTCGTTTAGTTGCGGTAAGTACCCAAAAACTACTGCTGATCCCTCTTTGGGTAACGGGTATGCCTTGGCTACCGGGAACGGCAATGGCACTGGAAACACCTGGAACGACGGTTATAGGGATTCCGAAAGACTCAACATGTTCAATTTCCTCGGAAGCTCTTCCGAATACAAAAGGGTCTCCGCCTTTTAATCGCACTACATGCCCGTATCTGTAAGCGTTTTCAATAATTAGGGCATTGATGTCCTCTTGATTGAATTCGTGTCTTCCGCAACGTTTTCCTACGTATATCTGAGGTGCATCTCCTCCAATTTGATTTAGTAGTTCTTTACTAATTAGGGCGTCATATAGTATAACGTCTGCTTCCTGAAGTGCTTTGAATCCTCTTAAGGTTATAAGATCTCCACTTCCGGGCCCTGCCCCTACCAAGGTTACTTTTGCAATTTGTTTTGATTTCATTTTTTCAATGCTTAAGGTGGACTTTTGCTAAATCCTCAACAAAACTACGTATTTATTTTGATAAAAACACAAGATGTATACGTAAAAATACTTAGTTTTGTATGGTAATTATAAAACACACTACGTATGAAAACTGTTGTTGTTGTTGGAAATGGAATGGTAGGTTATAAGTTTTGCGAAAAATTTGTGGCCCAAGCGGACAAAGAATTGTTTCAGCTGATTGTTTTTGGGGAAGAGCCTCGGGTAGCCTATGACCGGGTACACTTGAGCGAATTTTTTGAGAACAATGATGCCGAACGATTGGCTATGGCTCCTCGGGAGTGGTATGAAGAAAACAATATTTCCTTGTTCACGAATGAGCGGGTCACCGACATCCACAGAAATTCAAAGACGATAACTACACTTAGTGAAAAAACATTCAGTTATGATTATCTCGTATTGGCGACCGGATCTTCGGCGTTTGTACCGCAAATTAATGGGGTTGATAAAGACGGAGTGTTTGTTTATAGAACTATCGAAGACCTTGAGCACACTTTGGCCTACGCCGATAAAATCAAGAAAAGAGTTCAGAAGCCTAAAGCTGCAATCTTAGGTGGAGGATTATTAGGGCTTGAAGCGGCAAAAGCCGTAATGGATATGGGCATGGAGCCACATGTTGTGGAGTTCGCGCCTAAATTGATGCCAAGACAGCTAGATACACGAAGCAGTAAAGTCTTGCAAGTGAAATTGGAGTCTATGGGTATTAATATTCATCTCAGTAAGGCGACAAATCAAATCTTGGGCAATGGTCACATCATAGGAATGGAGTTTAACGAAGATGATATCCTTAATGTTGATATGCTCATTATTTCGGCAGGTATTCGACCAAGGGATGAACTCGGGAAAAGCTGTGGATTAAAAATGGGAACCCGAGGAGGCATCGTGGTCAATAATAAGATGCAGACTTCCGATCCAGATATCTATGCTATTGGTGAAATTGCATTGTATAATAAAATGATATATGGTTTGGTGGCACCGGGATATGAAATGGCCGGCGTGGCGGTTGACCAGATTCTAGGAGATGAGGCCACCTTAATGGCCGAGGAGATAGATATGTCTACTAAACTGAAATTGATCGGGGTTGACGTTGCCAGTTTTGGAACACCTTTTATGCCTGCAGAAAAAGGACATTCCATCATATTTGAAAACAAAACCGAAAGTTTATATAAAAGGATAAATGTTACCCACGATGGTAAGAAATTGTTGGGAGGGATATTGGTTGGTGATGCATCTGATTACAACATGTTACTGCAGATGTATCTAAATGAGATGCCCTTGCCAAAAAACCCTGAAAATCTTATTCTAGGAAGTAGGGGAGGTGAAGCAGTTTCTTTTGGCAGTGCTATGGATTTGCCCGATACTGCTGTTATTTGTTCTTGTGAAGCGGTTACGAAGGGCCAGTTGTGCTGTTCGGTAAAAGATGATGGTAACGAGTCGGTTAAGGCCATTGCCAAAGCGACTAAGGCCACAACAGGTTGTGGCGGCTGTAAGCCTATGGTCGAAGACTTGGTAAAAGAAACCTTAAAGTCGTTGGGGAAAGTAGTTAAAGAATCGATTTGTGAACATTTTGCCTATTCAAGACAAGAACTTTATGATATCGTCAAGCTTAGAAATATTGTAGATTATGATGATCTTCTCGATGAAGTGGGTACAGGGCACGGTTGTGAGATCTGTAAACCTGCGGTCGCCGCAATCTTTGCAAGTATTTATAATGAAACCGCAAACCGGCAAGAAACAATACAGGATACCAACGACAGGTATTTGGCCAATATTCAAAGAAACGGCACCTATTCGGTAGTGCCACGGGTCGCTGCGGGAGAGATTACACCGAAACAGCTTTTGGCTATGGGGAGAATAGCCCAAAAATATGATCTATATACCAAGATTACAGGGGGTCAGCGTATTGATATGTTTGGCGCCAAATTACATGAGCTCCCCTTGATTTGGGAAGAATTGATCAACGAAGGTTTTGAGACTGGTCAAGCCTATGGAAAGTCGCTTCGAACAGTCAAAAGTTGTGTTGGTTCTACTTGGTGTCGTTATGGTATGGACGAAAGTGTCACTTTCGCTATTGATATTGAAAATAGGTATAAGGGAATCCGTTCTCCGCATAAAATAAAGGGTGGTGTTTCTGGCTGTATTCGAGAATGTGCCGAAGCAAGAAGTAAAGATTTCGGTTTTATTGCCGTTGAAGGGGGGTGGAACGTTTATATCTGTGGTAATGGAGGGGCCAACCCCAAACATGCTCAGTTGTTGGTCGAAAAAGTTGATAAGGCCACAGCTACAAAATACGTAGACCGATTTTTGATGTATTACATACAAACAGCGCCACCGCTGACCAGAACGGCCGCATGGCTAGAAAAATTAGATGGAGGAATCGATTATGTGAGAGATGTGGTCGTCAATGATTGTCTCGGTATTGCCGAGCAATTGGATGCCGATATGCAGCATTTGGTCGATACCTATGTATGTGAATGGAAAGAGGCGGTCGAAAACCCTGAGATACGATCGCGATATACCCATTTCGTAAATACGGAAGAGGAAGATGAGAGTATCGAATTTGTGTCACTTCGAGACCAGAAAATGCCCAAGGCATGGGCTTAGTCGAACAAAGACAGGTATAAGTAACTTGCTATATCAACTTTAAAAAGTAAAAAACTATGGAATTAGGTTTAAATATACAACAAGCAATAAAACCGGAAGATATCAAGGTATGGTTCAAGGCCGCAGAGATTTTTAAATTCCCAAAAAATGGAGGGGCCTGCATAAAATATAAGGATAAACAAATCGCTGTTTTTAACTTTACAAGGGAAGGTACCTGGTACGCCTGTCAAAATCTTTGTCCACATAAAATGGAAATGGTGTTGTCACGTGGTATGATCGGGGAAGATCATGGTGAACCCAAAATAGCGTGTCCCTTACATAAGAACACATGGTCTCTTAAAACTGGGGAGCACCTTAACGGTAATTTGAGCACGCTTAAAACTTATCCAGTAAAATTAGACAATGGTTTTGTGTATATCGGGTTTTCTGAATAGCTTTGGAAGAAACCCAGAGATATTATGGCATCATCGGAAAAATTACAAAAAGCCTTTACGCTTTTTGATGAAGCAAATAAGCAAGATCCCAATGTGGAGGAGTGGCAGGGCAATGAATACGCCAAAGAGCTATTGTATGCCATGCGGATGACCGATAAGCTAAACGAATTTGCACCTGATGCTTCCGAGGCATTGCAGCTTACCGCTCGCTGTCAACATATTTGTCGGTGGGAAATTCCTCGTGAATCATATGAGATGAACCGTACCGGGTATTTGAAATGGCGACAGGATCTTAAAAAATTTCATGCTAAGAAGGCTAGCGAAATTCTTCAAAAGGTAGGTTATGAACAAGATATCATTGCACAAGTCTCATTTTTACTAGAGAAAAAACAGCTAAAGAAAAATGAGGAGACCCAGACTTTGGAAGATGTTATCTGCCTGGTGTTTCTTGAATATTACTTCGATAGTTTCGCACAAAAATATACAGAGGTCAAATTGATAGATATTCTTCAGAAAACATGGCGTAAAATGTCTGAAGAAGGGCATTCGGCAGCCCATCGATTGCCCTTGTCTCAGTCTACTCAGGCCTTGGTTGCCAAGGCCCTTCAAGGCTAATCGATTATCTTTACAGTCACAATCTGGTACAATGAGCAAAAACAAGTATACCCTGCCATTAGATGCGGCTACTTTTAAAAGGGTCAGAAAATGGTATTTGCTTGCGCTGGCAGCCATCGCCTTAACCATAATCTTCGCACAGATACTCATTCAAAGGCATTTGAATCTGCAATTAGACGATTCGCGTGTTATCAATGTTGCAGGAATGCAGCGGGCCTATAGCCAGAAATTAGTCAAAGAAGTTTTATTGCTTAAGGCTGGTGGTAATTCAGAGGAACAACAACATATTATATCGGAAATACATGAAGATTTATTGGCTTGGAAAAAGGCACATCGTGCCCTGCAGTTTGGCGATGAGGTAGCGGGCCTTCCAAAAGAGGGGAATGATGAAATTTTGGATCTCTTTCATAAAATAGGCCCACATCAACTGGCCATAGCAGATAATATAACTTGGCTGTTACAACACTCGAAAGATAGTAGTTCAGGAGTCGAAAAGATCCGTGAGACAAAGGTGGCTTCGATTCTTGGGAACGAAAGAATTTTCTTGAATATGATGGACGGTATCGTTAATGAATATGACGAGCGAAGTAAAAATCAACTCCAGAACCTTAAGAAGAAAGAGTATTTTTTGCTAGCTTTTTCCCTAACGATCTTGTTGTTGGAAATCGGTTTTATCTTCAGGCCCCTTTCCATTCAAATTAGAAAAACTATCAAGAATTTGATGGATAGCCAAAAAAACTCGGATGAAAACTCTCAAAAAATAGAAAAGTTATATCAAGAGAAGGAGAAGTCACTTCAAAAATTACAAGAACTCAATTTTGTAATCGACAATGCAGCATTGTTTGCTAGTGCCAAAAATGACGGTCAAGTCGTATTCATCAGTAGGAAATTTTTGGAACTTTTGGGTTGCGATGAACAAGACTTAACGCGACCTTTATCTGAAATATTGACCAGTGATGAGGGCCAACAGCAATACTTGAAAGAGATTTTTAAAAGCAATCGAAAGAACATTCGAGCCGAAGAAATAAAGATCAAGACGGAAGAAGGTCATGAACTATGGTTAGATATGTCTATTATACCGATGCACCAAACAAGCTTGGAGCAAAGTATTTTAATCTTGTGTTCCGATATAACCGAGCGTAAGCACAATCAATTAAAAATTGAACAGCTTACCAAACAGAACTATGATGAAATCATGCGTCAAAAACAATTGCAAGCCAGTCAAATTGTCGAAGGGCAAGAAGAAGAGCGTAAGCGTATTGCCAAAGATATTCATGATGGTATCGGCCAAATGTTGACGGCTTTGAAGTTTAATATCGAATCGATAAATCTTAAGAATAAGGATAAAACTGCAGAGAAAATCGCATACTTAAAAGAGCTTGCCTCTGATTTGATAAAGGGAGTGCGAACAGCGACCTTTAATCTCACCCCGCCAGAGCTTAGTGATCATGGAATAGTTCCTGCGCTGCATAAAATGACGATGGAGCTTTCGAAATTGACGGGAAAGAATATTTTGTTCGAGAATAAAACACGTCGAAATTTACGGTTTGATTCGTTGGCCGAGACCAATATTTATAGGGTGGTGCAAGAAGCCATAAACAATGCCATAAAATATGCCGATGCCAATTATATTCTTTTGACCTTAAATCACAGTGATGGTATTTTAAGTGTGGTTATAGACGATGATGGAAAAGGGTTTGATCCAGAAGCCTTGGAAAAGCGCCCTAAGAATAGTAGTGAGGGAGGGATGGGCCTCTTCTTTATGAAAGAAAGAATTGGTTATATTAATGGACGCTTGTTTATAAATTCAATACTTGGGAGTGGAACTCGCGTCACTATTAATTATAGAACTGAAAACGAAAATGAGAAAGTGGGCCAAGGAATTTTGCCCCAATAAAACTTTTGATGATGAAGATTAGAATAAAAGGAAACGCTGTTAGATATAGGTTGACTAAGACAGACGTAAAGATTTTTTGCGAAACGGGTCATTTTGAGGAGAAAACGCAGTTCAGGAATAAGACCTTTATTTATGAATTAAAGGCAAAAGCCGGGTTGGATCATCTTGATGCCAACTTTAACGGAGATACAATAACGTTATATCTTCCTGAAAAAGAAAGGGAAAGATGGGGCAGCAGTGACCAAGTCGGGTTTCAGTATACGATACCTTCGGATTCGGGCGCAGAACTTTCGTTGCTTTTGGAAAAAGATTTTACCTGCTTGGATGAAACTATTGAAGATCAGTCCGATAATTATCCTAACCCTTTAGCGAACAAATAACCCTGGCCCTGCTTGGTGAAACTTTGTCGAAGTACAATCGGTTCATACACTTTTTACCGTCATATTTTTTTGATTTTTACGATTACCGACTTGCTGATGGGGGTATGGCTCTTGTCAGCAAAGTGGTTGTAGGGTATCAGTACGTTGGTTTCAGGATAATAGGCCGCCAAATTCCCAACGGGAATGGTGTAGGGAACAATCTTGAATTTTTTTGCAGTCCTTTGCTTGTTGTCGTAAAGACTGGTCATGTCTACGACCTCCAATTCTTTCAAGCCTAATTTTTTTATATCCTCAGGATTCATGAAAACTACCCTTCTTTCATTATAAACGCCTCGGTAGCGATCATCTAAACCATAAATCGTGGTATTGAACTGATCATGAGATCGAATTGTCATTAAAACAAACTCATCGTCTTTCACATGAAGCTCTGGAAGATGGTTTATCGTTAACTGGGCTTTACCATCTGGTAGCATGCTGAAGTCAAGATTTCTTACATTGTTGGGCAAATAATATCCAGAATTCTTAAGACGTTCCTCGGTGCTATCAAAACCTTTGGCGACCTTATCGATCTTATCACGTATCAGTGAATAATCATCACCCATGCCGATCCAATCTACTGGGTGCTCTCCTTTAAAATAGGCATTTGCCAAATTAGCAATGATTTCGGGTTCGCTCATTATGGTATGCGATGCAGGTTTAAGTAATCCTCTTGATTTTTTAACCTTTCCCATACTGTTCTCGACGGTAATATAACGCAATTTACCTTCTTTCTCATCTTTTTCCGAGCGACCAAAAGTGGGCAAAATCAGTGCGGTTTCACCAGTTACAAGATGGCTTCTGTTTAATTTTGTGCTCACCTGAACCGTTAGACTGCAACGCCTTAGTGCTTCTGCCGTATATTCGGTATCTGACGCCGCCATTAAAAAATTTCCACCAAGGGCCATAAATATTTTAGCCTTTCTGTCATACATGGCCTGCATGGCTTTTACCACATCAAAACCTGTTTTTTCAGGAGCCTTGAACCCTAAATGTTCCGCAATTCGCTGATTCAATCCCTTGTCGACAAAGTGCATGATGCCCACACTCCGATCACCTTGTACATTGCTATGTCCTCGAACAGGGCAGGTGCCCGCGCCAGGCTTCCCGAGTGCCCCTTTGAGTAAAATTAGGTTAATATATTCCCTGATATTGGCTACACCATTTTTATGTTGAGTCAATCCCATCGCCCAGCAAACGATTATTTTTGATTTTTTGGATAACAGGCTAACAGTTTGGTTGATTAATGCCTCATCTACGCCACATTTGGTCAATAAATCGGTTTCTTCATAAGCTGCCAAATCGGTCATTAATTTGCTATAACCTTGTGTGTATTTTTCAATGAAAGCATGATCGAAGACCTGCCCCGAATTTTGATCTAAAAGCGCTAGTTTCTTGGTAATAAGTTTTATCAGCGGAATGTCTTGATTGATTCTAACCGGTAAATGTATGTCGGCAATCTCTTCCCCGGCGCCAAGCATGCCCTTAATGGTCTGCGGATTTTTGAAGCGTACAAGTCCTGATTCTTCTAAAGGGTTTATGCTAATCACACGCCCCCCATTCTCTTTGCATTTTTCAAGTGCCGAAAGCATTCTTGGGTGATTTGTACCCGGGTTTTGTCCAGCCACAATAATAACTTCCGCTTCATAAAGATCTTCTAGTTTTACAGATCCTTTACCTATTCCCAAAGTTTCTGAGAGGGCTACCCCACTTGACTCATGGCACATGTTCGAGCAGTCGGGCATGTTGTTGGTTCCGAAGGCGCGTGCGAACATGCCATATAAAAAAGCCGCTTCATTACTAGACCGCCCAGAGGTGTAGAATATGGCTTCATCGGGGTTCGAAAGTTTGTGAAGTTCACCGGCCATAAGTTCAAAAGCTTCGGTCCAAGAAATAGACTCATAATGTATATTTCCTGGGCGAAGTACCAAAGGCTCGGTAATTCTGCCGAACTTGTTGAGTTCATAGTCGGTTAAACGGGCGAGGTCTTCTACGGAATTGTTTTTAAAAAAGGTGGCTCCAATATGTGAATTGGTGGCCTCATCGGCCAAGGCTTTTGCACCGTTTTCGCAATACTCTCCCAATTTTGATGGGCGTTCAGGATCACCCCAAGCACAGCTGGGGCAGTCGAACCCATCATTTTGATTCATGCGGGAAAGAGCCCGAAACGATTTGACGACGCCCATTTCCATAAAACCATGTTGAAGCGTTTTTGCGACCGCCAATTTGCCGGCGGCGTAGTTCATTGGTTTACCTAACTTAATATCACTGAATTTTTCTGGTAAACCTGCAGGAACATCGCGTTTTGGGTAATTCATAATTTTTATTTCACACTTTTTATTATACTGAATTAAGGTAGCCAAATTAGAAGTGATACCCAAAGGTCAAAAGTTCTACCCACGACTTTCAAAATATCGTGATGAACTTATCTTTGGCTTGAACCACGCTCTATAAGTTTTGGGTTTAGGATCACCGTTTCGTTGGCTATTAGGGTGTTGCCACTGGCAATGTTTTCGAGCAAAAGGCTACAGGCTGCCTTTCCGATTTCTTCTCCTGATTGATCGATGGTCGTTAATGAAGGTTCGGTAAGAGCCGAGAAAGGCTCGTTGCTAAAGCCGACAATAGCGATGTCTTTTGGAACTCTTTTGTCGATGGTTTTGAAATAATCAAAGGCACCAACAGCTGCGGTGTCGTTGGCACAGAACAAGCCATCAAGATCACTGTGCGCTTCTAATATCTTTTTTGCCATCTCTAAACCATCTTTTTTCATCAATTTGGAGGTGAGTACATAACTTTCATCATAGGGGATGTGATAGTTTTTTAGGGCCATCTTATAGCCTTCAAGTCGATTTCTGTAAATCTGAAGACTTTTAGGACCTGAGAAATGGCCTATTTTTTTACATCCTTTTTGAATTAGGTGTTCGGTCGCACGATAGGCTCCCAGTTGATCATCTATTAAGACTTTGCCCATATCCGGAAATCCTTCCAAATGTCTGTCGAAGAACACTACGGGAATTCTGTTATTTAGGCAGTTGGCCAAGTGCATTCCTTTTTTGGTACCCATGGAAACTGAAATGAGAATACCATCGACCCTATTGGCGATTAGATTTTCAATGATCAGCTCTTCTTTTTCAAGCTCTTCCAATGACTGGCAGATAATAACGTTAAACCCCAATTTATAGGCGGTCTCTTCGATACCTGCAATGGTCGATGAAAAAAAATGTCTTGAAATCCGTGGTACGACTACACCTATGGTATTGCTTCTTTTTCGGCGTAGATTGGAAGCTAACATATTACGTTGGTAGCCCATTTCTTTAGCTTTGTCCAAAACTTTACGTTTTGTCTTTGAAGTAACCCGGTCACTATCGTTCAGGGCTCTTGAGACCGTTGAGCTATTAATATTTAGGGCCTTGGCAATTTCATGAATGGTCACATTTTTCATAACTGATTTTTTGCAATTGGGGGGAAATCAACGGAAGTTTTTAACGGTTGATTCCATTGCCTAATTTTTGTAAATTTAAAGATTTTGAGGATAATTAATACAATCGATTGTATTAATTGTGTACATTTGAAAATTCATCATTTTTGAATTGATGAGGGCTCATACGGGTTTGAGTCGACGAATTACGATTATATCTTATTATTAATTTCATTAACATACACAAGCAATGACAACTATTTACGAAACAAGATACGCTTCCAGTCCTGAAGCCGTAAAACAATACGATACGGCTCAGTTACGGGGTGAATTTTTAATCGACAATCTTATGCAAGAAGGAAAGGTAGTTCTTACCTATTCCCATTATGATCGGTATATCGCTGGATCAGTGGTGCCTAAGCAACCCTTAACCCTAGAAAGTATTGATCCACTAAAATCGGAGTATTTTTTAGAACGTCGCGAATTGGGTATAATCAATGTGGGAGATAACGGTTCTGTTATGGTCGATGGCACTTCATATACCTTAGGCCACAAAGATGCGCTATACATCGGAATGGGTGCAAAAGAAGTAGTTTTTACAAGTGATTCGGAAGCCAAACCTGCCAAGTTTTATTTGAATTCTGCCCCGGCCCATACCACTTATCCTACCAAAAAAGTTAGTTTGGAAGATGCCAATAAACTTGAATTGGGTTCTCTGGAAACTGCCAACCACCGTACCGTAAACCAAATGATTATTGGTGGTGTTGTTACCACCTGTCAATTGCAAATGGGAATGACAACTCTGAAAACGGGTAGTGTCTGGAATACCATGCCGGCACATGTACATGACCGTCGTATGGAGGTTTATTTCTATATGGATGTGCCTGAAGAACAAGCGGTATGCCATTTTATGGGGCAGCCAAATGAAACTAGACATATCTGGATGCATAACCACCAAGCTGTGATTTCACCGCCATGGTCGATACACTGTGGATCCGGAACTTCAAATTACACGTTTATCTGGGGAATGGCGGGAGAAAATCTCGATTATACAGATATGGATGTTGCTAAAATAACCGAATTAAGATAGATTATGGATAATTCATTATTTGATTTGACAGACAAAATCGCTTTAGTGACAGGTAGCACGCACGGTCTCGGTATGGCGATGGCAAAAGGATTGGGTAACGCTGGTGCGACCCTGATTGTTAACGGCAATTCGTCACAACAAAAAATAGACGATGCCGTAAAATATTATGAGTCAGAGGGTATTAAGGCTTTTGGCTATAAATTCAATGTTGCCGATGAGGCTGAGGTAATCGAAGCCGTACAAAAGATTCAAAGCGAAGTGGGTGCCATCGATATTTTAATCAATAATGCCGGCATTATCAAGAGAACGCCTCTTGAGGAAATGGAAGTGGCCGACTTTAAGCAGGTCATTGATATTGATTTGGTCAGTCCTTTTATAGTTTCAAAGCATGTGGTAAAAAGTATGATTGCCAGAAAAAAAGGCAAGATTATCAATATCTGTTCGATGATGAGCGAATTGGGCCGTAATACGGTAGGAGCTTATGCTGCGGCAAAGGGCGGTTTGAAAATGTTGACCCAGAATATGGCAACCGAATGGGCCAAACACAATATTCAAGTGAACGGAATAGGCCCGGGTTATTTTGCTACTTCCCAAACAGCACCGATACGGGTCGACGGACATCCGTTTAACGATTTTATTGTCAATCGAACTCCGGCTGCAAAGTGGGGTGATCCAGATGATTTAGGTGGTGCTGCGGTATTTCTTGCTTCTAAGGCGAGTAATTTTGTCAATGGTCATATATTATATGTAGATGGGGGTATTTTGGCAACCATCGGTAAACCTTCAAATGAAAATTAATTATGCGTGTGAACCCGGTTTTTCTTTCTTTAATTGTTCTTTCGTTATGTTTTGGATGTGCCGAGAAATCGGAAAAAAGCAAACAAATTCTTGTTAAGAACACTTTGAATATTGACCGTTCTGCTGAGACGGTGTCATTAGACTTGAACAGTTTAGATTTAATGGGCGAGACGGTAAATCTCGATGCTTTAGGCATTGTAGACGCCGAAACTCAAAAATCGCTGGTTGTGCAAGTTGTTGATTCCGATAGCGATGGAACTTTAGATGCACTGCTTTTTCAACCGGAGGTAAAAGCGCTATCCGAAAAAACCTTTAAAGTTGTACAGCGCGATTCGATGTCCTTAGAGATTGAAGATCGTTGTTATTCTAGATTTGTGCCGGAAAGAACGGATGACTATGCTTGGGAAAACGACCGCGTAGCATTTAGAACTTATGGCCCAACGGCCCAGAAAATGGTAGAAGATGGGGTTAAGGGGGGTACTCTGTCAAGTGGTATCGATGCTTGGCTCAAAAGAGTTGATTATCCTATTATCAATAAATGGTACAAAAAAGAATTGGAAACTGATGGTTCTTACCACAAAGATACGGGTGAGGGACTTGATAACTTTCATGTAGGACCTAGCCGAGGGGTAGGAGGTACGGCCGTTAAGGTTGATACCACCTATTACACTTCTAGAAACTATGTTTCTTGGAAGACCCTTTACAATGGACCTATTCGTACAAGTTTTATACTGAACTACGCTACATGGGATGCTGCAGGAAATCAAATTTCGGAAGAAAAGCATATTTCATTGGATTATGGAAGCAACCTTTCAAGGTTCGAAATAAAAGTCAATGGTATCGATACGCTTTCTGCGGGCTTGACCCTGCACGAGAACGATGGGGAAGTCGCTATTAATGAAGAAAAAAGTTGGCTGAGTTATTGGGAACCGCATGAAGATTCAGAATTGGGGACAGGAATTGTAGTTCCAAAAGGAACTATGATTGGTCACGAACATTATGTGACCGATAAAGCAGATGAGAGCAACCTTTTCGCCCATTTAAAAGTTGCTGATCAAAAGGTGGTATACTACGCAGGTTTCTCATGGAAAAAAAGCGGACAGTTCGAAACCAAAAAAGCTTGGGAAGATTATTTAGGCGATTTCGCAGAGAAAATTAATAGTCCGTTAGAGGTTGTTGTAAAATAGTGGGGTATAGCTTTCTAAGCGAAAGTATTTTGAGGTTGCGTTATCCGAATGGTTCAATTTAAAAGTTAATCAATTGCTTAAACTTTAATTACATTCAAAAAATGCTGTCATGTTATTTTTGAATGACCTTTAGAAAAGAAGACGTTTTTTAGATGAAGCATTTGAATTGGTTTAGTCAAAACCGGTGGAGACATCGGTTTTTTCTTTTTTCTCGTTTGAAGCTTGGTCGAACAACGGCCTTAAGAATTCACTATACCATTTACCTGATGATTTCACAATCCTTTTTTGATTCTTAAAATCGACATACACCAATCCGAATCTAGGGCGGTAACCTTCTGCCCATTCAAAATTATCGGTGAAGGTCCATGCAAAATAGCCTGAAATTTTAAACCCTTCGTTCTTGGCCCTATGCACTTCTTTTAAATAATGTTGAAGATAAGCTAAGCGTTGTGGGTCGTGTACTTTACCTTCGACGATTGAATCTTGAAAAGCGCTACCATTTTCCGTTATGATAATTTTTTTAACATTTTTGTAGGTGTTGAACTTTGCGATCATGGCATAAATGCTAGGGGGATATACTTCCCAATCCATCAAAGTAGTTTGTACGTTTCGGTTGGTGGCCTTTACGATTTTCGCCCGTAGATAAGGAGTAGTATAGCTATGCCTTACGACTTCTCGAGTGTAGTTTTGAATTCCTATAAAATCAAAATCGAAAACAAGGTCTTTTGCATCTTCCGGCCTTTGAAATTTTTCTATGCGTTGTAAAATTTTGATGTCTTTTGGATAACCTAAACCCAAAGATGGTTCGATAAAAAGGCGGTTGAGTAAAGCATCTGCTTTTCGTGCCGCATGTATATCCTTCTTCGTCTTTGTACGAGGTGTTATTTGAGAACAAGAGAAAGTGGTGCCAATGATTGCGTCGGTCACTTCCACACGCAATATTCTGCCTCCGGCACTTTGACATAGGGCGGCATGATGTACTGCAGGGAGAAAATTTTTTAACCCTTTGCGGCCCGGGGCATGAACACCCAAAAAATGGCCAGCTCCGGTGAACACCATGGGTTCGTTCAGCACCATCCAATGCTTTACGCGATCGCCGAAATGTCTTGCACAAAGACGGACATAGCCCTCGAACCAGCCGATTATATCCCTATTGGTCCAACCTCCTTTATCCTCCAAATTCTGTGGCAGGTCCCAATGATAGATGGTGATCCATGGGGTAATGCCGCATTTAAGGCAATAGTCGATGACCCTATTATAAAAATCAATACCGGCTTGACTCGATGCACCATCCCCTTGAGGCATTAGTCGAGACCATGATAATGAAAATCTAAAGTTGGGAATGTTCATTGCCTTCATCAATTCAATATCAGATTCATAGCGATGGTAAAAGTCACATGCTATCTCTCCATGCTGCTCTCGAAAGATGCTTCCTTTTTGGGAAACGAAACGATCCCATATCGATTCTCCTTTGTCATGAATGGTGTGCCCCCCTTCAATTTGATAGGCGGCAGTCGATACTCCCCAAATAAAATCATTTTCGAAGTCGTTGGTATGCAATTCAAAATGTGGGGGAATTGTTTCGTTGGTCATAAACTCTGTTAGTAGGTTTGGCCAATGACCACTTCTTGAAGCAAGCGATCAATTATACTTTCAGTAATATTAGGATAGTATACATCGATTTTTTTGTTGCTTTCGACCCAATTTTTTACCTTGTCTAGGTGCTTGGTTTTTAGTGATTTTATTACGGGCACTCCCATTTCGTTCAAGGCAGCGGCATTACATTGTTGTTCATATTGACTTTTCATTGGTATGACCATAAGTTTTTTTCCCATGTGCAGCGCCTCAGCGGGTGTCTCAAAGCCTGCGCCACACAGTACTCCTTTGCTTGCTGCCATGCTCTTGATAAAAGATTCATTGTTGATTCTGCGAATGGCTATATTGCGCCAGAAAAAATCATTTTCGGTGTGTTTCGAAAAAACTTCCCATTCAACATTTTTTATTTTGGAAAGAAAGTTCAGAATTTTTTCATCACTATACGAGGGTAAATAGACGGTATAATGACTGCCGATTGTACGCGTAATGTTTCGAATGTCTTGACGTATGATGGGAGTGAAAATATTTTCATCATAATTTTTAAAGTGCAAACCATATTGTTTTGTCGTGGGGGCATATTTGCGGAGAATAAATTTCCCCAAGCGATCATTTTTTTTTGGTTCCGGTGCTTTGGGCGATAACACGGCGGCCTGATGACTAAGACTGATACATTCTTTGTTTTTCTGTTTACAGGCCCAAGCCGAAACAGGTTCAAAATCGTTTATAACCAAATCATAATCGGAAACAGGAATACTTTTGATTTCCTTTTGAAGTCTGAGAGAATTTGTTTTTGCATACGTTCGCCACATGTCGACACCACCCTTCTTACCAAAAATAAAACTCCAACCATTTAGTTGATATTTGACGGGATAGGGAATTTTGATATCCGCCTGCGTTCCACTTACGAGAATATCGAGGTCTACCTTATTTTTATGTAATACAGGAATCACATCACGTGCTCTACTCAGGTGACCATTACCAGTTCCTTGTATGGCGTAAAGTACTTTCATTTATACGGCTTTTTTTTCACTTGTAGGCTTGGAAATTGTATTGAATTCTTTGATTAGGCGTTCAAAAAGTTCGTTTTTTTCAAGTATTTCGACAGAATCCTTAGTTTCCTGATCTTGGGCTTTAGCTATAATATCTTGTTCATATTGATATAGCGACCATCGCCCTTTATGATATTCCAAAGCAGTTAAGTTTTCAACCCAATCTCCTGAATTAAGATATACTACGGCTCCCTTTTCGGTTACGATACTTTTTATCTCTGGTTGGTGTATATGTCCACATACCACATAATCGAACTCTTTTTCAATGGCAATGTCTGCCGCTATCCGCTCAAAATCACTAATGAATTTAATAGCCGATTTCACTCCGTTCTTAATTCGTTTTGACATCGAAACAGGACCTTTACCCATTTTTTTACTGATAAAGTTGACCGCTCGATTCAAAAGAATTAGAAAATCATAGCCCATGGCACCAAGCTTGGCAATCCACTTTGAATGCTGCATGGTTACATCGAAAACATCACCATGAAACATCCAGGCCTTTTTACCGTCCAGGGGCAATACAATTTTATTTGAAATGCTCAATGACCCCATCTGAAAGCCGACGAATTTTCGTAACAGTTCGTCATGGTTACCAGTTATGTAATGCACTTCGGTTCCTTTGGCCACCCAATCCATCAATAACTTGATTATTTTCATGTGTGATTTTGGCCAGTATCGTTTGCTAAACTGCCAAATATCTATAATGTCGCCATTCAGCACGACCTGTTTTGGTTTTATCGACTTTAAATAATTCAATAATTCTTTCGCATGGCAACCATAAGTGCCTAAATGCACATCGGAAATAACGACAAGGTCAACGGGTCTTTTTTTCATTTGTATGGCTGGGTATTGGTTCTCTTAAGTTTTAAGGGCAAATAAGTCGTGCCCATATAGGCTATAGGCAAGTTGAATGATAAGGACGAAAAGGAAACCGAAACAATTTTCATGTACTGAATATCAGCATATTCAAAGGTTATAAATAAAATGCATTGTTTCGGTAAAGCCGATTTTAAGGTATGGTTAAGCAATGTTTATTAAAAAACTTTTTATAGGTAATGGATAACCATAGGTTAATATGAAACTTTATATAAGGGCAATTACTCTTCCCCTTTTTTCTGATGTTTCTTAGTGCAAGTTGACTATGGATTAAGGTGCAGGTATTTTTCTGGAGGCGATACTTTTTAAAGTATTTAACGGAATCGAAAACGACATTAAAACGGCTTTTAGAACCGAGGGTTTGGTTCTGAAATGTTTCACAGTGCAAATAACCCCAAACAAATAACAATTGCCGCTATTGACCACGTTAAAATGTAGTTTCACATCAAATCAAAAAGGATGTTAAGAATATTGGAAAAGCCTGCAATATATTGAACTTCTAGGTCGTTATAAGTTCTTTCCTACAAATGGTAAAAGTAGTGCTAGTTCACTACGATTTTAAAACAAGGACCAAATATCATGATAACATCAACCAAAAACCTAGTGCTATTATTCTTGTTGTTTAGTTTCCATAGTTGGTATGGTACGGCGCAAATCACCACTAACCTGCAGAATTCGAATTTCGATACCTGTGGTGCAGACTTGCCACAATCTGAACTCAATCTTGGAAATCTAACATTGACCGAGTCTTTGGCAACAGATTTTTCAATAGGCACTTTTACATTTTATATTCAAGCACCGACAAACTTTGAGATTAATGCCACGGCAATTTCTGAAACAGGTACCGATATTACGGCTGCAACTGTAACACAAGATGCTGGTAATCCCTCGCGACTCGAAATAACCCTAACTGCAAACGCCCAAGGCTCATTAGATGTAGTTACCATAGAAAATGTTCGGATACTTCTTGTTCCAGGTGAAACTACGACCGATGGAAGTTTGAAATATGTTCTAGATGGAAACGCCAATAATAGCAATGCATTGACCGATAATCAGGTGCTCGCCAATATATCTTTTAATCCACTTGTAGGAGGCACCGGTGTCGATCAACAAGTATGTGCGATTTCCGATGTTCAAAATATCAGTGTAGTTGGTTCCAATATTACGCAAAGTAGAACCTTTGAATGGGAAGAAAATCTGAGTGGTACATGGACATCGATTGCAAATTCCAATTCAGAGATATTGGTAGTAGATAGAGCTACTTTCCCTAATGGGGTAAGTAGCTATAGACGGTTAACAACATTTAACCTACATGGGGAATCATGTACCCAAATTAGTTCGCCGGCCACCGTTACCGTAAATGAAATATACCCAGGAAGTATTACCGAAGGTACCGGGCAAAATGTCTGTGCCACCGAAACGCCCCAGCAATTAAGTGCCTCTGGAGATGTGGCTGTTGCACCAACGGGAACAACTTCTTATCAATGGTACAAAAACGACGCAGGAACATGGGACCTCATTGCCGGAGCGACCGATAATTTTTATCAACCTACGCCTTTGACAGAGTCGACATCTTTTAAAAGAAGATTTACCAATGTTATCAATGGTTTCAGTTGTTTTGAGGAAACTCCTGCGGTCACCATTATTGTTAATTCAACGGTATTAGGGGGGACGGCTACAAATCAGAATATTTGCGAGTTGGGCGAATTACAATTATTAAGCGTAAATAGCGGAGAGAACAATGGTACCTATCAATGGCAAAAAAATAATCTTGGCACTTGGGAAAATATTAGCGGAGCCACTCAAAATACCTATAATGCCAGTGGCAATCTTAGTCCCGGAATTGAAGAATTCAGAAGGGTAACGACTGTTTCAGGAGCCAGTTGCGAGGGAATCAGTACTGTAGCCACTATAACATTCACTAATTTTGCCGTTGGAAGTATTTCAGGAACGGAAACAATTTGTGCAAATGAAGTGCCCAATGCCTTAACATCTGATGTCAACGCTACGGGAACAGGTACAATTTCATATCAATGGGAAGAATTTGATGGGGTTTCATGGGCCACAATTTCAGGTGCTACTAACGCAGATTACCAACCCGCTGCCTTACCGCAATCAACTACATTTCGAAGACAAGACAACATACTTTTAAACGGCTATACCTGTTCAGAATATACCAATGAAATTGAAATCACGGTTCTCGATCAAATTAGTGGAGGTGATGCTAGCGCCAATCAAACGATTTGTGAAGGGGAAGTTCCTGCCTCAATTACCATTACGAACGGAACAGCCGCAGGGCCGAACATCAGCTATCAATGGCAGTCAAAAACGACAGGTAACTTCACCAATATTAGTGGGGAGACCGATGCCGCCTTTAACTTTGCCAGTGCCCCCGGTGTTACTACCGTATACAGACGGCAAACTGTAGTATCTGACAACGCCAAGGTCTGTTTTGAAAACTCTACGGAAAGTACTGTTTTTGTAAACACACTTACTACCGGTGTCATTGGGAACGACCAAGACATTTGTTCGGGAGGAACACCGGGCACTATTATAAACTTAGGAAATACAATTGCTGCTGGCAACTTGACCTATGCATGGGAAGCTTCTACCGATAATGGTGGTAGCTGGACTCCCATAGCAGCGGCCACGGGCGCCACATATACGCCTGGCACGCTCCCATCTTCTACAGTATTTAGAAGATTGGACACAAGTACCTTAAATGGGAAAGTTTGTTCCGATTATACGAATGAAGTTACAATAACCGTTGCTGGAGCAATTGCTGGCGGAGAAGGGTCTGCCGATCAGGTGGTGTGTGAAGAAGAAATTCCTGCCACTATTAGTGTTGTCAATGGAACGCCTGCCGGTGTCGGCATAAATTTCCAATGGGTATCATCAACAGATGATGCGAATTATACTGAAATAGCAGGCGAAACCGGAGAAACCTTAAGTTTTTCAACAGGCCTGACTACCTCGACCTATTTCAAAAGAAACGTAAGCTTTACAAACAATGGCACTACTTGCGAAGCTACGAGTCTTCCTACATTGGTAACCTTGCTTACGTTGACAGAGGGTACAATTTCACAGACCCAAACCGTTTGTGGTTCCAATAATGTGGCTGCTTTAACGAGTTCGCTCGATGCAACTTCTAACGGAACAATCAGCTATAGCTGGGAGAGCTCCCCCGATGGTAGCACCTGGTCTGATATAGCCGGAGCTGATCAAGCTACTTATGCTCCTAGCAATTCGAGTGATCTAGAAACCTATTATAGGAGAAAGGCCACAACCACGTTGCTAAGCGCCACTTGTGAAGCTACTACAGAACCTGTTATTGTTTATGTGAACAAATTTGATGATGCCGTCAATCATAGAATAACTTTCGTTTCAGGAGCAACGGGAAGTACTGTCGTATGTAATGATGGTAATCCTCAGCCTTTCGATACCAATTTCCAGTTAATTGCATCAGGAACAGTAACCTACCAATGGCAGGTTTCCTATGACAATATTACATTTTCCGATATCCCCGGAGCTAATGCGGTATCTTATGACCCGCCTCAAGTGACCCAAGATAGCTACTACCAAAGAATTACCACATCTACCTTAAATGGGGTTTCCTGTAGTGTAACAAGTAATGTTCTTGAGCTTATCAACGGTGGTAATGCTACCCCCGGAAGTATTGGTACTACGAATGCAAACGGTACAAACGGTACGAATGAAGAGGTAATTTGTGAAGGTGACGACCCAAGCTTAATAGAAGAATTAACTGCTGCGACCGGCCAGACCTTGACCTATGAATGGTATGCCAACAACGTTTTGATAGCCGGAGCAAACGCAACAAGTTATGATCCCCCGGCCGGACTAACACAAACAACGACATACCATAGAACGACCTACAGTACCGATATATCGGGTGTGACGTGTATCGTCGAAAGTAACCCTGTTGTTGTTTTGGTACCAAATGCAGATACCCTAGGTAGTAATATAACCATCTGCTCCAATACGATTCCACCGACACTTGGTGATACGAATACGATCCAAGGAGTTCCTTATCTCGATTTTAAGTGGTATGATTCGAATGATGGGGTGTCCTTTTCGGAAATTATCGGTGCAACGGGACCCACCTATTCTCCCGGTGTAGCTTTTACTTCCAATAAATTTTATCGTAGGGGATATATCGCAACGGTAGATGCGAGTGTTTGTGGTCCTGAAAAATTAAGCAATACCATTGAAATTATTATTAATGATGTCAGTGGAGGTTCGATTACGGGCGATCAGCAGATATGTTTTGGAGACGACCCCGCAACTTTGGGCAACAATGTCAATGGAACCGCATCAGGCGTTTTAAGGTACCAATGGTATTCCTCGGAAGATAATGCGAACTGGAGTACTATTGATGGCGCTGTGAATAGTTCTTATGATCCCGAGGCCGGAAGTTTTCCGACAACTTATTTTAAAAGAACCACCTTTTCCAACCTGAACAACCTGGCTTGTTCTGAAGATAGTAATACCGTTGTGGTTGAGGTGACCGCCGAATTGGTCCCCGGAACTTTGAGTAGTAACCAGACCATTTGCGAAGGTGTGGTACCCGCGGCGTTGACCGTATCAGGCGGCAGTACCTTTGTAGATCAGAGCTATGCTTGGTATGCTTCGCCTGATGGGCTTATTTGGACCGACCTCAATATTTCTACGGCATCTTATACGCCACCGATTCCTACGGAAACAACTTTCTACAAAAGAACAATCAGTAGAACATCTTTTGGCAGCCTGACCTGTGTGGTAGAATCAAATGTGGTTCAAGTGGCACTTAATGCGGTATATGCTGGTAAAATAACCGATAACCAGTCGGTCTGTGAAGGTAGCCAGCCCCTTGCCATTATAGAATTGGAATCCGCAACTGGCGCAGGAGTATTGACCTATCAATGGTGGTCTTCCCCAGACAATCAAACCTATACCATGGTTCCGGGTGCGACACAACCGAACTACACACCACCAACGACCCTCACTACTTCAACGTATTTCAAAAGAGTAGTGACTAGTACCCTTTCAGGAGTTCCTTGTACAGACGAAACATCGCCTAAATTGGTGACGGTCATACCTTATCCTATAATTGATAACGATGCTATAATTGATAATGATATTACAAATGTCAGTTGCTTTGGAGGAAACGATGGTAGTATCGTAATACCAAACGGAAGGATCACGGGTGGAAATACTGCTCAAACACAAATCAATACGGTTTCTCTTTTTGGGGTTCCGGAACTCAACAATACCTATAGTTTAATCATCAACAGTATTGTTTACGAGCATCAAGTTACTTTGAATGGCGTAAATCAACCGCAGAACAATGATGAGGTCGCTGTTGCCCTTGCGCAAGAAATAAACTCGGCGACCGGTGCTGACCTTAGTGAAGTAATTGCAACGACCAATGCGAACGAAATTATTTTGACCGCAAAAGTTACGGGAATTCCATTTACGGCCTACGTAAGTACAGGGAGTGCTACCAATGCTAGCGCATCCAATGTCATAACCCAACCGAACGGGGTTGCCAATACCTATGAGTGGACAAAAGTCGGTGATACCGGTTTTAGTGCTTCTACATTGAGTATTTCCGATTTGACGGCAGGCGTTTATTTGTTGACCGTTTATAATGAATTCTGCGGTATAACATCGTCTCCGTTCTTGGTTTCGCAGCCTGAAGAACTTGTTCTTACGATAGGGGATACTTGTAACACGGCTATTACAGCCTCGAGTACAGGTGGCATAGCTCCGTTTACCTATACACTTACGAGACCGAATGGCACTACTTTGGTACAAACTTCAAACAATCCGAATGTTACCTATACCGATTTAACAGGTGGCGCTACCTATACCGTAAGTGTAAAAGGGGCTACCTGTAGTCTGGAAGAATCGGAATCTGTAACCTTGCCTTTAGGCTTACAATTCGATGAAGCTTCCGTAGTGGTCGAAAATGCGACCTGCTTTGGTCAAAATGATGGTACGATTAGTTTGAATATTGGGTCGACGACCGTAACAGGTGGTTTCCCTCCATATAGCTTTAGCTGGACAGGACCGAACAATGCGACCTATTCATCGGAGAATATAACGAATCTTGTTCCAGGCGTGTATGTACTTTTGGTTACCGATCAAATTGGTTGTAGCACCACTTATACGGCAAATGTGGCTTCTAAAGCATTGCTTGAGATCAGTAATGTGCAGACGACCAACGAACAGTTACAATGTGCTGGTGATACCAATGCTGAAATCAGTATTCAAATCAGTTCGGATCCTAGTAGCCAATTGCAAATCACATGGTTTAAAAACGGTACAAGCTATACAACGAATAATACCAATCTTACAAATTTGGGGGCAGGTTCTTATGAAGTTGTGATCAAAGATACCAATAGCGACCCCATTGCACCTTGTACGGTTCGTCAAACGTTTGTAGTAAGTGCTCCCGAAGTATTTGTTGCCCAAGAAGTACAAGCGGAAACTCCCGGTTGTATCGATGTCAACACGGGAAGAACGTTCACTTTTTCCGTTCAGGGAGGTACACCACCGTATCAATATACCGTAGATAATGAAATTCCTGTTCTCTTTACGAGCGCTGAAACTACAATAAGTGCACTGTCGAATGATAGTCATGTCATCGACGTAACCGATACAAACCAGTGTGTGGTGCAAACGTTTGTCATGGAACGTTATGATGCGCTTGCCTACACAGGCGTACAATCGCATACCATCGCAGCCTGTGAGACTAATTTTGCATTTGTTCTCGATACAAATCTTGTTGTGGGCGGAACTCCCTTTGTAGACGCCAATAATGAGGCCTACTATATTTATGACTGGACGGGCCCTAACAATTTTGTGGCTCAAGATATTACTGCTTTCGATGCAGTAGCCGGTACTTATTCGTTGACCATTACCGACAGTAAAAACTGTGCTTCGGAATTAATCGAATTCACTTTCGACACAACCTACGAACCTATTGTGGTAGATAAAACAATCGACCTCGTAAGTTGTGGTTCTACAAATGATGGTGCAATTGCTATAGTTGTAAGTGGTGGACTTCGACCTTACACTATTGTTTGGGAAAAAGAGGAAGCAGGTACGACAAGTAACCCCACACCGGTATTCACACCTATGGGACAGAATATTACACAGCTCGACAATTTGGAAGAAGGTCGTTATCGACTTACGGTCACTAGTACGATAAACGGTTGTACAGAGGCCGACCCTGCGTATTATTACAGAGAGATCATCACCTTGAACAAAACGGAATCGTTGAGTTTGGTCGATGGCCCGTATTTAGATGATGCGTTGTGCTTAGGGAACCCTGGCAGTATTTCAGTGTCCGTTTTTAATAGCCAAGGCGGTGATTTAAGCTTTTACTATGACAATGCGTTGATGCCTTCGGTAAAAACGGGTACGGACACCTATTCGATACAAATTGCGAATCCGTTGGCCGATGCCTCGCTCAATGTTGTCAATGATGAAGGATGCGGATTTACCATGCCGATAAGTTCGGGTGTAACCGACCCTGAATTTGACTATAGCTCTGACGAGTTCGAGGTCACTGGCCTGCTGATGGCCAAAGAAGATATTCGGTTTAATATCACAAATGAACTTGGTGCAGGCCATGCATCGTGGGATTTTGGCGATGGAAGCCCCGTTGTAAATGTTGATCCAAATGCCGATGGTACGATGGTTGTCCATAATTATGCGTATCCCGGCCTGTTTCCTGTGACGCTTACCTTGTTCAACGAACAAGGTTGTAGTAAAACGGTAACGCAAGAAGTACAGATAGGCAATGGTTACGATGTGATGTTCCCTAACGTTTTCTCCGCTAATGCCGATGGTATCAATGATTATTTCCAAGGTGAACTTACAGGAATAGCTTCCTTTACCTTTCAAGTCTTCGATATGTGGGGAGCTTTGGTCTACGAGGTAGCCTACGATTTCGACGATATGCCCGTTAATTGGGGTTGGGATGGTACCTACAGTTCAGGAAAACTGTATAAAAACAAATCGTTCCGATACCTGTTTGTCGGAACCACTAAAGAAAATAACCAAATAACCAAATCTGGCGAAGCCGCAATATTACGATAATGATAAAACCAAAACTGATAACCACCCTTTTGTTCGTTCTTATTTCGCTAGGGTCATATGCCCAAGAAAAGTTTGTGCATAACCTCAGTAAGAACCCGGCATCGTTAAACCCCAGTTTTCATGCCTTTAAAGACAAGACCAGAATTGGGGTGTTGGCCGAATTCGCAAGCCAGAATCAAGGAGAGCAATCGCAACATAAATACGCCTTTGGATCTACGGCTTTTGAAGAGTATAATTTTCAATTGGGGTTGGATCTGTTCAATAACAATTTGAACAATTCGGGTTTTAATTATACTTCGGCGGCCTTAAGTTATATGTATAAATTGGAATTGTCGAACGACTGGATTATCTACCCCGGTATTACTGCCGGATATAGCAATTATAAATACGATTTCAACAACCTGACGTTTCAAGACCAGATCAATATATTCACGGGGCAGATCAGCGCAAATACCATTGACCCCATAACGGCCTCGGAAAATATCGGATACCTTGATATGGGTGCTTCTGTCATGGCCCATAACGACATGAATATGGTTTTCGGGTTGGCATTTAAACATCTGAACCAACCTAAGATATCATCACGACAGAGTGAGAATAATGTAAATCTGAACATGTTGATTTCAGGGCAGTTCGGTTATGAAATGGACATCAATAAATACGGACAGACCAAATTGCCCGAATACTCGTATTTATACCTTTTTAATGCCGTATCGGTGCAAGGCCCGAATACCCGACTTGACTTTTATCAAGATGTGACTTTGGGTAATTTTAGTATAGGGGTCAACGAGCACTTGAATTTTATGGAAAGTGCCACGTTCTCTGAAATTGGCTTTGCCACAAGTATTATTTTGGAAACTTTTGAATTGGGGCTAAACTATAGATTGCCTTTTGGGGCCCAAGCCAAGCAATTAATCCCAAACTCGTTGGAACTCTTTTTGGTTTTTGATATTTCGAGTTTTAAAGAACGTAGACGCAAAAACTATAGTCGATTTTATTAGTCGCCGGTTCCCGTATCTAAATAAGAACAGCCTATTATTCACGCTTTATTCAATTTTAAAAGCCTTTTGTAGCAATTACAATGAGGTAGACTGATTACGCCCTAAATTTCTTCTTAACGTCTCTTTAAAGTGTAAAAATTCAAATTTTACACCATTAGGTTTTGTTATCTTAGTGAGTTAATGGGATATAGTCACTAGTAACTATATTCATTGTTTTGTGCATAATTAAACCGCAATCTCAGTAAGTTTAATAACTAAGTATTATGATAATACAAGACATAAAGAAAAAGGAATATCTAATTCTTGAAAAGTCAGGAATTAAAATAGAGGGATATAAAGATAATTCAATTCTACATTTTGAATTAGATCAACCGGAACAGATATTTGGCTTTCGTAAAGAGTTTGATACCACTATTAATCAGATTCCAAATAATATTAGCATTATATTATTTGAAAATGAAACGGCTGAGGAATATAACTTCACAAACATATTTAGACTATCTGCTATTGAAAAAATAGATGATATATTAAGAGTTTCTGTTTCATCTTGGGGAGACGATTTATTACATATAGATTACAAAGATTACGTTTATTATAGAACGATGATTTTAGAAGCACAAACACTTTCATCGCCTCCAATAATTGAATATCTTGAGGAAAAAGGGGTTGAAGACTGCTCCTCCTTATCAATGGTTTTCAAATTTAAAAATGAAAAGGAATCTATTAAAAGTATTTTAGAGGAAGAATTAAAACCATTACTAGAAAATCTTGAAAAAATTGTGGATTTACAGATTAATGATTTTAAGTGGAATCTAGATTACGAGAAAAATGAAAAACTATTTTCGCAAGATCTGTTACAGCCCCTTTTTTCGAAAATGGGTTTTGACAAAGTAATATATAATCATGGAACCAAGGAATTTGGCAAAGACTTTATTTTGTCAAGAATTAATGAATTCGGGATCGAGGATTTCTATGGAGTACAAGTTAAAGCTGGAGGGGTAAGTGGAAAAGTTAATTCGCAGATTGATGAACTTATTGGCCAATGTGATGACACATTTAAAATTCCATGGAAAGACATAAAAAGAAATGAATATCCTATTTCAAAACTAATTATTGCTATAAGTGGTAATTTCTCAGAAAATGCAAAAGAGAAGATAAAGTATAAAATCAATGATGTAATTAAGTCTAATATTATATTCTTAGATAAGGATTTAATAATTTCTCTAAACAGAAAACATTTGAAGAAATAACTATGCACAACATTTTGTATAAGTAATGGCAGGCAAAGTGTTAATTATCAAGGTTTGTAGCCCGCTCAAACTGCGTTGCGGTTTGAGCGGAAACTACCACGCACTCTGCCACTACTCATACAATTTACCGTTGTAAAACATTTGAAAATGAGACATATAATCTTGATGATTACATTTGTTTTGGGGATACAAACAACAAATGCTCAAGCCTTATCTGAATCTGACAGCTTGAAAATTACGGCAAAAATTGACGATTGGAATAAATCTTGGGAAATTAAAGATGCTGGGTTGGCAGCCAAATGGTATTCTGAAAATGCTGATTTTACAAATGCATTTGGATTTAATCGAATTGGAAAATCGGAAATTCAAGAATACCTAACTGAAGTGTTCGGGTTTGATTTTGTAATGGCAGGAAAAACGGAACAAACCACATTAAAACTTAAAAAAATAGGTGATAATGCTATTTTAGTAATTACTACAGTCGAACGAAAAGGTCAGAAATCATCAGATGACAAAGACTTGGGAACTAGAAAAACTTCACATTATCGAATATTTGAAAAAACTAATGATTGGTTTATTACAGCACATCTAATATCTGACGCAAGAAGTATTACAACTGAAAAACACTAAAAACGTTTTCACTAACATATATAATCATTACTATTGCAGGCTCTCCGAGAGGTTGGTGAGTATTTGCGAAGATTGCCAAATTGTTGATTTTGGTTTGTGTATCATCCGAAAAATCAACGGCTATTTGCACACTACGTTTTATATGCACCACCGTGACCGGGCTTTTAAAATTTAGATATAATGAAAAAGAGTTTGAACGAACTGACCAAAGAAGATTGGAACGAACTTTTTCCGATTGAATTGGAAGATCACAATCCGATGTGGAAAGAAAGCTATGAAAAAGAGAAAGATCGAATAGTTGAAAAAGTAGGAAAAGAAATAATCTTACGAATCGAACACTTTGGAAGTTCATCGATTCCGGGCATAAAATCAAAACCATACATCGATTTAATGCTTGAAATACCGGCGGAATTATTATTCGACGAAAATCTCATCGCAAAATTTACAGCATTGGGCTATACTTATTTTAAGGTACCTGCGAGGGAAAATATCGATGCGTATATGTCATTTGGGAAAGGATACCGCCCAGACGGAAAAAAAGAGCAGATTTTTCATATTCATATGTGCCCGAGAGAAAATGTCATGTGGAAACAAATTGAGTTTCGAGACTATTTAAACACCAATAATGAAAGAGCCAAACAGTACGAAGATTTGAAAATAGCACTGGCATGTAAATTTAAAAACGACCGAGGTTCCTACGTCTTAGGAAAAACCGATTTTATAAAAGAAACGCTTAAGATGATTAGCGAAAAAGCGAAAACCTAATACATGTGACCGTTCGACAAGCGGGTCTCTAAATAAATATAAAGTTATGTAAATCAATATTTTATTCCCCAATCAGAAGTGGGAAACCCGGTTTTTTGTACCTTAAAACTTTGGTGTAAATTACAAAGTCCTGGTAAACAGCGGTAAATAGAACAAAAAGATAAAATTATGGATATTGATAAGGAAATCACGGCGATTATGACTTCTGTAGTATTGGTGGTACTTCTGATCATTCTATACAGCGTGTTTACTGCATATAAAGCTAAAAAGGAAGCTGTGGCTCATAAAAGTTCGAAGAATATAGGAGAATAAATTAATCCACCGTTAAGAATAATAACCGGTGCACAGCTCTGGTCGACGGAATAATGAATCAATATAAACCGCTATACAGCGGTTTTTTTATTTTCCGCTTAGAAGGGAAAATTAATTTTACTACCACTTTTAAGAAAGACTGCAGAACACCGACAGTTTTTTTACTAACTTGTATATTGGGCACAAATAACTAAATCGGATTGAACTTTACCGTTGACACTTATTAAATTATAGAATGAAAAAAAATATCGTATTTATTGGGAAAAGCATAGATGGTTTTATAGCCGGAAAAAATGGAGAACTCGATTGGTTAAATGCTATTCCAAACCCCGAAAAAAATGATATGGGGTTCTTTGCATTAATGGATGAAATTGATGCTATAGTCATGGGAAGAACAACTTTCGATACCGTTTGTAACTTTAAAGGGGAATGGCCCTATAAAAAACATGTTTTTGTGTTGAGCAATTCATTAAAGAGCATTCCCGAAAAATTGAGGGAAAAAGTTACACTACTAAACGGAAATGAAAAAGAAATTCTTTCCAACATCCATACAAAGGGGTACAATATGTTATATATCGATGGCGGAAGAACAGTACAGAATTTCTTAAAGCAAGATTTGATCGACGAACTTCGAATTTCTACCCTCCCCATACTCCTTGGTGACGGAATTTCTTTGTTTGATATTTTACCGAAACCACTGGAGTTTGATCATGTAAAAACAGAAGTGTTTCTTGACCAAATAGTTCAAAGCCATTACAAGCGAAAGAAATAATAGTCGCTGAAGCCAACCTTAATCGATCACCAGCTACTAACATGGCAGCCACAATCTTATATAACAGTCATTTGATAATAATATGTAACGATGAATTTCTTTGACGAAAATCCCTATTTTTAATCCAACAACCGGGCCAGGCACCTTGAAGCTTGTGTACGTCGGGCAAATTACAGTAGATAGCCTTGGCCGAGACGGTTTTGTCATATAAGAAAAAAATAAAATGAAAGCAGCAGTTTACGATACGTACGGCCCACCAAATGTTCTTAAGTTAACGGAGGTAGAAAAGCCAAAGCCCAAAGACAATGAGATTCTAGTGAAAATACATGCGGCGACCGTTACTTCCGGAGATGTGAGACTTCGCAGTTCTGATTTCCCTCCTTTATTTTGGCTTCCGGCAAGACTCATTTTTGGATTATTTAGACCTAAAAAGAAAATTTTGGGCCATGAGCTGGCCGGGGTGGTTGAGGGAAAAGGGAAGAACGTTACAAAATTTAATATTGGGGATAGTGTATTTGGTACGACGACAATGCTAAAAACGGGTTCCTATGCCGAATACATCTGCGTACCTCAAGATTGGAAACATGGCGTTATTGATTTAAAACCTGCAAACCTAAATTTCCAAGAAGCTGCTGCCTTACCTATAGGAGGAATGACTGCGCTCTATTTATTGGAAAAAGCAAAGATGACCAGTGGACAGAAAGTATTAATTTATGGTGCATCGGGAAGTGTTGGTAGTTATGCCGCTCAATTTGCAAAACAGCAGGGGGCGGCTGTTATGGCCGTATGCAGTAAACCAAATTTTGATATGGTCAGATCTCTAGGGGCCGATGATTTGACCGACTATAAAACTGAAGACTATTCTTTGCTTAAAGATAAATTCGATATTGTTTTTGATGCCGTTGGCAAAACAACCAAATCGAAAGCGAAAAAAGTGATGAATAAAGAAGGTGTCTTTATTTCGGTTAAAATGCTTACTAAAGAAAAAAGTGAGCACTTGAAAAAAATAGCGGCGTTAGCCGAAGAAAAAAAACTAAGACCCTTTATCGACAAATGTTTTCCGCTAGAAGAAATTGTAAATGCACATGAATATGTAGATACGGGACATAAAAGAGGAAATGTAGTAATTGCAATAGCAAGGTAAAATGAAAAACACCGGCAGGCATAAGCAATATGTAAATGACCGTTTTTAGCAGTCTCACTTATGAACACACCTTTTAAAATCCAATTACCCTTATACATGATGGTATGCGTAAAATAGACCCTCTTGTCCCGTTTTATTTTGACTTGGCTATTTCTGGTCAAGAATCAAGTCCACCAGTTGTATTTAAAGAAGTTTCCGGTATAAGCATGGAGATGAACACAGAAGATATTGTCAAAGGGGGTCAAAACAGGTTTCAGGACAGCGTACCAACCTCGGCGAAATTCTCTAATTTGATATTAAAGAGAGGGTTGATGCCCCAAAATTCGGGGATTGCCATGTGGTGTTCAGAATCGTTCTCGGCCCGGTTAGACGCTGCCATAAAAACAAATTCGATTACAGTAAGGTTATTAAACGGAAACGGCAATCCATTAAAATCGTGGCTTTTTGTAAACTCGTGGCCAATAAAATGGGCTGTTTCAGAATTTGATTCGATGAATAATGAAATGGTAATAGACCACATAGAATTTTCATACAGCTACTTCAATAGACTGAATGCCGCCGGTGACTTGCCGAATAATTTTAATCTTTAAAATACTAGTTAGGTTTCAATTGCTTTAACATCCCGAGATGAAAGCCATTTATGGGTTCCAAATTGTCCATACGAGCTGTATCTTTTACTATCTTCGAAACCATGAATAAAATTGATATTCGTACCGTTGATGTCATTCAATATATCAAACCTTTACGTGAGGGAGGTTCGCTACCCGCTATCGTCAAAGCCGATGATGAATTTCTTTATGTGCTAAAATTTCGGGGTGCCGGTCAAGGAAAAAGAGCATTGATTGCTGAACTTCTCGGGGGCGAACTTGCACGGGCCATTGGTCTGAAGGTGCCCGAAATCGTCTTTATGAATCTTGATGATTCTTTTAGTAAGACCGAACCTGATGAAGAAATTCAAGACTTGTTAAAGTTTAGTGTCGGCCTTAACTTGGGGCTTCATTTTTTATCGGGCGCCATTGTTTACGATCCCCTGGTCTCGATAGCTGATGCTATGACTGCTTCAAAGGTGGTGGTATTGGATAGTATGATTAGCAATATTGACCGAACCGCAAAAAATACCAATTTATTAAATTGGCATAAAGAATTATGGCTTATCGATCATGGGTCAAGCTTTTATTTTCATCATAACTGGGAAACATGGAGAACACACCTAAATCGAACATTTCCTGCAATAAAAGATCATGTGCTTTTAGATCGTGCCGCACATTTGACCGAAGCCGCACTTGAGATTCGGCAGTTGCTCGATGGTGATGGCATAGCGGAGATTGTTTTGAAAATTCCCGATGACTGGTTATTTGATGCGTCACTGGCAATGACAGTTGATGAAATGCGGGCAGCTTATATTGAATTTATTGGGACGCGACTTTCTAAAATTGATGTACTTGTTAAAGAAGCGGAAGATGCAAGATAGATGTACCTATGAATTTGCGATTATTAGAATAGTCCCGAAAGTAGAACGGGAAGAGTTTTTTAATGTAGGCGCTATACTTTTTTCTAAACGGAAAAAGTTTCTGGGTATGAAATTTGAGATTAATCAATCGCGTCTAGATGCTTTTTCAAAGGAACTTGACATCAATACGCTCAATACCTACTTACAAGCGTGGAAAATGGTTTGTGAGGGAGAGCGTCAAGGGGGAGCCATCGGAAAAATGGATTTAGCCTCTAGATTCCGCTGGCTGACCGCCTCTCGAAGTACCATTATTCAGAGTTCGAATACACACCCAGGGCTATGTCTGGATCCCGAAAAGGAATTGGCAGACCTTTTTCAGAAGTATGTATTATGATTTCGAGCTGCCACGTAATAGATATGGATGCTTTGAAGCTGTAAAAATCAAAAAATTGAATAAAGACTAGCCATTTCTTATTAATCTTTGTAAAAGAAAACGAGCAAAAACTATGAGTTGGATAATTTTAATTGTTGCAGGGCTGTTCGAGGTCGCATTTGCTTCCTGTTTGGGCAAAGCAAAGGAAGCAACAGGTAACGATGTGTACTGGTGGTATGGCGGGTTTTTAATCTGCCTGGCCTTGAGCATGTTGCTGCTGATAAAGGCCACCCAGGAATTGCCCATCGGTACGGCCTATGCCGTTTGGACGGGTATTGGGGCGGTCGGCACCGTTTTAATGGGCATCTTTGTGTTTAAAGACCCCGCAAGTTTCTGGAGAATTTTCTTTATTGCAACCCTCATCGGATCGATTGTCGGCTTAAAGACGGTCTCTCACTAAAGTTTAAACGAATGTACCGCGTGTTTTATTCAAGTTGATTGGTGTTTACGATTGAAGAATGAAGTTCAAATTTGATGGTGACGTATGAGAAAACCTAACAGAAGAAATACGTTATTGGTTTTTTTCGAGATAGCATTTTTGGTGCTTATCGTTTCGCCACATGGCTATGCTCAAAAGTTTGAAAGATTTTCCAATAAAGAAGGGTTTAACCAGAATACCATATATACCATTGAACAAGACCAATATGGCTATTTGTGGTATGGTACGCCCAATGGCCTGATACGATATGATGGCTATGAATTTAAAAGCTATACCACACAGTCGAATACCGACGGAAATATTCTTAGCAATTTTATTACATACTTGTACAATGATGCGAATGGCATATTGTGGATTGGTACCAATCTGGGTCTAAATGTATATGTTCCCTCCCTGGAGAAATTCTATACGGTTCCGCTGTCGAATAAGTTGCATATTGGCACTATTGATTCAGGGCCGAATGGTCAAATTTGGTTCTCGGGAAAGAACGAACTATATGTTTGTGAACTGAAGAACGTAGAAAGTGGAATTTTTAATATTTCCGGTAATCTCTTCAAATCGCTATCCGATAGGGGAAGCATAAATGATTTTAACTTTAAAGATGACCGGTCAGTTTTGTTGGCAACCTCCAAAGGACTGAGCCAATTAACGTTGCATTCAACAAGCACGAATGGCTTTCCTGATATTAAAACCTCTTTTGTTTTTGAAGATTTTGAAAATAAGATTGTTACTGAGATTTTAAATAAAAAAGGCATTTTTTGGATAAGAACCGGAGATGGATTGTATAAGACAACTTTTGAAGAAGACAAGGTACACGTAATCGACACATTTAAGCATTTGGGAAGCCCTGAATCGCTCGATTCTGAGTTTGTGATCAAGACACTTTTTGAAGATAATTCTGGTGCTATATGGGTCGGTACAAAAAACGACGGACTCTTTAAGTACGAGCAAGAAGGTGATTATTTCAAACACTTTACTTACGACCCGGAAAATAGTGCTGGTTTAAGCAGCCAACATATCAATGCCATTTATCAAGATGACTTTGATGTTTTATGGATCGGTACGGCTCAAGCAGGGATAAATAAATTAGACCTGACCCAAAAGAGGTTTGTCAGCTATTCCCATAACCCTTATGAGAAAGGTTCATTGTTCGATAATTTACTTATGGCAATTCTTGAAGACAGCGAAGGTAGATTGTGGATGTCGGGTTATAATAAAGCTTTGTTTAGAAGCACTACCGCGGTCAACGATGCTACGGTAGATAAACTTGAGTTTGAAAATTTAGATGATAAGTTGTCCTTGGCTAATAATGATGTTGTTCGGTCCATCTATGAAGATAAAAGAGGCTATATATGGATTGGAACCGATTTAAAGATAGTTGTTTTTAATCCGTCGACTCACCAATTCAAAGAGGTCGCCCTAGAAATGAATGATGACCGGCCTGGAATTGAAAAGGTGCGAAAAGTTTACCAAATTGATGAAAATAACGTGCTTTTGGCAGGAACTCAAATTGCTGTAATAGCCGATCCTTGGCCTGCAATAAACGAAAACAGCAAACCACATTTAAAGGTAAAGTCTAGCTTAGATTTAAAGTCTGAAAATGTTCAGGCACTACTTGAAGTTAATAGAGGTTCTTTTTGGTTCGGGACCAACAAAGGCTTGCTACACGGAAATTTTGATGGAAGAACAATTACAATAGATCAAAAAATTTCTGAGGAAGCCACTAATGGAATAAAGTTGACATATCGCAATGTTTTTTCACTTCTTCAAGATGAAGCTGGTGCTATTTGGGTGGGTACTTTTGGCGGTGGGCTTAATAAAATGTCGTTGGATGCTCAAGGTGTTCCCGTAAAAATGGAGTACTTCAGAAAAAACGACTTTTTACCCGACGATGCAATATATGGTATTTTACAAGAAGCGGAAGATTATCTTTGGATGAGTACCGACATGGGGCTGATCCGATTTTATCTTCCTGATAATACCATTGACGTATTTGATGTTCGCGACGGTCTTCCGCAGAATAATTTTCGGCAAGGTGCTTTTTTTAAGGGGAAATCGGGATATTTCTATTTTGGAGGATTGAATGGCCTGACTGTTTTCAAGCCGGAAGAAATTATATTGAATACCCAACCACCCGAGATTTTGATTACTGACCTTTTGGTCAATAATAAATCGGTAACCATTGGCGAAGAATTAAATAATGATGTGGTGCTCGAGAAGTCTATCTCGGAGACCGAAAGTATCGCGATAAGTCAGAAGCAACAAATAATAGCTTTTAATTTAGCGGTAGAACATACTTCGACACCATCGAAAAACAGGTTGGCATACAAGCTTGAAGGTTTTAACGATACCTGGGTAGAAGAAAACACGGGTAAAACAACGGTCACGTACACCAATCTTTCCGCGGGAAGCTATGTTTTTAAGGTAAAAGCAGCCAATGGTGATGGCATCTGGAATACAAAGGCGAAAGTTTTGCATGTAGAAATATTGCCGCCATGGTATCAAACTTGGTGGAGTTATCTTTTGTTTACATTTCTGGTAGTTGGTGCCGGTATAGGCGTAGTCGTTTATTTTTCGCAACACGAAAAATTAAAACAGCGCCTTAAATATGAGAAGTTGGATAAAGAAAGACAAGATACGATCAATCAGGGCAAGTTCCGTTATTTTACAAACCTGTCGCATGAATTTAGAACGCCTTTGACCTTGATAGCCGGACCCTTGGAGTATATGATTTCCCATAATTCAGACGCCGGAAACAATAAATATTTAGAAATAATACGAAAGAATACGAAAAGGCTGCTGAGTTTGGTAGATCAATTAATTACATTTCGTCAAGCCGAACAAGGGCATCTCAATTTACAATTGAACAAAGATACCTTGGGTGGTTTTATATACCCTACAACTGAAGGGTTCGAGAATTATGCTGTTGAAAAAGATATTAACTTCTACTATAAAGTGAGTACGCCCGATGAAGAAATTGTTATCGACGTAGAAAAAACGGAACGTATTATTTTCAATTTACTTTCCAATTCTTTTAAGAATACTCCCCCAAAAGGTAGCATCAGTGTTGAATCGAAAATCACTTTCGACTCCGGTCAAAAGATGATCCATGTCGATGTTATAGATAACGGCAAGGGTATTCCAAAAAAAGATTTGGAAAATATTTTCGAACGCTTTTATCAATTGGGAAATAAATCGGGAAGTGTTAGTGGCGGTGGAATTGGCCTGTCTTTCTGCAAATCATTGGTTACATTATTGGGCGGTGAAATTTCGGTAGCTAGTGAACCTGGTATAGAAACACGTTTCTCCGTGGCAATACCTTCAAAACCGATTGCCGAACACGGGATCGACGGCATTAGTCGTTCTGAAAAATCCTTTATAAAAGATTGGATTCCCTTAGCGCCCGATATCATACAGGAGAATTTGACGGCCCCTGTAAATAGAGTGACCAAAGAATATACTATTTTGATAGTTGAAAACGAGGTAGATGTTCAGACATTTCTAATAAGTACATTATCTCAAAAGTATAATATTATCATAGCAAATAATGGCGTAGAAGGACTGGAAAAAATTAAACAAAAAGAGCCCGATTTGGTCATTAGTGATGTGATGATGCCTGAGATGGATGGCTTCGAGCTTTGTGAACGCATAAAATCAGATTCCGAATTGAGCCATATCTCCGTCTTGTTATTAACTGCCTTGGGAGATAAGGAAGATGTAATTAAAGGACTTGAATTTGGCGCTGACGAATACATTAGCAAACCTTTTTCCTTGAGGCATCTAGAGCTCCGCATTGAACGGTTGATTCAAAATAAAAAGAAATTGCGTCACTATTTTTCAAAAAATAGTGGACTCCCCAAAGAGGGTCTTGAAATATCGACCAAGGATAAAGAATTTTTGAAAAAGACGATAGAAGCCATTGAAAAAAATATTTCAGACTCTAATTTCGGTGTTGAAGAATTAGCTTTCGAAATAGGCTTGAGCACTTCCCATTTTTATAGACGTTTAAAACAGCTCACGGGGCAAGTTCCCAACGTGTACTTAAGAAACTTCAGGTTGCAAAGAGCAGCCAAACTTTTAAGCAGCAACGAAGGCTTTAATGTTGCTGAGGTGATGTATCAAATAGGTATCGAATCAAATTCATACTTCTCTACTTCCTTTAAAAAATTACACGGTGTCTCCCCTTCGGAGTTTAACAAGAAAAATTAAAGTTTCTTTCTTCGTAGTAAAGTAGCCGACCGGTTTGCTTTTTAACTTGAGATGTGACTACTTTCAGAATATAGCGTATTTCAAATTATCGCTTTTTTAGTTAGGTTTTGTTGATGGTGTGGTGGTATGTCAACGGCTTAAATTACCAAAGAATAAGATTGGTCGAAATAAGCAAAAGTATGGTTGAAAAGAGAAGGTCTACTCCTGTTTCTGTGGTTAGATTTGGCTGAATAATGAATGCGGACCAAAATTCGATTAAGACTTTTGTCAACAAAAACGGTTATTTCTAGAACTCATCAAGTGAATTATATGCCAGTCCTACATAAAAAAATAATGTCGAAGTGTCCAGTTTTTTGGTTGCTTATTTTGGCTATTTACTCTACTGCTGACGGTCAAGTGAGTGTTGCGAGTCATTCCTTATCGAATTTTCAGAAAAAAAGCGGCCCTTCGTGGGTTAAAAGCAAACTTATCAAAAGTGAGGTCTTCAGTGCCCCTGATTTTGAATTCACCGATACTTTTGATGGTCATAGAAAATTTGCGAATATCAAAGGGTTATTTTTCAAGGGGCCCCCCTTCAAAGGAAAACAGACTAAAGTGTTTTGTTGGTACGGTGTCCCTAAAGGACTATCAAAAGGAGTTAAAAGGCCTGCTGTCATTTTAGTTCATGGTGGTGGTGGCACGGCTTTTCCCGAATGGGTAAAAGAGTGGACCGATAGAGGATATATTGCTATTTCAGTGGCTTTGGAAGGCCAGATTCCCGGGGAAAGAGTTATGAATAGTAAAGACGAAAAATTCTGGCCGACTTTTGAATATTCAGGGCCAAGAAGAATAGGTTTTTTCGAAGATGTTGTTTCCGAAAAATTACAGGATCAATGGTTCTACCACGCTGTTGCAGATGTTATGCTGTGCGTTAGTCTGTTAAAGAGCTTTCCGGAAGTAGATACTGCCAAAATAGGCATCACTGGTATTTCTTGGGGAGGTATACTTGCCAATGTAATCACAGGGATCGACAATCGCTTTGCTTTTGCCATACCGGTATACGGCTGTGGATTTTTACAGGAAACACCACACTACAGTGAAATGCTCGGAAAGCTGACCAAAACACAACAGGCATTTTATTTAGATAATTGGGAACCTTCCCTCTATGTGCCATTGCAAAAACAGCCCACACTTTTTGTAAATGGTACAAACGATTTTCATTTTACAATGAACAGCTTTACCAGAACATTCGAAGCATCCCCCAACGAAAAATATTTGTGTGTCGAACATCGTATGAAACACGGGCATCAAGTGGGATGGGCTCCCAAAACAATATATGCTTTTGCCGATTACGTAACGAACCGGGGTGAGGCACCCAGGTTGCCGAAGTTTAAGTCGTTAAATAAAAAAAATGAACTGCTATACAGGTCTCAGGGAAAAGTGGAGCAGGCGTTTCTTTATTATACTACCGATACGGCAGATTGGGGAAGAGATAGTTATGAATGGAAACAGGTTACCGCCCGGTTATCCGATTCTGGCAAAACGATTTCAGCAAGTCTGCCTCCAAAGGCGGTAGCTTACTTTATAAACACAATTGATTCAAGGGAGAGCATTTATAGTTCACCGATGCGATTCGTCAAGAGCGATAATCCTGCTGTACTTGAAGGTTCAAAAAAACACCGACTTGACTAAGTGGTGATACATTTATAATCTAAAACGGACAATGAATTTAAAAAATAGGAAAAAATACCTCGTAGTGCTATTGGTAGCATTGATATTGCAAAGTGGTTTCTTGTTGGCACAAGTGAAGAAAAAAGAAAAAGGAATGGACGAGATGTGGGGCGAACAAAAAAGCCTTGGCGCTGATGCACCAACCTCGAGAACCGCCTTATTTGATGAAGGTAATTATGCTATGTTTATTCATTGGGGACTATACTCCAAAATCGCCAATAAATGGAAAGACAGTACGTATTATGGAATTAGCGAATGGATTATGAATCCGAGAAGGGCAAACATTCCTGTCGAAGAATATAAAGCCGAAGCAAAAAACTTCAATCCCGAGAATTTTAATGCTCTTGCCATCGCCCAACTGGCTAAAGATGCTGGCATGAAATATATCGTTATTACAAGCAAACACCACGATGGTTTTGCCATGTATGATTCCAAAAGCAATGACTTTAATATCGTAAAGGCTACGCCTTTCGCCAGAGACCCTATGAAAGAATTGGCAAAGGCATGCAAAGAACTGGGCTTAGGCTTCGGTTTTTACTACTCGCACAATCAAGATTGGACATTTCCGGGAGGAAACGGGGGGGCGAAAGTCAATAAAAAAGGGAAAGAAGTGGGGTTCGATTACTACTTCGAAAACAAATGCCTTCCGCAGGTAAAGGAAATTGTGACGGAATACGGCGATATCGCAATGGTGTGGTTCGATACACCGGGGGATATGGAAAAAAAATACGTTGAAGAATTGGTGCAAGTAGTTCGAAAACACCAACCCAATGCTATGATTTCAGGGCGGGCAGGTCACGGATTGGGAGATTATAAGTCTTTGGGCGACATGAACATTCCCATTAAGAATATAGCCGGACTTTGGGAGACCGTCGATGTGACCAATGACTCTTGGGGCTATGCCTGGTATGACGAAAATTGGAAAAGTCCCAAACGAATTTTGAAGAGTGTGATTTCGACAGTGGCCAGAGGGGGTACCTATATGTTAAATGTCGGCCCGGCACCCGACGGTACGATTCCTATTGTAGCCCAACAATCTTTAAGGGCTTCGGGGGATTGGATAGAGCGATATCCGCAAGTGGTTTATAAGGCGAGCGCTTCACCCTGGGGCCATGCCTTGCCTTGGGGTGATGTTACGGTGTCATCCGATGGTAAATTAAATCTTTGTGTCTATCAATGGCCCCTGGATGGTAAATTGTGGCTTCCGGGCTTAAAGAACAAAATTAAATCAGCAAAGCTGCTTGACGATGGAAAAGCTTTGCAATTGGATACCAGTAAAAATGGAGATTGGGTAAGTTTGGAACTTCCAATAAAACGTCCTGAAAAAACCGTATCGGTAATAGAATTGGATATCGTTGGGCAAGCAGATGTTATGATTTCCAATAGTATTGATCCAGTATTTCCTACGATACTTCCAGTAGATTTCGCCACGGCAAAAAGTGCTGAGATAGCAGAAAAAAAATGGATGGAAAAATTTGGGGAATGGAAACATATTGAACAGGCCCAAGATTGGGAAAGTGAGGGCAAGGTGACTTGGGAAATAGAAGTAATGGAACCCGGCTATTACCAAACGGAACTCAATTATGCCGGAGAAGGTCGTTTGGTTTGGAATATTACTTCAGATGAAGAAGCGGTTGTTCAGAATCAACAGAATTCATCTGCTGTTTATAATTACTATGAAATGGGACTCTTGAAATTTGAAAAGCCTGGAAAACATACAATTACCGTTTCCTTGGTAGACGGAAATAGGAAGGGCGCCAGTCTCAAAGAAATACGATTAACGCCTGAAGAGAGTATGGAGTAAGCCGTTATTGAAATATATGGGTAAAAGTTTGTAGGTTTGAGAGCTAAATATAGCAGAAGAGACAAGAAGGTACTTTAGTGTATACCCGTTTTATGATAAGCAGTTAAAACGGGAGTGCATTCTAAAGCGGAGTTCAATTTCGTAGAAGAAGTGATCATTCAGCCTGCTTAAATAACACGACTAGCAATGATGAAAAACACCTCGATTATAGTAGTATTTATTTCCCTTTTATTCAATATTACGATTGCTTTTTCCCAAGAATTAAAGCCATCCAATTTATTTTGCGATAATATGGTTTTGCAACGTGGGATGCCCGTTCCCGTATGGGGAAAAGCAAAGCCGAATGAGAAAATAACGGTAAAATTTGCGGATCAAAGCACCACGACAAAAAGTGGAAAAGATGGTAAGTGGATGGTTAAATTAGCGCCATTGCAAGCGTCGAAAACCCCTAGGGAAATGATTATTTCCGGAAATACCGAAATAGTCTTGTCCAATGTGGTCGTTGGTGAGGTATGGATATGTTCGGGACAATCGAACATGCAATTTTCGGCTGCCAATGTTCCCGAATTGGAAGCGTTGTTGCCCATTGCCAAAAACATAAGAAGTTTTGAAGTGAAGCGAACGGTTTCCTTTAAAGAAGAAGACAATGTCATCGGAAAATGGGCCGCTATTCCCCCAAGTAGCGCTGTTGCATTTGGTTTTGCCTATTTTCTTGAGAAAGCCGAAGAAATTCCCGTGGGAATAATACATGCTTCTTGGGGCAGTTCGTCACTTGAAGCTTGGATGCCGCGCGACATGGCCGAAGAATTTCCTTATTTTAAGGATATTATGGATGCTTTTGATGCCGATACGTCGACCCATGATAGCATAAACGCTTCGCTTACTTCTCCCGAAGGTTGGACTAATAAAGAGGATATATTCATGCGCCGACAACCCAATATTCTTTATAATGCGATGATCAAGCCTTTGGTTCCATACGCTTGTAGCGGGTTGGTTTGGTATCAAGGGGAACGCAATACACGGTATATCTCGGGCGTGCCTGAGGTCACCGAAGCCAATTGGTATCATAGGGTCATAGGAATTACGGAATATGGCGATGTGCTAAAATCATGGGTGAGGCGTTATCGAAAAGAATGGAATAACGACAAAATGCATTTCGCCGTTGTCATGCTTCCAGGCTACGGAAAAGGAACTGAAAATAGTCCGGATATCGACCCCAAAAGCCCTACAGCCTTGTCTTGGTCTTGGATGCGGGAGTCGCAATTAAAAGTATTGGATTTGCCCCATACCAGTGTGGCTAACACTATTGATCTTGGTGATGAAACTAATATTCACCCCAAGGATAAGCTTCCGATTGGCGAGAGACTTGCGCTTCTCGCGCAAAAATATGTGCTCAAAAAAGATATTGTTGCCGAAGGGCCTGTTCTAGATGAGGTCAAAACTCATAAGAATACGCTGGTAGTTCATTTTAAAAATGCCAAAGGTTTAAAAACTTTAGATGGAAATGCACCTTCCGGATTCTGGGTTTCCGATGAATCGTTGCAATGGAAAGTTGCCATAGCGAATATAGAAGGTGAAACGGTTATTCTTTCCAGTAATGAAATAAAGCAACCCCGTTACGTGCGTTACGCGTTTGCCGGGAAACCGGATGTGAATTTGGTCAATGGTGTGAATTTGCCGGCATATCCTTTTCGAACGGATGGAGAAATTCCAACTGAATAAGGAGTTTCATTTTTGTAGAGCATCCAACCTGCTTAAAGCCATTGCTGTTATAAAATTATAATGATTAGGATAGTTTGTGATGGGAAAAAGAATCTTGGTTCAATCAAAAAATCATAGTATGGGCAATTTTATCAAGTGTCTTTCAAAGTGCTGCGGGTTTATAATGTGGTTATCAGTGATAACCTTGCAGTCCCAAGGTCAAGATAGTCCTGACCCCTATGCCGAAACTGGACATAATGGTGTTCAAAATGTTGTTGAACCCATAGTGGTAAATAGCAAAGAGGTGAATGTACTTTCAGGTGGTCTTGCGGAGAAAAGTACAAATCTAAAAACTACGGTTCTAAATTTTATGTTCCAATGGATAGAATCCGAGGCTCCTAGTCCATATATAATGAAATGGAGTGTACAATCATCTAAGGCTGAAAGTTTTGAAGTCGTGGCTAGAATCTTTGGGGAAGATGTAAAGGGGATATTAACCAGTAATGGAAAAAGTCATGACTTTACAAGTAATGAAAAAGAGTGGTCTGAATTAAAACTTGGCACTATTGCATTAAAAAAAGGGGTGAACAATTTGCAGTTAAAAATTGAGTCGAACCAAAAGTTCAAACTATCCGCATTGAAGTTAATAGAACCTACTTATGGAGCTCAAATAGATGAAGAAGCACTAAGGTTAAGGCAAAAAGCAGACTGGTTCAAAGACGCCGGTTACGGCTTGATGTTTCAGTGGACCAACCGTGCAACACCGGAAAAAGGAGATGATGTTAAACCATGGGAAGAAAAAGTCAACGATTTTGATGTCGAAAAATTTGTCGATTTAGTTGAAAAATCGGGGGCGGCATATGTCATTTGGTCCATTACTTGGGGGCAACAGTATATTTCTGCGCCTATTCAATCCTTGAACAAAATAATAAAAGACCGAACCACAAAACGCGATTTACTCGGCGAAATGGCTGATCGGCTTTATGAAAAAGGAATTAAACTGATTTTCTATTACCACTACGGTTATGATTGCTATCATTCCAAAGATTCCACTTGGTTGAAGGCTGCAGGGGGATATAAGGCCGATAAAACGGAATTGTACCGAAACATAAATACTATTTTGACCGAGGTCGGTAATCGCTACGGGAAAAAGCTGAACGGATGGTTTTTTGATGGAGCGCAGCGTTATTATGACACACATTTCGATGGTACGGTTGGAGGCATTGCGTCGGCCAATTTTAAAGAAATAAGTCAAGCAGCCAAAACAGGCAATCCACAGCGCTTGATTACCTATAATTCATGGATTTTGCCTAGGGTTACTGAATATCAAGATTATTATGCAGGAGAAGGGCTAAAACAATTTACAGGATTGAAGGATGGTGTCTTTCCTGAAGGAAATTTCAAGGGACTGCAGGCGCATACCTGTTTCCCCCTTGAAAAGAGATGGGGGCATATTGATAAAAATACCAAAATTAGTGCACCAAAATATTCGGTTGAAGAACTTGCCGGAAGAATCAGACATGCACGAGAAAATCGGTATCCACTTTCCATAAATCTTGAAATGTACGAAGACGGTTCTGTATCACCTGCATCGCTTAAGCTATTGCAGAAAGTTCGTAAGATGATACCTGAGGAATAACTATTGAAAAAATTAATTTTAAAAAAGATGATGCATTTGTCAAAACATTTTATTGGAGCTTTATTATTGTTGTTTTCAATTGCCACGTCGGCCCAAAGCGTTAAAAAACCTAATATCATCATCATATACACCGATGACCAGGGTTATGGTGATGTAAGCGCTCTTAACCCTGATGCGAAATTCAAAACACCCAATATGGACAAATTGGCCAACGAGGGAATAATTTTTACCGATGGCCATAGTAGCGATGCCGTGTGTACCCCATCTAGGTATTCTTTGTTAACAGGGCGTTATAGTTGGCGTACATCGTTAAAAAAAGGAGTTTTAGGCGCCGATGGACCTTGTTTGATCGAGAAGGATAGGATGACCATTGCCTCTTTATTGCAAAAAAATGGCTATAACACGGCCATGGTAGGAAAATGGCATCTTCAAATGCAGTTTGAAGGAAGTTTGGGTAAAGACCGTGATTGGTCAAAGCCATTTAGCGATGGACCTATTGACAAGGGCTTTGATTATTTTTTCGGCATTCCCGCCTCTATGAATTATGGTATTCTAACCTATTTGGAAAATGATAGGGTTTTGGACCCACCGGTTTTATGGACTAAAAAGAAAGATGACAACAACCCTCGTACGTTCAGCGACACTATTACCCCAAAGGGTTATAGAATGACGCCTCCCTATGAGAATCAACCTAAGAAAGGTTCAAACGGGTGGGTCGAAGTAGCAGCATCGTTTAATGATGAACTGGTGTTGCAGACATTTGCCAAGAAGGCCGTGGAATATATAGCCGATGCCGCAAGTGAAGCCAAAGAAGGGAAGCCCTTTTTTTTATACTTGCCCTTGACAAGTCCACACTTACCACATTGCACGCATCCCGATTTTCAAGGGCGTAGCGACTGTGGTAACTATGGTGATTTTATGGAAGAAACCGACTTTAGGGTAGGGCAGGTACTTGATGCTTTAAAAGCCAATGGTATCGATGACAATACATTGGTCATTTTTTCTTCGGATAATGGTGCAGAAACCAACTATGTTTATCAACGAGAAGAGTATGGACATTATAGTAGCCTGAATTTTAAGGGCGGTAAGCGAGACATATACGAAGGAGGGCACCGCGTACCATTTTTGATGCGTTGGCCCAATATGATCGAAGCAGGGAGAAAAGCAAATGTGCCAGTTTGCCAGACTGACTATTTTGCCACTATAGCCGATATCATTGGAGTAAAGTTTCCTGATAATGCAGGTGAGGATAGTTATAGTCTCTTGCCAATACTGAAAGGGGAAAGTTATGATGAAGCGGTTAGGGGGCCGGTTATCCATCATTCCGTATCGGGCCATTTTGCTATTCGCGATGGAAAATGGAAATTGAATATGTTACGCGGTTCGGGAGGTTCTTTAAAACCTAGAATTATTGAACCTTTAAAAGGTGAGGCAATCTTTGAACTTTATAATATTGAAGAAGATCCAGGGGAAACGACGAACTTATATTTTGAATATCCCAATGAAGTGAGAAAGCTTACCCAAAAAATAACTAGAATTATTAGTGAGGGGAGAACAACACCCGGTGCACCCCAAGAGTACGTCAAAAAGAATTGGGTGATGCCCGAATGGTTCAAATCGTAGTTAAAATACTTCTAAAGATTATCAATTGCCCAATTTCTTCAATTTTGGGTGAAACAAGCAAAAAAAAGATCGAACAGAGAAATACCGTTTTAGGCTTGGTCTGTAGGTTTGTCCAATAACTGTGTTAGTAGTTGGTCATGGCCCGCACATCGGTCGATGTCAATTTGGCTATCCGAACTGATACTTTAAAATAAAAGTATAAAATGAAGATAGGAACAAAAATCTTGTTCTTTAGCATCTTGGTGATAATCCTATCCTGTGGGGGTAGAGAAAGGACCAAAAAAGAGGTGACGACTAATCAAGAACCCCGACCTAATATTATATTCATTTTTGCTGATGATTGGGGCTATGCGGATTTAGGAATTCACGGCAGTACCTTTTGTAAAACGCCCAACCTTGATAAGATGGCCGCTGAAGGCATCGATTTTCAAAACTTTTCGGTTGTCAATCCCGTTTGTTCGCCGAGTAGGGTAGCGGTAATGACCGGTCAATTTCCGGCCCGTCAAAGTGTGCACGGTCACTTTGCTTCCGTCGAATCACATATAAAGAGAGATATGCCCGACTGGTTGAATCCCCAAGCACCTTTACTTCCAAAGATGTTAAAAGATGCAGGGTATACCACCGCACATTTTGGCAAATGGCATCTTTCCAATACCCATGTTGAAGATGCTCCTTCCCCTTTGGAATACGGATATGACGAGTATGGAGCTTTTAATTTACCAAGCAGACTACATCAAATGCATGCCGATTCTACCTTATACAAGACGATTGATTTTGTAAAAAGAAATAAGGAGAAACCGTTTTTTGTCAATGCATGGATCCATGCAACACATACACCTCATTATCCGAAGGAAGAATATATGGAAAAATTTGCCCATTTAGACGAGCAAGAGCAAGTGTATGCAGCCGTGGTCGCCGAATATGATGCCCGTATCGGAGAATTGTTCGCAGCCTTAAAAAATTTGGGTATTGATAACAATACGTTGGTGGTTTTCTCTTCCGATAACGGACCTGAAATAACGGGAAAAAATAGAAAAACTGATGATAATTCAACCGGCCCTGGGTTGGGAACGTTCTATTCCGTGGGTGAAACTGGGGGGCTCAAAGGGCGAAAGCGCTCGCTATTTGCTGGCGGTGTTCGTATCCCTTTTCTGGTTCGCTGGCCCGGTAAAGTGGCTGCGGGAACCGTCGATAATATGACGGAGTTGGCCACCGTAGATTTGCTGCCGACATTTTTGGAATTGGCAAGGGCGACTGCTTCGGAGAATTATCAACCTGACGGAGTTAGTATAGTGCCCGCTATTTTGGGAAAAGCCTTTAAACGAGCAAAACCCATTTTTTGGGATTGGCGTTTTTCAAATAATCGTCCAGATTTTTGGCCAAGTGCAGCCGTGCAAGAAGATAATTGGAAGCTGTTGACCAACAAAACATTAGGAAGAACTGAACTTTATAATATCAATTCAGATTGGGAGGAACAGAAAGATTTGTCCACCGAAAACCCAGAAAAACTTCAAGAACTATTGGGTAAACTCAAAAATTTTGAAGCAGCGTTGCCTGAAAATCCTCCAGAAGACTGCTTTTCGGAAGAGCGGAAAAGTCTAAAATAAACAATCGGGAGTAAAGAGCGATTGTTCCCTGTTTGTTCGAACAAACGTATTTTTTGTAAAAAAAAAGCCTATTAGATACGTAGTGGGTAGAGAGTACACAGGCCCTTTTCTGAGGTCACATATATTAAACCATGGAAATGAAACTTCATTTGCTGAACAGGTCTTGTGTTGACGATGGGTCGCTTATGGTTGCCCCTAACTACTATGCCAATTTTTTGAGGGTATGGAATTCAGACCCTGAATTTGAATTGGTGGTAATTCTTAAAGATTCGGAAACTCGGTTTATTGACGATAGTATTAAAAAATTCAGAGCAGATGAAGTTGAATTTATTGGCCAGAATGTTCCGCATGTGTGGCTGAACGATGAACAATGTGTCAAATTTTAACAGGCAATTTTAAAGTCTATGCTTAGAGTCTCATCATCTTATATGGAAAAGCACGCTTATAAGAGCGAACAAGAATTTGACAGTATGAATGAACAAGTAGCGAGGTGAATTTTTTTGTGGCCATCGTCTTGGTCAATTTAGGGTCAACGAACCAAGAAAGAACAGCTATGGCTGAAGTACGAATACGAATGGCAGTGCGAGAACTCAATTTTAATTTAACCAAATAAAAACTGAAAGAAAATGAAAAAACGGAAAACTAGAATTTATTCCTTTGAGGTTGCCTCGAAGGAACTTTTAAAGGGCTACCTGTGGGCATTCCTTTTACCTATATTTATTCCGCAAGTCTATGCCGGGACGATTCCCCTTCCCTTGGGGCATGATTTTGAGGTTGTGCAACAGCAAATTACAGGTACCGTTTTAGATAATTCAGGTGTGCCATTGGCAGGGGTAAATGTGCTAATTGAAGGGACAACTACAGGTACACAAACTGACTTTGATGGAAAATATGCCATTGCCGCCAGTACTGGTGATGTACTGGTTTTTTCATATATAGGAATGAAAACACAGTCGGTATCGGTTGGCCAGTCGAACAGTATCAATATAACCTTGGAAGAAGATGCGGCAAGTTTAGATGAGGTGGTCGTAATTGGGTATGGTACGCAAAAGAAAAGCGATCTGACCGGCGCAGTTGGTTCTGTTTCGGCTGACGAGTTGCAAGAGCGGCCTGCGGCTTCCCTTACCCAATCGCTATCTGGGAAGATGCCGGGTGTTAGTGTATCCATAAATTCAGGTAGACCAGGAGGGAAATCGAATATCAGAATTCGGGGAAATTCGTCCGTCAGTCTATCGAATGACCCTTTGTATGTGGTCGATGGGGTTATTTTAGTATCGACCGGTCTAGCGAACAATAGTACTCCCATCGATTATATCAATCCCAACGATATTGCATCAATCGAGGTGCTTAAAGATGCCTCGGCCACTGCAATTTATGGATCTAGGGGAGCTAATGGGGTTATTTTAGTCACAACCAAGAGAGGAAACCATACCGGGGGAAGAATAAGCTATGATAGCTATTATAGCTTAGGAAACCTTTCGAAAAAAGTGGGTGTATTGAACTCCGAACAATTTTTGATGATAGAGGAGGTCGCCTATCAGAATGCCGAAAAATATGATGCAGTGGGCTTCGCCAATGGCAAGTATACCGATCCTGCCTTAAAGAGAAATGACCCGAGATTATTCGATGCCAATGGAAACCCGATTTATGATACCGACTGGCAAGATGAAGTGACCCGAGCGGCTTTCACTCAAAACCATCAACTATCATTTACCGGAGGCAATGAGAAAGGTAGTTATGGAGCTTTTTTGGGCTACATGAACGAAGAAGGTATAATGAAAGATTCTTGGTTAAAACGCTATTCCGGACGATTTGTCTTCGACTCAAATATAAGGGATTGGCTAAAGGTAGGGGGTAGCCTTAGCTATAACAATCAAAAAGAAAGGGTGATTCATGCTTCTTGGGTGGGAAGGAATATGATAGAGAATATCCCCATTATTCCCGTCAAATATCCTGATGGAAGTTGGGCCAGCAATGCCGATTACCCTGGTATGGAAGGAGGCCCTAACCCGGTGCGGGTGGCCGAAGAGTATAAACGTTATTTACGAACCAATACCATTCTAGGTAACATTTTTGCCAATGTCACCTTGGCCAAAGGTCTTGATTTAAGAACTTCCATTGGTGTTAATAACGTGGAGCAAAAAACCGATGAATATGCTGGGCGTGAGCTTAGTTTTATTGGTACGAATACGAACGGATATGCTACAAGGGCATCAAATGAATATACTTCATGGCAATTTGAGAATTATTTGACCTATACCAAGGATATTGCGGAAATACATTCGATTACCGGACTCTTGGGTATTTCATGGCAACATATTGACAATACGGGTTTTAGCGCAGGTTCAGAAAACTTTTCCGATGATTTCTTCGGCTTCGATAACCTCGGTGCCGGGTCTGTGGTCAGAACCCCAAGCTCCAATGCCTTTGCTTACGGTCTGAATTCGTATTTCGGCAGGATCAATTATGGATTAATGAATAAATACCTCTTAACGGTTACCGGGCGTGTCGATGGGTCATCGAAATTTGGTGATACGAACAGGTACGCGTTCTTTCCTTCGGCTGCTTTGGCTTGGAAGGTTTCCGAAGAAAATTTCTTAAAAGATTCTTCTTTTATCTCCAACCTCAAATTACGAACGAGTTATGGCGTGACCGGGAACTCTGAAATACCGGCATACGGAGCTTTATCTGGCCTCGGTAATTATGCATATGTCGTAAATGATGTTATTGTAAACGGTATTGGTATTGACCGATTGGCCAACCCTAACTTAAAATGGGAAAAAACAAAGCAAGTCGATATGGGTGTCGAAATTGGTTTGTTCAATGGAAGGATTTCTTTAGAGGCGGATGTTTATCGCAAATTGACAGATGACATGCTTTTGAATTCACCGGTACCGACCAGTAGTGGTTATGCTTCGGTATTCCGAAATATCGGAAGCATGGAAAATAAGGGACTTGAATTCTCCTTAAACACCAAGAATATACTCAATACCGATTTTTCTTGGGAAACCGATTTTAACATTGCCATGAACAAGAATGAGGTAGTAGCACTTTCGGGAGGAAGTGATATTTTTTCGAGCCGAACGATAATCCGTGAAGGAGAACCGGTCGGTTCGTTTTTCGGTTTGGTCAATCTGGGAACATGGGGGTCTGATGAGGCTGATGAGGCAGCAACGTATTTTAGGTTGCCCGGAGATGTTAAAATAGAGGATCGCAATAATGATGGGGTAATCAATCAGGCCGATAGAACGATTATTGGTAAGGGAATACCTGATGGCTATGGTAGTTTGATAAATACGTTCCGCTATAAAAATTTTGAATTATTGGTCGATTTACAGTTTCAATACGGTAACGACATCATGTACATTACAACACGTCCGCAAGAAAATCGTCAGGGTATAGCGAACAGCTTGTCCACCGTTTTGAATGGATGGACGCGGGAAAACCAAGATACGCCAATAGCACAGTGGCGACCTGTATCTGCAGGATATGATAATCTAGATACTTCGCACATGATTCAAGATGGTTCTTTTATTAGGGGCAGAAATCTTTTATTAAGCTATAATTTCTCGTCAGACATAGCCGAAAAATTAAGGTTGAGCAGATTGAAGATTTACACTTCGGCGCAAAACTTCTTCATAAGTACGAAATATCAGGGGTACGACCCCGAAGTTCAGACTAGTGATACGACTTTTGGCCAAGGAGAGGTAAATTTTGACCAATATCCAAAACCCAGAGTATTTATGATCGGGTTGAATGCTACGTTTTAATTCAAAAAATGACAAACATGAAAAATACGATAAAAACTAGAATCCAAGTATTGTTAATGGGGTCTTTGCTCTTCTTAGGAATCGGGTGTTCCGATTTTCTCGAAGAAACCGATCCTTCCAATATAACTGCTGACAGTTACTTTAAGACTGCAGAACATGCCGAAACCGCAATTTATTCTATTTATTCAGACCTTAGGTCTGTACGTGGGGGTGCCTATGGGGGCAGCCCGTGGTTGATGTTGGAATTTGCAACCGGACTTGCCGATAGCGATTTAGGTCAAGCCGATAATAGCAATATCATTCGAAATTTAACAAATACCTCTGATAATGCTTATGGTAAGAGCTACTGGGATAGCAGTTATCAAGGGATCGCCAATGCAAATTTGGCCATTGCGAATATTCCGGATATTGCCATGGATGAAGACCAGAAAGGCAAGTTGTTGGGCGAAGCGAAATTTTTAAGGGCCTACTACTATTATAACTTGGTTAGAATTTTTGGGATGGTTCCATTGATTACAGACCCTATAGATTTAAGTTCCGAAAACTTGTATGCTTCCCAAGAAACAGTGGAGAACATTTATACGCAAATCGTCGAAGATTTAACCGGCGCCGAGACCTCTGGCCTGCCTTTTAATGATACCTCGGGTAGAGTGACCTTGGGTGCGGTCAAATCGTTATTGTCAAGTGTGTATCTTACCATGGCCGGGAATCCGTTGCAAATGGGAGCTGAATATTATCAAAAAGCTGCGGAAAAAGCTAAAGAAGTAATCGATTCGGAAGCGTATAGCCTGTTTCCCGAGTATGCCGACCTACATGATCCTGCTAAAAACAATATCGGTGAGAATATTTTTATGGTTCAGTACGAGGCTTTTGTCGATCCATCTGATTGGCAGCCGTTGATTATTCCGTATAACATGAATATCTCCGCTTATTCGGCTCAGACAGGAGCTATTTATGCCAATCAAGAATTCGTTAATTCTTATGATGAAGGTGATAAAAGAGCTGAGGAAAAAGAGTTTTATTATACAACCTATACCTCAAAGTTCGACAGGGACGAAACTATTGTTCTAGGCGGACATTTTCTATACAAGCATTTCGATATAACGGCGAACCTTGAAACGGCTAGTAGTGATTTGAACTGGGACTTGATTCGATATGCAGAAGTACTATTGATTTATGCAGAGGCGGCGAACGAAGTGTCAGGCCCGACTACCGAAACGTATGCCGCCGTAAATGGGATCAGGGGCAGAGCTGAACTTCCAGAATTATCAGGCTTAAGCAAAGAACAATTTCGGGAAGCCGTTTGGAAGGAGAAATGGCATGAGCTAAGTTATGAGAATGTAACATGGTTTGATATGGTACGCCTCAGGAAGGCATTTAATGTCTCAACTGGTAGTTTTGAAAATTTTGTGGGTCATGAATTTGTTTACGGTCCTCAACTGACCGAACGGGAACTACTCTTCCCAATTCCTACGGATGAATTGCGGAACAATGAGAATCTCGTTCAAAATGCAGGATACTAATATGGCTTTTTACATGCTTTCTGTGACTTATAAAGATAATTTTCATCAAATGCTTGATTGCCAATAGAAAGAATAATAGATTACGTTAAAATAAAAAACTAAAAATGATGCAGATATTATTTAGAAGAAAATCGCCCTTTTCCAGGGCATATAGTCGAAGCCTTGCAGCTAAATGCCTTTCAGTTTTGATGATTGTAATCGGAGCCTTATCGACCGTTGTTCAAGCCCAAACTCCATCCAAGAAAAAACCGAATGTTATTGTTGTGATTACCGATGACCAAGGTATGGGGGATCTAGGATGCTATGGAAACCCGTACATAAAAACTCCGAATATCGATAACTTCTATAAAGATGCAGTACGGCTGACCAATTATCACGTGTCTACGACCTGTGCGCCGAGTAGGGGAGCTATTATGACCGGGAGGCATACCAATCGTTTAAATGTATTTCATACTATTGCGGGTCGCTCCCTACTTTTTGAAGATGAGGTGATTCTTCCTCAAATTTTTGCTCAAAACGGTTATACCAACGGTATGTTCGGTAAATGGCATTTAGGGGATAATTATCCCTACCGTCCTGAAGATCGAGGTTTTCATGAAGTAGTACGTCATGGGGGAGGTGGCATTACCCAAGGTCCGGATTATTGGGGCAATGATTATTTTGATGACACCTATTGGCATAATGGGGAAACAGAAAAATATGAAGGGTACTGTACGGATGTTTTCTTTTCGGAAGCCATGGATTTCATAGAAACGAATAAAGACAATCCTTTTTTCTGTTACATCGCTACCAACGCTCCGCATGGTCCTTTAAACGTACCGGAAAAGTATTTGAATATGTACAAAGGCGTAAAAGGTTTGGAGGAAAGGTTCCAACGGTTTTATGGAATGATAACTAATATCGACGATAATTTTAAGTTATTGGAAGAAAAGTTGGCGGAATTGGATATTGCCGACAATACCATTCTAATCTTTACGACCGACAATGGAACAGCAGGGGGGAATAGAATTTATGATGCCGGTTTGAGGGGCGCTAAAGGGAGTGAATACGAGGGTGGTCATCGCGTACCGTTTTTAATTCGGTGGCCCGACGGCGAACTTACGGGGGGTAAGGATATCGATAAATTGGTTGCACATTATGATCTGTTGCCGACTTTTGTAGATGTTTTAGACTTGGATTTTAATCCAGTAAAACCATTGGATGGTAAAAGTCTGAAACCTTTGCTTTATGATACTTCCGAGGCGTGGCCCAATAGAACATTATATATGGATACGCAGCGCTTGCAAAATTTGGTGAAATACAGAAAGTATTCCGTAATGGATGACAATTGGCGTCTGGTAAACGGGTCGGAACTCTATGACATGAACAAAGACCGTAGTCAGACCACAAATGTCTATGACCAGCATCCGGAAGTAGTTGAAAAGTTGGCACTGGGTTATGAAAAATGGTGGCAATCGATAAAGGATGAAGGTGTAAACGAACGCTATGCTTATATTAAGGTTGGCACGCCACAAGAAAACCCCAGTCGTATATCGGCCCATGATATGTTGACCGGGAAATTTACGCATATGTGGCACCAATATGGCGCGGCTAGCGCTGTTCAAGCTACAGGAAGCTGGAAAATTGAGTTTGTGGAAGATGGATCGTACAAGATAAGTCTATGCCGATTTCCCCGTGAAAGTGGCCTGGGTATAAATGAGACTTTTCCTGCCCAAGAAAAAAGAGTGGAATTAGACCGCTTTATGCCGGCTAGTGTAAAATCTGATTTTGAGAGTGCGTATATCTTTGTGGCCGATTTGGAAAAATCCCAAAAAATCGAAAAAGGACAAAAAGAAGTGTCGTTTACTGCTGATATTTCAGCGGGAAAATACAACATGGAGGCCCAATTGATTGACAAAGATAAAAGGGTGCACCCAGCTTATTATGTTTATATAGAAAAGTTGTAGTCTTTTGTTTTGATCAATAAAATTTCCAAATACCCCTTGGGCCAAAAAAAGTTCACTACCTAAAATGTTTGGTTCCAGGGGTATTGGAATTTTGTTGGAATATTACCGATGAATCGTACTTGTTACTCATCTTATCGCTTTTAATTTTGATGAATTATCAATTATAAATCGCTTAAAAAAGTAGGTACGGCAAAAATAGTATTGATTTAGGTGTTTTATTAGGTAGTTTTGAAAAAATGGAGTTCTTAATTTTGTATTATTAAAATAGAAGTTATGTCAAATAAAATAACAATAACGGATGTTATCATCAAAGACGTTCGTTTTCCTACCAGTAAATCGCTTGATGGTTCCGATGCCATGAATCCCGATCCCGATTATTCTGCGGCCTACGTAATTCTTAAGACCGATGCTGAAAATGGAGTGGAAGGTCACGGCCTCACTTTTACCATTGGTAGGGGCAACGAGTTATGCGCTGCCGCTATTAATTCTTTAGCGCCTTTGGTTATAGGTAAGACCTTGAAAAGTTTTACGGATAACATGGGTGATTTTTGGAAAATGATTACGGGTGATAGTCAGTTGCGTTGGTTGGGCCCTGAAAAGGGTGTTATTCATTTGGCAACAGGGGCAGTGGTTAATGCAGTTTGGGACTTGTATGCTAAAGTGGAGGGTAAACCGTTGTGGCAGTTATTGGCTGATATGACCCCCGAAGCGTTGGTGCGTTGTGTCGATTTTACCTACATTACCGATGCTATAACTCCCGAGGAAGCCTTGAAAATGTTAAAGGAAAAAGCCGGCTCAAAGCAAGAGCGAATTAATAAATTGAAGCAAGACGGATATCCTGCGTATACGACTTCAGCAGGTTGGCTGGGTTATTCCGATGATAAAATGCGAAGACTTTGTCAAGAGGCGAAAGCGGCTGGCTTTGACCATATGAAGATTAAAGTAGGTTCAGACTTGCAAGATGATATGCGTCGAGCGGCTATTATTCGCGAAGAAATAGGTCCAGACTTACGCTTGATGATGGATGCCAATCAAAAATGGGATGTAGACGAAGCCATTGAAAATATGGCCGAACTCAAAAAATTTGACCCCTACTGGATCGAGGAACCAACGAGTCCTGATGATGTTTTGGGCCATGCCAAAATAGCGAAGGCTGTTGCCCCAATTAAAGTGGCCACTGGCGAGCATTGTCAAAATAGAGTCGTGTTCAAGCAATTGATGCAGGCCGATGCCATTGGTATTTGTCAAATTGATAGTTGTAGGGTCGGGGGCGTGAATGAGATATTGGCCATTCTGTTGATGGCTGCGAAATTTAAGATTCCGGTTTGTCCACATGCCGGTGGTGTCGGACTTTGTGAATACGTACAGCACTTATCGATGATCGATTATATAGCGATTAGTGGTTCTTTAGAGAATCGAATTATAGAATATGTAGATCATTTGCACGAACATTTTTTTGACCCCGTGGTGATAAAAAACGGCGCATATATGCCACCAAGCATGGCAGGTTACAGTATTACCATGAAACCGGAATCGATAGAGGAATACAGTTTTCCTAACGGTAGTTTTTGGAAAGAAGAATTGGCGTTAAATAAATAAACAGCAAATGAAATTCAACTTAAATAATAAATCGGCCGTAGTTACCGGAGGAGGTAGCGGCATAGGAAAGGCTATTTGTATTGCGTTGGCCGAACATGGGGCTACGGTTCACATTCTTGAACTAAAGGCGATCAATGCTAAAGATACTATTGATGCTATCGTGACCAATGGTGGGAAAGCACAGGCTTATGATTGCAATGTAGCCAATGAAGATGAGGTCAAAAAGGCAGTTGAATCTATTTCGGCCAATAAAGCTATTGATATTTTGGTCAATAATGCGGGAATTGCGCATATTGGTAATTTAGAGCAGACCGAAGTTGCAGATTTGGATCGATTATACGAAGTGAATGTGAAAGGAGTGTACAATTGTATGCGAGCTTGCATCGCTTCAATGAAAGAGAAAGGAGGGGTTATAATCAATATGGCCTCTATTGCCTCATCGGTTGGAATAAATGATCGGTTCGCTTATTCAATGACTAAGGGAGCGGTATTGACAATGACCTATTCTGTGGCCAAAGATTATTTGGATTACGGAATACGGTGCAACAGCATTTCACCAGGGAGGGTACATACCCCGTTTGTCGATGGGTTTATAAGTAAAAATTATCCGGGACAAGAAAAGGAGATGTTGGAAAAACTGTCGAAAACCCAACCTATTGGTCGTATGGGCAAGCCTGAGGAAATTGCAAATCTTGCACTTTATCTCGCTTCTGACGAAGCATCTTTTGTTACGGGAACCGATTTTCCTATTGATGGCGGATTTATTAAACTAAACGGATAAAACAATTACGATGAAACTAATACGATTTGGAAGTATAGGAGAAGAAAAACCAGGAGTACAACTTGAAGATGGTACACGGTTGGATGTTTCTGAATTTATAACAGATTACAACGAAGAATTTTTTGGAACCGACGGAATTGAAAGGTTAAGTGCTTGGTTGGAAAAGAACGAGAGAAATTGTCCGGTAGTTTCTGGAGACGTTCGACTAGGTTCGCCTTTGACTCGTCCTTCAAAAATTGTATGTGTCGGCCTAAACTATGCCCAACATGCAGCAGAAAGTGGGATGGCCATACCAAAAGAACCCGTTTTGTTTTTCAAGGCGACCTCGGCGATAGTAGGCCCGAATGACGATTTGATTATTCCGAAAGGAAGTGAAAAAACTGACTGGGAAGTAGAACTTGCCATAGTTATTGGTAAAAAAGCATCCTATGTTACCGAAGCTGATGCTTATGATCATATTGCAGGTTATGTCTTGCATAATGATTATAGTGAGCGAGCTTTTCAAATTGAAAAGGAAGGTCAGTGGTGTAAGGGTAAGGGTTGTGATACTTTCGCCCCGATAGGCCCGTTTATTGCCACTGCCGACGAAATTAATGACCCCAATGCTTTAGACCTCTGGTTAAAATTGAACGGAGAGACCGTACAGCATAGTTCGACTTCCGATTTCATTTTTAATGTTCAAGAAGTTGTAAGTTACATTAGTCAGTTTATGACCCTGTTGCCGGGTGATATTATTTCTACCGGAACACCTTTTGGAGTGGGGTTAGGGTTTAATCCGCCAAAATACTTGAAAGCAGGTGATGTCGTAGAATTGGGTATCGAAGGCTTGGGATCCTCACGACAAGAAGCTAAGGCATACAAAGCATAGAGATATATATTTTAAAGTTGAGGGAAGGGTGATTATTGTACTTATCAGTATGCGGAGTGCAATCAAAAATAAAGTATAATGAACTTGAAGATTAACGATAAATACCCGTCTGTTACCGATTTACGTCAAAAAGCACAAAGAAAAATTCCAAAATTCGCTTTTGAGTATTTAGATGGGGGTTGTAACGAAGATGTAAATTTACATAAGAATACAGCCGAAATACGGGATGTAGAGCTCTTACCCTATTACTTGAGCAAACATACCGGCTCAAACATGAAAACGGAATTGTTCGGGCATACGTACGATGCACCCTTTGGTATTGCCCCAGTCGGCCTGCAGGGGCTAATGTGGCCCAACGCACCGGAAATATTGGCAAAAGCGGCTTTTGATCACAATGTTCCTTTTGTGCTCAGTACGGTAACTACCAGTAGTATCGAGCGAATTGCAGAAATAACCGAGGGCCAGGCTTGGTTTCAATTGTACCACCCGACCGAGAATAGATTACGTGACGATATTATCAACCGGGCGGCATCGGCAGAATGCCCAGTGTTGGTTATTCTTTGTGATGTGCCCACCTTTGGCTTTAGGCCTAGGGATATTAGGAACGGTTTGGCCATGCCCCCAAAAATGTCGGTCAAGAATATAGTACAGATTTTAGGGAAACCGGAATGGGCCCTAAAAACGCTTATTCATGGACAACCAAATTTTGCGACATTGAAACCTTATATGCCGAAAAATTTAGATTTACGGCAATTGGGGAAATTCATGGACGATACCTTTTCAGGGCGTTTAAATGAGGAAAAAATTAAGCCGATACGTGATATGTGGAAGGGCAAGTTGGTACTCAAAGGAGTTGCCAACGAAGCGGATGCGGAAAAGGCGGTTAAACTTGGGTTGGACGGTATTATCGTATCAAACCATGGAGGTCGCCAATTGGACGCAGGAGAATCAACCATAAAACCCCTAAGTAGAATAGCCCAAACATATGGAGATAAAATGACTGTAATGATGGACAGTGGTTTACGTTCTGGTCCTGATGTAGCGAGAACTTTGGCCAGCGGGGCCAAATTCACTTTTATGGGAAGGTCGTTTATGTACGGTGTTGCGGCTCTAGGTGAAAAGGGCGGAGACCACACAATTTCACTCCTAAAAAGAGAATTGCAACAGGTTATGGAGCAGATTTGTTGTGAAGAAGTAAAAGATTTCCCCAACCATCTGATATAAAAAGACAGTTAATCTATCGAAAAAGGCCCTCTTAATTAGGGCCTTTTTTCAATTAATTATGGGGTGTTGTTTTGGGTTAAGTTTTATCTGTAAAGCGTAAAGTGCCCTATAAATTCACGGGTATCGTTTTCTCCGTTTAATTTTATGATATACCAGTAATCTCCTGTCGGGAGCGTGTGCTCCTGATAGAATCCGTCCCATCCATTCGGACTGTCGATCAATCGAAAGACTTGACGGCCATATCGATCAAATACATTGATCCATATATCTGGAAATTGAGTTATATTTCTTGGTATCCAAAGATCATTTTTTCCATCACCATCAGGCGTAAAGAAATTCGGAATATCGATATCTATAAATTCAATGAAGATGGTTGCTATGGCCTCACATCCATTTTCATCAACGACCCTAACCGTGTAAGTGTCCGTTCTTCTAATATAAAAAGTATTGGAGTCACCGTTATCGTAATCATCAAAATAGAAGGTATACCGTTCTTTTCCGCCAGTTGCGATAGCTGTAATCTCATTGAGGTTACGTTGTTCAAGGGTCAAGACCAAAGGCTCAAACCCTTCCACTTCAAAATCGACCGTATTGATACATCCATTGGCATGGGCGATAGTAATAAAGTGGGTACCTGCCGCCAAATTGGTAAAATTGGCCTCTAGTACAAAATCATTAGGATCCGAAGAGTCTAATGCATACATGAGATCAGGAGTAACGGTTTCATCTTCTAAAATGAGATTGATACTGTTGTTTGGCGTATCACCTGTACATTCGTAAATGACCTCTGCCATGGCATTGAGGTTGGCTCCGCCTTCTACAGTAATGGTTTCATTCGTTGTACACCCATTGGCATCCTTAACAAATACAATATATGTACCCCCGGCCAAATTTTCGATATTTAGTCTGCCTTCGACAAAATCGGCATCTTGGTTAGAATTTAATGCGGTGCTGTATGGGGCCGTACCACCGGTAACATTTATAGTTATAGATCCATCTCGGTCTCCTGCACAGATTTCAGGAGTTGAACTGGTCTCCATTTCCAATAAATCAGGTTCGCTAACCGTAAATTCAATCAGTTCGAAACAACCATTGCTATCTTGTACAATTACACTGTAGTCACCAAGGGAAAGATCTTCGAAACTATTGTCATCATCAAATTGATTTAAATTTGGTGAAATGGCATATTGGTACAAGCCGGTACCACCGGTTACATCGATAACAATGCTTCCATTCTCTTCGCCGTGACATTGAATGTCTGTAATCGTTGTTTCAATCGAGAGTGGATCAGGTTGGGTAATGTTTATTACTTCGGAAGTCACCTGACAATCTTCACTTATCACGCTTACATAGTAATTGCCTTGTGCTAAATTATCGAAAAGACCAGAGTTTTGATACGGACGTATCTCAATACTCAACCCGGTATCGGCATATAGTCCGTAGCGATAATTACCTAAACCTCCATCAGCGTCGGCATTGATTAAGGCTGAACTTTCGCCATTGCAATTGATAAAGGCCGCTGTTGTATCAAGGGTGACGGTTAAATCTTCAATTGGTTCGATTCTAACCGTATTGGATAGCATAGAAATACAATTAAAGCTATCGCTAACATAATACTCGTAGGTGCCGGCACCTACATTTTGAAATACATGGGTTCCGGCCCCATTGGCATTATTCATTGGGTTCGGGGTGGAGCCATTAATGCTCCAGGTATATGGTCCGGTACCTCCTTGGGCCGTTAACTCTAATGTAGCACCATTTTGACAACTCATCGCCTGTAGGGTAATCAATTGAGAATGTACCGTTATCGGATCTACAATTTCTGTTGTTGGAGATATAAAAGTACACCCCATATCATCAAAAACTTCGACCCTATAAAATCCTGCACCCAAATTGTTGAAGGTATTGGTAACCTGACTCGCGGAACTTTCGAGTAGCGTGCTGCCTGCATTATCGGTGTATCTGTGTAATAGATAACGATAATTACTACTTACATTTCTAGCGTTCAGGGCAATAGATAATGAGGCATCGGTATCTCCCTGACATACCAAATCTGTTGCTGTCACTGTTCCAGAAATGGGGTCGGGTGTCAAAAGTTCGAAAGCATTGGAGAAGGTCTGCATACACCCTAAAGCATCGGTGACACTAACGGTATACATACCAGCGGTTAAGCTTTGGAACAAATTCGAATTTACTTGTGTGGCATTGTGCGCAGTACTCGAAGTAGTATTTGTTACTACAATGTCATACGGTGCCACTCCGCCTAAGGGTTTTATAGCTGCGCTACCTTGATCATTGCTACAACCCACATCGGTTAGATCAATGGTGTCTAGGGTGATTGCCGCTGGAGGGGTACTTATACTGAACGACCTTACTTGAGTACAATCAGGAAAGGCAGCTTGCACGACCTCGGCCAAATAATTTCCAGCAGGAATATTGATGGGTGCCGTTGGACCTAGGTTGACAGAAGTGCCTGATATTATTTCGGCACCATCATCGGAGCGATCCGCAGGTGTTCCATTGGTTTCGAAAATACGCCATGTGAAACCTCCGGAATAAGTGGCATCCGATATGCTGAGGGTAATACTGCCGTTATCACCAAAGCATACGGCATCAGAGAGTTTGTTTACGGCCACATCGAAGGTATTCGGTTCGGCTACGGAGTGTGATAAATTGACTTCGCAACCTGTGTTTTTGTTCTTTATAACAAAGGTATAGTTGCCTGGTTGTAAGTCAAGAAATTCATTGGATGGTTGGAAACTGCCGGAAGGCAATTTCTTAAATTCATAATTTGACGGATTAGCGCTGTAATTGGTTACGGTACTCGCAATGTCTATTGAGATATCCTCGCCGGCATTACTACAGGAAATTGGATCATCAATAGTTAAGGTGGGTGTGCCCAATTCATCATAAGGCGGTACGATTACCATTCTTTCACCCAGACAGCCATTGTCGTCAAAAACGCGAACAACGACATCGCCACCAGAGGTGTCGGTAAAGGTATAACTATTTTGAGAGCCATTCTGTAGAACGGAACCGCTGCCATTATCTATGAATTCATAGCGGATGTAAGTGCCCGAACCTTCGGCAATACTGCTGAGGTCAATGGTGATTTCGGCATTGTTCATAACATCACCGCTACTGCAGCCGAAGGGTGTTACGGTAGGCAGATCAAAAGTAATCTCGTTGGGCTGATCTACATTTATACCATTCAATATTGTAGTACACCCGTTAGGCCCCGAGGCTGTTACCTGGTACGTTCCCATAGGAAGGTTTTCATAGGTGTTGGTGGCGGTATTGAAGTTTCCATGGTTAGGACTTAGGCTAAAACTTAATGGATTATTACCATTGTTTACTTGGGTAAGCGCAATTGCTCCATCACTACCGCCAAAACAAGTAACATCGGTCACATTTGGAGTAAAATCGGGTAAAACCGCAGCGGGTACTTCAATACTAAAGTTACGACTACATTCGGGCGAAGTCGTGCCTGCATCGTATATAGTAATGTTGTAGGTATCGGCTGCTGTTACCAAAACCGTTAATGGGTTCGAAGTCATTGCTTCTCTTGCCACGACTGTGCCAGAGGTATTGGTTATTTGATATTCGTAATTCGCAGAGCCAGAGGATACTTCCATGGTCAGTTGAGCTTCATGACCAGCCCCACAACCCAAACTTCTTGTAAGTGAAGCCGTAGCTTGTAAACTAGGATGTACGGTTATCGCTTCAGAATCGGTGCAACCGTTACCGTCTTTTACAAAAACCGTGTAAGGTCCGGGTGCGACATTAGTGAAAACACCACCGTTATTGATATAAGTGGTTCCGCCATCCAACGAATAGACCATGGAGGGCGACACGGGTGCTGCTGAAATATTTACTGTGGCCGCTGAACTACAATTGTCGATAGTTATTCCTGAAATGACAGGATTGGCCGTTAAGCTCATATCAATGTCCAATAGGGGAGATATACAACCAAACTGATCACTGATTTCTACAAAATATTTTCCCGAAGGAGAATTCGAAGGAATTTCCAAAGGGTTGTCCGAGGTAGCTGTAATAGTAGTAAATGGCGCTGGTCCGGTTACCGTAAAAGTATAAGTGCCACCGCCGCCGGTCAAATTGTCAACTGAAATTAGCCCAGGATTCTCACAGCTAATATCTTGTAAAGAGTTCAAGCTGGCCGTAATCGGCGCCAATCCTTCTAGAAGCAAGTTTTCGCTGGCACTGAAACATTGTGGCGTTCCTCCAGTATTGACCTGTTGTACTACTATATAATATTCGTTCGGTGCCAAATTTTCAATTTTAATTGAACTTGCATAGTCGATATCACCTCCACTTGAAGTAATCGTGTTTCCATCAATATCGTACAGGGTCCAGTTCATTTTTAGCTCCGTAGAACCGTCGGTATCCGTGATGTTGTAGGTAATCTCGCCATTGTTAGCGCCACTGCAGGAGGGTTCGTAAGTAGCGGTTATTTCCATGGGGTTCGTAACCACATCATTTACGTTTACGCTGCTTTGTCTGACACAACCTGGGGCAGGTGAGGAAGAATCGCGAACATAAAAAGCGTATGTTCTACCTGGAATCAAACCGGTAAATGTATGTGTAACACCTGCGGCAAAAGGGCCAACCCAACCATTGGCTGGAGTAATTGGGTCAAAATTGGCGGGGTCATCCGTATAGGTATATAAATAAGGACTAGTTCCATTTTGACCACGTACCGTTACTTGCAATTCATTACAATTAACTACTATGGGAAGAATGGTGATATCCAGATCATCTAAAGGGTAAGGTATAATGAATGGGTCCAAATCTGTTTGACAAACCGTGTTGTTTGAACCATCTATTGTTCTCATGGATGGATAAACGGTATCTCCTGACAAATATCCTTTTAATTGATCGGAAGTACCCGGGACACTATTGTCTCCAATCCATGTAGTACCTCCATCGGCACTGAACTCTATGGTTCCTAAAGTTGTTGGGTAAGCACTGAAACCGAATCCGAAATCATTGATGTCTCCGGTACAATTGGCAGGTGTTATGCCTGTAACTGTTGCAGTCAACTCCTCAGGTTCGTTTATGGTAATTCCTGTTACAGAATCGGAACATCCGGTTGCATCGGTTATTATGATGTCATAATCGCCTGGTGCGAGGTTATAATAGGTTCTTGTAGTACCAATAACCCCTGTTTGTAAGGCATCTGAGGTGCCATTATCTATATCTCTGATTTCATAGGTGTATGGAGAAAGCCCCGAAGTAATATTCACGTCAATACTACCTTGGCCGCCAAAACAGATGGCATCGGTAGGAAGCGCTGTAAAAGCAAGTGCAGGAGTGTTTCTTACGGTAACTGTTTCCAAATATTGGCAATAAGGTGTTGTCGCGTTATTATCCCGTACATATACATCAAAATCACCCGCGGTCGCATTGGTTACGGTAATGCTATTCGAAGCATCAAAATCACTGTCTTGAACCGCACTGCCCGTTGGTAGAAAGGCGTAGAAGTAGTTCCCATCACCTCCTGTGGCTGATGCCGTAATACTGCCATCTGCACAGGAACTGACATCGACTACATCAATTTGAGCCAATAAAATCGGTGATATGGATATTGATTTTATAGAAGAAATACAGCCATAAGAGTCGGTCACCTCGATATCGTAAGAACCATTGGAAAGTCCGTTAAAGGTATACGAAGTCACGGTTGATGGGGTAGGGGTCATCCATGCCCCGCCATCAATTCTAAAGCTATATCCCCCATTACCATTAGTTACCGCAGCGGTGAGGCTAGCATTGTTCTGCCCGTCATAACAGGCCGTAGCACTCAAATCAAAATCAATATCCGCTGGAGGAGCTATGGTTACGGCAGTTGTAGAAACTACTTCACAATTGTTTTGGTCTCGAACCCTAACTACGTAACTGCCATCCGGTACATTGGGAAATTGATTGTTAGTTTGATAGGAAGCGATAACTATCCCTGCCGTATCTTCTAATTGATAGGTGTATGCAGGGTTGCCGCCGGTGGCGGAGGCCTCTAAGGTTCCGCCTGTGTTGAAACAAGTGTAATCTGCAATTTGATTCAATTGTGGGATTATTGGCGTAGGGTTTGTTATAGTTGCTGAAAAATCTGTAATACATGAATTATCGGCAACCTTACGAACGTCTACCGTATAAGATCCATCGGCCAAGGTGGCGCTTGTGGTCACGGGGGAGGTCATTGAGGCCGTCCAGTTGAGACCGCCGTCGGTCGAATATTCAAATCCCGTGGTCGAGTCAAAATTAGCCACTTCAAAACGGATGGCTCCGTCGGAACTGCCATTGCAACTTGGGTCTATGGTGTTGAGTAATGCGGCCTCAAAAGCTTGGCCTGTTTGAACTACTACAGTTATATCCGTGGTTTTTTCGCATACTTCGGGTTGCTGTGAAGCTTGAATGTCATCGATAATCAAATCGTTTCCAAAATCACTATCCAAATTACTGCGCAAAACAATGTCTACGGTCGTATTTGCTCCTGGATTCAAAATGACTTGTCGGTTGTGCCAATCATCTGCATCACCATTTTTAGGTATTTCAGGCGTAGGTATGCTGTGAAGTACTGTGCCGGATGCATCTAGAAGTTCCACTAATATTTCCGGATTGTTACCATTGGCCGAAGTTTGCATCAGGTTATACGCCCATAAAGAAAGTGTGATGTCTTGGTTGGGAAGAACTTCTAATCCTCGGCGTGCCCAAAGAATTCCTTTTTCACCCGCCAGTGTACTGACGTCAACTGCCAAGAAACGTCCCTCGGTTAAACCTGTGTGGTCATTGGGGCTTCTCCATGCGGTAACAGGATTAGTGACAAAATTGGTTACCGTGTATTCTCCATTTACCAAAATACCGGCAGGACCAAGATTGCAATCCGTTGTACTGCCGTTTTGGGGTTCGTAACAATAACCAGGACCAATTTCCCCAATTTGGGTGGTGGGTCCGGATCCAAAATCTTCAAAGAACAATGTACTTTGGCCTGGTGCAATGTTGCTTGAATAACCTACAGTTACCGTTTGTGTGCCTGTCGCCACGGAAGTAAAGGTGTTGCTGTCGGCAGGTGCGTTCAACGAACTGTTCAAGCTATAGGTATAGGTGAAATCTGTTGTGTTGGATGGTGTTATGGTGATAGTGCCCAATCCGTCACAGTCATAGGTCACAACCTCCGTAAAAGAAGGGTCGGTCACGGCGTTTGGAACCGTAATATCCATATTATAGGTGCAATCCAAGGCATCCTTTAGAACCAATTGATAAGAACCCGGTAACAATCTTACCGCATCAGTTGCGCTGAAGGAGCTTCCTCCGTCAAAGCTAAATTCATAAGGTGCTTGACCACCATTCGGGTTAAGTATTTTCACCAAAGCTCCACTCGTATTACATGAGGCATGTTCAACTATTGAAGGAGATGCCGTTAAACGGAAAGGTTGGTCAATTTCATGGGTAATAGTTTCCGTACAGGTGTTGCTGCCACTTCCACTAGAGTCTTTAACGGTAATTTCGTAATGGCCCGCCGCTAGATTTAAGAAATTGGTTGAGTTTTGATAGGTGGTTCCACCATCTAAACTGTATTGGTAAGGTGCAGTTCCCCCAGTAACCGATACGGTCAAAGTAGACGTTGCCGAGTCGGCACACGTAATCTGTGAATGTGAGGCACTGACCGAAAGGCTGCCGAGGTCTTCTATTCGAACGGTATTGGAAATTTTATGACAATCATTGCCGTCCATTACAATAAATGTGTAATCACCGTTTTCGTTTGGAAAATAAGTACTGGGGTTGCCTCTGTGGCCGAAGAGAAAACTGGAAGCCGTTTGAATAGCTGATGCCGGAATATCGGAAGGGTCGCTGTATAAAGGTACTCCATCTTTGCTCCAAATCGCCATTTCGTAATTAGGGTCGGGCAAACCACCATTAGGTGTTAGGGTTATAACACCTGATGTACAGGTGATATTATTGGTTACCGAAGCACTTAGCGTTAGTTCGGCAATGCGGTCTACCGTAATCTGTTTGGTATCTAGACAGCCATCATCTGTTCTGGTAGTGACAATGTAGTTGCCAGGATTAACGCCTGAAAAGGTATGGGTGTTATCTGCAGTTGTAGTTTGATTGCTCACCAAGCTACCTTGACCACTATTGCTACCATCATCCAAACGAAGTTCATAGTTGTAGTTGGGCAACACATTCAGCGCTTGTATCGCTATGGTTCCGAGTTGGTTGCAATCAGCCGGGGTAGTACTCAGCTGCACTTCAAAATCACGTTCTAAAATACCAATATCTTCTGTTTCAAATACACAACCACCTGTTAATGGCGTATTATCGGAAGGATTCAATTGAGTAACCTGAACTTTGTAAGTACCGCTATTGGCAATGTCAAAATTTGGCCCGTTGTTAGCCGAGAATGGAACAACGATATTATTATTGTTAACGTCTACCAATTGGAAGCCATATCCCGAACCCACGTTGGTGACCCTGATATTCCCTGGTGTGTTGCATAGGATATCCGAGGAAGTGAACGTTGGGTCAAGATTGTTTTTAAATACGTTGAAATAGAAGCGACTCGAACAGCCATTTTGATATGCAATTACGACACGATACTCACCGCTATCCGTTATTGTAAAGTTGTCTTGATCGTCAACTGTACTCCAAGTACAGTTGCTGCTTTTGTTGGCACAATCGTCTCCGTTTGCGGAACAACTACCTTCATCAAGCTTTTGCCATGTGATACTTTGTGCATCGGTGATTCCCAATTGGATCGTGGCCTCATCATTAGCACCACATAAGAATATTTTGGGGAGTATATCCCTATCATTCGTGCACTCGACGATTTCACCTTGCAAGTCGTTATCAGGATTATTATCTGAATTTACCTGATTAAAGTAATCTTCAATAGGATTGGTCTGGGTTGCGCCAAAACGCTCCACGCTAATACGCTCTACCATATCGGGGCAGGCACCGTTCGAAGATTTTTCTACGATATATTGCCCGATAACCGTAACTACCAAGGTACTTGGATTGTTGTCGGGGTCGCCATCGCTCAAAACGGTGTCACCGCTGTCTACTTGACCATTTCCGTTTGTGTCTGCTACCCAGTTATAGGTAGCGAAGCCTTCGCCTGCGGCGAGAATAACACTATCACCACATAGGAGAACATTTCTGGCTTGATTGCAATTTGATAGATCATTGAAAATCGAGTTACTCGCTACTTCAGGAGCACTAGCGCAAGCCGATATTGGGTTGTTGCCATTTTCATCGGTAAAGGTCGACGTGTTTATGGTACCCTGATAGGTCGAATAGGCCCTGTTTTCCAATTGGGAGGAACAGGCGGCTATAAAATCAGAGCAATTAGCGGCAATTGTTACCTTTATTCTGATGGTGTACTCTGGGCGGCCCACTTCCACTAAATCATCCGGCACCGAAAAATCTATGGTGTTTGTTGCTATATCATGATTATAGGTAGTGTTCAAAGCATCCGATACATCTACATTGTCCAATGTGACATTATCAGGTAATATATTCTTGATGGTGTAGTTTCGGGCGTCGTCGTCTCCCGTATTTTGAAAGCGTAAGACATATTGTATGGTTTGCCCTAAACTTACGTCTTGACCGTTGATATCAATACCGCCCAAATTTTCAGTGGTATTGCCGAGTAATATTTCTGGGGCGAATACTTGGTTATAAGATGCTGCCAATACCATTCCTGTGTTAGGGTCGACTGCGGGAACACCGGCACCATATTCGCCACCATCACCGCCATCGGCATCGTTGTCTTTATAATATTCATTGGCATCGGTACAGCCGTCGCCATCGCTGTCTAGGTCTAGTTGATCGGGAAAGCCATCGTTATCTGTGTCACAGCCCGCTGTTAATAAAATGCCGCTCATATTAGTAGGCCCGGTAATTTCTTGGTTTATTGAAATGGTATTGTTGCCTGACGGACTCCAAGTAATAGTATTGGCCACATTGTCCAGAACCATGGGTTCCAACGGTCCATTGGAAGTACGTGCACCAAAAAGCTCGAATTCTCCGAGTTCATCTATCACCACTCTAAGTAACGGACTCCCATGGGAGCCGGTCAGCGAATAAATCTGTGCGTTCCCATTTTCGCCATACCCAAATCCATCTGAGAAAGTTGCAAAATTTCCTGGCACGTCTTGAAACTGTATTTCTCCTGCGACGTCGACACCATTTACTTCAAGGTTAAAAGAGTTGTCCAAACTAAAAATGTCCAATACCAAATAGTTGTCTATACTGGTCAAAGTACTATTGAAGGTATTTCCCCCAGAAATATTGAATACCAAATTGTTGCATTCATCTTCATCTAAAATGCCATCATTGTCATCGTCTAGATCTGTTATGTCGTTTACACCGTCATTGTCAAAGTCATTATGAATCGTTATTCGGGCAGAGGGACTATCTTCGGTAATATTAGTGTCGACCTGATCTTGAGTGTGGGTAGCAGTATTGGTCAAGCTAAGCAACGGAAGGGTGCTTATCTCATCGGCTTTGACTTCAAGTTCTAAAACAGCGCTTTCGCCGCCATTAAGGGTGCCAATGTTCCAAGTATTTCCGCTCCAATTTCCGGTAATGGTAAATGCGGATTCCAATGTGAGTCCGGTAGGGATATTATCGGTAACCTGGAGATTCGTCAAAGGTCCGACGCCTAAATTTCTTACCTTGATAGTAAAAGTAGCATTTTCGCCTTCCATGATTTCAGACTTATCTACTGTTTTATTTACAACAATATCTGGATCACAATAATATGCAGAAATAGGCTGTGAATCGTAAGTACATGGCCCTTTGGTTCCTCTTACATAATAATCGCCGGCAGTAGATGGGGTGTAGCTTGGGCCGTTGGCTCCGGGGATTAGCACTCCATCGCCAAACCATTGGTAGGCGTCAAAATTACCGGTAGCCTCAAAGATTGAAGATCCCACAAAGCAACCGCTGCCACCTCTAATTTCTAAGTTAACCTCAGGAACGGTATCGAAACCGGAGAAATATCCTGCAACACCCCTAGCCCCGTTATATCCAAAGAAACCTACGGCAATGGGCCCTGTAGATTGCACACTTACATTACCATTGAGGTTGGGGATAAAAAAAGTCTTCCAATCGGTCGAACCGGCCACTGGAACGGCTGGCGGCAATGCGACGGTACCATTACCATCAGTAACCACGATATTTGCATCTGGTGTATTGGTTGCGGCCGTTATAGTTACACCACCACTGACCAATGTGCCTGCCATATTTCTGATGTCGGGAATATTGTCCATCACGTCTGGTAACAAACAGTTAACCGGAGCTACAAAGTTAAGTCCCTGGGTATATACTTGACTGGCGCCGGCCATACATTGATAGGCGTATACATCTTTTGAGGTCTGTACGAACATATTTGCCCCGACCGTGTTGGAGGAATAATAATTACTGGGTACTTCAAAATATTCACCATTGTTTATTGTTGCTATTGGAGAAGCGGAACCGTTAACGAAAATTTGCGTATTGTCGGCTATGGCAATTAATAATGGAAATTCTGTAGTGCCGTTGGTTGAACCGTTGCCCCTTACAAATACATATTCTTTTCCTAATCTGTTTTCGGGTACTGGTTGATCGATACCTGCATCGCGGTTGCTATTATTTTCTTGTCGGCCAAAGTTCATAGAACCGTTGCTTATGACAATATTCTTATCGGAAACTATAGATGCGCCTATCCAACCGTCTCTATGTGCGGCAGTGGGAGAGTTGCCGACATAGGTTTCATAAACAAATGATTCATTGGCATTAAGCGTAATTTGGTGCGTATTTGAGGTAATGCCTGCAACATTGTTTCCAACCCTGAACTCACAATCAGGATCATAGCCAAAAAGATTTACCGTAGTATTGTCTTCGGTCGCCATGATGCCCAAGGTATTTGATTTTGAGGAGTGGGAACCTAAGTTTGGCACCCCGCCCCATTTAAAGCGGGTACCCATGGCAACCCTACCTTTTGATGTAAGTGATGCTGCCTGTGAGGCCGAATAACCTCGGTAGTTTACATAAAAACGATTTCCACTCGGCGATTCAAATCGAAGTCCGCTATTGGTTAAGACGACCCCGGTGTTTGCGTTGTTGACTAGCGTAATATTGTTGTCACCATTGCCTAGAGTGTTGTATACCGCTGGACTCACGTTGGAAATGGAAAATGTTGCAATAGGTGTATTGTTGGTTCCGCGATAGACATTTACAGTAAAAGTAGTAGGCTCCGGCGTAGAAAGATAAACCGCCTGTTGTTGAATAGCCTGATTATTTTGACCTTGCTTCAAAGGAGGTAAGTAATGCAGATTACTTAACTGTGCTTTTACTGAGAAACTGAATCCAATGGCAAGAAGAAAAAAAAGTAATTTTTGGTTCATTTGGATGGCTTTTAAAAAGAAAATTTTTTAACCCAACATCAAAAAAAGTATAACAGCAAACGGTGTACAACAATTTGTTGTAAAACCATCGGAACTGTTTGTAATATTGGTGATAATGTATTTTTGGAAAATTAACCGTGGTCTTCTGGCTTGAAGAAAGCTTTCTGTTAATTTGAATATTTCATAAAGCAGTCGGCATAGAATTTTTAAAAAAAACTGTAATTGGGCCAACTAAAAGATCTGCACAGAGCTTAAAATGTAAAGCTTCCCATTTCTTGTGAAGCTTCTTTTTATAAAGAAATCAACTTGAATTTGATCTGGTAGCTTTCTGCAGCAATATGCTTAAAACCCACTGTGATTTAGTGATGGGATCTGAAATAATTACCCCTTAGTAGATTACTTTGGTATCGTTGCCAAAAAAAATAGCCGTTGAGTAACAATCTTGGTTAGGGTATTCTTGGTTTTGGAGATTTGGGTAGTCTTTATATTACTGCTTAATTGGAAATTGCGAATCGGACAGGCCTAATATACATTGTACTTTTCTGATGATTCAGCATTGTTTATTGGGCATCGTAAAAAATAAAAAATGGGCATATATCTTCTTTGAACAACCTTAGGTTGTAATTCGAGATTCTTTCGTTCTTTTACAGTACGATTTGTTTAAATTTCATTCAATATCAATGTGTTGAATAGAAACGGGAGATTTGTGAATAGGCAAACGGCCGTCATGCTGCTTATGAATGCTCTTTTTTCTGGAATCTATCCGGGGTCAACAATAATATTTCCTATAGCATTAAGGTTTAATCAATATTTTCTCACCATCCGAAGTTTCAATTTTTAATCTCTCTCCCTGAAATATTTCCTTTTTTCCATTGTTTCTGATGACCGTTACGGCTTTTCCTTCCCAAGGATTTAGGAGGTTGAGTGTCTTTCCTTTTTCACTGAAAACCTCAATCGATTGCACTTTTCCGTTTTTTAATTCACTGGATACAAGAAATGCGCCAACAATTCTGAGTTTATGAAAACGGGCATCTTTACTTTTTGGCCAGACAGGAAAAACACGTAATACACCGCCGTGCCCCATACATAACATTTCGTTAATGGTATTAGGTACCGTGCTGAGGTTCTCTATTCCATGTGGATTATTTAACTGAAAACCATTAGCGTAGGTGTTTTTGGAATATTTATTCAGTTGTGTCAATATAGTATCGGGGTTATAACCAATTCGTACTGCCGCGGGGAAAAAACTATTTGACCCATTAAAATCGATCCAGCGTTGCATCACATCAATTGTATTATGGGCTACCTGAAGTAATTCTGGGTCACTGTCCAAACCAATTTGGCCACCCGGATAAATATGTTGAATACCGAGTGTATTGTCTCCCCACCAATCGGTACCTTTCTCGCTATAGCGGAATACTTTTTTACCTTCACGCTCTTGAAAGGTGTAATTAGACAAATTATCTATAATATGCTGCCACTTTTGTATGCGGTCTGAATCTACATTCAATTCTTTGCTCATGTCAATGGAGGTTTGCATCACTAAGCGAACAAGACCTAAGGAGAGAATCGGATTCACGGTACCTATTGTGCCTTCATGAATGGCATCGTTATAAATGACATAACGACCATCTTCAAAAGACAGGTAGTTTTCCCAAAAGGTAGCCACCCCTTTCACGAATGGATAATATGATGTGGAAACTTCAATATCATAGGTAGAATAAAAGAGCATAGCCATGTTGGTAACAGCATAAGCTGAATTACTTTTCTGGCCATAAAACAGACCTTCGTCTTGAACATCCCCGTTAGTTATCCAGTTGCTGCGAAATTTCTCCATCATTTCGTTTCTGCGGGTGGTTTCAATACCCAATGGCCCAGCACCTACAGGTAAAATGATTCCGCCTTCGATTCCGCAAACCTTTTTTGAATAGTAGTTCCCGCGGTCTATTTGTGCCAACATAGTGTGATTCGATGGAATGGCCTGTTCAATATGATTTGATGAAAATAAGCCATAATATGGGGCGAAATGATTATAATTCAAGTGATAATCACCATTCCAATCTGGGCGCTCTTTGGTAATACATGTGCCGAAAATGGATGGGGGGAAATCTTTATCGCGACTAAAACTTGCCATGCTATAATTTGACAGGTAATACTGCTTTTCAATGATTGAGTCGTTGATGTCAACATAAGATTTTGACCAAAAATCTTTCCACCACGATTTATGGCCGACCTCGATATTTTTAATTTCACTTTCACCTAAATCAGTAACCCGAGTTTTAACATCCTGTAGACAATTCTTGCTTTTAAAATTACTTGAAAAGGCAACTGCGATTATTATTTTCTCATTTTTTGAGAGCGTAAATTTATTTGAATCATTTCCCAAAATGTTTAATGCGCACACCGCTTTGGTTGGAATATCTACATCATTCACAAATGCTCGTGAAATATAATGCACACCGTTATCTGTTTTACTCTTTTCAGTGTTATCTTCAAATATCAAATCAAAAGGTGGTCTGTCAACAAATTCCTCTTTCCCGGGTAATTCAAGGTTTACTGTACCTTCCATCGTTCCATCCCCCGTCATTTGAATTTCCACCAGCATTAAATCTTCAACGGCGGAAACAAAAGTCTTAAACTGAACGTGCTGTTTGTTTTTAGAAAAATCGGCATATGTTTCTGCAGAATACAGGTCCTGCTCGATTCTATAAGAGGCACCCTTTAATGCGGGAATATCGATTTCAATTTTTCCAAGTACCGCGGGAAACGACTCGTTTAATGATGATTTAAGTCGCCAGAAATCATTCCGTGCCAAATAGTAAACCTGTTTTTCAGGGTTACCAGAGATGGCTACGCCTGTATAGCCGTTCCCTAACATTGGTGCATCTATAGAATGGGATACAGGAATTTTGGTCGGGGGTGCTGTGAATACAGCTCTATGTTTGCCAATAAGTACCTTTAGTGGAGTTCTTTCTACAACAGTTTTACAAGAACAAATTAATGTCAATGTCACTAAGATAATTACAATATTCAGTTTGCTCATTTATACCTTTTGACGAAATAGGGGCAAAGCTTACACCTACTATCCATTATAGCGGTAATATAAGAATAATCTATTTTTTATAGCAGATTGAACAGGTCTATTCGGTGACTATGGATATGTTATGTTCTTATGGAGGCAAAGTTCTAGAAGAAACTGGTTGTTTTTTAGAAGTATATTCAACTGGTCCTGTATTTTAACACTTTTCAAGCCACAGCGGCATTGCTACAATAATTTTAATTTGCCGTATCGTTTAATGCGTTGCTATTTTCACCTTAATTGAACTTTTGATTTCTCTCAGAGAAGCACTGGGGGCTTGAAAAATGGTTTAAAGCAAGTATATTTTGTGAAGAGTTTATTGTGTTTTATAAATTTTAGTACCTTCTTGAAGATTCTATTTAACAATTTGAAAAGCACAATTATAATGGGACTATTAAATAAAATATTAGGGAACGCGAGTGAGGTTTCATCTGAAAAACTCAATCAAAAATACGCCAGGTTACTAATCAATGATGAGCAAATCGAACTCGGATTTACATTGTTTAGAGATGTATTTATGTTCACTAATAAAAGGTTGATTTTAGTGGATATTCAAGGCATAACGGGAAGCAAAATTGAATATAAATCTTTGCCCTATAAGAACATTTCTCGCTTCTCGCTAGAAACGTCCGGGACATTCGATTTGGACGCAGAGCTCAAGATTTGGATTTCCAGTGAGGATACTCCTAGTGTTAGTAAGAAATTCAATAAAAGCATCGATGTATATGAAGTTCAGAAATATTTGGCAAATAAGGTAATGTAAGATATTACTTGGAAAGCTTAGATAAAGCATGAATTCAAATTTGCTTACCAAAGGAATATAGATCGGTAATAGTCTATTTTTAGTTGATTGACATCTTTAAAATCAAGCGTAATGTAAGATTCAGCCCTTAAAAAGAAAAAAGGCTCCCGATTTCTCGGAAGCCTTGTCTTTATTACCGTGGGCCCTACTGGATTCGAACCAGTGACCCCCTGCTTGTAAGGCAGGTGCTCTGAACCAACTGAGCTAAGAGCCCTAAAAAGGTGTGCAAATATAATATAGATTTTTAGATGCCCAAAAGAAAAATCGGAAAAATAAAAGTTTATTTTAATAACCTCAAAATTTGAAGTAATGATGAGCAGGTTATTTTAAACAGTGCATCAAATGCTTCCGTAGTTATCAAGTATCATCTGGTCTGTTTCCGCCTTTGATTTAAAAACTTCAAAATCACGTCCTTGAGTTCGTTGTGCGCCGAGAGCATTTGCATATTTAGTTGCCTTGATATAATCGGTTTTGTTTACCAAGAGACCATATCCGAGCCCTCCCGCAAAAGAATCACCACACCCAGTGGTGTCGACAACATTGGCGACACGAATTGATTTGACTATTTCATGATGTACATTTTCACCTTTTTTAAAAAATACTGCCCCGCCATTGGCATCTAAGGTGACAATTAGTGATTTTACTCCCGTTTTAAGGGCATGGGCTGCCAAAGCTGGCAGGTGCTCTGTACTTTCGTCATTAACATGCACCAGTTTTTCTGGCAAATATTCCTTATCGAACCAGCAGCACTTAGATTCTTCAAGGTTCATTTTTAATACATCGATATGGGGTAGCCATTGGTCGCGGTCGATCCAAAACTTTATCAATCGGTCCCCTGTCATAGTTACTGTGTTCGTGGGACCGTGACCATCGAAGATGATAGTGCCTTCACTATTCTCTTTGATATATTTTAAAGTTTCTAAAGGTACTTCATAATCAGTTATGGGCACACAGACAAAAACATCACAATGCAGAAGGTCTTTGATGTCGGCCGGGATAATCGGATTCATAAAACCTGTTTGTTTCTCCAAGCGATTGTTTTGGTCAATAAATTTGAGGCTAATAACGTCTCCTTGGTCTAAATCGCTAGTGATATATTCCACATTGATGTTGTCATATTCCGACAACAGCAGTTTTACGGCGGCTTCGTCTTTTTTGCGAACATGTGATACCAAAAAAACGGTTCCATCCGAACCTAGCAACTTGGCCAAACCAATTGCGGTATGGGTAGCACACCCATATTTTTCAATAACTTCACCATGATGGGTCGTAATATGGTCTCTAGGGATGGGACCTAATACCGCTACATTGTATTTTGACATACGCAAAGATTCTTTTATGAATAAATAAAACTTTTCCCTAATCTTTTTCGAATGCTCAGAAAAATATGGGCAAGTATATAAATATAAGTAAAAATGTTTACTTGGGATCTGCCCTAAAACATTGTAAATACAAAAGGTTGCAGATTTTGTATTGGAATATTTATGGATGGATTAAGTGAAAGTTACGGCGAATTTTTTATGGCATGGATAATCTAGTTTTGTCACCTAGGTACATAAGCGAGACGGCAAAAATGGAATAATCGATGGGATGGATAGTTTTTGCCCACTATCGAAACTGCAACAAAAGTTAAGCTCGATAAACAACCTTATATCGATATAATAGTTGGCTGTATTCTTTTTAGAAATAAATCAAACTTTCCCACCGATTATCTCTAAGTCGGACTTTTCTTCCTGCAATTTTTTGGCATCCTCAGGGGAAACACCTGTGCGCCATAGGTATACCCGTTTAAGACCTTCCATTTTTTCAAGATCGACCAAGCACGAATCGGTTACCTTGGTGCCGTATAAATTCAATGTTTCTATATGACCAAGCTTTGAAAGCATGGCGACACCTTTGTCTGTGATGTCCGTTTTTTCTAATTGAAGCCTCGTTAGGTTTTCAAAATTACCTACAATGGAAAGCCATTCATCTTCCACATTACTATCGGCAAGTGAAAGCCAGGTAATATGGTCTTTGACTTTTTCTAACTCCAAAAGTTGTTCTTTGGTCAAATCGTTTTTCGAATATTTAACATCTAGAAGCGGATTTTTTCCTCCTAATGTTCTTACTGAAAACCCAACCTTGCGCAAATTCTCTATTTGCGTACTATCCAAGGGGGCTAATTGAACCGTTTCATACCAGGGCTTGGGTTCGGTGTCGAGTCCATAGAGGCGTAAAATTGTCGGTTTGATCGTGTTCGGTATTTCCAAGTCGCTCAACTTCTTGTCAAAAGGTGAACCTTGGGCGATCCACCATTCCATAACTTTTATTTCGTCATAAGTCATGGGTTCACCTTTAGGGGGCATGTACTTTGTGTTTTTTTGTGGTAAGGTCACTCGCCTGAACAACTCACTTTCGGTCGGTTGGCTAGCTTCCACTACCGGTCCGTTTTCTCCTCCTTCCTGAAGGAGTTCGGGGGTGGCAAGATTGAGTCCTCCACGTTGCACCTCGTCACTATGACAACTAATACATTTTGTTTCTAAAATCGGATGGATCATGTCGGCGTATACCGCTACTGAATCGGGAGAGCTCAGTTGGGGAAGTTTCTCTTCCTTTTGAACGACTCCGAGCATATTTTGAATGGGTGCTGGCGCATATTCGACCAAATAATTTTCACCATGGGTCAAATTTCCGCCTTTATGCCCTTCGATCATTAGCATTAATAGCAAAACGATATTAATTCCATTGTGTACGAGCTTCGAGAAATTCTCAGCTTTGTACTTTATCCGCCATCCTATAAAAGACACGATGACCAAAGCGATGCCCAACCATCGATGCACAAATAAATTATCGGCTTGGTACGATCCACTTTCTCCTAAAAACCAGCCGCACAGGGCTGCCACAAAAGCACTAACACCACCTAAAAGCCATGCAAAAGCAATCAAACGACTTTTTCTTTTTTTCTTTTTTATGGCTTGATACCATTCCAGAAGTATGGCCAAAAGTAAAAAGCCAATGGGTAAATGCACAAATAGGGGATGGAAACGACCCAAAAAAGTAGAGAATTCCAATGCGATCATAGTAATGGTTTTGTGGTGGAAATTATAAGGTTGTTAGAAAAAATTTGGAAGACCATGGCCTTCTGGTGATATGTTGTATTGGGTAAAAGCCTAAATGAAATCTATTTTTGCCTATCCTCCTCCGTTGTGTATGGGAATCGCTTCCTGCAAAGATAGTTGCTATTCTAAGGCTAAAATCTAAAAAGCCTGTAAGCGATTCCAATCTGTAAAGGCTATATTCATTCCTGTGGTTTGTCATTTTTTTATGCTAAAATTTCATTAACAACCTCACCGTGAACATCGGTAAGCCGATATCTTCTTCCTTGAAATTTAAAGGTCAAACGTTCATGATCAACACCGAGTAAATGCATCAATGTGGCTTGAAAATCGTGCACGTGCACCGGTCTTTGTACAACATTGTAACCAAAATCATCAGTGGCACCTAAGGTAAACCCTTTTTTGATTCCGGCACCAGCCATAAAAATAGTAAAACATTTTGGGTGATGATCTCTTCCAAAATTATCAGGAGTCAATTTCCCCTGTGAATAATTAGTGCGACCAAACTCTCCACCCCAAATGACCAAAGTATCCTCAAGCATTCCTCGCTGTTTTAAGTCGGTTATCAATGCTGCGGTAGCCTGGTCGGTATCTTTGCATTGCACCTTTATGGCATTGGGCAGATTGCCGTGTTGATCCCAGCCTTGGTGATATAATTGGATGAATTTTACATCACGTTCGGCCAATCTTCTGGCTAAAATACAATTGGCGGCAAATGTACCTGGCTTTTTACTGTCTTCCCCATACATGTCATAAATGTAATCGGGTTCGTCTTTGGTATCCATAATTTCGGGAACCGAGGTCTGCATTCTAAAGGCCATTTCATACTGGGCCATACGGGCCAAAATTTCGGGATCGCCAACATCTTGATGGTTTATTTGTTCTAGTTTTTGAAGATGATCCAATTGTTCGCGCCTACTTTTTTCATCAATTCCTGGTGGATTGTTCAAATACAATACCGGATCTTTTCCTGCTCTAAATTGAACACCTTGGTGTTGAGAGGGGAGAAACCCATTGCCCCATAATCGAGAATACAGCGGTTGACCGTATTTATCCTTGGTAACCAAAACTACGAATTCGGGAAGGTTTTTATTATCGGTTCCCAAACCATAGCTTACCCACGAGCCAATTGAAGGTCTACCGGGAAGTTGTGACCCTGTCTGCAGAAAAGTAATTGCAGGGTCGTGGTTTATAGCCTCGGTATACATAGACTTGACAAAACAAAGTTCATCGACAATTTTCGAAGTGTGTGGCATAAGGTCTGACATCCAAGCCCCGCTATCGCCATGTTGTTTGAAATCGAAAATTGTACCTGCAATGGGCAGTGTGGCCTGACCTGATGACATGCCGGTGAGCCGTTGTTCGCCTTGAACGCTTTTGGGCAAATCTTGCCCCTGCATTTTATTCAACAAAGGTTTGTAGTCGAAAAGATCTAACTGAGAGGGCGCTCCACTCTGAAAGAGATAAATAACACGCTTCACTTTTGGCGGAAAATGAGGTTGCCCCAAAATACCACCACTATTGGTGTGATTGTGAAGTAAGGGCGTCTCTTTGCCGAATAGGCTCATTGGGTCGATCATCGAGGCCATTGATAAGGCTCCCATGCCCAACGAAGTCTTGGTCAAAAAATCGCGACGTGAATAGTTCTTATTTTCGTTGTGGGTACACATGGTTTAAGGTTCAAGTTTAAAATCAGTTCAAGTTCATCACAGGTAAGTTTTCAGGTTCAAATGGTATATGCTATTTGAACGAGGTCCTCAGTTTTATTTTATCTATCGCTTCATATAAGTTTCGTCATGGTTTAAAATGGTATTGGCGACCATAGTCAAGGCGGCTGTTTTTGGCGTTTGCAATACCTGATTTATTTCTTTTTTTCCTACCGTTAGTAGCCGCTTGATTTCTTTTGGATTAGTCTCGAAACGGTCAGATTGCGTCTGATATAATTCCTTTAACACCAATGCCTCTTCCTCTTTCGGAAAACGGCTTACCGCCAATCGAAATCCATACGCGATTTGATCTTCCAGTGTGTTGCCCCCTTCTGTTTGCATGCGTTCTGCCAGTATTTTTGATGCTTCAACAAATTGAGTGTCGTTCATCAGTACCAAGGCTTGAAGGGGCGTATTGGTATTTTCTCGTTTTACGGTACATACCTCGCGTGAAGGGGCATCAAAGGCTGTCATCGCAGGGTGGGGTGAGGTTCTTCGTATAAAGGTATATAAGCCCCTTCTGTATAAGCTATCACCTTCAGACTCTTTATAGTTTAATAAAATATGGGAAAAACTGTTCTTCTCGATCCATAGGCCTTCTGGTTGATAGGGTTTTACGCTTTTGCCCCCAACATGGTTTACTAGTAGTCCACTAGCGGCAAGGGCATTGTCTCGAATCATTTCGGCAGGCAAACGGTAACTGTTGCTTCGAGCCAAATAGATATTGGTGGGGTCTTTTTCACGCATTTTATCAGTAACCTGTGATGATTGTCGATAGGTGTGGGACATGACCATTGTCTTGAGCAAATGCTTTACATTCCAATCATTTTCAATGAACGATATGGCCAACCAATCCAACAACTGCGGATGGGTGGGTAATGCTCCTTGAACGCCAAAATCTTGGGGAGTATTTACTAACCCCTTTCCAAAAAGCATCTGCCAATAGCGGTTAACGGTGACCCTTGCCGTTAAGGGATTTTCTTTGGAAAAGAACCATTTTGCAAGTCCCAATCGGTTCTTGGGATAGTCTTCTGAAAAAGCAGGAAGTACTTGAGGTGTATTGGCTTCCACCTTGTAGATAGGTTGCTCATAATCACCACGGTCATAGGCATAGGCTTGTCTTTTTTCGGGCATTTCTTCCATTACCATTATCTCCATCACAGGCATCATAAGTTGCAGCCATTCCTTTCTGAGGTTTTGCAAATCTTTTTCAATCTCGGTTACCTGAGGCGATTGTTCGATCCAATATTCGGCCAGGAGTTCCTTTTTTGAAGTATTCGAAACATCTTCATCGTTTTGTGCGATGCGGGTAATTTCTATTGGAGTGAGGGCTCTGGAGTACATTCGAATGTCATCAAGCGCACCTTTAAATATACCGTCTTCCCCTGTAAAAGCCCGATAACTTTTAGCAACTTTTACAGGTCTGGTTTCTATTTTATGAACTGCGGATTGCAGTGTTTTTATCGATTTATATAAATGATCGTAGGGTACGGTAGTCTCTATCTCTTGTCCATCGATAAAAAGTTGTAACCCTTTAGCCTTACCGGATCCGTCATACGAAAAGGCTACATGTCGCCAAGCGTTGGTTTTAATCGAATCTTTAGATCGTACTTGAATGTAGTTGTGGGGCAGGGAGTGAATCAAACGGGCATTTAAATAATTTAAGCTATCAAGATAAAAATCCCAACCGCTCCAAAAATTGTTCTTCAATCCTGATGTACCTAGCAATTGTTGGGTTCTGCCTTTTTCACGTTTCTTAGTATTCATCCAAAGAGCAGCGGAAAAAGAATCTGTATATTCAAAATTGGGAATATTTTTGAGAGAAACATCATCGTATTCCCCCGTGAATACAAAAGCATTCCCCTTTTTACCTTTAACTATTTTGGGAGCTTTGCCGGAAGTAGCATTCGGATTGCCATCGGCTAAATAAGAACCTCCTTTTTTGCTTATCTTGTCTAATGGATAGTAACCTAAAAGTCCTTTTTCCTTGAAATTTTGAGGTAGTTGATTGATATAACTATCTAAATCGAGCAGCTCTTTTTTGGTCAGTTGTAGTTGTTTTTCTTTTTTATGAATGGCGTCTTGAACGGTTTCCAACTTACGTTCGGTTTGGGCATTGGGAAGCGCAAGTAATGGTCCATAATTTCCATCATCACCTGTCATTCCCAATTCTTTTACATTGTTGAAAAATGCGGTCATTTGAAAATAATCCTTCTGCGAAATAGGGTCGAATTTATGATCGTGGCATCTGGCACAAGCTACTGTGAGTCCCATTAAAGCGGTGCCAACGGTTTCGGCCCGGTCCCAAACATAGTTGAGTCGAAATTCTTCTTCTATGGCACCACCTTCTGCGGTCATGGGGTGGTTTCTATTAAATGCCGTGGCCAATTTTTGTTCTTTGGTCGGGTCGGGGAAAAGGTCTCCTGCCAATTGCCAAGTCACAAATTGATCATATGGCATATTGTCTTTGAAAGCATTGATAACCCAATCGCGCCATGGCCACATCAAGCGCCAACCATCGGCATGTAGGCCGTGCGAGTCGGCATATCGTGAGAGGTCCATCCAATCAAGGGCCAATCTTTCGGCATTCGCATCGGTCGCAAGCAGTTCGTCAACTACTTTTTCGTAGGCATTGGGGCGTTCATCTTTTAAAAAAGCATCTATTTGCCCGATTGTAGGGGGTAAACCTGTAAGGTCAATGGTCACCCTACGCAATAACCGTTCTTTATTGGTTTCGACGGATGGCTCAAAACCCTGTTGTTTCAGTATACTTTGTATAAAGAAATCAATTGCATTGTTCCCTTGCCATGAGTTGTTTGCCTTTTTTGGAACCTCTGGTTTCTCGGGCACAGTGAAAGCCCAGTGATCTTTCCATTTTGCTCCTTGTTCGATCCATTTGATGATGGTCGCCTTTTCTTTTGCAGTGAGGGAAAGATTAGATTCCGGTGGAGGCATCATTACTTCAGGGTCGTCGCTCAGCACTCTGATAATACTTTCGCTTTTTTCGGGACGCCCCGAAACGAAGGCATGGTTTCCATTACTTAGTTTTGCGAATGCCTCATGTTCAAGGTCTAATCGGAGCTCCGCTTTTCGGGTGTTTTCGTCAGGACCGTGACAGGCATAACAGCGATCGGAAAGAATCGGCTTTACATGAAAATTAAAATCGATGGTTTCGGGAAGGGCATTATAGGCTACTTCAACTTCTTTTGGTAGGTCAAAAGAACATGATAGCGTTAACCAGATCAGACATAATATGGCGATTTTTTTTAATTTCATTTTATACATCGGGTCCAAGCCCTTAAAATTACATTTTTTAATTTATAAATTTTACAATGGTTATGGTGTGCCATTATCGTTTCATATAGGTTTCATCATGGTTCAAAATGGTGTTGGCTACCATCGTCAAAGCGGCAGTTTTATTATTTAATAGGGATGGGTTCATAGACTTTTTACCAACGGTCAAAAGTTTTTCGATTTCATCGGGATTCACTTTAAAACGATTGGCTTGGGTTTTATAAAGGTTCGTTAAAATTGAAAGTTCTTCTTTTTTGGGAAATCGGCTTAGGGCTAGCCGGAATCCGTAGCCGATTTGACTCTCTAAAGAATCCCCTCCTTCCTGTTGCATGCGTTGCGCCAATATTTTCGAAGCTTCGACGAATTGCGTATCGTTCATGAGTACTAAGGCCTGCAAAGGGGTGTTCGTATTTTCACGTTTTACTGTACATACCTCTCTAGAAGGGGCATCGAAAGCCGACATGGCAGGGTGTGGTGAAGTTCGGCGGATGAATGTGTACAGTCCCCTGCGATAAAGGCTGTCGCCCTCAGATTCGATATACCGTAATAATTGATGTGAGAAATTACTTTTTTCGATCCAAAGATTTCCTGGTTGATACGGTCGCACACTTTTTCCGCCTACATCACGAACAAGAAGCCCGCTAGCGGCAAGCGCATTGTCACGAATCATCTCTGCCGGCAGACGGTATGTATTACTTCTGGCCAAATAACGGTTTATAGGGTCATTTTCATAGGTTTTTTGGTCGATTTGTGATGATTGTCGGTAGGTGTTCGATAACACCATAGTTTTTAGCAGGGCTTTTACGTTCCAATCATTCTCCATAAAAGACAAGGCCAGCCAATCTAATAGTTGCGGGTGACTGGGCAAAGCTCCTTGTACGCCAAAGTCCTCGGGGGTGCTGACCAATCCCCTGCCAAATAGCATTTGCCAATACCGATTTACGGTGACTCGGGCGGTAAGCGGGTTGTCGGGAGAGCATAACCATTGTGCCAACCCCAATCTATTCTTGGGATATTCGTCGGGAAAACTTGGCAATGCTTCCGGTGTGTTGGGTTTTACCTCGTAAATCGGTTGCTCGTATTCTCCACGATCATAGGCGAATGTGGTTCTTTTTTCGGGCATTTCTTCCATAACCATGATTTCCATAACCGGCATCATCTGCGACAACCATGCATTTCGCAGATCTTTGAGCTCTTTTTCAATGTTTTTGACTTTTTCGGATTGATTTATCCAAAATTCCCGATCAGGTTTTTTGATTTTAGTAACGGGCGACGCATCCTCGGCTTCTGCAATACCCTGTATTTCTAATGGCGCCAGATTTCTTGAGTAAATTCGGATATCATCTATCTTTCCTTGAAAAATTCCGTTTTCCCCAGTAGAAAAACTATAGTTTCTAGCTACTTTTATAGATCTTGTGTATAAAGTATGTTCTTTGTCTTTGATTGATTTTATGCTTTTATACAGTCGGTTATAAGGGATTTTTGTGGGTTGTTCTTTACCGTCAATAAAAAGTTTTAGTCCTTTTGCCTTTCCCGAACCATCGTAAGTAAATGCAACATGTCGCCACGTGTTCAGATTGATCGAATCTTCTGCTATTACATGTATGTAGTTGTGCGGGAGGGAGCTGACCAGTCGCGCATTTAAATGGTTTAGGCTGTCGAGATAAAAATCCCAGCCCCGCCAAAGGCTGTTTTTTCCGCCCACTGTACCCAGCAATGTTTGGGTTTTTCCGGCTTTCCTTTTCTTGGTATTTAGCCATAGTGTAGCAGAAAATTTATCCGTCCATTCAAAATTTGGGGTGTTGTCGATATATATTTCGTCGTACTCCCCAGTGAATTCCAATGCATTTCCCTTTTTTCCGGGAACTATGCTAGGGGCAGCTTTTGAAGTCACTTTTTTATTTCCGTCTATGACATACCGCTTATCGGTATTGGTTTTTTTTGAAACATTGTCGAACGGGTAGTGGCTTATGAGTCCTGTTTTGTAATAGTCATTGGGCAGTTCTTTTATATAAGTTTTCAAGTTGGCGAGTTCTTTTTTGGTAAGCTGTAACTGTCGCTCTTTAAGATGAATTTCGCTTTTTAAACTGTCTAATACCTGATCTGTCGCTTCATCGGTTAAGGCTAACATTGGTCCTGAATTGACATCGTTGCCAGTAACGCCCAATTCCTTTATATTATCAAAGAAAGCAGTCATTTGAAAGTAATCTTTTTGGGAAATAGGGTCGAATTTATGATCATGACATCGAGCACATGCGACCGTAAGCCCCATAAAAGCGGTGCCTACGGTTTCTGCCCTATCCCAAACAGAATTTAATCGGTTTTCTTCATCAATGGCACCTCCTTCGCTCGTACTGGGATGGTTGCGGTTAAAGGCAGTGGCCAATTTTTGTTCTTTTGTAGCTTCTGGTAAAAGGTCTCCGGCCAATTGCCACGTGATGAATTGATCATAAGGCATATTGCGCTTAAAAGCACTGATTGCCCAATCACGCCAAGGCCACATCATTCTAGCCCCATCGGCATGTTTTCCGTGGGAATCGGCATAACGCGAAAGGTCCATCCAGTCTAGGGCAAGGCGTTCAGCGTTGGCATCGGTTTTTAATAACTTGTCTACCACATTTTCATAAGCATCCCGACTTTCATCTTTTAAAAAAGCATCGAGTTCAGAAATGGTTGGCGGTAGTCCAGTGAGGTCCATGGTAACCCGACGTAACAATCTTTCTTTATCGGCTTCGGGAGACGGTTTGAAACCCTGCTGTTTTAAGATATGCTGAACAAAAAGGTCAATCTCGTTAATGCTTTTCCACGTGCTGTCCGATGGTCTTGGGATGTCTGGTTTTTCGGGTTTGACAAAAGCCCAATGCGCTTTCCATTGAGCGCCTTGTTCAACCCACTTGATAATTGTGGCTTTTTCCTTCGGAGTCAGCAAAAGATTTGACTCAGGCGGAGGCATGATTACCGCTGGATCATCACTAAGTATTCTTGTGATGCTCTCACTTTTGGCAAGATTTCCTGAAACAAAGGCGTGGTTGCCATTACTAAGTATGGCAAACGCTTCTTCTTCGAGGTCTAATCGTAATTCGGCTTTTCTGCTGTTTTTATCCGGACCATGACAAGCAAAACAACGATCGGAAAGAATAGGTTTCACATGAAAGTTAAAGTCGATGGTTTCGGGGAGTGCGTCGTATGCCACTTCCACATCTTTCGGAAGACTTAGCGAACATGAAGTGGCCGAAAAAACCAAAAAAATCAATAAAATTCGAAGACTGGGCATTTAGGTGTTTATATAGGTCACCTAAAATACATATTTTATTTAAATGTTATATTTTTAAGGAAATGTATATGGCTTTAGTGATAAGTAAGCTAATTTTTTTAGAATTTGTTAATCGTCTCTGAGGCCGTTTTTTGCTTGGTTTTCATCTTCGAGACTATTTAAATTTTTGGAGACCAAAAAATAGTTTTACATTTGCGCCCAGTTTTAGGGATATTAGCTCAGTTGGTTTAGAGCGCTGCCTTGACAGGGCAGAGGTCACTGGTTCGAATCCAGTATATCCCACATTTTCTACTTCATATTTAGTATCCCTCAATTTTCAGGTTGTAAAGTCGCGGTTTATATTCCTTTTTTATCTTTAGCTCCAGTAGATGAACGGATAAAACATGAAATCCATCTATTTTTTGGCTTTTTCATTGCAATTGCACCTACAAGGCCCACAATCATTTGTTACTTTTGAACGTTGATAAATGCGGTGGTTTCTGATTTGTTTTTCAGTAATTCGTATAATCTTTGAACATGCTCAATAAAGGCATTAAATTTTTAATTGAAAACAAACTCGTAGCTTTCATTTTGCTGGGATTGTTTTTGATTTGGGGTACGGTACATTCACCGTTTAATTTTGGTTTCGACTTTTTACCCAAGGATTCGGTGACCGTTGATGCCATTCCTGATATAGGGGAAAACCAACAAATCGTCTATACGCGATGGGACGGACAATCTCCTCAAGATATTGAAGATCAGATTACCTATCCGTTAACTTCCAACCTGTTGGGCGTTCCCGGTGTCAAAACGGTTCGAAGTTCTTCAATGTTCGGTTTTTCAAGTATCTATGTGATTTTTGAGGAAGGTGTCGATTTCTATTGGGCTCGAAGCCGAATTTTAGAAAAAATAAATGCATTGCCATCAAACGTACTGCCCGATGGGGTCAAGCCGACACTAGGTTCGGATGCAACGGCTTTGGGCCAAATTTTTTGGTACACCATAGAGGGTAGGGACGAAAGCGGGAAAGTGACCGGTGGTTGGGATCTTCACGAAATTCGTAGTGTTCAAGATTTTTACATAAAAAATGCACTCGCTTCCGCAAGTGGGGTCTCGGAAGTAGCTTCGATAGGGGGGTATGTTCAAGAATATCAGATAGATGTAGACCCAGAACTGATGCGGCAATATGCCGTAACACTTTCAGAAGTCATTAAGGCTGTTAAGGAGAATAATAAAGATGCAGGGGCGAAGACCTTAGAGATTAATCAAGCGGAATATTTTGTTCGTGGATTGGGTTATGTCAAGAGTATAGAAGATCTTGAAAACGCACAGGTTCGAACCACGAATTTTACGCCTATTCGTATTAAGGATGTTGCCCGTGTTACCATGGGGCCTGCCGAAAGAAGGGGTATTCTTGATAAAGGTGGGGCCGAGGTGGTCGGTGGGGTGGTAGTATCCCGATTTGGGGCCAACCCTATGCAAACTATTGATAAGGTCAAGCAAAGAATAAGGGAACTTGCACCGGGGTTGCCATCAAAGGTGTTGAAAGATGGTAGAACCTCGCAATTGACAATTGTACCTTTCTATGACCGAACAATACTGATTGAACAAACTTTGAATACCCTTGCCGATGCGCTGACATTCGAAGTGTTGATTACGATTTTGGTGGTCATCGTTTTGTTATTTAACCTTCGTGTTTCTATCTTAATTTCAAGCTTGATGCCCATTGCTGTTTTAATGGTTTTTATAGCCATGAAGATAGGCGGGATAGATGCAAACATTGTTGCACTATCGGGTATAGCCATTGCTATAGGCACTATGGTCGATATGGGTATTATTTTATCCGAAAATATTGTCAGGCACCTCGATTTAAGGAAGCATACCGAAACTGTAGATCAAGTTGTTTATAAGGCGACCACTGAAGTTTCGGGGGCTATTCTTACGGCAGGATTGACCACTATCATTAGTTTTATTCCTGTTTTTACGCTCACTGGGGCCGAAGGTAAATTGTTTACGCCTTTGGCATTTACAAAAACGGCTGCGTTGACAGCTTCAATGATTATTGCACTGTTTTTGATTCCTCCAATTGCCGCACAGTTGTTTCGTGAAAAACGCTCGAACAATCGATTGGCCATTGGTTTCAATATTTTTATAATTGTTTTAGGAGCAGGAGGTATTTTTTTCGGCAACTATTTAAGTGGTATACTGATCGTTTTTGGAGTAATTGGCCTGCTGGGAAAACTTCAAAAAATTACGGAAGGTCAAGTTCAGCTATTCCGACTGATTTGGAGTGTATTGGTCATCGTAATTTTATTAGGATACTATTGGCGTCCATTGGGCTACGGTAACAATATCGTGGTGAACTTGTTGTTTGTCTCCGTGCTATGTGCAATTGTAATTGGTGGCATATTATTATTTAAAAAGTATTATGAATATATTCTGATTTGGGCCTTGGAGTTTAAGTTATGGTTTCTGAGTATTCCTGCTGTATTATTGTTGTTGGGGTTCTTGATAATGACAAATACGGGAAAAGAGTTTATGCCCTCCTTAGACGAAGGGGCATATCTTTTGATGCCCACCTCTATGCCCCATGCAGGAATAAGTGAGAACAAACGGGTTTTAAAGCAGTTGGACATGGCAGTCGATCAGCTTCCTGAAATACAAACTGTTGTAGGAAAAGCGGGTCGGGCAGAATCTTCTTTGGATCCAGCTCCTTTATTCATGTACGAAAATATTATCTTTTATAAACCAGAATTTATTCTGGATGAAAATGGAAATCCCATTGCGTTTCGAACAAATGCTGACGGACTCTTTGAAACTAAAAGTGGTGCATTTGTTGCTTCCGGAAGCGGATATGATGTTGAAGATTTGATTGAAGAACGGGGTGGGGAGTTTTATAGAAATTGGAGACCCGAAATTAAGAACAAAGCAGATATTTGGGATGCCATAGTAGCTGTAACTAAACTACCTGGGGTAACCTCTGCCCCTAAATTACAGCCCATAGAAACCCGCTTGGTCATGTTGCAGACTGGAATGCGAGCTCCTATGGGAATAAAAGTAAAAGGGCAAGACTTAAAGGAAATTGAAGCGTTCGGGTTGCAACTCGAATCCATTTTAAAAGAAGTTCCTGGAATAAAGAAAGAAACTGTGTTTGCTGATCGAATAGTGGGGAAGCCTTATCTTCTTATCGATATCGATCGCAACAAAATTGCCAGACACGGAGTTTCTATAACCGAGGTACAAGAAATAATAGAGGTAGCTGTTGGCGGCAAAGTGCTTTCCCAAACCATTGAAGGAAGGGAGCGTTACGGCATTCGAGTGCGCTATCCGAGGGAACTTCGGGGGACTCCCGAAGATTTGGAAAATATTTACCTGCCCCTGTCGAATGGAACATCGGTTCCACTTTCCGCATTGGTTTCCTTTCGCTATGAGCAGGGGCCACAGGTTATTAAAAGTGAAGACAGTTTCTTGGTGGGCTATGTGGTCTTCGACAAGCAAAGCGACTTTGCAGAAGTCGATGTTGTGGAAGCCGCCAAAGCGAAAATTCAAAAGAGCATTGATGGTAATCGAATTAGAGTTCCTCAGGGTGTTAGCTATCAATTCGCAGGTACCTATGAGAATCAATTACACGCTGAACAAACACTGTCTTTTGTAGTACCTTTGGTTTTATTAGCTATATTTTTGATACTGTACCTACAGTTTCGGTCAGTATCCATTTCGTTAATGGTTTTTACAGGTGTAGCTGTAGCTTTTGCCGGAGGTTTTATTCTACTCTGGTTGTACGGACAATCTTGGTTTATGAATTTTGGTGTTGCCGGAATGAACTTTAGGGAACTTTTCAATATGGGCACCGTAAATTTAAGTGTTGCCGTCTGGGTCGGTTTTATAGCGCTTTTTGGCATAGCTACAGACGATGGTGTGGTTATGGCGACATATTTAAAACAGACTTTCGAAAAAAATGCACCAACGAATGAAAAGGCGATACGTGCAGCTGTATTGGAAGCAGGAAAAAAACGTATTCGCCCTTGTTTAATGACAACAACAACGACCATTTTAGCCCTATTGCCGATCTTAACAGCAACCGGTAGGGGAAGCGATATTATGATTCCTATGGCTATTCCCGGTTTCGGTGGTATGTTGGTAGCACTTATTTCATTGTTTATTGTGCCGGTTCTCTTTAGCTGGCGCAAAGAATGGACCTTAGCATCTGAGGGTAAGCATAAAATTAAATGACCATGATAAAAAAATATGGTACATATTTAGCGGTTTTGGCAATTGGCCTAGTGTTGGGATATTTTATTTTTGGCAATTCCGGCAGTAAAGCTGAGCAATATACGCATGAGGTTACTGATGAAAATAGAGCAATGTGGACTTGCTCGATGCACCCTCAAATTATGCTCCCTGAAAAAGGGGATTGTCCCCTTTGTGGTATGGATTTGATTTCCTCCGAAACTGGGTCAGGGTCGGCCCTGATGACGAACCAGTTCAAAATGTCGGAGAAGGCTTTGGCACTTTCCAATATTGAAACAATCACTGTGGGAATGGGTGAATCACAGAACAACAAGCTCACACTTTCGGGGAAAATTACCGCCAATGAAAAGACCAACGGCATTCAAACTACGGTTTTTGATGGTCGTATCGAGAAATTAAACGTCAACTATGTCGGCCAATACGTGAAGAAGGGGCAACAATTGGGGTATATCTATTCGCCCGATCTTTACCTGGCGCAAGACAAGCTACTGACTTCAGCATCATATAAAGATTCTCATCAGAAATTATATGATGCCGCCCGTAATACACTAGGGCTTTGGAAAATGACAGATGAACAGATTGATGAGGTGCTTCGCACCAAAAAACCAATGATGAAATTTCCTATTTATGCTGATGTTTCAGGAACGGTTACCGAAGTTTTTGCGACTGAAGGTAAATGGTATAAAGTAGGTGATCCTTTATATAAGGTGTCTAATCTCTATACGGTATGGGCCGTTTTTGACGTCTACGAAAACCAGCTTTCGGCACTAAAGCAGGGTCAGGATATCACAATAGTATCCAACGCCTTTGGTGATGAGTTGCAGGCAAAAATTTCTTTTATAGAACCTGTTTTGAATGATGAGTTAAGAACGGTTTCGGTTAGGGTTACTTTGAACAATAAAAATCAAGTGCTGAAGCCCGGAATGTTTGTTCAAGGGCAAGTAGAGGTAACTGGGGGTGAACAGGTCTTGACAGTGCCTAAATCTGCTGTTTTGTGGACGGGAAAGCGATCATTGGTGTATACCAAACCTAATCCAGACCTCCCCATTTTTGAAATGGCCGAGGTTACCTTGGGGAGCTCCATGGGTAATTCTTATGTTATTTTGAGCGGATTGTCAAATGGGGATGAGGTTGTGACTAATGGAACATTTACGGTAGATGCGGCCGCCCAGTTGCAAGGTAAAAAATCAATGATGAGTAGTAAAATGACGATGGATTCAGAAGAGGTTATGATGGATGGCCATTCAGATGTTATGCATTTTAAAGGTGACTTTAAAAATAAATTTACCAAGGCCATACATGCCTATATTGCTTTGAAAGACGCTTTGGTGGCAACTGATGCCAATAAGTCTGTCGAAAAAGCCAAAGTATTATTGTTGCAATTGAATGAAATAGATGAAACGATGCTGGAGGAAACAGTACAAATACCACTCGAAAAAATCAAGAAGAATGCTCGGCATATTTCAGAGACTACCGAAGTCAAACTACAGCGCCAACGCTTTAAGCCGCTATCGGAGGATATGGTGGCGATTGCCTCTAACTTCAACGGTCTTGATCAGCCAATATACGTTCAGTTTTGTCCTATGGCAGACGACAATAAAGGAGGTAGTTGGCTAAGTTTTCAAGATCACGTGAGAAACCCTTATTTCGGGGATATGATGTTGACCTGCGGAAGTGTCACAAAAACCATCCAATAATTAGATAAGGTTCAAAAGCCGCTCAAGGGCCATTCCTCGTGATCCTTTGATGAGAATATGACTTTCTTGCGGAAGTGACTCACTTTCAAAATAAGAAGATAGCGAATCAAAAGAATCAAATTTTTGATGTGCTGTTTTTACTTCGAAGAAATTTTTTCCTATAAAAAATACCTTGTCGATATTCATTTTAGCGACCAAGTCGGCAATATATTGATGCTCTTGGGCTGCTGATGCGCCGAGTTCGAACATATCGCCTAAAAATGCAATTTTAGGATTATATCCCATCGTATCGAAATTCTTCAATGCCGCTTCCATGCTTGTAGGATTTGCATTGTAGGCATCTAGAATAATTTTGTGGCCGTTCTTTTCAATTATTTGAGATCGATTGTTTTCTGGTGTATAAGAACCAATGGCGGATTTAATATCGGATAATGGCACATTGAAATATTTTCCGATCAATACTGCTGCCGCGCTATTTGTAAAATTATAGCGTCCTACTAATTGGGAAGTTATGATACTACCTTCGGTTTTAAGTTTTACAAAAGGATCGGCCCCCAAAAACTCAATTTTATGAAACGTTTGGTTCTCGGTACTAAACCCATATTTTTTGACATATCCGCTTAATTTGTCCATTTGAACAGAGTCATCGGCGTTCATAAAAATAGATTTGTCATTTCTGATTAAATAGTCATAGAGCTCACTTTTTGCTTTAATTACTCCTTCGCGACTTCCAAACCCTTCAAGATGGGCTTTGCCGAAATTGGTGATATATCCGAAATCGGGTTGTGCTATATTACAGAGAAAAGCAATTTCCTTCAAGTGATTGGCACCCATTTCAATAATGGCTATTTGGGTATCTTTCGTTAGGGTTAGCAAAGTTAACGGTACACCAATATGATTATTTAAATTACCCTTTGTGGCCGTGGTATTATACTTTTTTGAGAGTACCACGTTGATTAATTCTTTTGTGGTGGTTTTGCCATTGCTGCCGGTCAAAGCGATTATTTTGGCATCACAATAATTTCTATGGTAACTAGCCAGTTCTTGAAGTGTTTGCAGTACATCTTCTACAACTATAAACCTGTTTGAGGTGGCATATTCTTTCTCGTCAAGTACAACATATGCGGCTCCTTTATCAAGAGCTTGGGCGCCATATTTATTTCCATTAAAATTATCTCCTTTTAAAGCGAAGAAAATACAATTGGCACCAATCGTTCTAGTGTCGGTAGAAATATGTGGAGATTTTAAAAAGAGCGAGTGTAATTCTGGTATGGTCATCTATAGGAGTCGTAGAAGGAAAAAAATAAACATTTTAAGTTTGATGGCGACCAATAGGTCACTGTTTGTTTAAAGAATAAAAATAGTTGTTTTTTGAATACTTTTAGGATTATTAAATACAATGTGGTGTTTAAAAGTTGTTCTATGGAAGTGTTCTTGGGCTAATGATTTGTCTTTTAGTAATTTTAATAGGAATTATAAAATAGCTTTGCTGGCGACCAAGTGAAATAGAAACAAAAAAAGACCTTGTTTTACCAAGGTCTTCTTTTTAAGGTTATAGAAAATTATTTCGCTTTTTTACCTCTAGGGGTCTTGTTTTTTGTTTTAGACTTAGAGCCTACTCTTGACATGGCACATCTGAATCCGATGTCATCTGTGGCCATATATTGTGGTAAATATCTCCTTTGTGCCGGATCTAACCAATAGGCTCGATCTCTCCAAGAGCCACCTTTGTAAACTCGAACTTCATCATTGATCAATGTGGTTCTATTATTGGATGTGTCATACTGACGACTAAGATTTCCATCAGAATCCCGTTCAACCTTATGTTTTGGAGAGTTATACATCTTTTTAGAATCGTCTTGTTCTTCGTCTTCATCGCTAAATCGATCAAAGAAACGTGATGAACCTGGGTCTCCATCTCGGTAACCTCTATTGTCACTTGATGAGAAATTGGTTCTTAAATAAGTTTCTTGTTCGTCAACCGGAACCATTTTGATCTCTCCAGGTAGATTGACGGCCACTATTTTTCCGTTTGGTAAGGTGTCGTAGACAATAGAATCTCTGAGTATGTTTACCTTTCCGTCTTTACCGATAGCAGATTTCATATAAATATTTCCTCTATAGTAGTTGAAGTCACTTACTTCATCATCTACTATGGGTCTGTAAACATCGGCTACCCACTCAGAAACGTTACCTGCCATATCATACAATCCTAAATCATTCGGCTTGTAAGACATTACTTGAGCAGTGATATCGGCTCCATCATCAGACCATCCGGCGATTCCGCCGTAGTCTCCTTTTCCTTGTTTAAAGTTGGCCAATTGATCACCGCGACCGACACGTTGTCCGTTTCTGGTATACTCGCCATCCCACGGATATTTCTTTCTTCCTCTATAATTGTTGTATTCTCGGCTACCTTGATTGGCTTGTGCTGCATATTCCCATTCGGTTTCTGTCGGCAAGCGATACTCGGGCATAATTACACCACTGCTTCTTTTTGCATAGGTATTGGTGCTATCTTTTTGCATTTTACCTTGAAGCGAATCGATTTGTCCGTTGTAAACTGATTCTGGTCGGTTAAGGTAGGCTTCGGTACTGAATGTTCCTTGAACTTCCCCTGTTGCAGCTTGGTATTTGGCATCTTCGGAAAGATAACCTTCCCTTTCCAACATTACTTCGTTCACGCGATCCGTTCTCCATTCTGCAAATTGTGTAGCTTGAACCCAGTTAACACCCACAACAGGGTATTCTGCATATGCTGGATGTCGTAAATAATTGTTGGTCATTGTTTCATTGAAGCCCAAGCGGTTTCTCCATACTAAAGTATCGGGAAGTGCTCCGGTATAAATGTTCGTGTATTTCGGATTCTCGGGAGGGTAAACACTCTTCAAATAATCAAGATACTCTAAATACATCACATTGGTGACCTCGGTCTCGTCCATGTAAAAAGACTGAACGTGTTGCGAAGTCGGGGTGTTGTTCCAGTCGTGCATTACATCGTCTTGAACCTGACCTTTGGTAAATGTGCCTCCTTCAACAAATACTAGACCTGGAGCCGTTTCTTGCTCTTTGAAATCGGTGTTGTACTGGAAACCACCTTCCTTGGCATTTATTTTCCATCCGGTAGCCCTGGATACGTTTTTGGAAGATGAGGATGATTTTTTGCAGCTTGTAACTGAAAAACCTCCCGCTACTACTGCACAAGAAAGTACAATTTTTATAAACTGTTTTTTCATAATAAGGTCTTGAATTCAAATAAATAAACTACGACAAGGTAGTCTTGAATTTGTATTTTGATTAATTTTAGCATCGGTTTCGGCATATAAAACGGTGATTTTCACATAATATTTTATTCCGAAAAAAAAATCTTAAATCGGTTTGAACATCCATTGAAAATCACAACGGCGTTTCTAATCTTCATAACGGATCAAAACGCAATATAGTATGAACAATCGGTTTTCTTTTCCACATCAACGATCAAATATGACCGTTAAGGAATAAAAAAGTAATTTTGAACCGTATAATCGATATTTTTGACCCAATTTGTATTACGTTCAGTACAGATTCGAAAAATAATGTATTCTTTATATAAGATAATCGGTAAATGCTCGTTTACATGAGTAGTTCAAAATCAAAGAACTTTGTAATAGGGAACCAAAACTTTGACACTAAAAAATGAAGAAATTAGCAGTATTTTTACTTTTGACCACAGTATTCAAACTTGCTGCCCAAGAAGAACAAAGGGTAATAACTACAGCAGTTCCCTTTTTGACCATTGCTGCCGACGCTAGATCTGCCGGGATGGCCGATATGGGAGTTGCTACATCGGTTGATGCTTTTTCGCAGCAATGGAATTCCGCAAAGTTTGCTTTTGCCGAGCGAAAAATGGGCATCGGAGTGAGTTATACACCCTATTTGGAAAGTGTTATTGCTGACATCGGGCTATTAAGTGCGAACTATTATAATAAAATTAATGACCAGAGTGCTTTTGCCCTTAGTTTACGCTATTTTACTTTGGGAGAAATAGAGTTAAGACAAACGCTTGATGATGGGGGAACTATAGTAAAGCCTAATGAATTGTCCTTTGATGGATCTTATTCATTAAAATTGAGTCCTACATTTTCAATGGGTGTAGGGGCCAGGTATATCAGGTCGAATCTGAAATTACCCCAAGAGGGATCTATTGATTCGAAAGCAGCCAGTACTTTGGCAGTAGACGTTTCAGGGTATTATAGATCAAGGGAGATTGCTTATAACAGTTTTGATGGTCGTTGGAGAGCAGGATTCAATCTTTCCAATTTAGGGGGGAAGATTGCGTATGATGAAAATGGGCAGGAAAATTTCATACCTACCAATTTAAAGTTTGGTGTAGGCTTTGATTTTATACTGGATCAAGATAATGTTCTTGGGCTTACCTCGGAATTCAATAAACTATTAGTGCCAACCCCTCAAGATTTTAATGGTGACGGACAACTCGATAGTGCAGATAATGATGAATATCAGGATATCGGTTTTTTTAGTGGAGTCTTTAAATCTTTTGGTGATGCCCCTGATGGTTTTGGGGAAGAACTTAAAGAATTTACATGGGCCCTGGGTGCTGAATATGTCTATCAAGATGCCTTTATGCTGAGAACGGGGTATTTCAACGAGAGCGAGGAAAAAGGCTATCGAAAGTTTTTTACCTTGGGTGCCGGATTTAAGTTCAAGTCTGCCCAAGTTGATTTGGCCTATTTGTTTTCGGCCTCAAAAGTGCGCAACCCCGTGGAAAACACTTTACGGTTTTCACTTACTTTTAATTTAGGGGATGAGTTTTATAATGATTGAGTAAATTTATCACGATACTACTTTTGAAGCCTGCTACAGCAGGCTTTTTTTTGTTATAGAATTTAAGCATTGGTGTTCCTAAGGAAATGCAGTACTTTTATAGGCTGGCATATTTTTTTTGAAATGTGGAATATGCTCGACAAAAGTATATATGGTTTATATGATAAGCGGGCATTAACTTTTGCTAAATGAGAAAACAAAAAATAACTATTGAATTAAGCATATTCGAGACTATCGAAGATTTGCCTTCGGCCCATCAAGAACTGATGCGAAAAGCTGTAGAAGCAAGAAAAAATGCCTATGCGCCATACTCAAACTTCGAAGTAGGGGCGGCAGTACTGCTGGAAAATGGGGAAGTAGTCATTGGCAACAATCAGGAGAACGCCTCGTACCCATCCGGTTTATGTGCAGAACGCGTTGCAGTTTTTCAGGCAGGTGCTAAATATCCGGGAATTTCGATTAGTTCCATCGCTATTTCCGCCACATCGAAGAATTATCTGGTCGATAAGCCCGCAGCTCCTTGCGGTAACTGCCGTCAGGCTATTTCCGAATACGAGGTGAAACAAAGAAGTGCCATTAAACTATTTTTGATGGGAGAAACTGGTGAAGTAATTGTCTGTAATTCATTGGCAGACATCCTTCCACTTGCCTTTGATAGTTCATTTTTAGAATGAACTGTTATAAGAATCACCCAATTATTTGTTTTTTTACTTGGATGAAGGACTTGCTCTGTATTTGTTTTTCCATCAAGCTTTTGACTTTATTGTTTTATCGATTCATTTATATGTGTATTTTTGTTTCCTGATTTTCGTTATCTTGATGCTGTTAAAGTTGATGCGAAACGTAGAAATTCTAAATTAAACACCGATTAATGGAAAAAATAACCAAAGAGACCTACCTGAAGTGGTATGAAGACATGTTGTTTTGGAGGAAGTTTGAAGATAAGCTTGCTGCAGTTTATATTCAGCAAAAAGTACGCGGATTTCTCCATTTATATAATGGGCAAGAAGCTGTTTTGGCGGGTGCTCTGCATGCCATGGACCTTACCAAGGATAAAATGATTACTGCGTATCGGAACCACGTTCAGCCCATAGGAATGGGTGTTGATCCTAAAAGAGTGATGGCAGAACTTTATGGAAAAGTAACCGGAACATCTCAAGGAATGGGTGGTTCGATGCATATTTTTTCAAAGGAACACCGGTTTTATGGTGGGCACGGTATTGTCGGTGGACAAATACCTTTGGGTGCTGGTATTGCTTTTGCAGACAAGTACTTCAAACGAAATGCAGTAACCTTGTGCTATATGGGCGATGGAGCGGTAAGACAAGGTTCTTTTCATGAAGCCCTAAACCTAGCAATGCTTTGGCAGTTACCGGTGGTGTTCATTTGCGAGAATAATGGATATGCCATGGGAACTTCGGTGGCCAGAACTTCACATTCTACTGAAATTTGGAAATTAGGTCTAGGTTATGAAATGCCCTGTGGCCCCGTTGATGGTATGGATCCCGTAACGGTAGCCCAAGAAATGAGCAAAGCTATCGAAAGAGCGAGAAGTGGTGGTGGGCCAACTTTCTTAGAGATGAAAACTTATCGCTATCGAGGTCATTCGATGTCAGACGCACAGCATTATCGAACGAAGGAGGAAGTCGAAGAGTACAAAAAAATAGACCCCATATCACAAGTGCTTACGGTGATAAAAGAAAATAATTATGCGACCGAGGAGGAAATCAAGGAAATTGACAAACAGGTCAAGGCTAAGGTTTCCGAATGCGAGAAATTCGCAGAAGAGTCTGATTATCCTCCGGTAAATCAATTATATGATATGGTCTATGAGCAGGAAGATTATCCATTTGTACAACATAAACAATAGGTAGATGGCAGAAGTAATAAACATGCCCAGATTGAGCGATACCATGGAAGAGGGTACCGTTGCAAAATGGCTTAAGAAAGTTGGAGATAAGATTGAAGAAGGAGATATTTTAGCTGAAATCGAGACTGACAAGGCAACCATGGAATTCGAATCTTTTCATGAGGGTACTTTGTTACATATTGGTATCGAAGAAGGTGATGGTGCACCTGTTGATTCACTTTTGGCTATTATCGGTGAAGAAGGCGAAGATATTTCAAGTTTGCTCAATGGATCGAGTGAACCCTCGGATGACGGTTCTGAAAGCTCAGAAGAAAATGCCGAACACGAAGAGACTGCGGAAGTTGAGGCTAATGATGCTCAGGCTCCGGCTACAGAAATCCCTGAAGGTGTTGAGGTTGTTAAGATGCCTCGGTTAAGTGATACCATGGAAGAGGGCACCGTGGCCACTTGGCTGAAGAAAGTGGGGGATGAAGTAGAGGAAGGAGACATTTTGGCGGAGATTGAAACTGATAAAGCTACCATGGAATTTGAATCCTTTTATTCCGGTACTTTATTGTACGTAGGTATTCAAGAAGGTGAGTCTGCACCGGTTGATGAAGTGTTGGCGATCATTGGTCCGAAAGAGACTGATGTTGATGCGGTATTGAATGCGGGAAAGGCTGCCCCTAAAAAGGCTCCTTCCCAAGAAAAAACTTCAGCGGCTTCCGACGAAAAAATAGAAAAGTCTACATCTGATTCGGATACAAAATCAGTAAATGACGGACAGCGCATTTTTGTCTCCCCATTGGCTAAAAAAATGGCCGAGGATAAGGGTATCGATTTAAGCAATGTTCAAGGTACCGGTGATAATGGAAGGATAACCAAAAGAGACATAGAAAACTTTAAACCCGCACAACAGCCTGCCAAAGCGGAAAGCTCTACCGTAAAAGCGGCTTCAGATAGTAAGGTTGCTACGTCGCCGGTAAATCTGCCTGTTGGCGAAGAAGGTTACGAAGATGTGAAAAATTCGCAGATGCGTAAGACGATTGCGAAGCGATTGAGCGAATCTAAATTCACCGCGCCCCATTATTATTTGACTATTGAGGTTGATATGGATAATGCATGGGCATCACGACTACAAATTAACGATCTACCGGATACTAAGGTATCATTTAATGATATGGTGGTCAAAGCATGTGCTATGGCCTTGAAAAAGCATCCGCAAGTGAACACCACGTGGAAAGGTGATTCAATGCGTTATAACCATCACGTGCATATGGGTGTCGCTGTTGCAGTCGATGATGGTCTGGTTGTTCCGGTATTGAAGTTCTCCGATCAAATGAGTCTCACACAAATAGGATCGGCGGTTAAAGATATGGCGGGTAGGGCCCGAAATAAAAAATTGACACCGGCAGAAATGGATGGAAGTACCTTTACGGTTTCCAATTTAGGAATGTTCGGGATAAGAGAGTTTACTTCGATTATCAATCAGCCAAACTCGGCTATTTTGTCGGTGGGCGCAATTGTTGAAAAACCCGTGGTGAAAAAAGGTGAAATCGTCGTAGGTAAAACCATGACGGTAACATTGGCCTGCGATCACAGAACCGTTGATGGCGCTACTGGGTCTCAGTTCCTTTTGACACTTCGGTCCTTTTTGGAAAACCCGGTTACTATGTTGGCCTAGGTTTTCTTGGATAAGATATAATGAATTGAACATCCGTCGTGGGCGGATGTTTTTTTATTTTTAGGGTTATCCTGGTCATCTTAACGATAAGATACTGCCTTTAAGCCTAATCATTTTTTGTTTTAGCTGCATACCCGTATCTTTCCCGATTGGTGGTAGTAAATGTAGTCATATAGGAGAGCGTACGTTGTGTCATCCCCTGGTTAAATCGGCATAAATTTTTTAAATGAAAACGTATTTCACAGTATTGTTGTTGGGATTTTTAATTGGTTGTGGTAGTTCTAAGGTTGAGCAAGAAGTCGTGTTGAACGAAACTGCACGTGCAAGTTCAAGTACGACTACAAGTATTGGAACTGAATCTGATAAGAGTGAATTAACTCATGCGAATGACGTTCCAATTCGAAGTTTTAACATCGCACAAGAGCACTTTTCCAATAACGAAAAAGTAGCGGAAATAATGAATTTCCTGGCATCCGACGAATTGCAAGGGCGTGAGACCGGTAGCGAAGGAATCGCTAAGGCTGCAGATTTTATCGAGACGAGCTTTAAAGAAAATGGTATAGCACCTTATTTTTCTTCTTATCGTGATACCTTGGTCAATTTTGATCAACCCGCTTTTAATATCGTTGGATTTGTCGAAGGGAAAGACCCACTGCTTAAAAAGCAGTTCATTATCATTGGTGCACATTATGATCATATCGGAACTTTGACCGAAGAGAATGGTGATAGCATAGCCAACGGAGCGAACGATAACGCTTCAGGAACCACGACCGTATTAGAGCTTGCACGATATTTTGGGGCTATGCGTGATAACAGGCGTAGTATAATTTTTGCACTCTTTAGTGCCGAGGAAAAAGGGCTTATAGGGTCAAAACACTTGGCGCAAAAGTTAAAAGGGGAAAATTTAAACCTTTATGCCATGTTGAATTTTGAGATGGTCGGTGTACCCTTGTCGGGGAGAAATTACGACATGTACGTGACCGGTTATCGAAATTCTAATTTGGCTGAAATATGCAACCGATATGCAAAAGAAAAGTTGGTGGGTTTTCTTCCGTCTGCAGCCGATATGAATCTTTTTCAACGGTCTGATAACTATCCGTTCTTTTCTGAATTTAACGTGCCGGCCCAAACTTTTTGTACCTTCGACTTTACTAATTTTAATCATTATCACAAAGTAGGTGATGAGAATGCCCTTATGAATTTTGACCACATGGCATCCATAATAAACAAAAGTATTCCAGTGGTAAAAGGCATTGCGAATTCACCTATCAAAGAGATTATTTGGCATCGTTAATATGGCAAACGTAATAATAACGGGTACGAGTAGGGGCATCGGTTTTGAATTGGCAAAACTTTTCGCTGAGGAAGGACATCAGGTTTTGGCACTTTCTAGAAACAATGCGCCTATTGCAGCTTTGAAGCATAAGAATATAGTTTCCTTTTCATTTGATCTCTTCAAGGCCAATGATGTGGATAAGCTAAGGACGTTTTTATGTGATCAATGGAAAACCGTAGATATTTTGATTAATAATGCCGGAAGATTGGTTAACAAGCCTTTTTTAGAAACTACTTCAAAAGAGTTCGAAGAGGTTTATAAGGTAAATGTTTTTGGGGTGGCCGAAATGACGAAAACCGTTATTCCCAAGATGCCAAAGAATGGTCATGTTGTCACCATAAGTTCGATGGGTGGGGTGCAAGGCAGTGTTAAATTCCCAGGGCTTTCCGCTTATAGTAGTAGCAAAGGTGCTGCCATAACATTGACAGAGCTTTGGGCCGAGGAGTTTAAGGAAACTGGGCCATTTTTTAATGTACTGGCCTTGGGTGCCGTGCAGACTGAAATGTTGCAAGAAGCCTTTCCTGGTTATCAAGCCCCAACAACAGCGCTCGAAATGGCAGCCTATATCAAAGAATTCGCTTTAACTGGGCATAAATTGTATAACGGAAAACTATTACAGGTAAGCAATAGTACGCCTTGAAGGTAGCTTTTTACTACTTTTTAGCTACAATTTTATTTAGCCCCTTTGCCAGAAATTAAGCGTGCTATAAGCTGTGTCTGTGGAAATTGCTCTAGTATTATCTTAAGAAAAACGGTCAATGGTATCGCCATGATTAAACCTGGTATTCCCCAAATAAAGCCCCATAACATTAGCATAACCAAAACGGTTATTATGTTTATGGAAAATGATTTGCCCATTAAAATAGGCTCGAGAATACTACCAAAGAGTATCTGTACCCCGGTTATTATCAGAATAAAAAATAGCAGATGACCTGTTGTGTCTAACTCTACAAAGGCAAATATACTCGTCATGATGACCGATATAAAAGAGCCAATCATTTGTACAAAATTGATTACAAAGGCAAAAAGACCCCAAAAGATGGGGAAACTGACGCCGAAAAAGTAACAGGCCAAGCCAATACCGATGCCCGTACCCAAGCTTACCAGAAATTTTACCTTAATAAAAGTGATAAGGTCTTTTTCAATCTTCATAAATGTTTTGACCGAAGCATGTTTTTGCTTTAGAATGGTAGAATTTAATAACTTCTGAACATTAATTGATTCTGCCAACCATAGAATAACAAAAAAGGCGGTCATTAAAATCATGGTGAGAAAATTACCAATAAAACCTAAGGTCGAACCAAAATTCTGCATAACATAATCCCTGTCGATAAAATGGTTTAACACAGGTTCGTCTTCCGCATATGGAATACCAAATACCGTTTCCAAAGAGATAAGTAGAGTCTCAAGCTTTGTTTCGGCTTTTTCCAAGAATACCTCGTCGGTCGCCCGTATTTCACGACTTGAAAGCTGTACCAGTTCTCCTCCAATTTTTAGGGCTCCTATTATGATAAGTATGACAATAAAAATACTCAAGCCTTGCGATAGCCTTTTTTTACGTAACCAACGCATTAGGGGTAAAAACAGCAGGGCGATAAACATTGAGAATACCAAAGGAACAAGAATAAAAGAAAGTATCTTCAATAAGTAAAATACGAGTGGAATTACTATTATTAGTAATAACCTATTGGTGGTTCTTAAATTGTTCATTGAATGTAATAACATTGATATAAAGACTTGCAAAGGTAAATGAAAGAAGTACACTGCTGAGCTCAAATCAAAGAAATGTGGGAAGATTTGTCAATACAACTAAAAAAATGCGATTTTGGTTTTTGATGAATAAATTAAGGTGAGAATAGTCGCTAACTATCTGATGTTGATTGGAGTATTGGATAGAAAACTATACATGCTGGTCAATTAGAATCGTATTTCCATCTGGGTCGGTGATTACTGCACTTGCCGGTCCGGAAGTGTCTTCCTTTGCTTCGTTATCTAATTTCAGTCCTTTGCTTTTAAGCATCTTTTGAATTTCTCTAACATCGTCAAAGTCTTTAAGTTTATTTGCATTTTCATCCCATCCGGGGTTAAATGTTATTATATTATTTTCAAACATGCCTTGAAATAATCCGATAAGGGCATTACCGTTTTTCATAATCAGGTAGTTTTTTTCTAAATCCCCTGCAAAAACTGAAAAACCGAGATTTTCATAGAATGACTTTGAAACTTTAATGTTCTTTACAGATAAACTTATTGAAAATGCGCCTAATTTCATGATGCTTATTTTTATGAATGATGTCTGAAGACCGTAAATTCTACAAACCGGTTGAATCTCCCCTTTGACTATTCCAAGTTAAAAAAAAATTATGGATGCCGACAGTTTGTTTTTTCCATTTAATAAAAACTTATTTTTGCCCAAGTGAATAAGATATTGATTAAATATTTACCTGAAAGAGCCGTTGAGCCTTGTTTTGGACTTATTGAGGAAACAGGGGTTCATTTAAAAATTGTGAACGAACGTGTAACAAGACATGGCGATTATAGAAGGTTGCCCGGCGGGGGACATCAGATAACAATTAATGCGACGCTCAATAAATATCGATTCTTGATTACCCTGATTCACGAAATTGCCCACTTGGTGACCTTCGAGAAATATGGTCGTAGAATAAAACCACATGGGAAAGAGTGGAAACATACTTTTCAACATTTGATGGTTCCCTATATACGCCCAGAAATTTTTCCGACCCAACTATTACCACTATTGGCACAACATTTTAAAAATCCAAAAGCAAGTAGTAGTACTGATGCGAGATTGTCAATTGCTTTACAACAGTTTGATGTACAACATACTGATAAAACCTACGTTTTTCAGATACCCATTGGTAGTATTTTTCGTATTTACAATGGAAAACTATTCAAGAAAGGCAACAAACGGGTAAAACGGTACGAATGTGTTGAAGTGACTACGGGGCGGTTATATTTGTTTCAGCCCAATGCAGAAGTTGAACTGATCAAGGGGTGATTTGTGAATATCCTGCAAGGTTGAATAGAAATAATACCTGAGATACCGAATAACTGATTAATTTTGATTAAAAAGAAGATATGAAGAATAAAAACTACTATGCAGTATTAATGGCCGGTGGAGTTGGCTCGCGATTTTGGCCTATAAGCACATCATCATATCCCAAACAGTTTCACGATATGTTGGGTACGGGTGATACGCTTATTCAGAAGACCTTTAAACGGTTGAATAAATTCGTTCCTACGGAAAATATTTTGATATTGACCAATGAACGTTATAACGACCTGGTATTGGAACAACTGCCATTGGTTACGCAAGAACAAGTGGTTTTGGAGCCGGCCATGCGAAATACCGCCCCCTGTATTTTATATGCAGCGCTCAAAATTCAAAAAATGAATAGCGATGCGGTAATGATTGTGGCGCCAAGTGATCATTGGATAGAAGATGAAGATGCCTTTGCCAGAGATGTCACGGCCTGTTTTGAGAAGTGCGAAAAGGAAGAGGTGTTATGTACGTTGGGGATAAAGCCCACGTTTCCGAATACCGGATTCGGTTATATTGAATTTGAAAAGGATGGTAGTTCAGACCTTAAAAAGGTACATCAGTTTCGTGAGAAACCAGATTACGAAACCGCAAAAGAGTTTTTGGCGCAAGGAAATTTCTTGTGGAATGCCGGTATTTTTATGTGGAGCGTGAAAACAATCGTAAACGCTTTTGAGAATTATCAACCAAAACAATATCAACTCTTCGAATCGGGCACGTCATGTTATAATACAAATAAAGAACGGGAATTTATCAGAGAGAATTACCCTAAGGCCGAGAACATTTCGATCGACTATGCTATTTTAGAGAATTCGAAATCAATTTTCGTGCTTCCCGCTACCTTTGATTGGAACGATTTGGGTACCTGGGGTTCACTTTACGATAAGTTGGATAAAGATTCAAATGAGAATGCCATTGTGAATAGTAAAGTTGTTTCCCAAGATGCTTCGGGCAATATGATTCGCTCTCCCAAAGATAAAATTGTTGTTGTCGATGGTTTAAAGGATTATATTATCGTTGATAAAGAAGAAGTTCTATTGATTTATCCAAAATCCAAAGAACAAGATATCAAACAGGTTTTAGGGAAGGTAAAAGATGCTTTTGGTGATAAATATGCATAAGTATGAGTGAAAAGTCAGAACAAGACAATGGCGTTACCCCGGAAGAAGAACCTATTGAAAGTAGGGAAGAGGTAAAAAAAGATTTTAAGGGACTTCTAGAGAGTACCAAAGTCTTTCTTCATGATCTTTTGGATATTCGTCCGAATACGGATCAAGAAGCGACCAAGGAGGCTATTATTGCCGATATTCCATTTAAGGGACATACGTCGTGGATTTTGATTTGTTCGATTTTCATAGCCTCCATTGGATTAAATGCGAATTCAACTGCGGTAGTAATCGGAGCCATGTTGATTTCTCCTTTAATGGGGCCTATCTTGGGTGTAGGCATGTCATTGGCAATAAATGATATCGATACCCTGCGACGTTCGCTAAAGAACTTTGCCGTTATGGTTATTTTAAGTGTTTTAACGGCCTATCTTTTTTTTGCGGTTTTTCCCTTGCAAGACGAGTCGTCAGAACTATTAGCGCGAACGGCACCTGATATTCGCGATGTATTGATTGCCTTTTTTGGTGGTTTGGCACTGGTCATCGCCCGTGCCAAAAGAGGTACTATTGCGTCGGTTATCTTTGGTGTGGCCATTGCAACCGCTTTGATGCCGCCCTTGTGTACCGTTGGTTTTGGAATCGCCATCGGCAATTTTGAATATGCTATGGGTGCCATGTATTTGTTTACTATAAATACCATTTTTATTGCGCTGGCTACTTTTTTGATCATTAAGTTTTTACGATTCCCTATGGTGCGGTACGCCAACTCGCAAAAAAGGAGGAGAACGGCTAGAATCGCATCTATTGTAGCCGTTTTGGTGATGATTCCGGCAGGGTACACTTTTTACAACGTTTTTCAGGAATCACTTTTTAGAAAGCAGGCCAATGATTTCATTACCGAGAAAATAATGCCCTATCAATTTTCTAAAGGAGGGAGGTTTTTAATAGACTTTTCGAATATTGAGTACAACGATGGCGAAGATGCGTCTATAGAGTTGGTATTTATGGGGAATGAAACGATTCCAGAGAATATCATTGATACGTGGAATTCACAAAAAAATGAATTTTCTAAATTGACCGATTGCAGTTTAAGAATAATTCAAGGAGCGAACAGTGCCGATGTCGATCAATTCAAATATGTGAACGAATTATATGAATCGCAAAAAAGCGAATTGTTGGGGAAAGATGATAGGATAAAATTGCTTGAATCGGAGTTAACGCGATTGAAAAAATTGACGGTGAACCAGATTCCATTTGTCGAAATAAGTGCCGAAGCAAGGGCTAATTATGAAAATTTATTGACTTTGAGTTATTCCCAAACCATTACCACTGACTTTAATACGCTGGATACTATTCCTGTTTTTGAAGTGAAATGGAAACCTGAGGTGACGCAGGATCAGAAGCAAAAAGATGTTGGTAAACTGGCCGAATGGTTGAAATTGCGCTTAAAAGATAACGAAATTCAACTGAAAGAAGTGACTGTGGCTGCGGTTGATGATACTGAATAGCCGTTAAGGCCATTGCTTTTAATTCCGCTCTTCAATATACATTTGTCGTACTTTTTTAAATAGGTCGGATGAGTATACGAAATCGGTAACCGCTTTGTTTTCGGTTTTAAATATTTCTTTGTTGGTGCCTTCCCATTCTTTTAGACCATCCTTTAAAAAAATAATTTTCTTTCCGATTTCCATGACCGAATTCATGTCATGTGTATTGATAACTGTAGTAATCTCATATTCTTCGGTAATCTCTTGAATGAGGTTATCGATCAAGATGGCCGTTTTGGGGTCGAGTCCGGAATTTGGTTCGTCGCAGAACAAGTACTTGGGGTGCATAACGATTGCCCGGGCTATGGCCACCCTTTTTTGCATACCCCCTGAAATTTCCGAGGGAAACTTTTGATGTGCGTCGATGAGATTTACCCTTTTTAGTACAAAATCTACGCGATCTTGCATTTCCGATTTTGATTGCTTGGTAAACATTTCCAAAGGAAACATCACATTGCCGGAAACGGTCATCGAATCGAATAAGGCGCTGCCTTGAAATACCATGCCCATTTCCTGGCGCAATTCCCGTTGTTGGTCAGCAGAAAGTTCGGTGTACACCTTGCCGTTATAGCTAATATTGCCCGATTCGGGTATGAACAGGCCTAGTAGGCATTTTATAAAAACTGTTTTTCCTGAACCGCTCTGACCAATGATGAGATTGGTCTTTCCTTGGTCGAAAGTAGTCGTTATGCCCTTGAGTACATGGGCTTCGCCAAAAGATTTGTGTATGTCGTTGACCTCTATCATTAGCCCAATAAAAGTTGCGTGAGAATATAGTTTAAAATAATGATGACCACACTTGTCCAAACAAAAGATGTGGTACTAGCTTTGCCTACTTCAAGTGCGCCGCCTTGCATGTAAAATCCGTGAAATGAAGGAATGGTGGCAAGTACGAAGGCGAATACCAAGACTTTTATAAAGGAATAGGTTACATGAAAAGGAATAAATTCGAGTTGAACGCCCTCGACAAAATCGGCACTTGTTAAGAATCCTCCAAAAACCCCCGCCATCCATCCACCAAAAATACCTACGAACATGGCTATGGCAATAATGAAAGGATATAACATTAACGCAACAATTTTAGGAAAAACCAAGTAATTAAGGGCGTTCACACCCATAACTTCGAGAGCGTCTATTTGTTCTGTTACTCTCATGGTTCCGATACTTGATGTAATATACGAACCAACCTTTCCGGCCATAATAATGGAGCAAAAAGTGGGAGCAAACTCTAAAATTATCGATTGTCTGGTGGTAAAGCCGATCAGGTTTTTTGGTATGATCGGGTTGGTAAGGTTTAGAGCGGTCTGAATGGCAACAACTCCACCGATAAAGAAAGAAATGAAAATTATTATACCCATCGAGCCATAAATGAGCTCATCTATTTCCTTTAAAATCAGTGATTTCATTATGCTCCACTTCGTGGGCTTTCTAAAGACTTCCTTGATCATAAGGGCATAACTGCCAATCGATGCGAGATAGTTCATAAATTGCTAATAGGCTTATTGACGTAAAAATAACAATAAAGAATGAACTCGACTTGTGTTTTAATAGTTTAAGGTGAAAATTATGCTTTGCTTTTCACAGATATCGTAGTTGGGGGCGCCACTGCGGAAGCAATTGTGAAAATGTTTAAAAACTAGAAAATTCGATCAACTTATCATTGACCTTTTAAGGTGTATTTTATTTACTTTTATGACTTTAAAAATATATAATTATGACCTTTAAAAATTCTTTGGTATTGATTCTTCTAATGTCACTGGCAAGTGTTCCTGTTGAAAGTTATGGACAGCGAAAATCAAAAAATAAAAAAGTAGTTGAACAGGTAACTAACGGTGTACAGAAAGTTAATTTAAAAACTACCCCGAAATTGGTGGTGGGTATCGTAGTTGACCAAATGCGATACGACTACATTACCCGTTTTTGGGATGATTACGCTGAAGATGGAGGCTTTAAGCGTATGGTAAATGATGGATTCAATTGTAAAAACAACCATTTTAACTATGCCCCAACCGTTACCGGGCCCGGACATGCTTCGGTGTATACCGGAACTACACCGAGTACCCATGGTATTATTGGAAACAATTGGTATGAAAAAGAATCGGGTACCAGTGTGTATTGTGCTGGCGATGATAGCTATACTTCAGTTGGTTCGACCTCTGATGATGGTAAAATGTCACCCCATCGTTTATTGACTTCTACAATAACCGATCAATTACGGTTAAGTACCCAAATGAGGGGAAAGACAATTGCTATGTCGATTAAAGACCGAGGTGCAGTGCTTCCTGGTGGCCATACAGCCAATGCGGCTTATTGGTTTCGCGGGAATGATGATGGCAACTGGATAACCAGTAGCTACTATATGAAGTCATTGCCAAAATGGGTTCAAGATTTTAACAACTCTAATATCAAGGAAAGCTATAAAAAACCATGGACCACTTATAAAGATATTAATGAGTATTTGGAAAGTGGTTCTGATAATAATGCCTATGAAGGACTCTTTGATGGAGAGACTGCCCCCATATTTCCACATGATCTACCCAAACTGTGGGACGATAATGGCAAATATAGTATACTTAAATCTACACCTTACGGCAATAGTATTCTCGCTGATTTTGCTATAGCGGCTCTTGACGGTGAAAATTTAGGGCAAGACATGAATACCGATTTCTTGGCGGTTAGTTTTTCTAGTACCGATTATATTGGGCATAAGTTTGGTGTAAATTCAAAGGAAGTTCAAGATACCTATGTTCGTTTGGATCAAGATTTGAAAAGGTTGATTGATGCGTTGGACCAGAAAGTGGGCGCAGGCCAATATACCGTATTTTTATCAGCGGATCATGGCGCTGGTCATGTACCTTCTTTTCTTATGGACCAGCGCTTGCCTGCAAGTTACGCGACATCAGAAGATATGGATGTTAAGTTCGACGAGTTTGTTAAATTTACATATGGTACTTCAGATTTGATAAAAAATAGGTCGAGCAATCAAATTTTTCTTGATTATAAGGTCATCAAGAATCTTGATTTAGAACCTCGTGAAGTGCAAGAAACGTTGGCTGCCGAACTTTTAGGGTATCAAGATATTGAAAGCGTGTTTACCGGTTATCAAATGTGGCAAAACGAATATACCCGTGGGGTACCATACCTTTTACAAAATGGATACAACCAAAAACGTTCCGGTGACGTGCTCATAGTTCCAAAACCTGCAACAACCTCTTCAAAAACCGGGTCAAGTCATGGTTCACCGCAAATTTACGATACACACGTTCCTTTGTTATTTTATGGGATGGGAATTAAGAAAGGAAGTACCTTAAAACGAACGGAAATACCCGATATAGCCGTTACCATAGCAGCTTCTTTGGGCATTGCTTTCCCGACTGGCGCTACAGGAAAGCCTATTGTTGAGGTCTTGGAGTAAACTCTAAAAAAATGAACAAACGCCCTATTGGTATTTTCGATTCTGGAGTAGGAGGTACGTCTATCTGGAAAGAAATTCAAAAATTGATGCCGTATGAAAGCACTATTTATCTTGCCGATAGTAAGAATGCTCCCTATGGAGAAAAGTCAGAAGAGCGTATTGTTGAACTAAGTGTAAAGAACACTGAGTTTTTGATTGAAAAAGGATGTAAGCTGATTGTGGTTGCCTGTAATACGGCAACCACAAATGCTATTGCCTTGCTGCGCGAAAGGTATGAGGTTTCCTTTATCGGGATAGAACCGGCCATTAAACCAGCTGCCTTGTTTTCAAAATCGAAGACCGTTGGTATTCTGGCGACCAAGGGCACTTTGTCGAGTAGTTTATTTAGCAGTACTTCGGTCAACCATGCCCATGGAATACGCATTTTAGAGCAGGAGGGTACTGGTCTGGTACCGCTGATCGAACAAGGACAAATTGAAACAAAAGAAACTGAAGTCTTGTTAAAAAAGTACCTTCGACCTATGGTAAAAGAAGGTATCGATTATTTGGTTCTGGGCTGTACGCACTATCCATATTTGATTCCTGTTTTAAAGAAATTGCTCCCTGAGCATGTGAAGATAATCGATTCGGGGGCGGCGGTTGCCAAGCAGACCAAGGCGGTGCTTGAACGGGATGGACTTCTAAAAAATACCGATAAAAATGGACGCTACCAGTTCTTTACCAATTCCGATGTTGACATATTAAGGTGTTTTTTAAGTGATGTACCCGTGCCTGTGGAGACTGCTTATTGGAGTTTTTAAGAAAAGCAACAAAATAAGAGTACTAATGTCAGGTCTATAATCCATATTAATCTTTTATATGGGAAATAATTTGACGAATGGTAATGTCGTCATGGGCATTCAAGCAATATCCGAAAATTTTTGCAACGGTTTTTTACCTAAGTCGAACGGGAGGTGGAGAATTAATTCTGCCAAGCATTCCTGTGGCTCTGTTCGGGAATTGGTCGATTCTAAGAATTTCTTGGTCAATCGCTAACATGACGCCCATTTACTATAAGTTTTTATTCTTTTTAAATCAATACTCAGGGATTCTCTTTTTCAACGTGGTACATCATTTCCTGATATCCTATACGGCCATCCTCGGAAATTGCCGTTACAATAATCGCGTATTCACCAGTGACATCACCATTGTAAAAGCGTGCTGAAGCCTTTCCGTTTTCACTAGTACGTAAGCTGGGAATCCAATGTATCACAGATCTTAGATCGGGTTCTTGACTATCGGGAAGAACCGGCCTGTTGTATTTCGGGGCATAGAATTCTTTTTCTGGAGCGAATACGTCAACTGTGGCATGTAGTCTTCCGGGCGGCGCCTTGGCCCTGCCATGAATACCCACGCCACCTTTGGTGTATATCGAAATAATATGCCCAAGACTAGGCGCTTCCAAGGGGTCGGTCTCAGGAAATACCGTCAAATATTGTTTTTTAAAAAACTTGGCATATTTGATGAGTTCAACATCTTCGATAATTCCGGGCGGCATATTGGGTACAAATTCATATTGCTCCTTTGTGAGTAATTGCCCATCTACGACCAATAATGTAGGTTCGCCACGGCCACCTTTAATATGTGCCAACATGAATCCATCGGAAAACCGTTCAATTTCTACTTGATCCCCATAATTGAATAAAAGGATGCTGTAAAGTCCGTACGACCAATTCTTTTCTTGCTTTCGTAAGGTTTCTCCCCTAATAATCACGTCAGGCTGACCGAATTCATTATAGGCCTTTTTTCGTTCAGGAGTCAATAGGTAATCGGTTACTACAACTTCTTCCAACAGGGTGACTCCCTGAAGCGAATCAAATATCGCTTTTGTTTCATCACGTTTTGCTTTGGCCGCTATCACTGCGCTCTCAACCTTGTTCGGTTTTCTCAAGAAAGGTTTTACTTCATAATTCACTTGAGGCGTTCTTATTGAGTCTATCGACAGGCGATAATTGGTTTTCTTGCCTTCAGCACTGCTAGCGCTGAGTAAAATCTTCATTTTTTGTTCGTAATTATCTTCCAATAAAAAACTGAATTTCCCCAAGCTATCCGTCTGCTGGTTGTAAAAGGATGTTTTCTCGCCAAAAGTCACCATTGTTATATTAATGTCTTTCAAGCTTTTTTCTTTGCTGGAAGCCTTGTGTATGTTGCCCTTGACAGTAAGGCCCGGATGTGGCCAGAAAAAAGTTCTGCCTTGCCGTTTTACGGGATATTTATAGTTTCTCCACCCTTGGGTCAGCAAGAGGGCATCCAAGTCGTTGAACTTATTATGATTCTCTTTGCTAAAATAGGTAGCGGGTTCTTCAATTTTGCCTTTCAGCTCTGAATTCAGTAGAAAGTAAGAGCGTATGTTTCCCGCAGTACCTGGGGCCCAATGGTCTTTTTTAATCACGATAATAGACAAATCGGTATTCTTTGGTTGGGGTATGGTACTGCTTCCTGAAACTTGAATGTTCAATTTGGCTTCTTCCCTTCTGCCGTAAAGAGTTTTATTTGTTTCTAAGGCCAGATTTAACCTATCCTTTTCCGATTCATTAAAGTATAATCTTTCCGCCACGGCATTTTTATTGCTGTCCATTAAGGTGAAAGCGATAATCCCTTCCGGTAAATCGACGGAGGGCAATTCGGAAATCAAATATCCTGCCCGTAACGGACCTTCTATCAAATAATAATCCGTTCCCCTGCAACTGGCTTTTACATAAACCCGATCTTTAAGGTCGTTAGAAGCTACATTGATTCGTATTTTATCTCCAGCTTTGACTACGGAAAGAATACTGCCTTTGGAAACTGCTTCGGGCAAGGGAATCATAAATGAGGAATCTTTGTTTTTTCCTAAGAAAATTTTTGCCTGATAGTTCTCGGTGCTATCCGCTTTCAAAGAAAAGCTTCCCATACCTAAATGATTGCTCGTGAAATCGGTAATCTTGTTTCCTTTGGTGTTGAAAACCTCACCATATATTTCTCTACCATTACCATCGAGGCCAATGGCCTTAAATCCAACCTTATTGCGAAAGCCATGAACAAACCGCCCGCTTTCGGGAAAGAATTGCACGTTTGGTAACGAATCATTGAGAACAACGGTTTCAGTATGTCGGCCACTGCGGCCGTTGTCAAGTGTAAGATTCATCCAGTCGGCCTTATTGGGAACTTCATACACCAACTGGTAAAGTTCCTGTCCCTGTCTTTTGATCGTTACGGTATCTTGGCCTTTGCCCCAGTCGAGATAGAGTTGAACTTGCTTCTCGGTTTGGTAACCCATCCTTTGTGGCCAAAGCTGTCCGCTAAGCAGAAAACGCCCCTTATTGTTTTCAGTTATAGTGAAGGCTTCGAAAGGATTTTTGTTTATTTCAAGCGATGTATCGTGCAGGTTTATATAGGACTCGAACATAAAATGTTCCCCAAAATTCAGATTCCATTGGGTATACGCCCTTATTTGGTAGCGGCCTGAGACATAGTCATCTTGAATTTCAAAATGACCACTGCCTATGCCTTGGTTCAATTTCACCAAATTGTGCGCCAGAATTTTTTGGTTAGGACCAATAAAATCAACATACAACACTCCGCTAAGTTCACTGGGTATATGGTTTTCCGAACCGGTCACAATCGCTTTGAACCAAATCGTTTGGTCAGTGGCATAGTTTTGTGAATCGAGTTGAAGGTAGATTTTTTCGGCTACCGACGTGTCAATAGCACCATGGTGTAGCTGAGAAAACCCCAATGTAGTTGACAATGCATAAATTATTGGCAAACAGCGAGAAGCCAATCGGGAAAAAAGGGTGATATATTCATGAAGTATTCTCAAGGAACAAATATAGTACTGTATAAAATTCAGCCGAATCTTATTGGGTATGGCTCGAAAAACCCCTCACCACCTTCGCATGTCAATTGGCTTTTTTTACCATACATCTTAAAAAAAGTATCGAACTGGTGGTAGACTAAATTACTAAAAAAAAGGATGATTTTAAAGCGGTAAGTATAGGGAAGCTTTATAGCAAAGCTTTGCAATTTTACATAGAAGTAGCGGTTACCTTTTGATATAAGTCAAATACGTGAAATCAAATTTGTGCCGTTCGTCTTTGGGGTGATATTCTTCATTTACCAATTTCCATTCACCCTCATTAATTTCAGGAAAAAAAGTATCTGCTTTTTCAAATGTAGCATGTACCCTTGTCAATTCAATCTTATTGGCGAATTCCGCTCCTTGAGTGTAAATCTCTCCTCCTCCGATAATAAAAGAAACGGTTTCATTTTTCACCATGTCGATAGCTTCCTTTAGCGAATAAACAATAATACATTCATCATGGGAAACGTGATACTTTTTGTCGCGTGTGATTATAATATGAGTTCGATTCGGTAGCGGTTTGGGAAAACTTTCAAACGTTTTGCGGCCCATAATGATTTTATGACCCGAGGTAATTTGTTTAAATCGTTTAAAATCGTCGGGCAGGTGCCAAAGCAAATCGTTGTTGGCACCCAATGCATTGTTTTCTCCAGCAGCGGCAATCATCGTTATGGTATTCTTCAAGGCTCTTTTTTTTTATTTATTTGAGAAAGCGGAAAATCGGTCTCTATCTCTTTTTGTAATTCTGCGATTCGTTGTTTCTGCTTACGCACCAATTTTTCGCGTTGTTCCCGTTCCCATTCCTTGCCCATGAATTTTTGAGTAAAAAAAACATTGAAAGCATGTATGACGAAAAGAAAAGCCCATAGCGTTATGGCCCAGATAAACCAATCGTAATTGTCCCAGTATTTTAAAATCTTGTTGATTAAGATCAAAAAAACACTTCCAATCAAAAAGATAACGAAATGGGTATATAACCTTTTCTTCTGCTTGATCCGGTTATGGGCATTTTCCAAGAGCTCATGCTGTTCTAGATTGACCTGAATCTTATTTTTATTTTTGGAGAACATGCTAATGATTACCTTTAGTTTTAAAACAAAGATAAGGCAATTGCCGATTGTCAATTTAATTTCTATGAAAAAGACTCGCGTACAATTTCCGATTTTAGAAAAATACATTTATGCCAATACAGCTTCTGCAGGCCTGTTGAGTGCCGATTTGTCATTATGGCGACAGCAACACGATCAGGCTTATTTGACAGGGGGCAGTACCATGAAGACGAAGGCCATGCAGACTGAGATTCCTGAAATTCGAAAAACGGTGGGTAATTTTTTTAGGTGTAAAACCGAAAATGTTGCTTTAGTGCCGAATTTTTCAATGGGCCTTAATATTTTGCTAGAGGGTTTGGGTCAAGATGATAAGGTATTATTGCTGCAAAATGACTATCCTTCGGTCAACTGGCCCTTTGAATACCGAGGTTTTGATGTTTCTTATGCGAAGGTTGATGAACATCTTGAAGACCATATTTACGAGCAGGTAAAAACGAAAAGCATTTCGGTACTTGCACTGAGCTTGGTGCAATGGGTTAATGGTATTCAAATTGATTTAGATTTTTTAAAGGCGTTGAAAAGTGAATTTCCCCAATTGACGATTATTGCTGATGGTACCCAGTTTGTGGGTACTTCCGATTTTAGTTTTGAAGATTCTGCCATAGATGTTTTGGGCGCCAGTTCGTATAAATGGTTATTGGGTGGGTATGGCAACGGGTTTATGTTGTTCAAAAATACTGTAAAGGAGCATTTTTCGGTTAAAGGCATGGGATTCAATTCAGCGGATACCAATGCTTCAGGTAAAGATGACATCCGATTTGCAAAACACTTTGAACCTGGGCATTTGGATACATTGAATTTTGGTAGTTTGGGGTTTTCCCTAAATTATCTAGATAGTTTGGGGAAGAATGATATTGATCTGTACCTGAATAAGTTATCTAAAAAAGCAAAGCAGGAATTTGCGAATTTGAGACTTTTGGAGGAAAGCGTAGTGAATCGGAAAGCGCATAGCACGATATTTAATATCAAAGGAGACGATAAAGTGTTTGAACTTTTATCCAAGAACCAAGTTATTTGTTCACAACGTGGAAGCGGAATTCGGTTGAGTTTTCATTTTTATAATACAGAAAATGACATAGAAGAAATTGTAAGAATCTTGAAAACAGCGATATAGAAATTGCTTACTCGGAAATACAGAGCGATATTTTTAATGAACTTGACTAAATGTTACTCTAATATTATGAAAATGACAAAAATGACATTAATCATTGGAAATGAGTGATTTAATATATTAGTTTTGTCCTATATTTTAAAAAGAAACTATCATGGCAATCGCAAAACAATATCTGAAAACAAAACCTGTTTGTAAAGTAACTTTTACCGTTCCTGCGGAAGAAGCAAAAAAAGTGGCTGTAGTCGGCGACTTCAACAATTGGAAAGCTACCAAGACTAGCGCTTTAAAAAAATTGAAAAACGGTACATTTAAAGGTACCTTGGAATTACCTAAAGAAGGTTCTTTCGAGTTCAAATATATCATTGACGGAACCTACGTAAACGAAGAGTCTGCTGATCGTTATCAGTGGAACGAATTTGCTGGTTCTGAAAACGCCGTTTTGGATCTTTAATGAGATACGAACAAAATTAAAGGCTACGGAATATTTTTCCGAAGTATTCCGTGCCTTTTTATTTCCTTATTTCGCCCCCTTTTTAAAAGGCAATCCTTCCTTGAATAGGTTTGGCAAGTTCACTTACTTGGGGTAGTACCGAGCAGTGTCGGTGTTTTCTTTCCGTCGACTTCGAGGGTATACTGCGATGCACGACCTTTCCATGGGCAAGTCGTGGGTGTTTCGCTAGGTTTGAAATATTATTCAAGAATACTGTTTTCTGGGAAATGTTGATTGTTTCCTATAATGAAGGCAGCCTCGCTTACCGCTACTACTGTATCGTTTCAAATGGCTTTTATGCTAGAGTTTTTTTAAAAACGTAGTTTTTGTACTGATTTTCAGGATCGGCAAATTGTGTTTCGATTTGCAACCCTGACTTTTCCGCTAGTTTGGCAACGGTAGCATCATCATATTTTTGAGATATTTCGGTATGTATGGTCTCCCAAGGGGCAAAATCGATTTTTACATTTAATTTTTTGATTTCGACCGACTGCTTCTTTTTTGAAACAAGATAACTTTTGGCAGTGCCTGTTTCGGGGTTGTATACTTCCCAATGTAAAAATTGATCCAAATCGAAATTTCCACCAAGTTCAGTATTTACCCGTGTCAAAATGTTTTTATTGAACGCAGCGGTAATTCCTGCTTTATCGTTATACGCATCTAGGATGGTCTGGGGATTCTTTTTTTGGTCAAACCCTACAAATAAAAGGTCTTCATCATGCATGAATTCTTGAAGGTGCGTCAAAAATTCAATGGCCTGTGGATGTAGGAGGTTGCCAATATTCGAACCTAAGAATAGAATTACCTTTTTGGAACCATTGGTGATGTTTATTTTTTCCAGTGTTTCGAAATAAGTACCCTGTTGCGTTTCCAAATCAATTTCTGGAAGTTCTTTACGAACTGATTTTTCAAGAAGATCTAAAACATTCTGACTTATATCGATGGGCTGGTATTTGAAAGGTATATTGCGGTCGGCAAGGTATTTGAGAATTACTTTTGTCTTTTTACCATCACCAGCGCCCATCTCAATAAGGTTGAACGCCTTTTTTCCTGAGGAAAATAACTGGGCAATTTTTTCCTTGTGCGTTTCGAGAATTTCATATTCACGGTCGGTAAGGTAATATTCGGGCATGTTCATGATATCTTGAAACAGCTTGTCCCCCTTCTTGTCATAAAAATATTTCGAGGATAAATGTTTGGGAAAATCAGTTAAGCCCCGGTATACTTCTTCTTCAAAAGGAGTTTCAAAAATAGTATCTATTGTTTGTTGCATATGGCGTAAGTCGTAGTTATTTGGCTAACCTTAATCCGGTAAATTGCCATCTTAGATTTGTTTGAAAGAAATTGCGATAGGTGAACCTTGTATGTCGCTCTGGTGTGGCGACCGAACCACCTCGAAGTACTTTTTGGTTGACCATAAATTTACCGTTGTATTCTCCTAGGGCACCATCAGCTTTTTTGTAGTTGGGATAAGGCAGATAGGCACTTTCGGTCCATTCCCAGCGTTGTCCCCAAGGAAAATGTAGTTGGGCCGTTTCCCACTCGAATTCCGTGGGCAGCCGACACCCTTTCCATTGGGCAAAAGCAAAGGCTTCATAATAGGAAATATGGGTTACAGGGGTATTCATCGGTACCTCTTGCAATCCTTTTAAGGTGTAATGGTGCCATTTATTGTCAATTTTATGCCAATATAATGGAGCTGAAATATGGTTTTGGTTTAGCCAGTCCCAACCTTCGGCATGCCATAAGTCAAATTTTGTATACCCTGAGGCATTGATAAACTCAATATATTCTTCATTGGTAACCAATTTATTTGAAATCAGATACGGTTGTAGGTATACTTTATGTCTGCCTAATTCATTATCATAGCAAAAGTCATTGGCATTGTGTCCGATTTCATAAATACCTTCCGCTATGGGTATCCATTGCTGTTGCTGAATTTCGTTCTGATGTGTTTCAACAGTAGCCGAATAGGCCGGTAGCAAAGGGTTGTTCCCTAAAATATATTTGATATCGGTCAAGAGCAATTCTTGGTGTTGCTTTTCATGGTGAATGCCTATTTCCAGCAATCCCAAGAGTATTTCATTTTGATTTTGTTCAAAAAATGATGCTATGGCCGTTGTCACATGGTTTCGATATTCATACACTTTTTCCACCGAAGGTCGAGAAAGGTTGCCCCGATCCGAACGTACGACACGTTTGCCTACCGTTTCGTAGTAGCTATTAAAAACGAAGGAGAAATCTTCATTGAAAATAGTATAGTTTTTGGCATAAGGTTTTAGAATGAATTCCTCAAAAAACCAGGTGGTGTGGCCTAGATGCCATTTGGGCGGGGAAACGTCTACGATGGGTTGTACCACATAATCTTCGATTTCGAGCGGTTCACAAATTTTTTCGGTGTGTTTTCGGGTTTCTAGAAAGAAATCAACGAGAGAATCGATAACGATCATAAAGACGATTTTGCACTAAAGATAAAGAATATGAAAATAGGGTATGGTGCTCGATACAGTTTTGGATCAATCCATTTGTAATTAAAATGGGAGTAGCATAAGATGTTGCAATAATTTTTATATTTTCATGCTCTTAGAAAAACAACACTTAAAAAATGAATTTAAAAAGCAGCATTGCCATACTTTTTCTGGTATGGTCACTTCAGAATGTTACGGCACAAGAACCGAAACTGAAAAAAGCATTTAACGGTAAAAACCTGAAAGGATGGGTGGCTCCTGAGAATAACACCTGGTGGAGCGTTCAAGACGGACTTTTAGTCGCAAAAAGCGGACCGGAGCAAAAGGGATCTATTTTATGGACTAAAAAAGTATATGGCGATTTCGTGATAGCGGCAGACTTTTTATTTGGTGAAGGCACGATTGACTCCGGTATATTTATTCGTACTGAAAAGCAACAAATTCAAATAGGAATTTCAGGGTCTTTAAAAAGAGACATGACCGGATCGCCCTATATTCCTGGAAAGGGATATCCTGTCGAGGCGAAAGATGTCGCCAAGCTACTAAAACTAAAGGATTGGAATACCATGAAGGTCAAAGCGGTCGGTAACATATATACCGTTTGGCTTAACGGGCAAGAGGTAATGCAATATGAGTCGGAAGATGCCCTTAAAGAAGGTCCGATAGGTTTGCAGTTACATCCTGGCAAGGATATGACCATAAGTTTCCGTAATATCGGGATAGGAGCCATTAAATAGGTTTGTTTATATTTTTTATCCAGACGTAGTTAAGCTCTGGTTCAATTATTAATTGTTCATATATCAATTTACTATGTGTAGTACTATTTTTTCAAAATTAAAGGGTGCCGGTATTAGTTTAATGGCCGTAGCCATGGTTATGGGTTCCTGTAAAGACGGAGCTAAAAAAGAAGCATCGACTATGAGTGAAGCCGAACCTGCCAGTAAAAGAATACAACTCGTTTCGAACGAAGCCGACAGAAGTGTAGATGTGATGATCGACGGAAAGCATTTTACCTCGTATATCTATCCTAAGAACATCAAAAAACCGGTATTGTATCCATTAATAACACCTCAAGGCACAAAGATCACAAGAAAATTTCCTTTGGAACCATCTGTAGGAGAGCGTGTTGACCACCCCCACCATGTGGGTGTCTGGTTTAACTATGGTGATGTTAACGGATTGGATTTTTGGAACAATTCAGATTCCATTAAAGTAGCCGATCGCGATGGCTATGGCACCATCATGCATAAGTCTATCGACAATATCACCGAAGGCGATGATGAGGCTAGTTTAGACGTTACTATGGACTGGGTTGCACCTGATGGCAAGGTACTGCTCAAAGAAAACACCACTTTTGTCTTTAAAGGGGAAGGGGATGTGTATTCTATTGATCGGATTACCAAGCTAACTGCTCAAGACGAGAAAGTTTTATTTAAGGATAATAAGGAAGGTATGCTCGGCATACGAACTACTCGAGAGCTGGAACACCCTTCCGATAAGCCCGGGGTGTTTACAGATGCCAACGGAATTGCCACCAAGGTCGAGAAGCTCGATAACGATGGGGTTAACGGGAATTACCTGAATGCCGAAGGTATCGAAGGTGAGGATACGTGGGCCAAGCGATCGAATTGGGTGAATCTTAGGTCGAAAATTGGAGATGAACATATCTCACTTGTGATTTTGGATAACAAATCGAATGTCGGTTATCCGACCTACTGGCACTCCCGTGGTTACGGACTTTTCGCTGCCAATCCGTTGGGACAGGCAGTTTTTAGTGATGGCAAAGAGGAGTTGAACTTTGAATTGGACAAAGGGGAAAGCACTACTTTCAAGCACCGAATTATCGTGGCTAGCAAGAATTTGGATAAAGCCGATTTGGATGGACGATTCGAAGCGTTCTCTGAATAGTCTTTTGCCATAAAATGCAATAACCACTGGGGATAAAATCTAAGAACCTCGGGAAATCTATCGATTTCCCGAGGTTCTTTGTTTTGGTACGTGAATTAAAACGGTAGGGTTTGAAAATTTAACTCCCCGTCCGCTTGAGTGCGGACACCCCTCTTTGAAAAAAGAGAGGCGCACATAGATGTGCTATTTTACTAAGAATTTGAATCCGGGGTGGGTTTACCGCAGGTAAAGTCGGAGGGTTGGAATCCCGGATTTTCACATGAAGGTAGTCGGACAAGTCTAGGTCTTCAACTCCCCGTCCGCTTGGGCGGACACCCCTCTTTGAAAAAGAGGGGAGCACATAGATTTGCTATTTTACTGAGAATTTGAATCCGGAGCAGCTCCTCCCTTTTTCAAAGGGAGGTGGGTTTACCGCAGGTAAAGCCGGAGGGTTCGGGTCCCAGATTTTTACATGATGGTAGTCGGACAAGTCTAGGTGTTTAACTCCCCGTCCGCTTGGGCGGACACCCCTCTTTGAAAAAGTGGGGAGCACATAGATGTGCTATTTGGCTAAGAATTTAAATCTGGGATAACTCCTCCCTTTTTGAAAGGGAGGTGGGTTTACCGCAGGTAAAGTCGGAGGGTTGGAATCCCGGATTTTCACATGAAGGTAGTCGGACAAGTCTAGGTCTTTAACTCCCCGTCCGCTTGGGTGCGGACACCCCTCTTTGAAAAAGAGGGGAGCACATAGATGTACTATTTTACTAAGAGTTTAAATCCTGGATAGCTCCTCCCTTTTTGAAAGGGAGGTGGGTTTACCGCAGGTAAAGTCGGAGGGTTAGCTTAGAATTATCTATCTAGAATTGCTAAACAAACTCCCCTTTCTCCCGCTGAACTGCGTTACGCGGGATTCATTCCCCTCTTTGAAAAAGAGGGGAGATAGGAGTTTACATTTTTACACTGCTACAATGCCTTTGATATGGGGGTGGGGATTATAATCCATCAAAGTAAAATCACCGAACGTAAAATCGAAAATGTCTTTTACTTCAGGATTCAATATCATTTTAGGCAACGGCCGCGGTTCACGGCTTAATTGCAATTCCACCTGTTCCATATGGTTGTTGTAGATATGGGCATCGCCAAACGTATGTATAAATTCGCCCGACTCGTATCCGCAAACCTGTGCCATCATCATCGTAAAGAGGGCATAGGAAGCAATATTAAACGGCACACCTAAAAAGATGTCGGCACTGCGTTGATACAATTGACAAGACAATTTGCCGTCGGCCACATAAAACTGGAAAAAAGCATGGCAAGGCGGAAGTGCCGCTTTGCCATTGGCAACATTCTCGGCGAACGATTTTGAGGTATCGGGCAACACACTAGGGTTCCAGGCCGATACCAACATACGCCGACTGTTCGGGTTGGTTTTTAAGGCATGCACCACTTCTTTGATCTGGTCGATCTCATCACCGTTCCAGTTGCGCCATTGGTGCCCATAAACGGGACCCAAATCGCCGTTTTCATCGGCCCATTCGTTCCAGATGCGTACACCGTTTTCCTGTAAATACCCAATATTGGTATCTCCCTTTAAAAACCACAGCAGTTCATAGACGATGGACTTTAAGTGCAGTTTTTTGGTGGTCACCATGGGGAAGCCCTCGCTCAGGTCAAAACGCATTTGATGGCCAAAAACGCTTAGGGTACCTGTGCCGGTACGGTCTCCTTTTTGGTTGCCGTTTTCTAGAACATGTTTGAGTAAGTCGTGGTATTGTTTCATTTTACGATGCTTTCTTTTTCAATTTTATATAAAAGTAATTCTTTATTATCATTTGGAATTTTTGTTGTTCCAATTAATTTTAGGCCAAGTTTTTCCAAAAGCTTTTGAGACCCTATATTGGTCTTTGTGGTGATGGCACTAATGGTTTTAAGTCCAAATTCGGTGAATGCCATGTTCTTTATTTCAGTAGCGGCTTCAAAAGCAAATCCTTTTCCTTCATATTGCGGTAAAAGGCCAAAACCGATATCAATGCCATCGACTCCGTCTCTGTTATAAAGTCCACAGGTGCCAATTTTAATACCATCAGCCTTTGTAATCAACGTATAACTTGAAAACCCGAGCTCTTGTAATTGTGGCAGCATTTTTAGCTGAATATATTTTTGGGCCGCTTCTATGGAATTGATTTTTCTATCTCCTACGTTTTCGATAAACTTGGGTGTATTTAGCAATTGATAAATTAATGCGGCATCTTCTTCAGAAGTCGCTTTGATGAGTAATCTTTTGGTTTCGAATGTTCTGTTTTGACTCATTTGCCTTCATCCGCAATAGTAATGCTTGTTGTATTGTACTCGTCAACCTGGTTAAATCACTTAAGCCAATGGCAGCTAAATATGGCAAGCAAAAGTTATTGTTCTTTTAAAAATTCAATTAATGGGTTTATAAAACTATCAAACTTTTCAATATGCGGTAAATGGCCCACGTTTTCTAATTCCACTAACTGGGCATTCGGAATTTCTTTTTGAGTTCGTTTGCCCAATTCATCATATAGTCCCATTGTTTTTCTCACCTTATCGGAAACCAAAGGTTTTCCGAGTGCAGTTCTATCCCTAGTGCCAATAATTAAAAGTGTGGGAGCAGCGATATTTTTAAATTCGTAGACAACGGGCTGGGTGAAAATCATATCATACGTGAGTGCGGCATTCCAAGCAATTCTTTCGTAGTCTGAATTTAATGTCCAACCCGCCAATAAGTTCACCCACTGATCGTATTCAGGTTTCCATTTGTTGTCGTAATAATTGACCAATTGATATTTTTTAATGCCGTCATAATTTTTTTTAAGCTCGTTGTTGTACCACCACTGTACAGGTTTATAAGGTACTTTTAGTTTCCAGTCCTCAAGGCCAATAGGATTTTCCAATATCAATTTTTCAGCTGTATCGGGATACATTAAGGTAAAACGCGTAGCCAGCATACCGCCCATAGAATGGCCCAGAATGGCCGTTTTCTTGATGTTTAAAGTGTCAAGAAGTGCTTTTGTATTTTCTGCAAGTTGTTGAAAGGTGTAATGGAAATGCGCTGGTTTTGAAGATTTTCCAAATCCGATTTGGTCGGGTACAATTACGCGAAACCCTTCTTTGCTCAACGCTTCGATCGTCGTTTTCCAATAGGCGCCATTAAAATTTTTACCGTGAAAAAGTACGATGTTTTTTCCATTGTAATTTTCGGGTTTAACATCCATATAGGCCATTTTTAAATCTTGCTCCTGTATTGTTAAGGCTACAGTAGAAACGGCATACGGATATTCATAGTTTGACAATTCGAGGTCAAGCCATTGTAGGCGCTCCGTTTGTGCGGTACTAAATTGAAAGGCCACTAAAAGTGTTAGTATTGTGAATAGGTTCTTTTTCATTAAATCAAGTTTTTATGCTATTAACGGTTTAGCTTGTAGCCAATTTTTTTGTTTTTATCTTTTTATTTTAAAAGCCTTTCGAACAGTTGTACATTTTTGTGTGCTAGCTTGCCCTATGGTTTGTTCAAGGCTCTATATAATTCTTATTCCCAAAAATTGGTCAGAAAGTATCAAAACTGAACTTGCTACCATAATTATAATAGTTGTCCAAAGTTGAAATTTTCCAGTGAGCTTATATTTTGTCGATACTTTATAAACCATAAAAAATAAAATTCCGCTCACAAGAATCGGCAAAGTGAATGTTCCAATTTCCAAGAACGCACTGATACGACCTTCATCGTTTGGATTGATAAAATTCATTATTCCCGCAAAAATTCGCATATAAAATGCTGTGAATAAGAACAGATAAACAGGTTTGTTCCAATGACTTTGTTTAAGAAAGACAAATGCAATTAGTCCTTGAAAGATTGTTATAATCGGCCCTGATGCTGAAATCATGATTTTATGTATATCTGTCGGGCCTTCTCCGCTTACAGAAGATGTTCCATTCAATCTCATTATGGTATCATAGCCCAATGATTCGCTTGTTAGCCAATGGGCAAATTCGTGAATTATCCATGTGAGAATCACAATGATTATTCCTGTGAGTATGTATTTTATCGTTATTTTTTGTTCGATCACTCGTTAATATAGTTGTTTTTTAGCTTGTGCCCAACGTGTTTGTGTATGTAACGTAGTGTGAAAAATAACACTAACTTTTCGGATTAACAGAGAGCCGAATTTTTATATTTTGGTTTAAAGTTTCTCTTTTAAAAGCCAAATTAAAAATTTGGCGACCCACATAAATATAGCCAAACCTTTCGGCTAAGCATTTATTAGCTATGTTTTATACACCGTGTCGGCAGTAGTTTTACTTTTCAATTTCATATGTAAGGTTGGATAAGGTTTTCCAGAGGAATCCAATTCAGAGCGATCTACTACTTGAAAACCACAATGTTTGTAAAATCCAACTGCTTGTTCATTCTGTTCATTAACGTCAACCTTGGTAACATTTAAATTGTCAATTGAGTAGTCTAATAATGTTTTGCCAATTTTTTTTCCTCGATGTTCAGGGTCAATAAATAGCATTTCTAAACTCTGTTCTGCAGCACCAAGGAAACCAACAATTTTATTCTCATTGTTCCTTACACACCTTAATTCAACAGCATCCAAATACGTGTTTAAAATCAAAGGTTTGAAATACTCAATGTCTTCTTCTTTCAAAAAGTGATGGGTTGCTCTAACTGAAGATTCCCAAACGCTTACTACTTCTTGATATTCAGTTTTATTGATTGTATCTATTTTTTGTTTCATTTTCTTAATTACTGCCAACAATTGTATATAATCATTGATCAATATCTATAATATGTCAAAATAGGCTAGAAGCCAACTGCTTTTTAGTACTGTAAAATTACGAGATTCAGGTAGTTATAGGTGCTGTGGTCGAAAGGGAGTTTTCAGAATTTATTAACGAAGTGTTTTAGGGTGAAAAGGGTAAAGGGTGAAGGGTGGAAGGGTAAAGGGTAAAGGGTGAAGGGTAAAAGGTGAAGGGTAAAGGGTGAAAGGTGAAGGGTAAAGGTGAAGGGGAAAGGGTGAAAGGTAAAGGGTAAAGGGTGAAGGGTGAAAGGTGAAGGGTGAAAGGTGAAAGGTAAAGGGGAGAGGGTTAAGGTAAAGGGTAAAGGGTGAAGGGTGAAAGGTGAAAGGTGAAGGGGGGAAAGGTAAATGGGTAAAAGTAGAAAGGTTAAGGTTTGGAGTTGTATTTTATTAAGGCGGCGATTCTTTTTTGAAGTAATTGTATATCACGTATTATCATTGATCCGGTTTTGGCATCAATAAAATCTAAATCGGAACATAGTATTAAATGCGATTCCAATTCATAGGCCGACCCTAGGCTAATCTGTAAAAAACGAACAAAGTCTTTTTGGGAATATTTCGCCGAGCCCTCGGCTATATTCGCGGGAATAGAAACGGCGCACCTGTTTATCTGTGATGTGAGTCCGTATTTTTCTTCATCCGGTAATAATTTTGTAATCAAATAGACATCCTTTACCAACTTCCGGGCTTCTTTTCAAACCTCAAGTTCTCTAAAGTTCCTCATATTTGGCCCATTTAGTCAACCCATTACCTAGGGCCCTTCACCTTTGTTTTACCCCAAAATCATTCCCGCAATCGTAGCCGAAAGCAAAGAGGCGATAGATCCGCCCAAAACGGCGCGCATACCAAATTCAGAAAGGGTCTTGCGTTGGCCGGGGGCCAGGGAGCCGATACCACCGATCTGTATGCCGATAGAAGCAAAGTTGGCAAAGCCGCAAAGCATATAGGTGGCCATGATCACCGATTTATTATAGGTAAAATGGGTGGTACTGAGCACGTTCTTTAATTCGGTCAATTGAATATAGCCGATAAATTCACTGGCCGCCAATTTGATGCCTAAGAGCTGGCCCATCAATAATATATCTTCTTTGGCCACCCCGATCAACCACATCAACGGAGCGAAAATAGTTCCTAATATCGCCTCTAACGATAATTGTTCGTACATAGAGTTTTTGGCAATCCACCCGTTGAGAGAGGTCCAATCACCGACCCAACCGAAAATGCCGTTCAGCATGGCAATAAACGCCACAAATACCAAGAGCATGGCACCGACGTTTACAGCCAATTTGAGTCCCTCGGTAGTACCGTTGGCAATGGCATCCAATATATTGGCGCCAATTTTTTCGGTAGATACCTTTACATTGGTATCGATTGCTTCCGTTTGCGGATATAGAATTTTCGAGACAACGATCGCCCCGGGTGCCGCCATGACCGAAGCGGCCAATAAATGTTTGGCAAAAGTCAATCGAAGGGCAGGGTCATCACCCCCTAAAAATCCGATATAGGCCGCCAATACCGCCCCGGCGACGGTAGCCATACCCCCGATCATGACCAATAAGATTTCCGATTTGTTCATTTTTTCGAGATAAGCCTTGATCAATAAAGGGGCTTCGGTCTGACCCAAAAATATGTTACCGGCAATACTGAGGCTTTCCGCGCCCGAGATGCCCAATGATTTGGTTAACAACCATGCGAGTCCGCGTACTACTTTTTGAATGACCCCTAGATAGAACAATACCGAGGTCAACGCGGAGAAAAATATAATGGTCGGCAACACCTGAAAGGCGAAAATAAAGCCGAAGGTATCCATGTCGACGACAAGGCCCTCGAACAGAAATTTACTTCCTGCCCGGGTATAATCCAACACACTGACGAAAACCTTTCCGATACTTTCAAAAATGAGTTTTACAAAGGGAACTTTTAAGACACCGATGGCAATCAACAATTGCAATGTCAACCCGATTCCGACGGTTTTCCAATTAATGGCTTTTCTGTTCGAACTAAAGAGAAACGAGATTAAAATAAGCACCCCCATGCCCAGAATGCCACGCCATAGGCTATCAATGGAGAAACCTTGGTTCGCTATAATTTCAGAGGAGCCCATGTCGTTGATAATCGTTGTCGCATTGATGGTAGTGCTTAGCGTATCTTGAAGGCTAGTGGTTTGTGCTATGGAAGGAGATGCTATAAAAAGGGGAAACAGAAAAAACCAGGGAAGGGATTTCATAAAAGACGATTGGTTGAGTGGGCCCTTTGAACGAGGCCTTAAAATCTATTTTTTTTGATCTGTTTGTGTCAAAATTGTACTGGGGCTAAAATAGCTCGAAATCCAAAAAAAAATTAAAACTCATTATTTATGCCAAGGAATGTTTTTTATTACAAGGCACGGCAAGCTAGTTGCGTTTTGATATTTCGTCCCTAAGTTTGGCTGCCTTTTCGTAATCTTCATTGGCGACCGCTTTTTCCAATTCTTTATGCAGTTCTTCGAGATTAAGTTCTTTATAGGCACCTGAGGGGTCGTTATCGATTTCAACGGTTTCGCCTTCTTGTAGAATTTCATCTACCATGATGCTGTCATCGCTTTCTTCCTTTTCCTTGTCTTTCTCCTTGGAGGAAAACTTCAGAAAAATACCTGCTTTGTCCAATATAGTTTTGTACGTAAAAATCGGTGCATTGAAACGGAGGGCCAAAGCAATGGCGTCACTGGTTCTGGCATCGATTATCTCCTCGATTTTATCGCGTTCACATATAATACTCGAATAGAAGACACCGTCGACCAGTTTATGAATAATCACTTGCTTTACAACAATATCGAAACGATCTGCGAAATTTTTAAAAAGGTCATGGGTCAGCGGCCGTGGCGGCTTGATTTCCTTTTCCAAGGCAATGGCAATGGATTGGGCTTCGAAGGCACCAATAACGATAGGAAGCTTTCGATCGCCTTCCACTTCATTCAAAATAAGGGCGTAGGCACCATTCTGTGTCTGACTGTACGATATCCCTTTAATTTTTAATCTGACTAGACTCATATCTCGCTATAAACCAAAAAAGGCTGTTCAAAAAAAGGGATGACCAATTATTTGAACAGCCCTTTAAGGGCGTAAATTAACAAAAATTAAGCGTTTTGGGCTTTAAATTCCTTTAATTTTTCAGTGAGTTTAGGTACAATTTCGAAGGCATCTCCTACAATTCCGTAGTCCGCAGCCTTGAAAAACGGTGCTTCAGGATCGCTATTGACGACTACTTTTACCTTTGAGGCGCTTACTCCGGCCAAATGCTGAATGGCTCCCGATATGCCAATTGCGATATACAAATTACTGGCAACAGGTTTCCCTGTTTGCCCTACGTGTTCCCCGTGCGGTCTCCAACCCATATCGGAGACAGGCTTGGAACATGCCGTGGCCGCACCCAGCACATCGGCCAATTCTTCGATCATACCCCAATTTTCAGGACCCTTTAAACCACGACCACCGGAAACAACGATATCGGCATCGGCTATGGTCACCTTGCCAGCAACTTTGTCGACTTCTACCGATTTAACGGCAAAACTTTCATCATTGATACTAGGGGTGAAATCTTCAACGGTAAGAGCCACTTTGTCTTCTACCAAACCGAAAGCATTATTCGATAGGCCGATAACTTTATTTTCTGTGTTGACTTGGGTAAATGTGAAACTTTTATTACTAAAAGCCGTTCGTTTTACTACAAACGGACTAATACTTTCCGGGGCCGCAACCACATTGGGTACATAACCCGCCTTTAATTTAGCCGTCAAAATAGGCGCCAAAAATTTGGAGTTTGCACTCGAACTGACAATGATTACCGTTGCCCCTTCTTTTTCCGCTGCTTGCGCGAGGGCATCGGCATAGGCCAAAGCAGTAAAGGTGTTCAAGTTTTCATTTGTGACGTTGAGTACTTTTGAAATACCATAATTGCCCAAATCATCATTTTCTGAGGTATTGAACGATATGGCCGTAGCGGAAGAACCCATCGCCTTGGCAACCGCACTCGCATAAGATGCTACCTCTAGGGCATTCTTCTTGAACTTTCCGTTTTCTGATTCTGTATATACTAAAACTGACATAGGTTTATAAAATTTTGATTAGCAAGTGTTCTTTCCTGAAAATTGCTCGGCAAGCAGCACTTGTAATTGTATTTATATAGAATTAAATGACTTTTGCTTCATTGTGAAGCAAGTCTATCAGCTCGTCAATGTTATCCGCATCAACAAGTTTAACCGTGCCTTTTGGGGCAGGCTTTTCAAATTTGGTGTCTTCTGTTGCTTTTGTAGCTTCCGTCGGTTCCACAACATTCAAGGCCTTTTTTCGGGCCATCATAATACCGCGCATGTTCGGAATACGTAAATCGCTTTCTTCGACCAATCCCTTTTGTCCCGCGATGACAAGGGGCAGGGTAGTGGCTATTTTTTCCTTTCCGCCATCTATTTCACGAATAGCGGTGGCGTTCGTGCCATCGATTTCTAAATTTGTACAGGTGTTTACGAAATTCATGCCAAGCAAGGTGGCCAAAATACCAGGAACCATGCCGCCATTGTAATCGATGGACTCACGACCTGCGATTACAAGGTCGTAATCGCCATTTTTGACCACATCGGCCAATTGTTGGGCTACAAAAAAGCCGTCGGTAGGCACTGCATTTATCCGTATGGCTTCATCGGCCCCGATAGCTAAAGCCTTACGCATGGTAGGCTCTACCGTGGCTTCGCCGACAGTCGCTACGTGAACGGTAGCACTTTGTTTTTCTTTGAACCACATGGCGCGTGTCAACCCGAATTCGTCATTGGGATTGATTACGAATTGCACACCGTTTGCATCAAATTTTGTATCACCATCGGTGAAATTTATTTTTGAAGTAGTGTCCGGAACGTTACTTATGCACACTAATATTTTCATAGTATATATTTAAGACTTAAAATGAATGCAGCTAAGATAGTCAAACTTTTTAAAAAATACTATGCATGCATAATAAATTATATGGATTTTTTTAATTCCTTCACTCGGTGTTTTGATAGATATTTTGCTATTTTTGCTAGCATTCTGAGAATTAATGTTTGACAAGGACAACCAAATATAAATGAAGACACTACAGTTTAGACAAGCCATAGCGGAAGCGATGTCGGAAGAAATGAGAAATGACGAGAGCATCTATTTAATGGGTGAGGAAGTTGCCGAATATAATGGTGCTTATAAGGCCTCTAAGGGGATGTTGGACGAGTTTGGCCCCGATCGGGTAATTGATACACCTATTGCCGAACTTGGTTTTGCCGGTATTGGCGTAGGTTCTACGATGGGCGGCAATAGACCCATTATCGAGTTTATGACATTCAACTTTGCCTTGGTAGGTATCGATCAGATTATCAACAATGCCGCCAAAATTCGACAAATGTCGGGAGGGCAGTTTCCCTGTCCGATAGTTTTTAGGGGGCCAACGGGCTCTGCGGGCCAATTGGCTGCGACACATTCCCAAGCTTTCGAGAGTTGGTACGCCAACTGTCCGGGTTTAAAAGTCGTAGTGCCATCGAATCCGGCAGATGCAAAAGGATTGTTGAAAGCGGCGATTCGTGATAATGATCCGGTCATTTTTATGGAATCGGAACAGATGTACGGAGATAAAGGAGAAGTTCCAGAAGGGGATTATACCATTCCTTTAGGGGTCGCGGATATTCGTAGGGAAGGTACAGATGTTACCATCGTTTCTTTTGGAAAAATTATTAAGGAAGCCGATAAGGCTGCCGATGAATTGGCCAAAGACAATATTAGCTGTGAAATAATTGATTTGAGAACGGTAAAACCTCTGGATTATGAGATGGTTTTAAAATCGGTCAAAAAGACAAATCGATTGGTGATTTTGGAAGAAGCTTGGCCTTTTGGCAATGTAGCTACGGAGATTACCTATCATGTTCAGTCAAATGCCTTTGATTATCTGGATGCGCCCATTATTAAAATAAATACTGCAGACACGCCCGCGCCTTATTCCCCAGTGTTATTGGAAGAATGGTTGCCTAGTTATACCGATGTAGTCGAAGCTGTTAAAAAAGTAATGTATAAATAAGGTAGGCAAATTTGTAAACCAAAATATGCTTCGCCGACCAAATGTTGGCGAAGCTTTTTTTATTGGAACAGTATTTGAATAACAGAACAGACAACCTATTTTTGATGAAGAAACTGATTCTTCCATTTATACTTTTAATTGCTGCAGTTGCCTTGGGCCAAACAAAAGTGGGTGGTATCGTTTTAGACGAAAACGGGCAGCCTGTGGCCTTTGCCAACGTTCTTTTTAAGAATTCTTCCGAAGGAACCATCACAAATGACAATGGCCGGTTTTATATGGAGTCTGACAATGCGCATGACGTATTGTTGATTTCTTTTATAGGATATGAGAGTCAAGAAGTCGACCTTACTGCCAAGGTGACCTATGACATGAAAATTAGTCTGAAAGAATCGACGGAGCAGTTAGATGAGGTGGTGCTGATATCAGGAAAACAATCGAAAAAGAACAACCCTGCGGTCGATATCTTGCGAAAGATTTGGGCGAAAAAACGGGAAAATGGGGTTCGGAAATTCAAACAATACGCCTTTGACAAGTACGAAAAGATAGAGTTCGACCTGAATACTATCGATAGTGCTTTAATGAAGCGAAAGATATTTAAGGGACTTGAATTTGTTTTTCAAGATTTAGATACCTCTCGGATAACAGGTAAAACCTATCTCCCCATCTTTCTTAACGAGACTTTTTCGAAAGTTCATGGTGATAACCTTATCAATGAGGAAAAAGAAGAGGTTATCGGAAACAAAAATTCCGGTTTTGACAACAATCAGGCAATTATCGCCTTCGTCGCAGATTTGTACCAAGATTATGATATTTATGATAATTACCTAAAGTTTTTTGATAAGAGTTTTACGAGTCCGTTATCACGAACGGGGGTAGATACTTACAACTACGCGTTGAGGGATAGTGCCTTTATCGAAGACAAATGGTGCTATAATATTGTGTATTATCCGCGACGTAAAAACGAACTGACATTTAAAGGTGATTTTTGGGTCAACGACTCAACCTTTGCCATAAAAAATATCAATCTACAGGTCACCAAGAGTGCTAATATCAACTGGGTTAAGGAAATCTATATCGAACAAGATTTCGATGTGGTCAACGATTCCATTTTTCTCTTAAAAAGGGATTATATGCTTAGTGATTTTAGTTTTCAGAAAAAAGAAGAGTCCCGGGGTGTTTATGGGAAACGAACAACCGTATATGACAGTTACACTTTTGACGAAGAGAAACCAAAAGAGTTCTATAAAGCGATTGGCAACCCGTATGACCCCAATTTAGTGGTGAAAGATGATGCTTTTTGGCAAAAGAATAGATTGGAAGACCTTAATAGTGATGAGAAGGGCATTTATCAGCTTTTAGACACACTCAAGACGGTTCCCAAGTTTAAATCGTATTATAATATCGTAAGCATATTGGGTTCGGGTTATGTAGAAATAGATAAATGGAATATGGATATCGGATCCGTATACGACGTTTTTGGGTACAATCAGGCAGAAGGTCCGCGTGTACGGGCCGGCCTAAGAACATATTATGGAGAAAATGATCCTTGGCGCTTAGAAGGGTATATGGCTTACGGTTTTACCGATCATAAGGTCAAGCACGGTATTTCTGGTAAGTTTTTGTTGGATCGCAAAAGCCGCTTGATCATTTCTGGCGGTAACCGTAGTGATATTGAACAACTGGGTGTAAGTCTCACGGCGACCAACGATGTGTTGGGGCGTAGTATTGCTTCGTCATCATTGGTGACAGTGGGGGCAAACAATAGGTTGACGAAAATTAACCTGAGTACCTTCGGTATTGAAATGGAGCCATGGACCAATGTGCGCATTGGGGTGGGCAGTACTTTTCGTACTCTGAGTTCGGCTTTGCCCGATGATTTTAGCCTAGATTATGTCGACCCTACGTCAGGAACGGGAATATCTTCTGAAATAAGACAGTTCGATTTTAATGCCCTGATGATTTATACGCCTGGTCGAAAAACCATCGGTTACGGTGTCGAGCGCAGGGGCATGAACGATAATTACAGTACCTTGCTTTTAAATTATACCCGTGGTATCGATGGTGTTTGGGGTAGTGATTTCAATTATAACAAAATTCAATTTTCGTATAGTCAGCCGTGGCAAGTGGGCGGCTTCGGTCGGCTGTTCAGTACGGTTGAAATGGGCAAAACTTTTGGCAAAGTGCCTTTGGGGCTTTTAAATGTCATACCCGGTAACCAAACATTTTTCTCGAATTATGGTACTTTTCCCAACCTTGACTTTTATGAATTTGTGACCGACACTTATGTGTCGCTGCATTTGCAACACAATTTTAACGGAAGACTTTTTTCCAGAATTCCCTTGGTGCGAAAACTAAATTTGAGAGAGATTATTGGTTTGCGAGGGGTTTGGGGGCAACTGTCCGACGAGAATATTGCCTTAAGTGCACCGGCAAGTCTAAATACGCCATTGCAGGCGCCTGATGAAAAGATGTATTATGAGTATTCGGTAGGAATCGGTAACATATTTAAAATCTTGCGCATTGACTTTAATTTTAGAGGAAACTATTTAGATAGCCCCAATGCACGACCTTTTAGTGTTACCGGTACTTTTGGGTTTGATTTTTAGATAGTATAAAAAAGATAGTAGGAACATAAGTAGCATAGATATTAACATAGAAAACATTAACCTTAATTATTAAATAGAAGAAGTATGAGTGTAAAAGAACAAATAACATTCGACGTATTGATCGAAATCCCTAAAGGAAGTAGAAACAAGTACGAATACGATTTTACATTGAATAAAATACGATTTGATCGCATGCTCTTTTCATCTATGATGTATCCCGGGGATTATGGTTTTGTTCCTGAAACTTTGGCATTGGACCATGATCCATTAGATGTATTGGTGATGGGTACCGAGCCTACTTATCCTATGGTCGTTATGGAGGTGAAACCAATAGGGGTATTCCATATGACCGATGAAAAGGGACCGGATGAGAAAATAATATGTGTTCCGGTATCGGATCCAATTTGGAGCAATAATAATGATATAAGCGACTTGAATCCGCATAGATTAAAAGAGATAGAGCATTTCTTTCAAGTGTATAAGGATTTAGAGAAGAAAAAGGTCGATGTTGGTGGATGGGGCAACGCCGAAGAAGCCATACAAATTTATCACGAGTGTGTGAAGCGCTATGAAAATAGCGATCATAAAAAAAAGCGAACTTTTACGATATAAGTAAATCAAATTCCAATTAAGAGCCTCTTTTGTCAAAAAAAAGAGGCTCTTTTTTTATTCTGCTCAATTTTACTACATTAGGGCTCGTTAAAAAAACCTAAAAACGACGTATCATATGGAATTAGTAATTCAATTATTACCAGCCTTTGGGCTAGTGGCACTCTTGTTTGTTTTTGTAAAGAATAAATGGGTCTCTAAACAAGATGTAGGAGATGCCAAAATGGCTCGAATTGCCAAAAATATAGCCGATGGCGCTATGTCTTTTTTAAAGGCCGAATACAAAATTCTTTCGATTTTTGTAATTGCTGTCGCTATTCTCTTGTTTTTTAAGGGGAGTTCCGAGGTTGGTTCAAATGGTATGGTGGCCTTATCATTTGTAGTAGGTGCTATCTGTTCGGCTTTAGCCGGATTCATAGGTATGCGTGTTGCTACTAAAGCTAACGTACGTACTACGCAGGCAGCTAAAACAAGTTTAGGAAAGGCGTTGGAAGTGGCTTTTGCCGGCGGTGCGGTGATGGGTCTAGGTGTTGTTGGTCTAGGTGTTTTAGGGCTTAGTGGACTTTTTATTATCTATCAGGGTATATGGCCGGGCGCCGATAACTTGGGTTTGGTATTGAATGTGCTTTCTGGTTTCTCACTGGGAGCTTCCTCTATAGCGCTTTTTGCACGTGTTGGGGGTGGTATTTATACAAAAGCCGCCGATGTCGGAGCTGATTTAGTAGGTAAGGTCGAAGCTGGAATTCCTGAGGATCACCCGTTGAACCCTGCGACTATTGCAGATAATGTTGGTGATAATGTAGGGGATGTTGCCGGTATGGGGGCTGACCTTTTTGAATCATATGTAGGGTCGATTATAGGTACCATGGTCTTGGGTGCGTTTATTATAACACCTGATTTTGCTGGTCTTGGAGCCGTATATCTTCCACTTGTGCTGGCAGCCGTCGGTATTTTAATGTCTATAGTAGGTACCTTTTTTGTAAGGGTTAAAGATGGTGGAAACCCGCAAACAGCTTTGAATATCGGTGAATTTGGTTCTGCCGGTTTAATGGTGGTGGCTTCATATTTTATAATTACTGCATTGATACCAGAATCCGTTGAAGGTTTGCCAATGGGGGCAATGGGTATATTTTATGCAACTTTGGCCGGTTTGATTGCTGGTTTGGGTGTAGGTAAAATTACGGAATATTATACCGGTACGGGTACTAAACCAGTAAACTCAATTGTAAAGCAATCTGAGACGGGAGCCGCAACAAATATTATTGCAGGTTTGGGTGTTGGTATGATGTCTACGATGATTCCTATTTTATTGATTGCCGCTGCAATTCTAATTTCGCACTATTGTGCAGGTTTGTATGGTATTGCGATTGCTGCGGTTGGTATGTTGGCCAATACAGGTATTCAATTGGCTGTTGATGCATACGGACCAATTTCTGATAATGCCGGAGGTATCGCTGAAATGGCCGAATTAGACCCTGAAGTTCGTGAGCGTACCGATAAATTGGATGCCGTAGGTAATACAACTGCCGCCATTGGTAAAGGTTTTGCTATTGCTTCTGCCGCGTTGACCGCTTTGGCTTTATTCTCGGCTTTTATGAAAGTTGCGAATGTTACGGCTATCGATGTTTCTCAACCTAAAATCATGGCAGGTCTTTTAGTAGGTGGAATGCTTCCTTTTGTATTCTCTGCTTTGTCGATGAATGCTGTGGGTCGTGCAGCAATGGCGATGATCGAAGAGGTTCGACGTCAGTTTAGGGATATTCCTCAATTGAAAGCAGCGTTAGAGGTAATGAGATCGGTTGATTCAGACATGTCAAAAGCCACACCGGAACAACGTGCAATTTTTGATGAGGCAGATGGACTGGCCGAGTATGATAAATGTGTAGCGATCTCGACAAAAGCTTCTATTAAAGAAATGGTGCTTCCTGGTCTCTTGGCCATAGCGGTACCTGTTGCCGTTGGTTTTATTGGCGGTGCTGAAATGTTGGGAGGTCTTTTGGCCGGAGTTACAACCTGTGGAGTTTTAATGGCCATCTTTCAATCTAATGCCGGTGGTGCTTGGGATAATGCCAAAAAAATGATCGAATCTGATGGCCGTAAAGGTTCCGATGCCCATAAAGCGGCTGTAGTTGGTGATACTGTAGGTGATCCCTTTAAAGATACTTCGGGGCCTTCTTTGAACATTCTTTTAAAATTAATGTCGGTTGTTGCCTTGGTCATAGCGCCAAGTGTCGCTTTGAATGTTGATGGTATGGGGGTTAATGAAAATACAAACGAAATTCAAATTGAAATGAATGTCGATAATCCCGATTTGGCCGAGGCGACTATAGCCTATTCGACTGTGGTGAATGGCCAGAAGGTAATTGATGAAAAGACCTTTAAAGGAACGCAAGCGGAGGTAAAAGACCAATTAATCGCCTTTGAGAATGCTACAATCAAAACGAATGGTGAAAATAATAAGGTTACCATAGAAAGGATAGACATCAAAAAATAGCGGATAAAGCCAATTTTTATATTTTTTGAGTCAAAAAAAGGAATTAACCCTGGCGGAACTGCCGGGGTTTTTTTATTGATTTATAGTATATTGGAACTAAATGGACTATAAAGATATTACAACGTTGGGCATAGCCTTCGGGTTGGGGCTCTTAGTAGGACTTCAGCGAGAACATGCCGATAATAAAATGGCCGGTGTAAGAACGTTTACATTGATTGCCGTTTTGGGTGTAATCGCTGGGTTTCTATCCCGTGATCTGGGCAACCCTTTTATTATACCCGTATTTGGCTTGGCCCTCACCGCCCTACTAGTAACTGCCAATGTTATCAAATTAAAAAAGCTAACGGATCCCGATGTCGGTCAGACTACCGAAGTAGCCGTGCTATTGATGTTTGCCATTAGTGCCTATTTGGTTCTTGGAAGTCAAATCATTGGAATTATCGTTGGTGGAGCAATGGCCGTACTTTTATATGTAAAAGAGCATCTGCATAGTTTTATAGATAAATTAAAGGATAAAGATCTGACGGCCATAATGACGTTTGTGGGTATTTCTTTAATTGTACTGCCTATCTTGCCAAATAAGACTTTCGGCCCTTTAGATGTTTTGAATCTACATAACATTTGGCTTATGGTGGTCTTAATAGTGGGTATTAGTGTAATCGGATATTTTATTTACAAATTTGTTGGCAAAAAAACAGGAATCATCTCCAATGGTATATTGGGAGGGTTGATTAGTAGTACCGCAACCACCGTTAGTTACGCACGAAAAACCAAAAATACGAAGGCCCTTGATAAAATGGCGGCGTTTATCATTACGACGGCTTCGGCCATTGCTTTGGTTCGAGTGCTTATTGAGGTAGGCATTGTTATACCAGAGAAATTACCTCAGATTATTCTTCCTTTGGCCGTCCAATTCCTTTTGATGGGAAGTATTTGTATCGGTTTATTTTATTTGATAAATAGAGAGAGCACTGATGAGACCATGCCTGAACCTGAAAATCCGGCTCAATTCAAAAGTGCCCTGGTTTTTGGTCTTTTATACGGACTAATACTGTTGGCAGTGGCCTTTACTGAAAAAGAATTTGGGAAAGATGCCTTATATGCGGTCGCCATCGTTAGTGGGCTGACCGATGTAGACGCTATTACACTTTCGCTCTCGCAACTAATGAAAAATGGCGGACTCAATACTGACACGGGGTGGAAACTTATTTTACTGGCTTCGTTGGCCAATTTGTTATTTAAGGGAATAATGGCCGCAGTCTTGGGTACGAGACAATTGGCAAAATGGATTTTCATTTCTTTCGGAATTTCTATTATCGCGGGTTTGTTGATCATGTGGTTATGGCCCGAATCATGGCATTTTTGATTCGAACCACCACTGAAAGGTAACTGTCTTCGATTATTGTAATTTGAAATTAATGGGCATGCTGAACGGAACCCGTACGGGGATACCCCGTTGTTTACCAGGAGTCATTTGGGGTAGTTTTCCGATGATACGCCCAGCTTCGGTTTCGAGGCTTTTATCCGGTCCGCGCATACGTATATTGCCGATGCTTCCATCTTTTTGAATGTCGAACATGACGCTGACCCTTCCTTGAATTCCCATTTCTTGTGCCATTTCAGGATAACGAAAATTTTTACTGATATGCTTGTTCATCATTTCTTGAAAACAAGCACGCATAGCTTCCTGACCCTTGTTCTTTTCCTTTTCGCATCCTGGAAAAACAGGAACATCTTCAATAACCAAAAAAGATACTTCTAGAAGTTCTTCGTCTTCTTCAACCACCACATCGAGTACTTCGATTGCTTCTTCTTGGTCGGTTTCGGTAGATTCGATTATCGTTTCTTCAACTTCTGTGTCGTCTTCTACCACATCGATGATAACCGGTGTAGGAATAGGTGGTGGAGGTGGCGGGGTTTTTATTTGTACGGTAATGGGAACTTCCTCGGTTAATTCATCGGCTACATTCAATGAAATGTCGTAACCGTGCATATTGTTATAGGTTTTCCACTCCAATGCCACATAGGTGAGCAGCATAACGAGACATAACCCGATTACGAAATAAAGTCCACTTTTGTTGTTCAAGTCCTTTGTTGGGTTCTTTTTTGGTTCCATTTTATTAAAATTTAAAGTTCATAAAAGATAATTGCGCCGTTGGTTGCTGTTTTGCTGTGATAAATGTATGATGTAGTTGTACCCAGTAAAAGGAGCAATGAGGGAACTGGCGTTTTGATCGAGTGAAATTCACGCAAAAAGACGAACAGGGAAAGGCCGTCAAATGGAATGCTGTTTTAAGAAGGGAAAGTTGGTGGCAGTTGGTGTCAAGTCTAATGTCTTATTTCTATATTTGATGTAATGGTATTTTTCAACAAAAAAGATAAGCTACAGATCATTGCTTTTCAGTGTTATGGCACTGATACACATATATACGCCCGTGGTAGGGCCCTTGAAGATGAACAGATTGGCCTGGCGGAAAAAGGAATTCTCAAGCTAATCATCAATACGTGGAAACGGTTTGGAACCGATGAGGTTCGCAATACCGGTCTGACGCTAAGATTGCCCGATGGTAGAACGGTAGTAGGAATGACCGACAATGACGGGTATTATCTTTTGGACGAGCCTTCTGAAAATCTGAGGGCACTAACCAATGAAGAAGGGTGGTTGCCCTATGAGATTTCGTATAATGATACTTCTTTAAAACGGGAAATATTGCATCAGAATCGTTTTCCGGGGGAAGTTTTGATTCCCTCGAAGAAAGCTGAATATGGGGTAATTAGTGACATAGATGATACTATCATACATACTGGGGTTGCTTCTTTTTTGAAATGGCGGGCCGTATTCAATACTTTTTTTAAGAATGCCGGTAGTCGTTCCCCATTAAAGGGTGCTGCGAACTTCTATCATCTTCTGCATCGGGGCAAGACAGGGAAAGGGGTTAACCCTATATTTTATGTGAGTCACAGTCCGTGGAATTTATATCGGTACTTGGAATTCTTTTTAAAGGAGAATAATTTTCCCAAAGGACCGATTTTATTGAGAAGTTTTTCAACCATCTTCCAACGGAAAACAGCATCGGAGAAACCTCAAAAGCAAAAGGAAATCATCAATATCTTAAAAACATACCCAGAGCTGTCTTTTATACTGATCGGTGATAGTGGGGAGCATGATGCCGATATCTATATTGAAATAGCACAAGCCCACCCAGATAGAATATTGGCTATTTACTTGAGGAGCGTTACACATCAAAAGAAAATGACAAGAATCAGGGGTTTGTTCGAAGCATACAAAACAACTCCGGTCTTATTGGTCGAAAATAGCGAGCAGGCTATCGAACACGCCCGTGAAAATGGTTTTATCTAGAATTCGCAAAGTTCTGAAAGGGGTAGGTCTCCCTGTTCTAAAATAAACCGTTGATTTCCGCGTCGATTTTATTGATGACAATACCAAGGTCTTCAGGATTGTCGACAAAATTTAAGTTGTCAACATTTACGATCAACAGATTTCCTTTTTCGTAACCATGAACCCACGCCTCGTAGCGTTCATTCAAACGGCTCAGGTAGTCGATGGAAATAGAGTTTTCATATTCCCTCCCCCTTTTATGGATCTGATTGACTAAATTGGGGATACTGCTTCTCAAGTAAATTAGAAGGTCGGGTGGTTGTACCAAACTCTCCATAAGTTCAAAAAGACTCGAATAGTTCGTAAAATCACGATTGGTCATCAATCCCATTGCATGTAGGTTCGGGGCAAAAATAAAGGCATCTTCGTATATGGTACGATCTTGAATAATGCTTTTACCGCTCTCCCTGATTTTTAAGATTTGCCGGAACCTGTGATTAAGAAAATGGATCTGTAGGTTAAAGCTCCATCGCTCCATTTGATTGTAAAAATCGTCTAGGTACGGATTGTCGACAACCTCTTCAAAATGCGCTTCCCAATTATAATGTTTGGCCAAAAGTCTTGTCAAAGTAGTCTTACCGGCACCAATATTTCCAGCAACAGCAATATGCATAGGGTATTCAGATTTATGATTAGTGTTTTTTCAATTTAGTTTATGGGGAGTACAAGATACAAGATAACTATAGGAAGTAAAAACCTTTACCAGAATAACAAGAAAAAAAATGGAAGCAAGATATTTTGAATTTTTTCAACGGGCTATTAAACCTATTGCTTTTAAAACAGTCCAACCGCATAGTTATGAATTCATAACATGAAACAAGTCTTCATAATGTGAGATCATAAATGGAATGAAGAGTTCATAAAAAGCCTAATAAAATAAAAATCAAAAGATGAAAAATAGAATATTCACGCTCCTTCTTTTACTTTTTTCCGTGCATGTAGGTCTTTCACAAGATTTTCAAGGAAATGCGACTTACGAAAGTAAGACCCAAGTAGATATGGATTTTGGCAATAGGCAAATGCCGGAAGACCGAAAGAAAGAAATCATGGAGCGTATGAAAAAGGCGAATGAGCGAACTTATGAGCTGGCGTTCAATGCGACGGAATCGATATATGAGGAGGTGGAAAAGCTGGATCAGCCCGGCAATGATAGAGGTGGTCGAGGAGGTCGTTTTGGTGCCATGGGAAGTGCCGGCGGCGATTTGTATAAAAATATTAAGGAGGAAAAATACCTGGTCAAAAATGAACTTTTCGGAAAAATATTCTTAATAGAAGATAGTCTTGAAAAATTAGATTGGAAGATGGAAAGTGATACCAAACAGATTGGTAACTATACTGCATTTAAGGCTACTGCGGTCAAAACCGTAAAGCGCCCCAATATGCGAGCCATTTTCAGAAGGCGGGGTAATGACAACAAGGAAGAGGAAAATAGGGAAGAGGAGTTCATCGAGAAAGAGGTTTCTATCGTTGCATGGTACACACCGGAAATTCCTATAAATCAGGGTCCTTCGGGTTATTGGGGCCTACCGGGCCTTATCTTGGCCGTAAGCGATGATGTGACCACTATTGTTTGTTCAAAAATTACCATGAATCCAAAAGAAAAAATTGAAATTAAAGCACCGAGTAAAGGCAAGAAGGTCACCCAGGCTGAATATGACGAAATCTCACGCGAGAAGATGAAAGAAATGCGTGAAAATTTTCGTAATGGCCGTGGAGGTCCTGGAGGGCGGGGCGGTGGTAGATCTTAGCGTTGACTTTCCAATAGTACATAACCATTATTTACTTCAAAATATATTTGGATGAAAATCACTTTGCCTTTTATCATCTTTTTAGCCTTAAGTTTTGTTGGTTCGGCACAAGAAATTTCCCTATCGGGCGTCGTTAAGGACAGTGCAGGAACGGGTGTTGACATGGCAAATGTAATTGCTATCAATACAGCGACAAAAGGCCTGGAATCTTATGGTATTACGAATCATGCCGGGCAATACAAATTAAAGCTGAAAACGGCGAATCAGTATACGGTCAAAGTAAGCTATTTAGGGTTGAAAACGGAATCTTTTACATTTACCGCAGGTGAGGTCGATGCCATTAAAGATATTGTAATGCAAGAACAGGCTGCCCAACTAGACGAGGTAGAAGTGACTTATGAAATGCCCGTATCGGTAAAAGGAGATACGATTGTCTACAATACGGATTCGTTTGTTTCGGGCACCGAAAAAAAGTTAAAGGATGTACTTGAAAATTTACCCGGAATCGAGGTCAATGACGACGGTCAGATTGAAGTAGAAGGAAAGACCGTAACCAAAGTCATGGTCGAAGGAAAAGACTTTTTTGATGGAGATTCAAAGTTGGCCGTAGAAAACATTCCTGCCAATGCCCTGAGCAAAGTTGAGGTATTAAAGAACTATAACGAGGTGTCGCAATTGAAAGGACTCACAAATGACGATGATAATGTGGCCCTGAATATTCGATTGAAAGAGGGGAAGAAGAAGTTTTGGTTCGGTGAGCTCACGGCCGGCTATGGCCCCGATAACAGGTACTTGGCGCATCCGAAGTTATTTTATTACAGCCCTGATTATAGTATAAATATTATAACGGATTTGAATAATTTGGGCGAAGTACCCTTTACTCGAAACGATTATCGCAATTTTACTGGAGGATTTAGAAATATAAATTCTAGGGGCGGTAGTTCCATCGGGATAGGTTCTGATGGGTTGGGGCTTTCTACGGCCCAGAATAATAGGGCAAACGATATTGATACCAAGTTTGCGGCAGTAAACTTTAGTTATGCTCCTACCAAGACGTTGGATTTGAGTGGGTTCGGAATTTATTCCTACACCGGAACCATGATGAAATCGCAAAGAAGCACGACCTATATTGCCAGTGACGATATTGAGAATGCAACGACAAATACCGATCAAACGGTACACTTAGGGTTGGCGAAATTAAGTGCCAGGTACAAGCCAAATGCCGATCTTCAGTTAGATTATGACGCACTATTAAAACAATCTGACGATAACGAGGTTGTAGATGTACTTTCTATATCGGATATCACCGATGAAATTTCCGAAGTCAAAAAGCAAAAACCTTTATCGGTAAACCAAAATATCAACCTCTACTATACCTTGAATGACAAGAATATTTTTGCAGTGGAAGCCCAACATCTTTACCAAGACGAAGATCCTTTCTATGAAGCGGTAAGAGATGAGTTTGCCTTTACCAGTATTTTTCCTGTCGATGAGAATCAAAATGTATACAATATCAACCAAGTCAAGAATGTGGTAACCAATAAGGTCGATGCCAAAGTTGATTACTACTATGTTTTGGGTACCAAAAGTAATTTGAACTTTACCTTGGGAACGACCCAAAACCATCAGAATTTTAACTCGGCCATTTATCAAATTTTGGATGGGGGCAATACGTTGGACATGACTGGCTCTGACTACGAAAATGATGTGACTTTTAATGTTTCAGATCTATATTTGGGTTTTCATTATAAAGTCATATCTGGAATTTTCACTTTTAACCCAGGACTTACCTTACACCAATTCAATGTCAAGAACGAGCAATTGGGTAATGTCGTAGAAGATAATCTTACTTCATTGCTACCTGATGTATATATCAATGCCCAACTGAAAAAATCCGAAAATCTAAGGTTTAACTATCGGGTGACCCGCTCATTTACCGACGTTAACAAATTTGCGCAAGGGTATGTGCTCAATAATTACAATTCGGCTTACCGGGGCAATAGAGATCTTGAAAGTGCCCTAAATCATAACCTCTCGCTAAATTTCTTCAGTTTTAACATGTTCAATTTTACAAACATCTTTGGGAATGTTACCTATACGAAAAGAATCGATGCCCTAAAAAGTAGTGCCAATATTGTGGGCATTAATCGAATCGGATCGACCATAAATTCCAATTTTGAAGATGAATCGCTGTCAGCGAATGGCCGTTATGAACGTACTTTTGGCAAAATTAAAGGTTCGGTCAGGGGAAGTGTATCATGGTCTACTACCAATAACTTGATAGATAATCTGCAGCGTACCTCGAATTCCTTTACACAGAACTATACCGGGGCACTGTCTACTAATTTTAAGAATGCACCGAATCTTGAATTGGGATATCGATATAACGTTAATAATTATGATAATGGCGGACGTGAAACAACCTTTTATACAAGCAGGCCCTACGCGCGTTTTGATACGGCCTTCCTAAAGAATTTTATTTTTACGCTAGACTATGATTATTATAACTATACCGATAAAGACAATACGATTGGCAATAGGTATAGCTTTTTAGAGTCTAATCTAACCTATCAACAACAAAATAGTCGATGGGAGTTCGGTATTAAAGGGACTAACCTGTTTAATACCGGTATACTGAATCAAGATAGTACCAATGAACTCTATTTCTCTACACAATCCTATTTCGTACAGCCCAGATATGTGTTGTTTTCAATTAAGTATGATATATAGCGAGTTAAGACCTTTATAGGCAGTTGTATTAAAACTGATTTTCAATACTGTTTGACAAATTACAATCGGATAACTTTCAGAACAAAACATTTTTTATACTTTTGTAGCTCATAATCATGAGGAGGGATTTGACTGATTGCAACCTCAAATATTCTGAATAAATGGTGTAATTGTGCCAAGGGACGATTTCAAAGTTTATTCAGTTTAAAAAATGCTAAAGCAGTTGATATTTTTATATCATACTTCCTTTAGCCTACAGCAATTTTTTTTCAAATCTCCTTTTTAAAAAAAAAGTAATAACATGTCGTATTTGTTTACTTCGGAATCTGTTAGTGAAGGTCATCCCGATAAAGTTGCCGATCAGATCAGTGATGCCTTATTGGATCATTTTTTAGCTTTCGACCCAGAAAGTAAAGTCGCTTGTGAAACGTTGGTTACGACGGGTCAGGTTGTTTTGGCCGGTGAGGTAAAAAGCAATACTTACCTAGATGTACAGACTATTGCCCGTGAGATAATCAACAAAATCGGGTACACCAAAGGAGAGTATCAATTCAGTGGCGATTCCTGTGGGGTCATTTCACTAATCCATGAACAATCTCAAGACATCAACCAAGGGGTTGATAGAGGGTCAAAAGAAGAACAAGGGGCTGGTGACCAAGGAATGATGTTCGGTTATGCGACCAAAGAGACAGAGAATTATATGCCTTTGGCGCTTGATATCTCACACAAAATATTACAGGTCTTGGCCGATTTAAGACGCGAGGGAAAGGAAATAAACTATTTGCGACCTGACGCGAAATCACAAGTTACCATTGAATATTCAGATAATAACGTGCCCCAACGTATCGATACCATTGTTATTTCTACCCAGCATGATGCCTTTGATCAAGATGATGATACGATGTTGGCAAAAATAAAGGAAGATATTATTTCAATTTTGATACCAAAGGTCAAGGCACAATTACCGAAAGAAATTCAGGCCTTGTTCGATGAGCAGATCAACTATCATATCAACCCTACCGGAAAGTTTGTTATTGGGGGTCCGCATGGTGATACGGGTCTTACCGGAAGAAAGATAATTGTTGATACCTATGGTGGGAAAGGTGCCCATGGTGGTGGTGCATTTAGTGGAAAAGATCCAAGCAAAGTTGACAGAAGTGCCGCATACGCTGCTCGACATGTGGCGAAGAACTTAGTCGCTGCCGGGGTTGCCGATGAATTGTTGGTACAGGTGAGTTATGCTATAGGGGTAGTAGAGCCTACTTCTATTTTTGTAGATACTTATGGTCGGGCGAATGTTGATTTAACCGATGGGGAAATCGCAGCAAAGGTTTCCGAGCTATTCGATATGAGACCGTTCGCCATTGAAAAAAGATTAAAATTAAGAGAACCCATATATCTTGAATCTGCTGCCTATGGTCATATGGGTAAACAGCATAGAATGGTGACTAAAGTGTTCGAGTCGCCATATAATGGGAGAATAGAAAAAGAGGTAGAGCTATTTACCTGGGAAAAACTAGATATGGTCGATAAAGTTAAGGCCGCTTTTAAATTGTAAGCTTTCCAACGGTTCTTTTGAAGCTAAATCGGACTGTTTTTCCATACGGGCGGAAAATTAATTTGAAAATAAGTATTGCATTTTAATTTTCCGCCATTATATTTGTCAATCCAAAGTTCAAACATATATTGAATGGTTATCAAGAAAGGTGGAGGGAATAGACCCTTTGAAACCTTAGCAACCCTTTACAACCTTTGCGTAAAGAAGGTGCTAAATTCTATCTTGACGTTGAATGCACAATTCAACACCTTTAACCTTAAAGGCAAGAATAGATAACGAAAAACAAATTACATTAGTAATTTCTCTTTCTTTTTAACTTTTTGATTTTACCTGATTGCGGTCGGCGCAGGGTTTGGCTTTTTAATTTTTTTTGAGGACTTTCATGCCTCAGAATTAATTATATTTCCGTGAGATCGGGAGTTTTTAAAAAACCAGTATCCCTTTAATAAGGATGCATAAAACTAAAGAATTATGAGTGACCAAAAATTTTCAACGAATGCTTTGCATGCAGGGCATGATACTACCAAAACAAGTGGAACAAGAGCAGTACCGATTTATCAAACCTCTTCGTATGTATTTGATAATACGGATCATGCGGCTAATCTGTTCTCGTTGGCGGAATTGGGATTTATTTACACACGATTGAACAATCCTACCAATGAAATTTTACAAAATAGATTAGCGGCCATAGAAGGGGGTGTCGGGGCCGTAGTTTTTGCTTCGGGAGCTTCCGCTATTTCCTCAAGTTTAATGACCCTCTTAAAAGCAGGTGATCATATCGTGGCTTCGAGCAGTTTATACGGTGGGACCTTTAATTTATTGAATGTAACCCTGCCAAGGTTGGGTATTACGACCACGTTTGTCGACGCTGCCGATCCAGAGAATTTTGGAAAAGCCGTACAAGACAATACTCGGGCAATCTTTGTTGAATCGCTAGGCAATCCGAAATTGGACGTGTTGGATTTAAAAGCAATATCAAAACAGGCCCAAGCAGCTCAAGTACCATTTATTGTTGATAATACAGTTGCTTCGCCAGCGCTGTTGAATCCTATTGAATACGGGGCAAACCTGGTGGTTCATTCACTTACAAAATATATCGGTGGTCAAGGAACTTCATTAGGTGGGGCCGTAATCGACGCAGGAACTTTTGATTGGACCAATGGGAAATTCCCTGAATTCACAGAGCCTTCCGCAGGGTATCACGGCTTGGTCTATAGCGAAGCTTTGGGTGCTGCCGCCTTCACTTTTAAATTGATTTTGGAAGGGTTGCGTGATTTCGGTGGAGCTTTAAGTCCGTTTAACGCTTTCCAAATTATTCAAGGTTTGGAAACCTTATCGGTTCGTATAAAGCAACACAGTGCAAATGCTTTGGAACTGGCTACTTGGCTGGAAGGTAGGGAAGAAGTTGAATGGGTCAACTACCCAGGCTTAAAGAGTAGCGCCTACTATAATCTGGCACATGAATATTTACCAAAAGGACAAAGTGGATTGGTGACATTTGGTATAAAAGGCGGATTCGAAGCTGCAAAAAAACTTACTGATGCTACCAAAATATTCTCGTTGTTGGCCAATATTGGAGATACCAAATCTTTGATAATTCATCCGGCAAGTACAACGCACCAACAATTAACGGCCGAACAGCAAGATGCTGCCGGTGTTGGTCAAGATTTGATTCGTTTGTCCGTGGGCTTGGAAGATATTGATGATCTTAAAGCAGACTTGGAACAGGCTTTCGCAACACTATAAAATGAAACAGACCTTTCGGGCCAAAATATCCGAAAGGTCTAATTGATGACTATGTTACATCACCTCAAACTCAAGAATTACACCACGCTTAGCGGGGTCTCTCAGCCTATTGATCTTTCTTATCAACTATTTGGTAAAGAATTGCATTCGGCGCCCATTGTTTTGGTCAACCATGCATTGACCGGTAACTCCAATGTTACTGGAGTCGATGGCTGGTGGTCTGCCATTATTGGTGAGGGCAAATGTATCGATACCAATAAATATACGATACTTGCCTTCAATGTACCGGGAAACGGACACGATGGTTTTGTTATCGAGAATTATAAAGATTTTGTGTCTGGTGATATGGCACAAATATTTTTATGGGGACTTCAAGAGCTTAAAATAAAAAAATTGTTTGCCATAATCGGAGGGTCATTAGGCGGCGGTATCGCTTGGGAAATGGCCGCTTTGAATCCGAAAATAACAGAACATCTTGTTCCCGTGGCATCAGATTGGAAATCGACCGATTGGCTTATTGCCAATTGCCAGATTCAAGAGCAATTTTTGATCAATTCAAAGCATCCGGTGCACGATGCACGTATGCACGCCATGCTTTGCTATCGCACCCCTGAATCGTTTAAAGAACGGTTCAAAAGAAGCACCAACAAAGAACTTCAGGTGTTCAACGTTGAAAGTTGGTTGATGCATCACGGTGATAAATTAAAAGATAGGTTTCAATTGTCGGCCTATAAGTTGATGAATCAATTGTTGAAGACCATCGATATTACCAGAAATGGAGAGCAGGCGTTTATCGACTTGCAAAATAGTAATACCAATATTCATATTATTGGGGTCGATTCCGATTTGTTTTTTACGGCTAAGGAAAACAAAGATACTTTTAAGCAATTGGCTCAAGCGAATAGCAATGTGACCTATGGGGAAGTGCAATCTCTTCACGGCCACGATGCTTTTCTGATAGAGTTCGATCAGATGCAGAAGCTGCTGAACGGTATTTTTAACCAAAACGGAAAATCAAAAAAGATAAAGGTTCTAAAGTTTGGTGGAAAATCTTTAAGCAACGGTGAAGGTTTGGGCAGGGTGCTCGAAATTATTGCCGACAAAGTCAAAAATGAAGAAAAGATTGCCGTAGTCTTATCTGCACGGGGAAAAGGTACGGATCAATTGGAGATCATGCTGGAAAAGGCGGCTAACGGGGAAGATTATAAAGCAGATTTTGAAGCTTTTGAGAAATACCAGAATCATTCATTTAAAAATGTCAATCTTTCAGATGAATTCAGGGGGTTGGTAAAACTCTTTGAAGGCGTTTCGCTGTTGGGTGATTATAGTCCGAAAATTAAAGATGAGGTATTGGCCTATGGTGAATTGATCTCGGCCAAATTGATTACCAAATTACTGATTGGAAAAGAGGTTAAAGCCGAGTTGTTCGATGCCCGACAGTTCATTAAAACAGATGATACCTTTGGTGATGCCAAACTATTGGAACCAGTTTCCAAAGAGAAGGTACTCAAGCGATTTTCTGAATTAGGTGATGATCAAGTGGCGGTGATCACTGGGTTTATCGCGTCGACCTTAAAAGGTGAAACCACGACTTTAGGGAGAAACGGAAGTAATTATTCCGCAGCTTTGATCGCTAATTTTTTAGATGCAGAAGAGTTGCAGAATTATACGCACGTTGATGGCATTTTTACGGCAAACCCAGATTATGTTTCCGAGGCAAAGCGTATTGCGAACCTATCGTATGCCGAGGCTAACGAACTGGCAAATTTCGGGGCAACCATATTACATGCCAAAACCATAATTCCACTGATCGAGAAGAACATTCCGTTGCGAATTCTCAATACCTATAACGACGATAACGAAGGCACTTTAATCAGTGCGAAGTCAAGCAAGGAAGGTATCAAATCGCTCTCGGTTATTGAAGATGTAGCACTGATAAACCTAGAAGGTAGGGGGCTTTTGGGTAAAGTGGGTATTGATGCCCGTATATTTAAGACCCTAGAAGCTAATAATATTAGCGTAAGTATCATTGCCCAAGGTTCTTCGGAAAGGGGAATCGGTCTTGTGGTTAAGCAAGATCGTGCGCAGCGTGCCAAAAGAGCTTTGGAAGAAGAATTTACAGGTGATTTTAAATCCAAAGACATAAATATGATTACCGTGGCAGACGGGGTTTCGGTAATTTCTATTGTAGGCCAAGATTTAAGTACATTTCATAAGCCCTACAATGCCTTGATTAAAAACCAGATCGTTCCTTTGCTATTTAACAACACGGTTTCGGGCAAAAATGTGAGTCTGGTGGTCAAAAAATCTGATTTGCACAAAGCGTTGAACGTCATGCACGGACAAATTTTTGGCATCAGTAAAAAAGTGAACATCGCTGTTTTTGGCCATGGAAATGTCGGAGGTACGCTAATAGACCAAATTTTGAAATCTTCCAAGACCATTGAAAAAAGAAAACAGGTCGATTTGAATGTTTTTGCGGTAGCCAATTCTAAAAAAATATTGTTCAATAGAAATGGAATTCCCAAGACTTGGAAATCTGCCATCAAGGATAAGGGGCAACCATACGAGTTGAAAGACGTCTTTGACTATGCAAGAAAGAACCATCTCGAGAATTTAATAGTAGTAGATAATACAGCGAGTTCTGATTTTGTAGCCAACTATTTTGAGTTTGTAGAAAACGGTTTTGATTTGGTATCATCGAATAAAATAGCCAATACTTTGGGCTTTGATTATTATCAGTTGCTACGGGAAGAATTGGTAAAGAATCAAAAGCAATATTTATATGAGACCAATGTGGGTGCCGGTTTACCGCTAATAGATACGATTAAGCTATTGCATTTGTCAGGTGAGAACATCACGAGGATCAAAGGTGTTTTTTCGGGCTCTTTAAGTTATATTTTCAATACTTTTTCAGAGGTAGATGCACCATTTTCCTCGATTTTAAAAGATGCCATGCAAAAGGGGTTTACCGAACCAGATCCACGGGAAGACCTTTCCGGAAACGATGTGGGACGTAAATTGTTGATTTTGGCCAGAGAGCTTGATTTGCACAACGAGTTTTCAGATATCAATATCGAGAACTTGATTCCGGGTGCGCTACAGAAAGGAGATGTTGATTTCTTTTTAAAGAACCTTGATGTGCTTGACGATAAGTTCAATGAAATTAAAAAGAATCAAAAACCGAATCAGGTACTACGCTATGTGGGCGATTTACATGGTAATTTACAAAAGGAAAAGGGAATTTTAGATGTCAAATTAGTCTCTGTACCCAAAGAAAGTGCCTTGGGGCAAGTAAAGGGGTCCGATTCGATTATCGAAATATATACGGAGTCGTATGGCGAAAACCCATTGGTCATTCAAGGTGCCGGTGCGGGTGCGGCCGTTACCGCAAGGGGCGTTTTTGGCGATATATTACGAATCGCCGAGAAAGGCTAGCTTCGGCTAAGCTGCCCAAGGAAATTTAAGAAAAGGAAATAGGCTTCGCATAATAATTATGCAGATTGAGTAGGTCTGAAATCGAAGTTAGGTATAGGAGACCTGAACGTAGTAGAACACAAGAAACAGATACATGAACAACAAGAAATTCGAAACCAACGCCATACGTACGCAATTGGAACGCTCTCAATTTTTAGAGCATTCCGCGCCGATGTACTTGACATCCAGCTTTGTTTTTGATGATGCCGAAGATATGCGTGCTTCCTTTGCTGAAGAGAAGGAGCGTAATATTTATTCAAGGTACGCAAACCCGAATACTTCAGAATTTATTGAAAAAGTATGCCAGATGGAAGGTGCCGAAAATGGTTTTGCATTTGCATCAGGTATGGCAGCCGTTTTTTCGACCTTTGCGGCATTGCTCGATAGCGGTGACCATGTCATCTCTGCAAGAAGCATTTTTGGGTCTACACACGGATTGTTCGATAGTGTTTTTCCAAAATGGAATATCGATCATTCTTATTTTAAAGTTGATGAAGTCGACACTATTGAAAGTCTGATCAAACCAAATACCAAAATTCTATATGCTGAATCTCCCACGAACCCAGGTGTTGATATTCTTGATTTGGAAGTTTTGGGTAGAATTGCCAAAAAAAACGATTTGATTTTTATAATCGATAACTGTTTTGCATCACCCTATCTGCAACAACCCATCAAGTTTGGTGCAGATTTAGTCATTCATTCAGGTACCAAACTTATGGACGGACAGGGTAGGGTGTTGGCCGGAATCACTGTAGGTACTGCCGCGCTTATTGATAAAATTTATCGTTTTTCGCGTATTACTGGTCCGTCGTTATCACCCTTCAATGCCTGGGTGCTGTCAAAAAGTTTAGAGACTTTGGCTGTTCGCGTCGATCGTCATTGCGAAAATGCCTTGAAATTGGCCAAATTCTTGGAAGCCCATGAGGGCGTAAACTGGGTGAAATACCCATTTTTGAAATCGCATCCGCAACATGAAATTGCTAAAAAGCAAATGAAAGCAGGTGGCTGTGTCGTGGCTTTTGAGGTCAAAGGTGGCCTAGAGGCCGGGCGAAAATTCTTCGATGCCATTGAAATGTTGTCGCTTTCCGCAAATTTAGGTGATTCGCGAAGTATTGTTACCCATCCGGCATCAACGACCCATAGTAAATTATCGGTCGAAGAACGCAATCAATCGGGCATTTCTGACGGTATGGTACGGGTTTCGGTAGGCTTGGAGCATATCGATGATATCATTGCAGATGTTGAGCAGGCATTACAGTAAAATAGGAGTTTCTGAATAACCAATATCGAAGGTCAACGAGATAAAGCCGTTAGCGTTTTTCACAAGTCTTGTTAGACTGTTATACTGTCCGAAAAACAAAGATGTCTTCATATTTTTCTCAATATAACGATGCCAAAGTTGAGCGATCTTAGCATAAAATATGGGTCGTCGTAGTACGAGTCTTTGAACAGTTTAGAAATGCTGTTGCTGTAATTCAACCCCAGCTCCAAAGCTGTATTTTGACTTAAATTGTATACAACCCCGACGCCTAGTTTAAACCCGGCAACGAATGAATTGCTCTTTGCCTCATAGTCAAGATTGGTTAAAGGGAATAAATTGTTTAGTCCCGCCTCCCCGAACACCCTGATTTTATGAGGCGTAAAATAATATTTCAGGGTAATTGGCACTTCAATGAAACGAAAGTCAACTTTTTCTGGACTTGGGAAAACGGCAAAATCACAAACATCGCAAAAATAGGTGCCCGTAAAATCCTTATTGGAGTAATTCACGGCAGCATTCATGGCCCAATTACTTTTTAATAGATACGATATGTTTAATCCAAACCTATAATTGAGTCTGTCATAATCGGCTAAAAATCCTGTGTACTGGCTAAAAGCCATTCTTTCCGAACTCACATTTTTTTCCAGGCCGGCAGATAGTCCGATCCTTAATTCTCCCGGTATTTCTTGCGCCTTAATAGCAATACAGAACAGCATTGTTAAAACCGTTGTTGAAATTCTAAGGCGCATTTTTGAAATGTTTGACAATTTGTTCCCGTATTTAAAATTCCAAATTAAGAAATTTAGGCATGTAAATTACGTGCTAAAAAAAATAGTCGTGGTTCTCTAGGTACGACTGCTACTTAAATAAGGAGGATGTCGAATCAATTAAGTTATATTTGTATGCATCCAGTTTTTAGTGCAAAAAAAACTATAATCAATTCAACACCTTATGATACGAAGATCATTCTTTCAAAAAACTACTGCAGCCTTATTAGGGTTGGGACTTACGGGAAAGGTTTTTGCCCAGAAAAAGAATGGAAAGCGTAAGATGAAATCGGAAATATGCGCTACTGTTGAAGAGCATAAATTGTCTTTTTATGCAGAGGCGGTTAAAGAACCGATTACCATTTTTCATATTACGGATACACACCTTTTTAAAGACGACCAAAGGGGTGTTCCCTTTCAGGAATTTAGCGGTCGAATGGCCAAGGCGTATAATGAAACAACGCATTTTCAAACCGGGGAAAAGACCAACCCCGAAGAAACATTTGTCGAAACTTTAAAATTGGCCAAAGAGGCCGATGCAGATTTGATTACTTTGGTGGGAGATCTTTTTAGTTTTCCTTCTGAAATTGCCATCGAATGGGTGTTGGAAAGATTAAAGGAAACGGGCATTCCGTATATTTATATAGCAGGAAACCACGATTGGCATTATGAAGGAATGGCGGGGACGCTTGAAGAACTTCGGGATACATGGACCCAAAAACGACTATTGCCGTTATATCAAGGAAAGCATCCGTTGATGGCAGCTACCGATGTAAAAGGGGTTCGATTTATAGCTATCGATAATTCTACTTACCAAATTAACGAAGACCAACTTACTTTTTTTAAAGAACAGGTAGCCAGTGGTATGCCATTGGTGCTTTTAGTGCATATTCCAATGTACGCCCCAGGAAAACGCATCTCATTTGGTTGTGGAAATCCAAATTGGAACGAAGCGAGTGACACTAACTTTGAAATTGAGCGAAGACCGAAATGGCCCGTGTCAGGACATACGAAAACGACATTCGATTTTCACAAAGAAGTATTTTCTGCTTCAAACTTACTCGGGGTTTTTGCGGGGCATACACATCGTTTTTCTATGGAATTGATTAAGGGAACACCTCAAATAGTGACAGACGACAATGCGAGTGGTGGGTATTTGGATGTGCAATTTCTGCCCTTGGAAAATAAAGACAAAGAATTGATTGCTGAATCTTAAGGGGAAGTTCGGCTATAAGTGAAATTTACATTTTTTCACCTCAATCAATTGGATTTTTGGTCCTCTAAATCAGGGTAAAATCTTTTGGGAGACTTCGAAAATATCGTCATGTATCGCCTTAAACTCCTTTATATCATCACCAAATCAAGAACATTGCTATTTGATCCATGTGTGTCGGGTTTCCCAGCGCAATGACCCGAAACGTATTATCGTGGTTTGGCATACTAGACGGTCTTAAAATTACGTCGATATAGGTTTTTTAAAAAAGTATCCAGTATCTTCGAACGATTCAGTTTAACATTTGTTCGATAATGAGATTACGCACCTCTATCTTGGGTTTTTTAACTTTTTTTATACTTCATATTTGTTATCCTCAGGAAACAAAGGAAAAGATTCGCTATATCGAAGTAGAAAGTTATACGGAATATTATAAAGGGGGCGTAGTCAAAAAGAAAGGCACTAAAAATGCTTCTGGGCAGCTTATTGGTGATTTTAAATCGTATTATCCTTCGGGGAAAATTTCAGCAGAAGTTCGTTATGTTAAAGGGGTGCCCCATGGGCAGTGTACGCACTATGCCGAGAATGGGGCAATAAGTGCCGAAGGAAGTTATGTTAAGGGTAATAAAGACGGACTATGGACTTATAAGAACTATATGCAATTGAATGGGGTGCAATACCATTTCGCTGTGAATTATAAGAACGGACATCTTCATGGAGAGACAATTCTGTATAGGGGAAAACAGAAGAATCGTGTAGTCAACGCTTCTTATGGTAAACTGGCCGTTAATTCAAAATGGGAGATGTATTATGATAATGGTAATTTAGGGGCTTTTGGGGGTGTTGATGGTAAGCATCAATTTACCCTAGATACGGTTTATGATGCTGATGGTCAGGTAAGTGCTACACTTAAAAACGATGGTCAAACAGTTAATTCCCTATTGAAAGTAATGGGTGATTTTTTCAGCTCCATTCCTATTCAAGAGAATAGAATCAAAACCAAACTTGCATACAATAGAGTCGTTTTTAAACAGGAGCCCCATATGGAATATTACCCCAGCGGCAAGGTTCATAAAAAAGGATTTGTCAATGCGAATAACCAATTTGTGGACACTTTAGAGGTTTTCAGCACTGCCGGAACCTTGATTATGAAGGCGGTATATGATGATGGGGTACCTGACGGACAATGCGTTCATTATAAGGAAGATGGCTCGGTGAGTATGGAAGGGCAATACTTGAAAGGTAAAAAGGATGGACTATGGAAGTATCACAACTACGCCATGGACAAGGATAATAATGTTCCCTTTCATTTTTCGGTCATGTATCAAAACGGAGTGTTACACGGTCAAACCATTATATATCGTGGAGAACACAAAAGCCAAGTATTTGAAGCTTATATGGGGAACCCTGGTATTCGTAAAAAATGGGAAACCTATTATTCGAACGGTGAGTTAGCTGCTTATGGCTATATCAATGAAGACCATCAATTTACGTTGCACGGTGTATATGACGAAAAAGGAAAATTTAGTCGGGCGTCTGGTAGCGAGACAGAATCGAATTTCGCGCTTTTAAAAACCATGCGACAGGTTTTTAACTCGATTCCGAAATGATAGCGGCAGGGGTAAAGTAACGAAAACTGGTTTTAGGTTTGGGTACAGAATAATTATGTCCTAAAATTAATCCGGATAACAGTTGTTTTTCAACTCAGTTCTTTGTTAGGTACTGTGCTTTATGAAGATATAATATAATGCAATCGGAATTAAAATGAATACAAAATATCGGCCTAGAGTGTCGAATTGATAACGTAGGAATACCCAAGATTGGAACAAATAGGAGTATTTTATCCCAGGGTAATCTTTAATATGATTTTTTTGAAAAACCTCATAATCAAGAGAGGAATGGTTTATATTATATTTTCTTAATACTGAATTGTACTCAGTTGAAATTTCCTCTAAATCTTCTAAACTAACATTTTCTGATTTAATTTTTAATAGACATAACTTGTCATATATGATAGCTATTTCTCTTCCACAATCATGAAACCTATTAGAAAGATGTTTGTATCCCATATTATTTAAAATAATAGAGATTACAATAACAATAATTGAAAGACCAATAGTTGATAAGGTTATATTTATGTCTGAAAGTATTTTAGGCCTATTAGGAACGAATACTAAAAGGTTAATGCAAATTATATATACTGAAACTAAACTGATAGTTATTGTCGACCATTTTTCATGTCTTTCATATCTTTTTGCAGCTATAAATCTACTTCCTTTAGTTTCCCACAACTTTTTATACCATCTATTTAACTCGTTTTCCATAATTGAATAATAAGGGGTTACTTAAAAGAACAGTAGGACAATTTTTCCTTTCGGAAATCTAAACACATTTCTGTGATAATTGTACAAATACTTGAATAAATCAAGTTCCACAATGTGGAAGTAACCCCAATATTTAATATTTATAACCTAAATCTTTTTCTAGTTTCTTTATAGTCTTATTCGTGAATTTTTCAAAGTAATTTTCAATTTCCTCATTTGTATAGGGTATTTCTGACCCAATTTGACCTCTGAAAATCAAGAACTCTCTTTTTTCTCTAATTGTGCTTATCTCATCATAATTTGCAATATAATTTTTATTACTATCAAATCTTATTACATGATAACTTCGTACTAACCTTTTTAATGTTTTTGGCGGTTTGTTGTCAAAGGTTATTAAATCTTCGAAAAAACTTGCAATAATTTTATCTAATTTGAATAATAAAGATTTGTCATTAATCTCAGCAAAGTAAAATAACCATCCATACTTTTTGTTTTTAGAAATAATGCCAGTAATCATCTCATTAAGTTCTTCTAAAAAAACTTCTTTAAATCGATCTTTATCATCTTTAAGCCATTTAGGTCTATCATGTTTATTTGATAAACCATTTTTGAGCCATGTAAATTTTCCCGCAATCCTTCGTATAAAAAGCTGAACATTCTTTTCTGCAATCGAAACTTTCTTGTCTGATATGGAATAGCTAAGAAAGATAAATCCATCTGAAACATCACCGAATTCAGTTTTTGATTTATTTAGATCTAAATTTATATGTTTGATCTGTTTTTCTATATTTTTAAATCTGTACTTAGATATGGGATCATCATTTAATATAAGAATATCATCTACGTATCTTGAATAGAAATATTTCCTTTTACTTAATATTTTATCCACTTCCTCCATATAGATTTGAGCTAGTACATTTGAAATAGAAAGACCTTGTGGAACCCCCTTTTTCGTTTCATATAAATGATAATTTGATTTACTTGTATTTTGAGGTATTGTAGGTGTTTCAATTGCATTTTCGATTAATCCCAAAACAAAATCATCCACGCCTTTATCTTTCAATTTTTGAAGAAGTAATTTTCTATTTATTGTATCATAATACTTCGTTATATCAATTTTCAGGAAGTATTTTTTCTTCTTATTTATAGAAAGGTATTTTTTTATATCACGTATAAAGGAATTTGGTAATTTCTTATTTATACTATCAGGAAATAAGTCATGCAAATGTTCTTTGATAGCAAATAATATAATCCGATCTCTTACCGTTGGGATTGAAATAATCCTTGGATGTTTATTTCTACCTTTTAATTTTAGTACTTCGACGTAAGGACTGAAAGTATAAGATTCTTCATAAATCTTTCTTTCAGTAGCATTCAATAATTCTTTTTTACGATTCATAAATCCAATCGCATTTAATTTATCTATACCTTTTGTCTTTGTGTCATCAAAATTCTCTTTGAATATATCTTCAAGTTTTTCTTTTTTAAAAATATCTGTCTTACCCATATTTTGATTTAAAACCATGTGCCTAACTTTTTTATATAGCTGTATTTTACAGCGATATACGCCCAAATTAATTAATGCCAATAAACCGTATGTTTTTTGTAGGGTGCAATCAACGATTTGTAATTAATTTCCTGCCTTATTCCACAGCCTTTTTAAACGCTGCCGTACCGCCTACAACGGGCAAGTCGATTGTTGTGGCCTCCAAATCAACCGTAAGTTTGGTACCCGGTTCGGGCCATAGTGTAAATTCACGATCGCTAGAGAAGATCATGAGTCCGATCTGCTGTCCCTTGGGTATGATCTGGTCATCAGGCATCAGGTCAAACGAGAATTCATAAAATTTGCCGGGCTGTAGGGGCTCGCTTTCGGTCATAGACTTATAGTTCTGCGGGTCGGCCCACCCCCGCGTTATGATATTGTCGGTAATTTTTGAATTCTTTCCGTCGTTCCACGGTAAAGACACCAACCATACCGAAAGATTGGCCGCCGGTTTGCTACTTGATAGTTTGATGGTAACTTTAGCGGTTCCTGAAATATGAAGATCTTCGGTCAGGGTAGGGGTCGTATAGAGTAGGCGATGGTCGGTGTTTTCTGCTTGCGCTAAGATAGCTCCTGAAAAGGAGTAGTTGTCTTCCAGGGTTTCAGTTCCGGGGTACGTTGCTTTCTCGACTTGCAATCCGCCGTGTGCAACACCACCGGGGTGCAGGTGTAATCGAACCATTGTTGCATCAGGATTTGGATATTCCGCATAAGCTGTGGGTTGGTCTTGGGCATCAGCTTCACGAACGATCCAGGCTTTGGCATCGTTTTCTACGCCATTTTCTACGCCGTGTAAAAAATGGGTAAACCAGCGGTTCATCAATTTCATCGGTGGTGGCCCGCCGTGCCCGTTTTGGTGGTAGTAGATTTGTGCAGGTAGACCTTTTTCTCTGGCCGCTTTATAAATACGGTAGCTGTGTTCGGGCATTACGTTCCAGTCATTAAAACCGTGGGCCATCAGCAGGGCGGCCTTCATGGGTTCCATATCGTTGAGATAATCACGGCCGGCCCAGAAATCGTTGTAATCCCCCGTAATACGGTCCATGCCATTTTTCATTTCGGTATCACGAACGGCTGCATTGTTGAAAGCGCGTTTCGATTCATCACCACTATGTATAAAATCGTAAAGCACATCAATATCTTCTCCCAAATATCCACCGGGAGATCTGACCAATCCGTTAGATCGGTAATAATGATAATAAGAGGTATTGGGGGCGATGGGAATAATAGCTTCCAACCCTTTTACGCCCGTTGTGGCGGCCGCCAAGGGAATGGTTCCGTTATACGAAGTACCGGTCATGCCTACTTTTCCTGTAGACCAATCGGCCTTGACCCTTTCATTGCCATATGGCGAGGTATATCCTTTAGCGCGTCCGCATAGCCAGTCGATTACGGCTTTTGGCGCCAATGATTCATTGTCGCCGCCAACGGTGGGCGATCCTTGGGAGAGTCCGGTTCCCGGGGAGGAAGAATGCACCACAATATAACCTCTTGGAACCCATTGTTTGATGTGTGAATTTGAAATGATCGGTCGTTTTCCCGTTCGGGTTACTTCGGGGTGCAAACGTTCTTTGGCAACTGCGCCCAATTCGTGCTTTACATCCCAAAAAAGGCCGTCGACATTGGGGGCCACTCCTGCAAAATACGGACTCGAAACATACACTATGGGCAGTTTGAGCTTTTCACTATCGGTTTGAAACGGTCGCGTTACCGACACATGCATTCTGTCGGGTTTTTTATCGCCATCGGTATCAAAAGTGGTTTCTACCCAAAGGTCATGCCTGATCCATTTCGACGGATCATTGAATGCTTCAACAATTTGAGCTTCCCCGTTCTCAAAAACCGGAACGGCCTTGGTATCGGTTTGAGAATATGCTAAAAATACGCTGGTAAAAGAAAGAACAAATAAAAGGGTAAGGGTACGATATTTTTTCATTGAATAAAGATTTGCTTATAGGAATCGATACAAGCCGTAAAGTTAAGTATTTAAAGTAAAATCAATTCTCGTGAATAGTGGCGCGAATTGAGGTTGAATTTAAATTTAGGTATTGAAAAGACAAGGAAATAAAGGCAATGTGATTTTCAAAAGAGACCAACATCGATTGAGTTTGTTAATTTCCCTATCTTCGCACTATGCTTTCCAAAAAGACAAAATACGGATTAAAGGCACTTACGTATTTGGCGTCGAGGTCAGAGAACTGCCCTGTGCAAATATCGGAGATTGCGAAACACGAAAACATTTCCCAAAAGTTCTTGGAGAGTATTTTGCTATCCTTGAGAAAGACAGGGATCTTGGGTTCAAAAAAAGGAAAAGGCGGCGGATACTACTTAATTAAAAAACCGGCCGATATTCTCATGACCGATGTGATGCGTATTTTAGAAGGGCCAATTGCGATGGTGCCTTGTGTTAGTCTTAACTTCTACGAAAAATGTGACGATTGCCCCGATGAGGCCACCTGTTCGGTCAATAAGCTTATGCTGATGGTGCGCGACGCCAATCTAGGGGTGTATCGAAGCCATACCTTGGCAGATATATTGGTGCAATCGAAGGAGGCTTAAAAAAGGTTGTAGACTATTCTTAAAATATTTCCAAATCGTTAGAAGATTCTTAAAAATGGATGATATTTTCAATTAATCTACTAAAACTATAGGGTAGATTTAAGTTTTAAGGTTTTTTAACGTCTAACTTTCAGTGAATAGTACTATTTTTGAATATCCTATTAAGTCTATAGGGTATTAGAAATACACATTTAAATGATAGCCGATCAATTGATTTTAGATAGTAAAACCAGCAAAAGTAGCTATAAGGACGATAAGGAATCAGAAAGCCCCAAACGGAGTATTGTAAAATCCATCAGCTGGCGAATTATAGGAACGTTGGATACCATACTTATTTCTTGGATAGTCACTGGAACCTTATCAGTGGCTTTTTCTATAGGGGTTGTGGAGCTTTTTACAAAGATGATATTGTATTTTTTCCATGAGCGTATTTGGAACAAAATCAAATGGGGGAAATAATAGATATAAAGAAAGAGTATGGCATTTACACAGCAACAAATAGATGAATTGAACGCGAAGTTTGCAGAAGCAACGCCCAAAGAAATTATTTCATGGGCAATTGCCAATGCAAAAAAAGCAGTGGTCACTACGAATTTTAGACCTTATGAGGTGGCTATTCTTAGCGCGGTGGTCGAAGTAGAAAAAGAGATTCCGGTGATATGGTGCGATACGGGCTACAATACACCGAATACCTACAAGCATGCAGAGCAGCTTATTGCCGATTTAGGGCTGAACGTGAAGCTTTATGTGCCGCAACAGACTTCTTCGCACAGGGATGTCGTTATGGGTATTCCCGGTATTGATGATCCCAAACATGCCGAATTTACCGAACAGGTCAAATTGGAGCCTTTTAGAAGGGCGATGAAAGAACATGCGCCTGATGTCTGGTTCACCAACCTGAGAAAAGGGCAGACAGCGTTACGCGATTCGTTAGATGTTTTAAGTCTTAGTAAAGATGGCGTTTTAAAAGTGAGTCCGTTCTATCATTATAGTGATGTGCAGTTAGATGCTTATTTAGAAAAGCGAAATTTACCCAACGAGCACAAGTATTTTGATCCTACAAAAGTTTTGGAGAATAGGGAATGTGGGTTACATACCTAATTCAGAAAAGGAGATTAAAGAAATAGCATCTTAAATTTAGAAAAAAAATACGATTTGGAAACAACAATTATAGATACCCCAACTAAAACAGAAGGTTTGCCTAAACTTAAAATCAACGCACTGGAGAGCGAGGCCATATACATCTTTAGAGAGGTGGCCGCGCAATTTGAGAAACCTGTTCTATTATTTTCAGGAGGAAAAGATTCAATAACCTTGGTTCGATTGGCCCAAAAGGCTTTTTATCCGGCCAAGATTCCTTTTCCTTTAATGCATATCGACACCGGGCATAACTTTCCTGAGACGATTGAGTTCCGGGATCGTTTGGTAAAAGAATTGGGCCTTGAGCTTATTGTTAGAAATGTACAAGACTCTATTGATGAGGGAAAGGTAGTGGAAGAATCGGGGAAATATGCGAGCCGGAATATGCTGCAGACCACCACACTTTTAGATGCTATCGAAGAGTTCAAGTTCGATGCCTGTATTGGCGGTGCCCGAAGGGATGAAGAGAAAGCAAGGGCCAAAGAGCGTATCTTTTCGGTTCGTGATGATTTCGGACAATGGGATGAAAAAAATCAACGTCCGGAACTTTTCGATATGTTGAACGGCGAAATCGAAATGGGGCAGAATGTTCGGGTTTTCCCTATTAGTAACTGGACGGAATTAGACGTTTGGAGCTATATCGAGAAAGAGGATATCGAAATACCTTCCATCTATTTTGCGCATAAGCGTAATGTCTTTTTACGTGATGGAATGATTTGGTCCGCTGAAGATGAGGTTGTTTTTAGAGCGGAAGACGAATTGGTAGAAGAACATACGGTACGTTTTCGAACCGTAGGCGATATGTCATGTACCGCTGCCGTTTTTTCGCACGCCGATACGATCGATAAAGTGGTAGCTGAGATTCGTGAATCAAAAATTTCGGAGCGTGGGGCTCGAATCGATGACAAACGATCCGAAGCCGCGATGGAAAAAAGAAAACAACAAGGCTATTTTTAACGGTCGATGGTTGGTGTTGTTCAGTGATGGTAACATCGTTGACAACAAAGGTGTAGTTAACGAATGAAAATATAGGCAGAAAGTTTTAGCGAAATCGAATAACGATCGGCCGACAACAAAATATAAAATGGAAGTACTTAAAATAGCAACAGCGGGAAGTGTAGATGATGGAAAGAGCACTCTGATAGGAAGGCTTTTATACGATACCAAATCATTGACCGATGATAAATTGGAAGCTATCGAAAAGACGAGCAAGAAAAAGGGGTATGATTATCTTGATTTTTCTTTGGCGACAGATGGTTTAGTGGCAGAGCGGGAGCAAGGAATTACTATCGACGTCGCTCATATTTATTTTTCAACGGCATCAAAGAGTTATATCATAGCAGATACGCCTGGGCATGTCGAGTATACGCGTAACATGGTTACCGGTGCTTCGACTTCGCAAGCAGCAATTATATTGATCGATGCTAGAAAAGGAGTGATAGAGCAGACCAATAGGCATTTTTTCATCAACAACCTTTTACGTATCAAAGATGTCATCGTCGCTATCAATAAAATGGATCTCATCGATTTTTCTGAGGAAAAATACAATGCCATCAAAGCCGATTTTGAGAAATTGATGAGCAAGCGCGATTATCAAGACCAGAAAATTACTTTTATTCCTGTTAGTGCGTTAAAAGGTGATAACGTTGTGAACAGTTCTGAAAACATGACATGGTACCAAGGGCAAACGCTTTTAGAGCATTTGGAGGAGTTGGATAGAAAAGATATTTTCAATGTAGGTACACCAAGATTCCCTGTGCAATATGTGATTCGACCAAAAACCGAAGAATTCCATGATTTCCGAGGGTTTGCCGGTAAAGTGTACGGCGGTGAATTGAGTGTAGGCGACGAAGTTGTCGTATTGCCCTCGATGACCCGATCTAAAATAAAGGATATTTATTTTTACGACAAGAAATATAAAAAGGCGACCCGACGTTCTTCGGTGACCATTACTTTAGAAGATGAAGTCAATGTCAGTCGAGGCGATATGTTGGTAAAAGTAGACGATTTACCTACCATCGATAAGCAATTTACGGCCACTATTTCTTGGATGGACTCCCAGAAGTTGACTGCAGGCAGTAAATATGTGCTACAGCACGGTGTGAATAAGGTTTTGGCCAAAGTGGATCGTATTCATCATAAAATACAACCTGACTACTCTGGAATCGATGCAGAGACAGATGCTTTGGGAATGAACGACATCGCTCAAGTTTCCTTTAAGTTGAACAAGCCGATTTTTTTCGATGCTTTCAAAAACCACCGTACGAACGGTTCTTTTATTTTAATTGACTCCCAAACCAATGCAACGTCAGGGGTAGGGTTTATCAACTAAATAGAACACATCGTAAAAAAGTGGCCTAAGAAATATAAATTAAATATTACCTATTAAGTCTATAGGTGTAATAGTGAAATAGAATAATTCATCAGACGTTTTGTGCCAAGGCGTTTAGAATCTTAAACATATGCAAAGTTTTAGAACTGAAATAGAAAACCCAATTGTAGCAAAAGACATCTTGGCTTTAGAAGCTAAAATTCATGAGTTCAAGGAAGGGAAGTTAGACGAAGAAAAATTCCGTAGCCTGCGTTTGGCAAGGGGGATTTATGGGCAAAGACAACCCGGTGTTCAAATGATTCGTATTAAATTGCCTTACGGCAAAGTGACCTCCAATCAATTGAGAAGAATTTGTGGGGTGTCAGACGAATATTCTACAGGTCGCTTGCATATCACCACAAGACAAGATATTCAGATTCACTATGTTGATGTAAACCGTACACCAGAGCTATGGTCACAGTTGGAAAAAGACGATGTCACCATTCGTGAGGCTTGCGGTAATACGGTTAGAAATGTTACGGCGAGTGAAACCGCAGGTATCGACATCAACGAACCATTTGATGTTTCACCCTATGCCCACGCACTGTTCCAGTATTTTTTGAGAAACCCGATCAGTCAAGAAATGGGCAGAAAGTTTAAAGTGTCTTTTTCTGCGAGTGACGAAGATACGGGACTCTCCTATATGCACGACCTAGGTTTTATTGCAAAAATCGAAAATGGTGTTCGTGGTTTTAAAGTACTGCTGGGAGGCGGGTTGGGTTCACAGCCCCGACATGCCGATACATTGTTTTCTTTCCTGCCATCCGATAAGATTATTCCTTTGATGGATGGTGTTGTTCGTGTTTTTGACAGGTTTGGGGAACGAAAAAGTAGGGCAAAGGCCCGTATGAAGTTTTTAATGAAAGACATTGGTCTTGACGGGTTTAAAGCGTTGTTGGAGGAAGAGCAAAAGGCGGTGCCTTATACAACTTACCCGATTGATGCAGAGGCTTATCCAAAAATAGAAATAGGGGATGCAGTAGCACCGGAAGTTGAAATCAAAGATCAGCAAACTTTCGAAAAGTGGAAGTCTACGAATTTGGTGCCCCAAAAGCAAGCAGGGTTTGTAGCCATCGGAATTAAAGTTTTATTAGGTGATTTTTATACCGATAAAGCGCGGTTGTTGGCCGATTTAGTTGAAAAATATGCGGCAGGTGAGGTGCGAATGACTCTGCGACAAAATATACTGGTACCCTATGTAAAAGAAGAATTGATACCATTTTTCTATACCGAATTGGAAAAAATGGGCTTTGTCGAGATTGGATACAATACGGCATTGGATATTACGGCATGCCCTGGAACCGACACTTGTAACCTTGGAATCGCGAGTAGTACGGGTATCGCGGAAGAATTGGAACGGATTATAAAAAAGGAGTATCCACATTATATTGCCAATCCTGATGTAGCTATAAAAATTAGTGGATGTATGAACGCCTGTGGGCAACATAACATGGCCAACATTGGTTTTCAAGGGATGAGTATTCGTACCAAAGATAAATTGGTTGCCCCGGCACTTCAAGTGCTTTTGGGCGGAGGTAATATCGGGGATGGTAATGGACGATTTGCCGATAAAGTGGTCAAAGTGCCTAGCAAACGTGGCCCGGAAGCGTTACGATTGATATTGGATGATTTTGACAAGAACGGAAATGGGCAATCTTATGCCGATTACTATGCCGATAAGGGTCAAATGTATTTTTATGACTTTCTTACCCATTTGTCCGATGCCGATAACCTGTCCCCTGAAGATTTTATCGATTGGGGTACGACCGAGCGTTATAAAAAGGCAATCGGGGTTGGTGAATGTGCGGGTGTCGTTATTGATTTGATCGCTACCCTATTGTTCGAAAGTGAAGAGAAAATTGAAAATGCCCGGGAAACTTTTGAAGAAGGTAAGTGGGCCGCGAGTATCTATCATTCCTATTCTTCAATGGTCAATTCGGCAAAAGCAATATTGACCGCTGAAAAAGTGAAGACCAATACGCATATAGGTATCATCAAAGATTTTGATGAAAAATTTGTTGCGGCGGGCAAAATAGACTTAGGCTCTTCATTCGAAGAATTGGCACTGCAACTGAACAAAAATGAACCTACAGAGGCATTTGCAAAACGCTATATGGGGAATGCACAAACCGTATTGGAAAAAATCGAGGCGTATAGAAAACAAGAGTTGATAGAGGCGTAATATGGCATATCGAGACATACATACCGAGAAATTTGAACCAAAGGTGGCCACGGGTAATAGCGCTCGGTTGACCGTTATTGGTGCTGGTCCGGGTGATGTAGAGTTGATTACCCTAAAAGCGATCAAGACCTTGCGAACGGCGAATGTGGTTTTGTACGATGCTTTGGTCGATGACCAATTGTTAGAATATGCACCTCAGGCAGAACATATTTTTGTAGGCAAACGAAAGGGATGCTATTCCCACCGCCAAGAGCAAATTAATGAATTGATCGTTAACAGGGCCAAAAGTCATGGGCATGTTGTTCGTTTAAAAGGAGGTGATCCTTTCGTATTTGGTCGCGGTTCCGAAGAAATGCAATATGCAGCGGGTCATGGGTTGGAAGTTGCCATGATACCTGGTATTTCCTCCTGTATTTCTGTTCCTGCCTCGCAGCACATCCCGGTGACGAAAAGGGGGGCGGCAGAAAGTTTTTGGGTCATTACAGGTACCACTAAAGACCATAAACTATCGCAAGATGTGGGGTTGGCGGCAAAATCCAATGCCACCGTTGTGATTCTCATGGGAATGTCAAAATTACCACAGATAGTCGAGCTTTTCAAAAAGGTGGGAAAGGGAGAAATCCCCATAGCCATTATTCAGAACGGTACCCTCGAGAATGAAAAAGTAGGTGTAGGAACCATAGCATCGATAACCGAGCAAGTTGAAGAACTACAATTGTCCAATCCGGCTATAATTGTTATCGGTGAAGTCGTGCGTCATCGTGCTTATATGCAAGATTTAAAAAAATTGCACATGTTCGAAAACATTTCAGAAAACGAATAGTGCCATTTTGCTTGAAGACAGCCAATATGTTATGACAGAAAGAAACAACTTATACCCTATATTTCTTAAAACCGCACAATTGAATGTATTGATTGTTGGTGGAGGGAACGTGGCGGAAGAGAAACTTACTTTCTTGACAAAATCCAGTCCTGATGCAAAAGTGACCATAGTATCACCCATGTTTCGTGAGGGCACTTCGGCACTGGCCCAACAGTATAATGTTACGTTGATAAGTGATACGTACGATAAAAAACACTTAAATGGCCATCACTTGGTCATAGCGACTACTGATAACCCCAAAGTGAACGTACAGGTGTACGAAGATTGCAGGGCGTTGGATAAATTGGTCAATGTAGCGGATAATCCGCCTTATTGCGATTTTTATATGGGCGGTATTGTAACTAAGGGAAATGTAAAAGTAGCGATTTCCACCAACGGAAAATCGCCCACAACGGCAAAGAGGTTACGGCAGTTTTTTGAGGAAGTCATTCCCGAAGATATCGATGAGATGGTGCAGAATTTAAATGAGTACAGAAAAACAATAAAAGGTGATTTCGAACAAAAAGTGGATAAAATGAACGAAATAACCCAAGAATTGGTCGAAAAAAATAAAAAAGGTAAAAATGATTAAAACAGACATACTTGTAATAGGAGCTGGCCCAACAGGATTATTTACGGTCTTTGAGGCAGGATTATTAAAGCTAAAAACACATCTAATCGATGCGTTACCGCAACCCGGTGGACAATGTTCCGAGATTTATCCGAAAAAGCCCATTTATGACATTCCTGCTTTTCCTGAAATTTTGGCGGGTGACCTGGTTACCAACCTGATGGAACAAATCAAACCTTTTGAACCAGGTTTCACTTTAGGGGAACGGGCTGAAACACTTGATAAATTGGAAGACGGATCTTTCATCGTTACAACAAATAAGGGAACGAAACATCATGCACCCGTAGTAGTAATTGCAGGTGGGCTGGGTTCTTTTGAACCTAGAAAACCTCCTATTGAGAATATTACCGACTTTGAAGATAAAGGAGTAGCCTACATGATCAAAGATCCAGAGGTCTACCGTAATAAAAAAGTAGTCATTGCTGGTGGAGGTGACTCTGCCCTGGATTGGGCGATTTTTTTAGCCGATGTAGCTTCCGAAGTTTCTTTGGTTCACCGGCGCAACGAATTTCGAGGTGCTTTAGATTCTGTTGAAAAAGCATCAGAACTGGCCAAAGCAGGTAAAATCAAATTGTTTACCGAAGCCGAAGTTAAAAAATTATATGGTGACGAACATCTAGAGGCTGTTGTCGTAAAACACAACGATGCCAGTAAAGGGGAAACCTATGTAGAGGTCGATAATTTTATACCGCTTTTCGGACTCTCTCCAAAACTCGGCCCTATTGGAAATTGGGGATTGGAAATCGAACGAAATGCAATAAAGGTCAATAACGCTAAAGATTATCAGACTAATATTCCTGGAGTATTTGCCATTGGAGATGTCAATACCTATGAGGGGAAGTTGAAACTGATATTATCAGGTTTTCACGAAGCTGCCGTTATGTGCCAATTTGCGTATCAACTGATCAATCCAGGTAAAAGATATGTCATGAAGTATACCACCGTAGGCGGGGTAGAAGGATTTGACGGAAGCAAAAAAGAGGCTAAAAAAGAAGTGGTACAAAGTATATCTTAAACGAAATGCCAACTTATCGGGTTCTAAACCCGATAGGTTGGTATCGTTACAAAAACCCCACACTTTCCTTGCTTTTGAGCAGGCTGTACTGTTACTTTGCATTTGAACTCAAATTTGGAAGGGTTCGTTAGTTCATTAAAAAACTGTAAGTTATCAAGAAAGGCGGAGGGATTAGACCCTATGAAGCCTTAGCAACCCTTTGCCAAAAGAAGGTGCTACATTCTACCCCGTGCCGAAAGCATTCGGTATCCTGGCAGATAACAAAAAGAGACAGATTTGTCTGTCCTTATTCCTTACTTGATATTTTACCGAAAAAAAAAGCCCGTTTTGGATCTTATGTATTTATGAGGACTAAAATTGAATATAGGGACGGATAACATGAAAGATATTAAAGAGATATTACAAGAACGCATTTTGGTACTTGATGGCGCTATGGGTACGATGCTGCAGCGCTATAAGTTTACAGAAGCCGATTTTCGCGGTGAGCGGTTCAAAGATTGGAAATCTCCTTTGCAGGGAAATAACGATTTATTGTCTTTGACCCAACCGGGAGCTATTGCCGATGTACACCGCAAATACTTTGAAGCGGGTGCCGATATTGTAGAGACAAATACTTTTTCGGGCACTACGATCGCCATGGCAGATTACCATATGGAAGCGTTGGTCTATGAGCTAAACTTTGAGTCGGCCAGAATTGCTAAAATGGTGGCTGAAGAATTTACCGCCAAAGAATCCCACAAACCCAGATTTGTTGCGGGCAGTATAGGACCGACAAATAAAACAGCTAGCATGTCTCCCGATGTTAACGACCCGGGTTTTAGAGCTATTTCATTTGATGAGTTACGTATCGCGTATAAACAGCAGGTTGAGGCTTTGTTAGATGGGGGTGCCGATATTTTATTGGTGGAAACCATATTTGATACGTTGAATGCCAAAGCGGCATTGTTTGCGATTGAAGAGGTTAAAGAAGAGCGCAACATTGATGTGCCAATAATGGTCAGTGGTACGATTACCGATGCTTCGGGCAGAACTTTGTCAGGGCAAACGGCCGAAGCCTTTCTAATTTCCATTTCACATATTCCGATTTTATCAGTAGGGTTCAACTGTGCCTTGGGTGCCGATCAATTGGTTCCGCATTTAGAGGTCTTGTCTGGCAAGAGCGATTATGCTGTTTCAGCCCATCCCAATGCCGGATTGCCGAATGCTTTTGGGGAATACGATGAAACTCCAGAGCAAATGGCAGAGCAAATCAAAGAATATGTCGAAAAGGGTTTGGTAAATATTGTTGGCGGTTGTTGTGGTACCACGCCAGAGCATATAACGGCCATTGCCAAATTGGTCGAAAAGTATGACCCTAGGTCATTAATGGTTGCTGGTTAGTGGTTTTTAGTTGATAGTATGAAATATGTTGAATTAGAAGTTGGGAAAGAGTTTCGTTCGCTAGTCTACAGTGTTTGCAAAGCGACCATGCAATTACCAATAGACTCGGTCTATAAGCTAACAAGTTGGTTGAGACGATGTGCGCTTGCTGTTCCATCGCATATTTCAAGAGTTGGTTCTATTTATGAATCGGGAGCACTATTGTATTTAGCATTGGACCAAAAATATGTAATGCAAACTAATTTCGATTGGTTACGGAGTCAAATTAAAAATTATAAAAAGTTAATAAACGGATTTATCAACTATTGTAAAAGTAGTAACAAATGATAGAGGGTAATTCAAAAATACCATCAACGAACAACGATCAGCAATCAGCTAGATATTTAAAACTGTCAGGTCTAGAACCTTTGATTGTAACGCCCGAAAGTAACTTTGTCAACGTTGGGGAACGCACCAATGTGGCAGGTTCAAAGAAGTTTTTGCGCCTAATCAAAGAAGAGAAGTTTGAGGAGGCCCTTGACGTGGCCCGCGACCAAGTAGAAAATGGAGCCCAGATTATCGACATCAATATGGATGACGGACTTATCGATGGCAAAGAGGCCATGGTCAAGTTTCTTAATCTGGTGATTGCCGAACCTGATATTGCACGTGTGCCTATTATGATCGATAGTTCGAAGTGGGAAATCATTGAGGCCGGATTGCAAGTAGTGCAGGGTAAATGTGTGGTGAATTCGATCAGTTTAAAAGAGGGTGAGGCAGCGTTTGTACATCATGCAAAGTTGATTAAGCGGTACGGGGCAGCGGTTATTGTCATGGCGTTCGATGAGGTGGGTCAAGCCGATAATTATGACCGACGTATAGAGATTTCGAAACGGTCATATGATGTTTTGGTCAACAAAGTAGGTTTTCCTCCAGAGGATATCATTTTTGACTTGAATATTTTTCCTGTGGCAACAGGTATGGACGAGCACAAACTCAATGCCTTGGATTTCATTCGTGCCACCAAATGGGTAAGGGAGAACCTGCCTTATTGCAGCGTAAGTGGAGGGGTGAGTAACGTTTCGTTTAGTTTTCGTGGCAATAACCCGGTGCGAGAGGCGATGCACTCGGTTTTTTTATACCATGCCATTAAAGCGGGCATGAATATAGGTATTGTGAACCCAACGATGTTGGAGGTCTATGATGATATTCCAAAAGATTTATTGGAAATGGTCGAAGACGTTATTTTAAATCGAAGAGACGATGCCACAGAGCGATTACTTGATTTTGCCGAGAGTGTTATCGGCAAGACCAAAGAGAGCAAAATAGATCTTTCATGGCGCGAAGAACCTTTGCAAAATAGAATTACCCGTGCCTTGGTCAAGGGTATTGACCAGTATATCGTTGAAGATGTTGAAGAGGCACGGCTCAGCGTTGATAAGCCCATTGAGGTGATAGAAGGGAATTTGATGACCGGTATGAACGTGGTTGGCGACCTTTTTGGAAGCGGTAAAATGTTTTTGCCCCAAGTTGTGAAGTCGGCAAGGGTAATGAAAAAAGCCGTTGCTTATTTGTTGCCTTTTATAGAGGAAGAGAAATTAAAGAATCCTCAAATTGGCGATGATCAAGGAAATGGCAAGATATTGATGGCTACCGTTAAAGGAGATGTTCATGATATCGGAAAAAATATTGTGAGTGTCGTATTGGCGTGCAACAATTATGAGATTGTAGATTTAGGTGTTATGGTGCCACCGGAAAAAATTATCGCAGAGGCCCTAGAGCACAATGTCGATGCGATCGGACTCAGTGGATTGATCACGCCGTCACTTGATGAAATGGTGCACTTGGCAAAAGAAATGGAACGACAAAACTTTAAGGTTCCGTTGTTGATCGGTGGGGCAACGACAAGTAAGGCGCACACCGCTGTGAAAATCGACCCGCAATATAAAAATGCCGTGGTGCATGTAAATGATGCTTCAAGAGCAGTTACAGTTGTTGGCGATTTGTTGCAGAAAGAAACTTCTTCGGCGTATAAAGCTTCTATTAAGACGGATTATGAGGAATTTAGAAAACAGTTTGCAAAACGCGGAAAGCATAAAGAATATCGAAAACTGTCGGAGGCGAGGGAGAATAAATTCAAAATAGATTGGGATATCGCCCAAATAATAAAACCGAACGAATTAGGTATTCAGGTTTTAGAAGATTTTGAATTGCGTAAACTAGAAGATTTTATTGATTGGACGCCCTTTTTTAGAAGTTGGGAGTTGCACGGTAAATATCCACAAATTTTGACAGATGAAGTGGTGGGCGAACAGGCGACGGAACTTTTTAAGGATGCCCAGAAAATGTTGCAACAAGTTTTCGATGAAAAATGGTTAAAGGCAAAAGCGGTTTTCGGTCTTTTTCAGGCAAATACCATCAATGATGATGATATTGAGGTGGTATCTGGTGAAAACACCATTGTTTTTCGAACATTGCGTCAGCAGTTGAAAAAACGCGAGGGTGTGCCCAATACGGCCCTCTCCGATTTTATAGCGCCCAAAGAAACGGGGCTAGTCGATTATATGGGAAGTTTCTGTGTCAGTACAGGCTTTGGAACCGATGCGATTTCAGAAAAATATAGAAAAGACCTCGATGATTACAATTCGATTATGATAAAGGCATTGGCCGACCGATTGGCCGAAGCCTTTGCCGAGTATTTACATAAACAAGTGCGGACAGAACATTGGGGCTATGCCAAAAAAGAAGAATTGACAAATGAAGATTTGATCAAGGAAGCCTATAAAGGTATTCGGCCCGCACCGGGCTATCCGGCTTGTCCCGATCATTTGGAAAAACTGACCATTTGGGAACTCTTGGGAGTTAAGGAAAAAATTGGCGTTGAATTGACCGACAGTCTGGCCATGTGGCCCGCAGCCTCGGTTTCGGGTTATTATTTCGGAAATCCTGAGGCACGGTATTTTGGTCTGGGCAAAATAAAGGAAGACCAGGTAAAGGATTTTGCCGAAAGAAAAGATATTCCCTTTGAGGAAGCTGCCAAATGGTTGGCACCGAATATTGCCGATGATTAAAGGGCAGATGAATAAAATCCAGACGAGATTACGTTAGGGATAGAAGCGGCATCTTTTTACTGTAGTTTTGCACGAAAAATGTAGCGTACGAAATAAATGACAGTAAAAAATAGAGCGGATAGCCCGTCAAAACGTCAAAAAAAAGAAAAATAAACAGATACTGATAGAAGTTCAGCATAGATGAAGGTAACCGACCATATTACGAAAGCCAACGGAAAAACATTGTTTTCCTTTGAAATTATTCCACCGGTAAAAGGCAGGAACATTCAAGAATTATACGATAACATCGACCCGTTGATGGAATTCAACCCTCCTTTTATTGATGTGACTACCTCACGGGAAGAGTATGTCTATATCGACCGCGACGGATTGTTGGATAAAAGAGTTACGCGCATGCGCCCAGGTACCGTAGGTATATGTGCATCGATCAAGCATAAATACGATGTCGATACCGTGCCCCATGTCTTGTGTGGTGGTTTTACTCGGGAAGAAACGGAATATGTGTTGGTCGATTGTCATTATTTAGGCATCGAAAATGTTATGGCACTCCGGGGAGATGCAATGAAAGAAGAAAAATATTTTCAACCCACCAAAGGGGGGCATTCTTATGCCTGCGATCTGGTAAAGCAAATTCAAGACCTGAACTGCGGTCATTATTTACATGAAACGGTTGAGCGGGAGAACTGTGGCGACTTCTGCATCGGGGTGGCGGGCTACCCCGAAAAGCATTTAGAGGCACCGTCTTTACAATCAGACTTAAAGCGCTTAAAGGAAAAGGTAGATGCCGGAGCCGACTATGTCGTGACCCAAATGTTCTTTGACAACCAAAAATATTTTGAATTCGTAGAAGCGGCAAAAAATATGGGTATTGATGTGCCTATCATTCCCGGGATCAAACCGATTGCCGTAAAACGGCATTTGCAATTGCTGCCCCAAGTTTTTCGTATCGATTTGCCCCAAGATCTGATTGATGCTGTTGATGATTGTGCTACCAATAAAGAAGTGCGACAAGTGGGTATCGAATGGAGTATACAGCAATCGAAGGAGTTGAAGGCGGCGGGAGTTCCCGTTCTCCATTATTATTCGATGGGCAAATCGGACAATATTCATGCAATCGCTAAAGAATTGTTTTAATTGTCATAGGTCAAGTGAATGGGGGCAAGTTTTTTGGTCGACCCCGAGTGATCAATTCATAACTAAATTAGCTACTTTTGCCCCCCATGAACCCAAGGTTGTTTCCTTTTTTTCTGTTTTTGGCATCTTTCTGTTTTTCCCAGGAGATAAGTTACCCTAAAAAGCATACGCTTGATGTGAGCCAGTTCTATGGTTCGATACTTTTACACAATTCTGATATTTCGCATTTGATCAATGCCCATCCTGCGGGTGTCATTTTAGGCTATAACCGTAAAACCTATGGTTCTAAGCCGTGGCATCGGTTGTACAATTATCCCGATATGGGTTATTCCTTTATTTACCAGAATATGAATAATGGTACCTTAGGGGATAATTATGGCCTCTTCGCCCATTTTAATTTCTATTTTCTTCAGAGGAATCTTCAATTTCGAATCGGTCAAGGTGTTAGCTACAACACCGATCCGTATGATAAAAACACCAATTTTAGAAATAATGCTTACGGGTCCCATCTTTTGAGTTCCACCTTTCTAATGCTTAATTATCACAAAGAGAACATTTTTAAGGGACTTGGTTTTAAGGCTGGTATTTCGATAATTCATTATTCGAATGCCAATTTTAAGGCGCCCAATACTTCAACCAATACCTTTGCCCTTAACGCTGGGCTGGTCTATGACCTCGATGGAGGTGAGACTACTGACTTTATGAACAATCCCAAACCCGAAAAGTTGATAGAGCCGATTCGGTATAATCTGGTATTTCGGGCTGGTCTTAATGAGAGCGATGTCGTTAATTCAGGGCAATACGGTTTTATAGTGCTTTCTGCATATGCCGATAAAAGGGTGGGGCGAAGAAGTGCATTACAGTTGGGCGCCGATGCGTTTTTTTCCAATTTTTTAAAGGAATTGATCCGCTACCAATCGATTTCCTTTCCCGAAAATGGAGTTTCGGCAGATGACGATTATAAACGTGTCGGTTTGTTCGTCGGTCATGAATTATTTATCAATAAATTGAGCATTGGTACCCAATTGGGTTACTATATTTATTATCCTTTCGATTTTGAAGGAAAGATGTATAACCGAGTGAGCTTAAAGCGGTATTTCGGAAAAAAAGTATTTGCGGCCGTGAGTTTGAAGTCTCATGGGGCTGCCGCAGAAGCCGTCGAATTTGGTGTTGGCGTACGTTTGTAAGACCGAAATTAAATGTTGAAAGTAAAAAAAATAACGATGCCGGAATTTGGAACATGGAGTTTGAAGCTTGTAGTGATCGAAAATCGCTACAAACTCGTTACCTCCAAAATAATACTCGGGTGTTTAAGTCTTTTGCTATGGAGCTGCAATTCTGAGAATGCCCCAGATTGTTTTCAAAATGCCGGAGATACTGTTCGTAAGGAAATAGCGGTGCCAGAGTTTACCCAAATTACGGTTTTTGAAAAGGTAGCCCTTGTCTTAAAAGAAGGAACCGAGCAAAAGGTTGAGATTGAAAGTGGTGAGTTTCTTATCGCGGCAGTAAGTGCCGAAGTGCAAGAAGGTCGATTGGTACTGCGCAATGATAATGGATGCAATCTATTTCGTGAGTATAACCTGACGAAAATATATGTGACTTCACCTAATATTACCGAAATACGTAGTAGTAGTGGGTTGCCTGTCACTAGTGAAGGAGTACTTGGTTACTCCTCTTTGATGCTGATTTCAGAAAGCTATATTAACGCCGAATCGGAAACTACCGATGGTGAATTTGATTTACAACTTGCTGTTGAAAACCTCAATATTGTAGTAAATGGAATTACTTATTTTAAGTTATCGGGAACCACTGATAATTTAAACATTACGATTGCCGCCGGTGATTCTCGAATAGCGGCTGAACGTTTAGTAGCTCAAAACATCAGTTTAAACCATCGAGGCACCAATGACGTGCTCATCAATCCGCAAGTATCTTTGAGCGGTGTGATAAGGGGTACCGGTGATGTGATCAGCATTAATCGCCCACCTGAAATTAATGTAGAGGAGCTTTTCAATGGGCGGTTGATTTTCAAGTGACGTCTTCATGAAGAGCCTATGGAAAGTTAAGCCTGCCTAATGATGGCGACGATGAAGTGATCTGTTATATTGTGTGGATGGGGCAGAGGCTTAAAGTTGGTCAAAATGTGCTGGAGAATAAATTTAACCGATTGCGGTGCTATTTTGGTGATATCGTATTCGCGAGGTGCCAATTAAAAATTTAATTACTCCGAATATTATTAGCGACGAAGCGATCTGTATTTTTAAAGCGGAATGACTGTATATAAGTCAATATCCATGGAGCACAAATTAGGCAGATGGCCCTGTCAGGCATTGCCTTTGACAGTTTGACCCACAAGATGACATAAATGAACCCTATCCAAAAATACCTTAAAAACTTGTTTGCTGCCGAGCGTTTGTTAGGTAATGACGCCAAATTGATAGGGTTGACGAAGGCAGATGCCGTTTTGACTACGCTGGTCAATGAAAAAAAGGTGCCGGGAATTTCTATTTCGGTGTTGCAAGAAGGTGATGTGGTACTTCAAAAAGGCTATGGATATGCCGATTTTGAAGAGAAGATTCCGGTGCATCCTGAAAAAACCCTTTTTCGAATAGCGAGTGTCTCTAAGCCAATTGCAGCCACTGCATTGGCGCAAATGGTAGCCGATGGGCAGATTGATTTAGATGCCTCATTTTATAATTATGTACCGTATTATCCGAAGAAAGCGCACGATTTTACACTCCGCCAGCTGGCATGTCATACGGCAGGTATTCGGGGCTATCGGGGCATAGAATATGGTTTGAACAAACCCTACTCCATAAAGGAAAGTATTTCGGTTTTTAAAGACGACGACCTGCTTTTTAAACCAGGGACTAGTTACTTTTATACGAGCTACGGTTGGGTTTTGATTTCTTTGGCAATGCAGGAGGTTAGCGGAATTCCTTTCGAAGACTACGTACACAAAAAAGTATTGGCTACTCTGGGAATGAAAAGTACATTTGATCCGAAGGCCGTACTGAATGCTGACGTTCTACATAGGGTGACAAAATTCTACTCTAAAAACCGTAAAGGTTTTCGAACTGCTATTCCCGTCAACAACTTTTTTAAATTGGCCGGTGGTGGCTATCTTTCGACAGCGGCAGATATTGCCAAATTAGGTCAGGCCTATTTGGAGGGTAAGATTTTAACCCACGATGTACTGTCTCAATTTTTGACCTCGAAGACGATTAAGGGCGTTCCGACCTATTACGGACTTGGTTGGCAAGTAAGCCAAGATAAAAAGGGTAGACGTTTTTACGGTCATGTTGGTAATGGGGTAGGAGGATATTCGAACTTCTTTGTATATCCAGAACAGCAAATGGTGCTTGTCATTTTGGTAAATTGTACTTCTCCCAATATTCAAGTGGAATTGGATGAGGTGATCGATGCTCTGATAGTTTCCCGTACTGAAGAGTCTTAAAAGAGTTTACGTTGGGAGAATGTGATGATCTTTCAAAGACTAGCTCGTGATTTACCCTTTTATTTCAAAGCCGATATGGGCCAAAGAATGCTTTGATGGAGTTAATATTTCATCGCGTGATTCGTAATTTTAAAATAAATAAAAAATTGCAGTGCTATGGAAAAAATAAAAACTACACTTTTTTTCTTTTGTATGGTCTTATCGCTGACTAGTTTATCTGCACAGGAAATTACATCGTTCCATAGTATGTGGGGCGCACATTTCTATCAAGATAAAGAGAAATTGAGTTGGAAAGAAATCAATACTATTATGACGGAGAGCCAAGCTTCTGAAATGTACTGGCAAAAATCAAAGAAGCAAATGTTTGGTGGACTTATTGCCGGTACGGCCAATCTAGGATCGGCGATTTGGTATCTCGTCAACGAGCATGATGACAAAGACACTACGGCCCCAATTGTAAGTTTTGCGGGTACGGCTGTTATTGGTTCTATATTTTATCACTTGGCCATGAAGAATAAAAAGCAAGCCATTCTTGAGTACAATGATAGTCTTGACAAGTCGACATCGTTAAGGTTGGAGCCTACCAGCAACGAAAACGGAATAGGTTTGGCCTTGAAATTTTAGAGCTGAAAAACTTAGGCATCAATACGAACCTGAAATTTATTTTTCAGGCTTGTTTTTATAAGTGTATTAAGCTCAGCTGCTCAAGCTGGACAAATTAGTAGTACCTGCCGATCATAGGGTGTTCTACGATGGTCTGTTTGAGTTCAAAAGGGTCTATAGGTCCCATTTTTCGGAATACGATTTTTCCGCCAGGTTCGACTAGGGCCGTATACGGTAAGGCTCCGTTCCATTCGGGATCTACCGCTTCAATCAGCGCATATTTATCTTCTTCCGAAAAAATATAGTTGTCAAGTGCCGACGATTTTTTCTGCAAGAAGGCCAATGCTTTTTCCTTGGCGTCTAAACGATCGGCACTGACCGAAACAAATTCAAAATCGCGTAACGAGAACATTCGGTGGATATCCACAAATTCAGGATATTCCAACACACAGGGTCCGCACCAAGTGGCCCAAATATTAATTAGGCGTAGTTTGTCAGAATCATTTTTCAGCAATTCTTTCAGCCCATTTACATCAATTTCGTTGAGCGTCACTGTTTTTTCCTGCCATTCTTTATTGATTTTCTTTGCATATTGATTCTTCCATGCCCATTTAACCGAACATCCGAAGGTTTTTGTAGTATTCAAAACCACAGGTTCTTTCTTTAAGGTAGCTTCGATAGCCGCTCGAAGGTCTTCCGCATTGCCTGTACCCGGTTTTTCCGAATCGTCAAGACGGCCGACATAGGTGAGTGTTCTTTCGTTATTGAACACAAAGGCGTGTGGTGTCGCTACCGGACCATATTGCAAAGACGCTGTATGCGTATCACCGTCGTAGAGGTATGGAAAATTATAACCTTTATCTTTTGCGCGAACGATCATGTCTTCGAATGAGTCGCCTAAATCGCTATAACCGAGTTCGTTCAATAAAATGCCATTAATAGAATTGGGTGAAATGGCCACCACCTGAACGCTTTTGCCCTTATAATCTTCTGTCAAGGTAATCATACGTTCTTCGTAAGCTTGGGCCGTTGGGCAATGATTGCATGTGAAGATGATAACCAAAACTTTTGAGCTATTGAAATCACTTAATTTATGGAATTTTCCATCAGTACCCGGAAGGTTAAAGTCTGGTGCCTTTTCTCCGATTTTCAAGGTCGTAACCTTTTGTTCGGGCACCTCTTGTGGATTGGCCTTAAAAAATGCGGTAGCTTCTTTTGGCGAAGTTTCTATAGCTTTGTTCTGTTCCTTTTGCGGCTTACAAGAAAAACTAAGAATACATAAGGTGGTTACGAAGAAATAGCAGCGTATGGTATTCATTTTTAGGAGCTTAAAACTTCTAAAAAATAACGAAAAAATCTAAAGAGAACAACTATTTTGTCAATTCAGTGAATAGGCTTTCAAGGTTTTTATTTTTTCGGCTTAGCTGCAACGTCTTCAATTTGTTGTCATGTGCAAAATCGAATACAGCAGCGCGCATGTCATTGGCGGTGTTGAACGTAATCTCATAGACAAATCCTCCTGTGTTTTTTACGCTGATAACATGGGGCAGTTGTTTCAAAAAAGCCTCTTCGACCCTATAATCGAATTCTACTTCTATTAACTGCTCTTCTGTATCCCGAAGTGCTTCCAGTTTTTTATCGGCAACGATAACACCTTTGTTAATAATGATTACCCGATCGCAAACAGCTTCTACTTCCTTCATGATATGGGTTGAAAGCATAATGGTCTTTTGCTTTCCTATTTCTTTGATAAGCTTTCGGATGTCTAACAATTGGTTAGGGTCAAGTCCGGTAGTAGGTTCGTCTAAAATCAAAACTTCGGGGTCGTGCAATAGGGCCGCCGCAAGCCCGACTCGTTGGCGATAACCTTTAGAGAGTTGTCCTATTTTTTTATGTGCTTCAGGGGTTAGTCCGGTTTGCTCGATTACGGATTGAACATTTCCTTTTTCACACTGGTATACTTCCGCATTAAAAAGAAGGTATTCTTTGACATACATGTCTAAATATAACGGATTGTGTTCTGGTAAGTAACCCACACATTGCTGTACCTTTTTTTTGTTTGACCGAACATCAAACGAATTAACGGTGGCATCTCCTTCATCGGCAAGACTTGAAGTCGTTAGTATTTTCATCATGGTACTCTTACCTGCCCCGTTGGGGCCCAAGAAACCAACGATTTCTCCTTTTTTGATTTCAAAGCAGACATCATTAAGCGCCTTTTGTGTGCCAAATGATTTGGAAATATGTTGCACCGATATGGACATGAATACATTTTTTTTCAAAAATAAACAAAAACGGAAGACGGCTCTAATTCATTATTCGCAACAAATCAGAATATTATAAAAAAATCGACAGTGATTTCTTTGATAGCCTAAAAAATCAAAAAAAGATTCCCTTAAAACTTGATTTTTAAATTTAATTAGTACATTAGCCGAATATTTACGGAACAATGACAAAAAGATATTTCTGGAACGGTTTTTATTTTTACTTCTTTTTTAAGGGAGGTATGGGACTGTTGTAGTATATTCTAAAAATATAAACAAGTTGAAGTCCCATGAAGAATGGGGCTTTTTTTTTGTTCAATTTTGTGTTTTTTGCGTTCGATAGAAGAATCGGTAATTAGAAGTTGGTCAACAACAAACCTCCCGGCCATTGGTTCGGGGTCAGTTAAAGTATATGAGTTTAAAAGTAGCTATCCAAGGCGTTAAGGGGTCGAACCACCATCAGGTGGCAAATGAGTATTTTTCGGAAGATGTCGATCTTGTAGAATGTATGTCTTTTGATGAATTGGTCGATAGTCTGCTCACTAAGGATGCTGATGTAGGCGTAATGGCTATTGAGAACTCGATTGCGGGTTCGATAATTCCCAATTATGCGCTGGTGAACCACAATAACCTTCATATCGTAGGGGAGCATTACTTGAATATACATCATAATTTAATGGTTCTCAAAGGCCAAAAGATGGAGGATATAAAGGAAATACATTCACATCCAATGGCTTTGTTGCAATGTAAAGACTTTCTGAAGGTTTATCCGCATATTAAGCTGGTAGAAGCGGTCGATACGGCTGAAACGGCGGCGCGAATTCAAGAACGCGGCTTGAAGGATATTGCTGCAATAGCCCCGAAAGTGGCGGCTAAATTGTACGATCTTGAAATTATCGCCTCTGAAATACAGACCATTTCGAACAATGCAACACGGTTTATTATCGTGAGAACAAAGAATAAAGTTTTGCCACTCTCTCAGATTAATAAGGCATCACTTCGATTTTTGACCGATCATAAAAGGGGTAGTTTGGCAACAGTGCTAAATGTAATGAGTGATTGTAATTTGAATTTGACAAAAATACAATCATTACCGGTCATAGAAGAACCTTGGAAGTATTCCTTTTTTGTGGATGTAACTTTCGAAAAATATAAGCATTTTGCAAAGGCAAAGTCTTTGTTGGAAATTATGTCAGAAGATTTCAAAATATTGGGAGAATATAAAAACGCCAGAACATGATACGTACGGCCGATCGTTTACATACAGTAGAGGAATACTACTTTTCAAAGAAATTGAGGGAAGTTAGGGGGCTTATGGCCGCAGGGCGTCCTATTATCAACATGGGTATCGGTAGCCCTGACCTGGCACCGTCAAAAGAAATTATTGAAAGTGTTCAGAACGCGGTTTTTGATGATGGCGCGCACCAATACCAAAGTTATCAAGGGTTGCCGCAATTGCGGGCTGCCATTTCTGAATTTTATGCAGAAAAGTTCGAGGTAGCGGTCAGTCCTGAAAACGAGATTTTACCTTTAATGGGATCGAAGGAAGGCATCATGCATATTAGTATGGCTTTTTTAAATCAAGACGATGAGGTTTTGATTCCCAATCCGGGTTATCCGACATACACCTCTGTTACAAAGCTGGTCGGTGCCAAGGCACTATATTACAATTTGACTGTAGAGAATAATTGGTTTCCCGATTTGGAAGCTCTAGGGGAACAAGACTTGTCGAAGGTCAAGTTGATGTGGATTAATTATCCGCATATGCCTACGGGGGCAATCGCAAGTCGAGAGCAATTTAAGCAACTGGTAGCCTTCGCCAAACAAAATGATATCTTATTGGTCAACGACAATCCGTATAGTTTTGTATTGAACAATAATCCAACAAGTATTTTGGCAATTGATGGCGCAAAAGATTTCGCCTTGGAGCTGAATTCATTGAGCAAGACCTTTAATATGTCTGGATGGCGGGTAGGTATGGTACTCGGAAGTGCAGAACACATCGATGCTGTTTTAAAGGTTAAGAGCAATATGGATTCGGGTATGTTTTACGGAATTCAAAAAGGGGCCATTGCGGCTTTAAAAAGTGGAACGGGTTGGTTTGATGAATTAAATAAAGTCTATAGGGCGCGCCAAGAACTGATTTTTAAATTGGCAGATAAATTGGGTTGTACCTATGATAAGGATTCTGTCGGTATGTTCGTTTGGGCGAAATTACCAAAAGGAAGCCTCCCGGCAGAGGAGTTTATCAACGAAATTTTATACGACAAAGACATATTCTTGACTCCCGGAACTATTTTTGGAAGTATGGGGGAAGGGTACATTCGATTCTCTTTATGCGTAAAAGAAGAGAAGATACAGGAGGCTATAAGTAGATTTAAGTAGTTGCGGTATTAGTGCAAATAATAAAAAGAAAGTAAGAAGCGTGAGCATCTGAAATTTAGCATAAACAAAATGAACATATTTATCATCGGTATCGGATTGATCGGCGGCTCAATGGCCAAAGACATTAAGCGACTGGGATTAGAGGGTAAAATCTTCGGAATTGATGCAAACGCATCTCATTTGGAGGAAGCCTTGACCTTGAATATCATCGATATAAAATCAAGTTATGCAGAGTTGCATTTGGCAGATATTGTAATTGTCAGTACCCCGGTTGACGTTTTGGCAGCCGAACTTTCTAAAATATTGGATGCCGTCTCCGATGATTGTGTGGTATTCGACGTGGGTTCAACTAAGGCAATGGTATGCAAAATTGTTGAAGACCATCCGAAAAGACGTAATTTTTTGGCGTGCCATCCTATTGCCGGAACCGAATTTTCAGGTCCTTCGGCGGCAATCGATCAGCTGTATGTTGGCAAGACCAATATTATTTGTGAAGTTGAAAAAACGGCCTTTAAATTGCAGGAAAGAGCTTTAGAACTTTTTCAGCAAATGGGTATGCGCATTCGATATATGAACCCAGAGGCACATGATAAGCACATAGCCTATGTATCTCATTTGTCACATATAAGCGCATTTATGTTGGGAAAGACGGTTATCGAGAAAGAAAAGAATGAAAGGGATATTTTTGACATGGCAGGCAGTGGGTTTGAAAGCACAGTGCGATTGGCAAAAAGTTCTCCTGCAATGTGGACACCTATTTTCGAACAGAATAAAAGCAATGTGATCAAGACCCTGAACGAGTACATTCAGAACCTTCAAGAGTTTAAACAATTGCTTGAAGATGGAGATTATGAGGGTATTTTTAATGAAATGAACGATACGAATAGAATAAAGGAAATATTAAAAGGGATGCCCCATAATAAAAAAGAATTGACAGGGTAAGAAAGTGTAGGCTCTGATAAAGAGTATCAAAAATAATAAGTATAAATCGCATTAAAGTAGCAATATCAAAAAGTAAAATTAACAAGTAATGGAGAATTCAAAAGAAATGAGATCATGGTTAGATAATATGGGGTTGGATCACCCTTTGGTGATAGCAGGGCCATGTAGTGCTGAAACCGAAGAACAGGTGTTGGGAATAGCCCACAGTTTGAAAGATACCGACGTAAATTACTACCGCGCCGGAATCTGGAAACCACGCACGCGTCCTGGAAACTTCGAAGGTGTAGGTGCCTTGGGTTTAAAATGGTTGCAGAAAGTAAAAGAGGAAACCGGATTAAAAACGGCTACCGAAGTTGCCAATCGTGCCCACGTCGAATTAGCTTTGGAGCATGATATTGATTTATTATGGATTGGTGCCCGTTCTACCGTAAGTCCATTTATTGTTCAAGAAATTGCCGATGCTTTGGAAGGAACCGATAAAGTGGTTCTAATTAAAAACCCTGTAAATCCTGACTTGTCTTTATGGTTAGGTGCTGTCGAACGTTTGCATACGGCAAACATCAAAAACTTAGGAGTCATTCATAGAGGGTTCTCTACTTACGAAAAGACCAAATACAGAAATATTCCAGAGTGGCAGTTGGCCATTGATCTTCAGACAAAGTTTCCTGACCTTCCTATAATCAATGATCCATCGCATATTACCGGAAAGCGTGATATGATTTTTGATGTTTCACAGACGGCATTGGACCTAAATTTTGATGGATTGATGATTGAGACACATCATGATCCTGACAATGCGTGGAGTGACGCCGCTCAGCAAGTTACCCCAAATCGATTGGTTCAGATCATGAAAGATTTGAGAATTCGAAAGGAGACCGATAGCGAAGCGGAATATAACAGTAAACTGAGCAACCTAAGAACTCAGATAGATATCTTCGATCACCAGTTGATTGAAACCCTAGGGAAGCGAATGAAGATTTCTGACAGTATTGGTGCTTTGAAAAAGCAAAAAAACGTTGCGGTCTTACAGTCAACACGATGGAACCAAATTTTGGGCGCCATGATTTTGGAAGGAGAGTCGAAAGGATTGAGCGAAGAATTCGTATTAAAAATGTTCAAGGCCATTCACCAAGAATCTATAAATCACCAAGAAAAGATTATTAACGCATAATCTTCTTGGTAACTCGTTTGTCACGTTGCGTGCAGTCGAAGTATTTTAAAACCATTCGACTGCACCAATGTTGACATTAATCAATCTTTCTTAAATACGTATCTGGTAATAAATATACCTTGGCCATCATTTTGGCCGGCATCCGCTTCAACGGCACTGGTAACAAAGGCCAGTTCCCATCCCTCTGCGGCCAATGCAGAAAGTTTAGATGAGATTACGGCATCGTTAGCGGCGATATTCTGAAAGCGTATACCTGCGATATTATAAAAATTAAGAAGTTTCGTTTCTTCAAAATTCTTTACTCGAATTTCACTGCGTTTAGATTTATTACGGGTATTGTCTTCATCGGTTTGCTCTGAAGTAAAATCCTCAAAATCTTTGTCTTCTTGGGCATCAATGATTCTAGACCGTCCCATACCACTGGGTACAATAGATTCTACACTTGTAATTACTTTGAATTGCTGCGCATTGCTCTCTAGAAATGCACATAAAAACAGACTTAAAATAATAGAAAGCTTTTTCATTTTTTTAAATGTTTGTTGGATGATTTTATTTTGAGCGTTTGAAAAACGTGTTCGATTTTCAAAAATAAAACTATTTATAAAAAGGACGGGTTTTAAATTTCCCTGAAACTCATTGAAATAGTTCAAGCGACAACGGAAAAGAATCACTGCCATTACGTTAAAAAACCGTTATTTTGCAATATGCGGGGAACTGTTTATAAATCAACAGGTAGTTGGTACACGGTAAAGGTTGATGACGGGCGTTTTTTTGAATGCAGGATCAAGGGAAAGTTTAGGCTCAAGGGGATTAAGAGTACTAACCCAGTGGCTGTGGGAGATATTGTTAAATTCGAAATCGAACGGTTAGGCGATGATGCTATAGGTGTAATCTCTCAAATCGAAGACCGAAAGAATTATATCATTCGCAAATCGGTAAACTTGTCAAAGCAAACTCATATCATTGCGGCTAATTTAGATCAGGTTTTTCTGATTGTGACTTTGAACAATCCGAAAACTTATACCTTGTTTATAGATCGGTTTTTAGCCACTGCCGAGGCTTACGAAGTACCTGCCGTTTTGCTTTTTAACAAGATTGATAGTTATGATATCGACGAGTTGGCCGAAGTGAAATATTTGGCTGCAATGTATCGTGATATCGGGTACAGATGTGTTGGTATATCAGCAAAAACGGGAAAGAATGTTGATGAGGTAAAGCAGTTGATGAATGATAAAACGAGTATGTTCGCAGGCCATTCGGGAGTGGGAAAGTCGACTTTAATCAATCTAATCGAACCACAATTGGAAATAAAGACGGCCGAAATATCGGAACAACATCTTCAAGGGCAACATACAACAACCTTTGCCGAAATGCACGATTTAAGTTTTGGAGCCCGGATTATCGATACTCCTGGGATCAAGGGATTTGGTATTGTCGATATGGAACCCTCGGAAATAGGTGATTATTTTCCCGAATTCTTTATTTTGAAAGGTGATTGTAAATTTAATAATTGTTTACACTTAGACGAGCCAAAATGTGCGGTCAAAGTAGCTTTAGAAAATAATGAAGTGTCGTGGAGCCGGTATAAAAGTTATGTACAGATGGTTACGGGTGATGACGATACCTATAGGATTGATAACTACGGAGAAGAGAAATAAATGCGAGCGGTCATACAGAGGGTTTCCAGGGCAAGTGTCACGGTTGATGGAAAAATAGTTTCTGAAATTACCAAGGGGCTTTTAATTCTTTTGGGTGTTGAAGATGCCGACGATTTACAAGATATTGAATGGCTATCGCGGAAGGTCGTCAATCTTAGAATATTTAACGATGCCGAAGGCGTTATGAACAGATCACTTCTTCAAGAGCAAGGCAATGCCTTGGTAGTCAGTCAGTTTACCTTACATGCAGCTACAAAAAAGGGAAACCGACCCTCGTATATTAAAGCAGCAAAGCCTGATGTTGCGGTGCCTATGTATCAGAATTTTGTCAAACAACTTGAAAATGACCTCGGTAAAAAAGTCGGGACTGGTATTTTTGGTGCCGATATGAAAGTTGATTTGTTAAACGATGGTCCGGTAACGATTATTATTGATACAAAGAACAAAGAATAACACTCTTTGTCGAATTTTTATTTTTTTTAGTAAGAAATTTAGGTGATTTGTCATTGTAAGTTTTTCCCAAATCTGACAAATGCGCCTACTTAGTTATCTATTCTTCCTGCTCTTTTTGCACGTTTCTAGTGCTCAGAATGCTGATTTTCAGTCTATTATTTTGAATAAGGGTCTGACCGAAAATGCCAATGCGTTGGTGCGCCTGGATGAAACCGACATAAGGTTACTTTCGAGTGATAGAATGACGGTCAAAAGCAGAACGGTGACAACCGTCTTTCGAAACGCCGGGAAAGAAGCCATAAAGAACTATGTGTACTACGATTCGGAAATTAAACTAGAAGAATTCGAGGCCATTATTTATGATGCGTCGGGGAATCAGATCGATAAAATAAGAAAGAAAGATTTTAAAGATGTCAGTGCAGTATCGAGTATTTCGTTATATGAGGATTCAAGAATTAAATATTTTGAATATATACCCCTTAGTTATCCGTATACCATAGATTTCTCTTACAGTTATCAGACTTCGAATACGGCATTTATTCCAAAATGGACTCCTGTAGACGATTACTTGGTAGGAGTTGAAAAGAGTGCATATCGATTTGAGTATCCGGAAGGAACCAACGTCAGAAAGCTTGAAAAAAACTTTGATGGTTATGCTATTTCAAATAAATCTTCAGGCAATGTTTTGATTTATGAGGCTATCGATATTCCGGTCTTAAAAAAGGAAATGATAAGTCCGTCTTTCAACGAGACGCAGCCCCAGTTGCTACTTGCACTCGATGAATTCCATTTAGAGGGCATCGATGGGGAAGCCAGTGATTGGAAATCTTTTGGTAAATGGCGGTATGATAGAATGCTGGCAAATAAAGATGTGCTTTCGTCGGCCACAGTAGCCAAAATCGAAGGTTTACTACAGGGAATCACAGACCCGGTCAAAAAAGCCAAAATTGTTTATAAATATGTGCAAGATAACACGCGCTACATAAGTGTTCAGTTGGGAATTGGAGGATGGATGCCTATCGCTGCAGAAGAGGTCGACCGTGTAAAATATGGTGATTGCAAAGGTCTTACAAATTATACACGTGCACTTCTTAAATCACAGGGTATTGAATCGTATTATACCGTTGTTTGGGCAGGTGATGAGAAACGTAATATAGAAAAGGATTTTGCCTCGATGCAAGGCAATCATATCATATTGAATTTACCGAATGATGGTGATGATATCTGGCTTGAATGTACTAGTCAAAAGATACCTTTTGGGTTCTTGGGCGATTTCACAGATGACCGTGATGTTTTGGTAATTACTCCGGAGGGAGGAACTATTAAGCACACATCAGCTTATCTTGATTCGGATAATAAAAAAGTGACTCAGGCCGATATCATTATATCTGGGCAAGGTGGTCTTAGTGCTGATGTCAACATATCAACTCAAGGGATGCAATACGACAAGCGCTCTTCCTTAACAATGCTGACCGATGAAGAAAGAGATAAATACTATAAACAGTACTGGAGCAATATCAATGGATTAAAAATTAACAAAATCAAATTGGAAAATGATAAAGATGCCATTGCCTATGCCGAGAATGTGAGATTAGAAGCACAGTCATACGCAAGTTGGGTTGCAGACGATATGCTAATCCAACTTAACCCTTTTGATGCCAATACCTTTGTGCCCGATAGATACCGAAAAAGAAAACAAGATTTTGAAGTTTCAAGAGGATATTTAGATGAGAATACCTATAAGATAACATTACCAGAGTCTTATAAAGTGGATGTTCTGCCCGAACCAAAAATTATAGATACAAAATTCGGAACCTATAGCATGCAAGTAGAGAAACAGGGCTCCAATGGCCTGCAGTATACGAGGAAGCTTTTAATACGACGCGGCCGATATTCTAAGGAAGAATACAATGCATACCGTGACTTTAGAAGAACGATTTCGAAAACTGACAATTTAAAAATCATTTTATCTAAAAAAATAATATGACAATTATGAAAAGTAAATATTTGACGGCCGTACTTGTTTTAATAGTGATGCAATTGCAGGCGCAGGAAATTAAATTTGGAAAGGTTTCAATGAATGAATTGACGGAAAAATACAACCCCAAAGATTCATTGGCTGATGCAACTTATCTATACCAGTATAGAAAAACACATTTTGTCTATAATAAAGATAAAGGATTTGAGCTTGTTACCGAATTTCATAATCGACTTAAAATCTTCAGTAAAGAGGGATTCGATTACGCCACGAGAAAAATAAACCTCTACAAAGAAGGCGGCGCCAAAGAACAAGTTTTAGGATTAAAAGGAGTTACCTATAATTTACAAGAAGGAAAAATAGTAGAATCAAAATTAAGGAAAGACGGTGAATTTGAAATCGAATTGTCTAAATATTACGACCAAAAATCTTTTACGATGCCCAATGTAAAAGAGGGTTCGGTACTAGAATATCAATATTCCGTAGTTTCCCCTTTTATTTCCAATATTGATGAATTCATTTTACAGGAAGATATACCCATAAAAAAGACAGTGGCAATCATGGAATCGCCCGAATACTTTATTTTTAGATTGAATACGAAAGGTTTTTTGCCAATAAGGTCAGATAAACGTACAGTAACCGATCAAATATCTTTTCTGAATAAAACAAGATCAGGGGGGCAAGGGTTTTCATCTAGAAATACTAATTTTAGTACTAGTGTGATCAGTTTTAATAAAGAAATTACGACCTATGAACTAACAGATGTGCCAGCTTTGAAAACAGAACCTTTTGTAAACAATATCAACAACTATCGTTCGTCCATTAAATATGAATTATCGTACACAAAGTTCCCGAATAGCGGACTTAAGTATTTTGCCACGACATGGGAAGATGTAGTTAAAAAGATATACGACCACCCCAATTTTGGAACAGAATTGAATAAAAAGGGTTATTACGATGATGACCTAAAAACAATTATTTCCGGGGTGTCTAATCCTATAGAACGAATAACTTTGATTTTTGATTTCGTCAAGTCACAGATCAAGTGGAACGGGGTCTATGGCAAGTACACTATCGACGGTGTGAAAAAAGCGTATAAAGATCGTACCGGTAATGTCGCAGAGCTCAATCTAATTCTTACTTCAATGTTAAGAAATGCGGGGTTGAAGGCCAACCCCGTACTTGTAAGTACAAGGTCTCATGGCATTCCGTTGTTCCCGACCCGTGAGGGATACAATTACGTGGTTTCAGGTGTAGAGACATCTAATGGTATGGTTTTGTTAGATGCTACGAGCCCATTCAATGCTCCAAATATGATTCCGGTGCGGGCATTGAATTGGGAAGGGAGACTTATTTCTGAAAATGGAACGTCAAGAAATATCAGTTTAATTCCTTCAAAAAAATCGACTGATACTGCCATGATCAGGGTGGCTATTAATGATGATGGTTCAGTCGATGGCGAATTCAGACAGCAGTATAGGGGTCATTATGCCATGATTTTTAGGGGCAAGTATAACAAAGGTACCCAAGATGCCTTTCTGGAACAAGAGGAAAAGCTAAACGACAATATCGAAATATCTGATTATAAACTGACCAACAATTCTGAAATAGATAAGCCTATAGTTCAATTTTATAATTTCTATAAGGAAGATGTTATTGATGTTGTTGGCAACAAGTTATATTTTTCACCGATGCTTCATTTGGCAGCGGAAGAAAATCCATTTAAGCTTGAGAAAAGAGAGTTTCCTGTTGATTTTGGTTTTCCTTGGGAAGATAAGTTTATAATCAAAATTAAAATACCGGAAGGATATCAAGTAGAGACTATGCCCCAAGCTAAAATAATTAGTTTGCCGGAAAATTTAGGGTCGTTCAAATACGCAATAAAAAATAATTCCCAAGAAATAGATTTAACTGCAAGCGTTGCTATCAATTCTGGTATAATTCCGCCTAATTATTATGAAACCCTGAAAGAATTTTATCGACAATTGGTAGAAAAAGAAACAGAAAAGGTAGTTTTATCTAAAATTACTGAGAATGAGTATACAGAAAGCGCAGCAGGAAGTAGATGAATGGATAAAGGCCCATGGCGTTCGTTATTTTAATGAACTGACCAACATGGCACAGCTTACCGAAGAGGTAGGTGAGGTAGCCCGTATTATTGCGAGACGTTATGGTGAGCAGAGCGAAAAGGAATCAGACAAAGAAAAAGATTTAGGGGAAGAACTGGCCGATGTACTTTTTGTGGTACTTTGTTTGGCCAATCAGACAGGTGTGGATCTTGACAAGGCCTTTTATGATAAATTAAAGCTTAAAACCGAACGTGATCACGATCGACATCATAGTAATAAAAAGCTTAAATAATTTATCTTTGTGCTTCGTTCGCTTTGAGTTTGATATTAGGTGCCAACATTTGATGTTTGAGCTCCTCAATTCTGCTCATCGCCTAAAAATATAGAGAACATTGAAACTACACCTTTCCGCTCCTCCCAGTAATTTTTTAAATTCAAAAATTCAGATTACAGGCTCAAAAAGTGAATCGAATCGACTATTGCTTTTGCAGGCCTTGTATCCGAATATTTCCATTGAGAATCTCTCCAATTCCGATGATGCCCAAGTGATGCAAAAGGGACTGAAGGTACAAAACGGAGTGGTCGACATACACCATGCGGGCACTGCAATGCGCTTTTTAACCGGATATTTTGCCTCTCAAGAAGGGAAAGAGGTGGTTCTGACCGGTTCGAAACGCATGACGGAAAGACCGGTTAAAATCCTCGTTGAGGCTTTGCGCAGTTTGGGGTGCGATATCACCTACCAAAAAGACGAAGGTTATCCTCCTATTACGATAAAAGGGAGAAAAATTACTAAAAGCAAGGTGAGCCTTCCGGCCGATGTAAGTAGTCAATATATATCTTCCTTACTACTCATCGCCGCCAGTTTACAAAAAGGACTCGAACTCGAATTGGTCGGTAAAATTACCTCGGTGCCTTACATTCAAATGACGTTAGGGTTGTTAAATGGGGTAGGCATAGAAACAACTTTCGAAGGCAATAGCATTAAGATAGCTCCAAAGTCGAACATAGATGCTACTAATTTGGTTGTAGAATCCGATTGGAGCTCTGCATCCTATTTTTATAGTATCGTAGCCTTGGCTGAAGTAGGTACCGAAATTACCTTGTCAGCATACAAAAAAGACAGTCTACAAGGCGATAGTGTGCTTTCTGAAATTTACACACAATTTGGGGTAGCGACTACTTTTGAAAACAACACGATTGTTCTGCGAAAAATAGAAAATGAACAATTGTCGACCATTACCTGCGCACTACAAGATGCTCCTGATATAGCGCAAACGATTGCCGTAACCTGTTTTGGGTTAGGTATAGGTTGCCATCTCACAGGTTTGCATACCTTAAAAATTAAGGAAACCGATCGGTTAGAGGCCTTGCATGAAGAATTGTCGAAATTGGGCGCTGTTATATCGGTGACCGATAATGCACTTACATTGAAAGCGGGCACTACGATAAAGCCCGACGTGGCGATAGATACTTATAACGATCACAGAATGGCAATGGCTTTTGCTCCTTTGGCTTTGAAAACATCAATTATTATCAATGATGCCGAAGTGGTTTCGAAATCGTATCCTGATTTTTGGAATGACTTGAGAAAGTTGCAAATTCAGATTGAAAAATTATAATTAGCATTTAATCATCGTTTTACTTGACAACGCCTATTCTAGGATTGTATATTTGCAGCCGCAAAAATTGCGAACCGAAATGCATTGCATGACATAGAATTTCAGAATTCCTTAGCAAATCGAGGTTTTATCTGTGGAATTCATGTTTTTCATTCAAAACAATAATAATAACATATGAAATTATCGCACTTTAGTTTTGAACTGCCCGACAATCTATTGGCTGAATACCCGGCTGAAAACAGGGATGAGTCCAAATTAATGGTTGTCCATAGAGAGACGGGAAAAATAGAACACAAAATGTTCAAAGACCTGATCAATTATTTTGATGAGGGAGACGTTATGGTGCTGAACAATACCAAGGTGTTTCCGGCAAGACTTTATGGAAATAAAGAAAAAACCGGTGCACGTATCGAAGTTTTTTTGTTGCGTGAATTAAACGAAGAACAGCGTCTTTGGGATGTTCTTGTTGATCCTGCACGAAAAATACGAATCGGTAACAAACTCTATTTTGGTGATGATGAGACCTTGGTAGCGGAAGTTATCGACAATACCACTTCTAGGGGGCGTACACTTCGGTTTTTATATGATGGTTCATATATAGATTTTAGAAGGAAACTTCGGGATTTAGGCCAGACCCCATTGCCAAAATACATCAAGCGCGGTGTAGAACCGGAAGATGAAGAGCGGTATCAAACAATTTATGCCAAACACGAAGGTGCCGTAGCGGCACCGACTGCCGGATTGCACTTTTCAAAACATTTGTTGAAACGTCTAGAAATAAAAGGTGTCGATTTTGCTGAAGTTACACTACATGTTGGGCTAGGTACCTTTAACCCGGTAGAGGTAGAAGACCTTTCAAAGCATAAGATGGATAGTGAGGAATTGATCATTGATGAAAGAGCTACCGAAGTTGTGAATAACGCAAAAGCAAACAAAAAGAAGGTTTGTGCAGTGGGTACGACAGCCATGAGAGGGTTGGAAAGCGCTGTTTCATCAGGCCATACATTGAATACTTTTGATGGGTGGACGAATAAATTTATTTTTCCTCCTTATGATTTTAGTATCGCCAATTGCATGGTAACTAATTTTCATTTGCCTAAATCAACGTTGTTGATGATGGTATCGGCATTTATGGGACATGACTTGATGAAAAAAGCGTACAAAGAGGCCATTTTAGAGGGTTATCGCTTTTATTCCTATGGTGACGCCATGTTGATTATATAATATTCAAGGAGTCTACGGTTTCGTTGGGAGCCCTGAAATGACTATATTAAAATCCTGCTTAAACAATTTTAATTTTAAGCGGGATTTTTTGATTTTTTATCTTTAATACAATGGCTGAGCAGCTAAAGAAAAAAGACATACGGGCACTGACAAAGGAACAATTGAGAACATTTTTTGTTTCTCAAGGAAATAAAGCATTTCGAGGAAACCAAGTCTACGAATGGCTCTGGAACAAATCGGCCCACTCTTTCGAGGTTATGACCAATCTTTCGAAAGAAACCCGTGATATGCTTGAAGCCAATTTTGTAATCAACCATATTAAAGTAGATCAAATGCAGCGTAGTAACGATGGCACCATAAAAAATGCCGTTCGTCTACATGATGATTTGGTCGTAGAATCGGTTTTGATCCCTACCAGTAGTAGAACTACAGCTTGTGTTTCAAGTCAGGTAGGTTGTAGTCTAGATTGTAAGTTCTGCGCCACATCACGATTGAAACGAATGCGTAACTTGAATCCTGATGAGATCTATGATCAAGTTGTAGCCATTGACAACGAAAGTCGATTGTATTTTGATAGGCCTCTGAGCAATATTGTTTTTATGGGTATGGGCGAACCATTGATGAACTACAATAATGTGCTAAAGGCCATTGAAAAGATTACTTCCCCGGAAGGTCTGGGTATGTCACCTAAACGCATTACGGTTTCTACTTCGGGAGTGCCAAAGATGATTAAAAAAATGGCTAATGATGGGGTAAAGTTCAAATTGGCGGTTTCCTTACATTCTGCAATTGATGAAATCCGTACATCGATTATGCCGTTTAATGCAACATTCACGTTAGCTGACCTGCGCGAGGCCCTTGTCTATTGGTATACCAAGACGAACAGTCGCATTACGTACGAATATGTAGTCTGGGAAGGAATTAACGATAGTCAAAAAGATGTTGATGCCCTGGTCGATTTTTGCCGATTTGCGCCGTCAAAGGTAAATTTGATCGAATATAACCCAATAGACGATGGTGAGTTCAGACAGGCATCTAATAAGGCTATTGAGCGCTATGTTGCCAGTTTGGAAAAAAAGGGTATTGTAGTGACCGTTCGACGCTCGCGCGGTAAAGATATCGATGCGGCCTGTGGGCAGTTGGCCAACAAACAGTAAGTAAGTGTATAATTTCCTGACGGGAATAAAATGTTGGGTGGGGAATACTGCATGTTGAGAGTTGATTACTGCCCCATTTTACTTATTTTTAGCGCTTCAAATTTGATAGGCCTAAGCTGTAAAACGTACTTCTTGAAAATTGTATCCCAAATAAAGGAACCCATTGAAAAGGAAATGGAACTTTTTGAAGCAAAGTTTCGTGATTCCATGTCTTCGAAGGTTGCTTTACTAAATAGAATCACCTATTATATTGTAAACCGAAAGGGAAAGCAAATGCGGCCAATGTTTGTATTTTTGGCCGCCAAATTGTTGAATGACGGTGTGGTCAACGAGCGCACGTATCGGGGTGCAGCGGTGATCGAATTGATTCATACGGCTACTTTGGTTCACGACGATGTGGTCGATGAAAGTTATAAACGAAGGGGGTTTTTCTCAATAAATGCCCTATGGAAAAATAAAATCGCAGTTCTTGTAGGGGATTACCTTTTGTCAAAAGGGCTGTTGTTGTCGATTGATAATTCTGATTTTGACCTCTTACGTATTATTTCCGTTGCCGTACGGGAAATGAGCGAAGGGGAGCTTCTGCAAATTGAAAAGGCCCGACGATTAGATATTACTGAATCGGTCTATTACGATATCATCCGTCAAAAGACCGCTACATTGATTGCAGCTTGTTGTAGCCTTGGCGCCTGTTCGGTGCGACCCGATTCTGAACATGTAGAGACTTTTCGAAAATTCGGGGAATTTTGTGGAATGGCCTTTCAAATAAAAGACGACCTTTTCGATTATGGAGGATATAAAATTGGCAAACCGACAGGCATTGATATTAAGGAGCAAAAAATGACTTTACCATTAATCTACGTACTCAATAATTGTAGTGCCGAAGAGAAAAAATGGCTCATCAATTCGGTGAAAAATCATAATAAGAATAAAAAAAGAGTAAAGGAGGTCATAGCCTTTGTAAAGGAAAGGGGAGGGTTGGAATATGCCGTTACAAAAATGTTGGCTTTTAAGGAAGAGGCATTGTTCCTCTTAAGTGCCTACCCCGAATCAGACTATAAAAATTCACTTGAATTGATGGTCAACTATGTTGTCGATCGAAAGAAGTAAGGTAAGTATTTCACACATTTTCATTAAAAAAATAACCCGTTCAGGCAACCTTTTCATAGAACGATGCGTCTATCTTTATAGAAGGTAATATCAAAAGGCTTGAAAATTATTCCATTCTACAAAAACGAAAAACAGCTGGTCAAAAAATCAGCATCGGGCAACCGAGATGCGCAACAGCGTTTGTATGAGAAGTATGCACCGAAAATGTTGGGGGTTTGTAGAAGGTATATTACAGACCTGCAGTTTGCCGAGGATGCTATGGTCAATGGCTTTGTAAAGGCTTTTAAAAAGTTGGACACTTTTCGAAATGAAGGCAGCTTCGAAGGCTGGTTACGCAGAATTATGGTCAGGGAATGTATTTCCCATTTACGTAAGCGGCAGTTCGTGGTGTATGATGACAGTCTTTTTGAACGGGCAACTTTGCAGATTACAAACACTACCTCTGAATTTGATGCCGAGTATATACAGCGTTTGATCGATGCTTTGCCCGAGGGGTATCGAGCGGTATTCGTAATGTATGCTGTAGAAGGGTATAAACACCAAGACATTGCAGAAATATTGAATATTTCTGAAAGTACTTCTAAATCGCAACTTTATAAAGCCCGTAAATGGCTACAAGAACGATTAAAGCAACAAAATATAGTAGGTTATGGCACCGAGTAAATTTGAAAACCATATTAAAAAAAGTCTGCAAGAGCGAGAGATCCGTCCTTCTGCGAATGCTTGGAATAGTATTTCGGGGAAACTGGAGGTTTCTGAAAAACCTAGGTCAAAAAGTTACTATTGGTACGGTATTGCAGCAAGTGCGATTGGCCTTCTGTTAGTTTCTGCTTGGTATTTTAATGGGGAAAAGATGATAGATATACCTCAAACTGTAGTAGAGGAAAATCGAGAGGGTCCTGCGCTGCAGGAAAAACAACAAGTGCCTAAAGTTGTTTTAGGGAAAAAAATAACAATCGAAAATACCAACATTGAAAAAATAATAGAACCGAAGAACACAAATCGGGTTGTTGCACTTCCTGAAATCGAGAGCGCTGTAAAAAAGGCGATTGCCGTGGTGGCTAAGCCGAGTATTCCGCAGGAAAAGGTAGTAATAGTTCCTAGAGCTTCGAACGGATTGATCGATTCAAAAATAGCCGAGATTGCTGCTCAAGTCGGTACACTGGAAAAAAAGAATGGGGTAGTGACCGATGAAGAAATCGATGCCTTGCTGCTCGAGGCCCAACAAGAAATACTAGAAAACAAAATTTTCAGAAAAGATAGCTCAGTTGATCCAATGGCGCTTTTGGCCGATGTGGAAAATGAATTGGATAAATCTTTTCGGGATGAAATTTTCGATGCCCTCAAAAATGGCCTCCTTAAGGTAAGAACTGCTGTGGCCGATCGTAACAAATAGAATTCATCAATCATTAATCAAACTCCTGAATATCGCTTCGCCTCTTTGGTACTAACGAGGTGGTGCGGCGATACACGGGGGTAATAAATCAAAATCATATGAAAACGATTACATTGTATTTAGTACTACTATTAATTTCATTGCTTACCCAAAATCTGTTGGCACAAGATGATGAAACCCTGAAGTACAAGGTAGAAGAACTGGAAATGAAAAAAGCAGCGGTTGCCCAAGTAGAACGTGAGGCCTTGAGAAAGGAAGTTGAAATAATAAATGAAAGCCTTCGTAAAGGCGAGATTTCACAAGAAAAGGCACAAGAACGAAAAAAGGAAGCAGCAGAAAAGCACGCTAAAAATATTGAGAACAAGGTAGCGATTTTACAGAATACCATCGAATTATTGAAGCGTAAAGGGGCAGTAGACCTCAATACGGAGACTAGCAGTATCGAAATTGCATTCGGGGGTGACGATAATGAAGGCGATGTACTCTTTGGAATAAAATACAATTCGGGAAACCAAAAGAAACCCGTTTATGACAAGAGAACCTACGGGGAGCCAATAATCGCTTTTGGCCTGAACAATGCAATTATCGACGAACAATCATTGGAAGATTCACCCTATAAAATTGGCGGAAGTCGTTTTTTCGAAATCGGTTGGGCCTGGCGTACGCGGGTTTTCGAGAACACCAATTTTTTACGTTTGCATTATGGCCTTTCATTTCAGTTGAATGGCTTGAAACCTATTGATAACCAATACTTCGTAGTTAATAACGGCCAGACCGAATTACAAGAGTTCAATCTAGAGCTTAAAAAGTCAAAACTTAGAATGGACAATCTTGTGGTTCCGGTACATTTTGAATTCGGGCCTTCTAAATTCACGAAGACCGATGAACAGATACGATATTCCATTCATGATAAATTCCGTTTTGGTATAGGAGGATATGGGGGGGTAAATTTATCGACAAGACAAAAACTGAAATATGAATTGGAAGGAGATGAGGTAAAAGATAAATTGAAAAGAAGTTATAACACTAGTAATTTCGTTTACGGGCTAAGTGGTTATATAGGCTTTGATAGTGTTCTACTATATGCAAAATATGATTTAAATCCGATTTTTAAGAATGCTACGGTCGAACAACATAATGTGTCTTTGGGTATACGGTTTGATTTGAATTAGTTTTCATCCGTTGCGCGTAGCATGGCATCATTGAATTCTTCTTTGTAATACACCTTTTTGCAGTGCGAGCATTCTGCAATAATTTCATTGGAGATTTTAAAGATTCGAATCCAAAAGAGATGAAACCAATTAGAAGTTTCAGAAACGGTAAGTGTTCCAGTTTGTTCGCAAAAAGGACAACTTATCGAATCAAGTTCTTTGTTTTCTGTTTTTCCAGGGCGGGTTCCAAAGAAGAGGATCATGTTTGCTGTTATTTGTGCAGCGGCTAGTTTGTATAAAGTTATACAAGCCGCTAAAAATATGCTAGACTGTTTAGTTAAAATAATCCTAAACGGCAGCTGTCGCTTGAGTGGTATGGGTTTAAGTTTTATCTTACTTTAAAACTAAAGCAATGAAAAAGAGACTTTTATTTATACTAAGTGCGGCAGTCTTTATAGGCTGTAAAGATGAAGTTAAAATCTCAGAAGAGGCCAAGGAAGATATAGCCGATAGTGAGCCCAGTACAGTACAGACGGCTATTGGTTCGGTTGAGTTGGTTGCACCATTTTCATCGGAATCGGTAACCAAAGAAAGTGAAGTGATCGGTTGGGGCGACAAAACACCTGTAGCACCTGCTGGTTTTACGGTTACAAAGTTTGCAGACGAACTTAAACACCCGAGGTGGACGTACATTGCGCCCAACAACGATATATTTGTTGCAGAGTCGGACACCGAGAAAAGTGCGGATCAGATTACCCTATTTCGGGATACAAATAATGATGGAGAGGTTGACGAGCGCCATATTTTTGCTGAAGGCTTGAATCAAAACTTTGGGATGTTGGTTTTGGACGGATTCTTCTATGTGGCGAATACAGATGGCCTTTATCGTTACCCCTATAATGAGGGACAAAATAAGCTTGAAGGGGAGGGCGATAAAATTGTTGAACTTTCCGCTAGCGGATACAATAACCATTGGACACGTAATATCATTACCAATGAAGAGGGTAGTAAGATATACATATCGGTAGGGTCTGCCAGCAACGTCGGCGAGCAAGGAATGGAAATAGAAGAGCGAAGAGCCAATATTTTAGAAGTTAACCCTGATGGCAGCGGAGAGATTATTTATGCCGATGGATTACGGAATCCGGTAGGCATGGACTGGAATCCTGTTACGGGTGAACTTTGGACTGCGGTAAATGAACGAGATAAATTAGGTAATGACCTAGTGCCCGATTATATTACCAGTGTAAAAAAAAATGGTTGGTATGGCTGGCCGTATAGCTATTACGGTCAAGTAAATGATCCGCGATGGAAAGACGACCCGCACCAAGATTTGGTAGCTAAAGCAATTGTACCCGATGTTCCGGTAGGAAGCCACACCGCATCATTAGGCCTTACGTTTTACACGGCTGAGCAGTTTCCTTCCAAATATAGGAACGGGGCGTTCGTAGGCCAGCATGGTTCTTGGAATCGCGCAATTTTTTCGGGGTACAAAGTTGCCTTTGTTCCCTTCGAAAATGGTGAACCCCAAACCCCGGAAGATTTCTTGACCGGTTTCATTGCCGATGAAGAAGCGGGTGAAGTATATGGTCGCCCAGTATGTGTTGTAGTTGCAACTGATGGATCGCTCTTGGTCAATGATGACGATAGTGGCACTATATGGCGTGTGGCTGCCGAATAAAACTATATTTGATTTTAGAATGCGAAATAGTGTCTTATCTTTAGACACTATTTTCTTTTTTACGAGACACTTTGATTTCAAAATCTACCATTGATAAAGTATATGAAACTTCCCGTTTAGAGGAGGTCATCGGCGATTTTGTTCAGTTGAAAAAATCAGGGACCAATTTTAAAGGGTTGAGTCCCTTTACCGATGAGCGTACCCCAAGCTTTATGGTATCGCCGGTCAAGCAAATTTGGAAAGATTTTAGTAGTGGAAAAGGGGGCAATGTGGTGGCTTTTTTAATGGAACATGAGCATTTTACCTATCCTGAAGCCATAAAATATCTAGCAAAAAAGTACAGCATTGAGATTGAGGAAACCGAGCGAACCGATGAGCAAAAGGAAGAGGCAAACGAGCGTGAGAGTATGTACTTGGTCTCCGAGTTCGCCCAAAAACACTTTTCCGAGATGTTATGGAACAGCGAATTGGGAAAGGCAATCGGGCTAAGCTATTTCAAAGAACGGGGGTTTACCGATGAAACTATCAAGAAATTCGGATTGGGGTATTGCCTAGACCAATGGGATGGCTTTACCTTGGCCGCCCTAGATAAAGGTTATCAATTAAACTACTTGGAAAAAACAGGACTTACCATTGTCAAGGAAGATAGCAATAACCCGAATAATCCAAAGAAATTTGACCGTTTCAAAGCGAGGGTGATGTTTCCTATTCATTCCATGAGCGGTAGGGTTTTAGGTTTCGGTGGACGTATTTTGAAGAACGATAAAAAGGCGGCCAAATACTTGAATTCACCCGAAAGCGATATTTACCACAAGAGCAAAGTGCTCTATGGAATTTATTTTGCCAAGCAAGCTATTGCAAAAGAAGATAATTGCTATTTGGTCGAAGGGTATACCGATGTCATCCAATTCTATCAAAGAGGTATCGAAAATGTCGTGGCCTCTAGTGGCACCGCACTTACACCAGAGCAGATTCGACTCATCAATAGGCTTACTAAAAATATTACGGTGCTTTTCGATGGTGATGCTGCCGGACTTCGTGCTTCTTTACGCGGAATCGATTTGATTTTGGAGCAGGGCATGAACGTTAAGGTTTGTTCGTTTCCTGAAGGTGAGGATCCTGATAGTTATGCCAAAAAATACGAACTCGAAGAAGTTAAAACCTATTTAGAAGAAAACAGCAAGGATTTTATTCAGTTCAAAGCGAACCTTTTGGCGAAAGAAGCGGCAAACGACCCTATAAAAAGGGCGGAAACGGTACGCGATATCGTCAATAGTATTGCCAAGGTCCCCGATGCCATTAAAAAGGAGATTTATATTCAAGAGTGTGCTCAAATAATGAATGTTTCTGAAGGGGTGTTGTTCACCACCTTGGCACAGATCAGTAAAAAGGAACGCACCGATACTTCGAAAAGAGAACGTCAGGCGCAGAAGGAGAATACTTTTGCCGTGGTGAAGAATGAAGAGCGTGTCGAAAAAGTAGACGTTCAGTATGAGCTTGAAAGAAAAATTATTGAAATGTTGCTATTATACGGCAATGAGTTGGAAGAATTCGAAGATTTGGTCTTAAAGGAAAACGAAGAAGGCGACCTTATTCTCGAACCCGAATCTTTAGAATCTAAGGTTTATGAAAAAATTTACCTAGACTTGCAAGAAGATGAAATAGAGCTGACGAACGTTCGATTTAGAAATATCTACTATAAGTTGATTGAAGAATTGAATGAAAAGGAAGAGTTTTCAATTAGCACTTTTTTATCGGAATTAGATCAAGACCTCGTCGCTGAAATTTCATCGATAATGATGGAAGAAGAAAAATATACCCTCCATAATTGGGAGCGAAAGGATATTTATCCAAAGGATAAAAAAAAGGGAGTAGCCCAATTGGTGAGCGAAACTATATTGACGTTGCGTTGTTTTTTAATTAAAAAACGGATGTTCGCTTTACAAAATGAAACAAGGGAAAGCGTAGCGGATAACCGGGAAACTTTGGAAGAAATTATGAATTACCTGCAACTTAATAAACTTCTAAATAAGAAATTGAACCGGGTACTCTAATGGTATAAATAAAAAACCCAACGCTTTTGACGTTGGGTCTTCATTTTTTTGGGAAGATATTTAGTATAACTCTAGTGCCTTAGCCTGTTGCAACAGATCAACCATATTGTCAACATTCAATTTTTTCATCAAACGCGCCTTATAGGTACTGACCGTTTTTTCATTAAGATTCAACCCTATGGCTACATCTTTATTTCGTTTACCACTGGCTAATAATTTTAGCACTTCAACTTCTCGGGTAGAAAGTTTTCTAAAGAATCTACGAGGTTTTTGTGTGCCTTCATCAAAAGCTAAACGCTGAGCTAACTCATTGGTAATAAACATACTACCTTCGTTTACCTTTCGAATGGCCGAGATGATGTAATCAATATCGGAGGCTTTTGATAGATAACCAAAAGCACCTGCCCTGATGGTACTAAGTGCATAGACGTCCTCAGATTGTCCACTATACATCAAGACTTTGACCTCAGGAAAATCTTTTTTAATTTTTCTTAAGGTGGCGATACCGTTAATTTCTGGAATGTCCATTTCCAATAAAACAACATCTGGTGTAACCTCTTCCAGTCTTTCTAAAAGTTCGGAAGTTGTTGCAACATCATCGACAACCTCGAAACCTGAAGCAGAGTTTAATACTTGTCTCACCCCCATTCGTATAATCGGATGGTTGTCCGCAATTAATACTTTAATCATTTTGATAAGTTTAGCAAGATAAGAATACCAATCATGAGTAGTGTAAAAATACTCACACGTAATGTAAGGTTTAAATATCTAATTTCGTAGACAAAAATGGCTTTTTTTTATTAAAAATCAAGATTATTGATAATTTATTCGTTTTATCTACTTGATTCTTAGTTGAGTGGTTTATTTTAACATTTCAGGGATTTCACAAACCGGAATCGGAACCATCTTATGGCGGTTGGCAGAATTAAGCTTCTTATATATGTCGAATACTTCTTTTTCGCGACCGATAAAATCGGAAACGGACTTCCCTTCATCGCTCATTTTCATGGCCCACTCCAACTCGGGGTATGAAGCACCTATCTGGTCTTCGTCTGTTCTATCATCGCCCCAAAGTCCATCTGTGGGGGCGGCTTCTATCACTTCTGAATTAATGCCCAAAAAGCGGGCGATTTCGTACACTTCCGTTTTTAGAAGATCGGCAATCGGACTAAGGTCAACACCTCCATCACCGTATTTGGTGTAAAACCCTACACCAAAATCCTCTACTTTATTGCCGGTTCCGGCTACCAAGTAGCCTTCAAGGGCGGCAAAATAGTATAATGTGGTCATGCGCAGCCGTGCCCGGGCATTGGCAAGCGTCAAAAATCGAGACTCTTCGCTGTCTACTTTTGGCAGTTCAGCAATAAAACTGTCAAAAATTGGGGTAAGGTTTACCTGCTGCCTTTTTACGTTGTCGAAATTTTGTTGTAACCAGTCAATATGATTTGAAGCGCGATCGACCTGATTGGTCGCCTGATGTATGGGCATTTCGAGACAGAGTAATTCTAGGCCTGTCTTGGCACATAGGGTTGATGTAACCGCTGAATCGATACCTCCTGAGATACCAATAGTAAATCCCTTTAGGCCAGCATTGCTAGCATAATCTTTTAACCAGTTCACAATATGGTCTATTACTTTTTCGGTCTGCATGGGATATCGTATTAAATGGAAATCAATTAACTTTGCCCCTAAAAATAAAAAGCACGCGCTTAAAAGGAAAGCAAACGGGAAATTACTTTATATGGGAAAGCGAATTTTTATGATTTTATTGGTTTCTAGCCTCTTTTGGGCATGTAATGACAAGGAAAAAGTGTCTGAAGAAATTGAAAGAATCGAGATTGATTTAGAAATTGCTCGGTTCGACCGAGAGTTTGCAAAGTCTGAACCTTTAGATATTCCCGTTTTAAAAAAAGCCTTCCCTTATCTTTTTCCGGCAAGGTATACCGATAGTGTATGGGTTGCAAAATTACAAGACACACTTCAAATTGAATTGTTGGAGGAGGTCGATCAAGTGTTCTCAGATTTCCAAACTGAAGCTAACGACCTCGAACTTCTATTCAAACATATAAAATACTATTTTCCTCAATATAAAGTCCCTAGAGTGATAACGGTAACCAGTGATGTTGATTATCAAAACCGTATTATAATGACCGACAGTCTTTTGTTGATAGGGTTGGATAATTATTTGGGACCCGAACATCGGTTTTATGAGGGGCGTCAGCGGTATATCGCCAAAGGATTTGATAAAGCATATTTGATTAGTGATGTGGCCAATGCGTTTGCCAAACAGGTCGTTCCGAGACCTCGTGATCGTACTTTTTTGGCGCAGATGATATATTATGGTAAAGAATTGTATTTGAAAGATAAACTAATGCCTCTAGCCTCCGATGCTCAAAAGATAGTATATTCAGAAGATGAACTGGCTTGGGCCCAGGCTAATGAAGAGCCTGTCTGGCGTAATTTCATTGAACAAGAACATTTATACAGCACGAATGCAAAATTGGGCCCCCGATTTTTGGATCCAGCACCTTTTTCAAAATTCGGACTTGAACTCGACAATGAATCCCCAGGGCGTATCGGTCGTTATGTAGGATGGCAAATTGTGAGGTCGTTCATGGAAAAAAATGAAATAGAATTACCACAGCTTTTAAACCTTTCAGCAGCTGAAATTTTCAAAAAAAGTAACTACAAACCAAAAAAATAATGGCAAAGTTCCATACATCAGAAATAACATTAAAGGTAGAATTAGACGAGAATCGAGTACCTGAAGAATTGACTTGGTCGGCACAAGATGGTGGCATCGACAATGAAAGGGCCAAAGCCATGCTACTCTCGGTCTGGGATAGCGAGAATCAAGAATCGTTAAAAATCGATTTATGGACAAAAGATATGCCGGTCGATGAAATGAAAATTTTTTTTCATCAAACACTTGTTTCGCTCTCCGATACTTTTATGAAAGCAACCCAAGACGAAAAAATGACGGCTACCATGAAAGATTTCTGTGACTATTTTGCAGAGAAGTTAGAACTAAAGAAATAAAGTTTTTTTGGAGTTGGTAACCTCCCGCTTAATATAAAATGTCGTAAGTGTTTATCGATAACCCATCGCTATAGGCTTTACTTTCGGTCAGTTTAAGCGGAATAGTATTTTTGAAAGTACCGAATAGGGGAGTTCCATCACCTAAAATAAGAGGGTTCACTTTTAGTTTTAGTTCATCGATGAGCTTATTATTCAACAACCAACCTGCAAACTGGCCTCCACCACAGAGGTAAATATCGGTTTCTGAGGTTTCTTTCAATGCTTTTATGATGTTGAGGTCCAAATTGCAAAGGGTAAGTTGGTCGCTTTGGTTTTCGAATTTCAATGCTTTGGAAAAGATATAATGCTGCATATGCGGGTAGGCGGGTTGGCCTGGCTTTAAGCCATACTGATAGCCGAATTCATAGGTTTTGCGGCCCATGATTACGGTTTTAAAGTCTTTCAAATCTTCAAGATATGTATTTACGCCATCTCCAGCAGTAACAAAGCCGCTAATGTCTTCATTCCGTCCGGCGATAAAGCCATCGATGGAGGTTGCTACATAGTAGATTATTTTTTTCATGAGGTTACTTTTATGACTAACATATTGGTTTTATTCCTTTTTTACCAGAGCGTATCTGTGCTCGTCCCAAAAGTTATTATTCTTGAAAACCGCTTTTTGGGCAATCCCCTCTTTTTGAAACCCGTTCTTTTCTAAAACTCGCATTGAACCCACATTGTATTCAAAGGCACTTGCAAAGACCCGGTTTAGTTTTAACTCTTCAAATGCATAGCGAACAAGCAATTCAACCGCCCTTGTGGCAATGCTTCTGTCCCAAAAAGGTTCACCGATCCAATAGCCGACCTCCGCAGATTTGTGATACACGTCCTTTTGAAATTTTAAGCCGACACAGCCGCAAAATTCTCTTTCGTATTCAATAGCGAATACCTTTTCTGTTTCGTCTTTACTTTGCAGTTTAATAAACGCTTCCGCATGTTCTTCGGTATACGGGTAGGGGAAACGGTCACTGACATTTTCCCAAATCTTTTTGTTGTTGGCGAGTTGGGTCAATTGGTTTTTGTCGGCGGGTTCTAACCCCCTAAGCGTTATTTTTCCATTTTCCTGCATAAAATTCTTCTATAATTTTAAAGAGTACCTCGGAACAAATTGAATTTCGATTATATATTGCGACCGGAATAAGTTCATCATTGGGCACAATCCAAGGGTATGTGTTAGAATCACTTTATTAAAATCTACGGGTATGTCAATAGGAAAACGAATCTCTATCTCCGTGCATTATTAATTTGTACATTCATTAGTACTCAAGTAAGGAAGTGAAAAATTCATACCATCGTAGCTTTTTGACATATCGCTCCATTACGTTATTTACTTCTACATCTTGTGCCCATAAACTTTGTAATTATACAATGGATAATAATAGCAGGCCAAAATGTTTTCATTTTAGCGGATTTAACGAATTGTATTATAATGAGGGGGGCTCTGTCTGATTTACAATATACTACTTTTCGTAAATTCGATAACCCATTCGATTTAAAAAGTATAGGTCACCCCAATATTCCACGAAAATCCGGGATTCGGCGAAATAGCAGTAACCACAGGTTGGTTGATTTGGGATGATAAAAAAAACGGAAATCTTTTATGGCCAATTCCGGCAACGCCGGAAACAAAAAGGCTATCCGTATCACCATCTAAATTCAAGTAAAAAATTTGTGGAAAAAAGCTGTAATACAGTTTTTCTGATAGACGTAGTTTTGTAATGTTTCCAACCAATGATATAAAGTGCATTTGTTTCAACGAACCTTTATCAATACCTCGGCCTACGAAAACGGCCGATCCTAGACTGAATTTTTCTGAAAGCTTATACGTTGGTACAAACTCAAAGACCACATAGCGCTCCGCTTTCGCGATGGTCTTTAGACCATTCTCAATGACTTCTGTATAACGATGCGAAATGCTCCAATTTGCCGACACCATTACATCAAAGTTCTTTTTGGCGTAGATTCGATACCGAAAACAACTATTCATAAACCATGGGTTACCTTCAGTGGAATAGGCAACCTCGGGATCAAAACTGAACCTGTTCTTCCGCAGCGAAAAGAAACCCATGATTGCGGGCTTACCCAACGAAAAGGCTGGTACCCGTGAAATACCGTTGGTATTCAAACCAATATTGCCAGAAAATTTGAAACCGTTACCGTCCTCTACTGGCACTTTCACAGCACTATCTGCTTGGCCATGTGTCACGAGCGAACAGCATAGCCAAAGCATAATTGGATACAATCGTATAAAACGTATGGTACGATTGCTCATTTTCTTCGGTTGTTATTTATTCCTTCGTAGTATATTCACTATTACTCTTCTAGTTGGCCATTTTTTTACCAACATGGGTAATCACTTCGTCGAATTCTTTTGATGGACTAAAATCGATTAGTTTTACATCTTCTTCTACTATGGCCGTATGTCCGGCAGGCCAATAGAAAACTTCCCCGGCACTTACGGTCTCTTCTTTTCCGTCGTCATATTTGACCAATATCTTTCCTTCGGTAATATAACCCCAATGGGGGCAATGACAGCTATCATTGTTTAACCCCTGTAATAAAGGAGTGAAATCGGTTCCTTTTGGCAATTCGTTAAAGCATACGGTCATACCACCATAGTTGGGCAACGCACGCATTATAGTACCGGGAGCTTCCATGGTAACTGGAATGTCTTTTTTGTCGATTTTCATACTATTTGAATTTTAAATTGTTTTTAAGGGAAGTCTTCACGACCATCGGTTTTCACCCTTAATCAAAGGTATATGGTGTTCATGAACCATTTTCCCATCGTCTGTATTCACTGATAATAGTGTTATAAGTAACTCATTAGTTGAACGGTTTTTGTCCTATTCCGACGACCAATTCACAAGGTCCGGAAAACCCATTATCGGTTTCAAATTTTGACAGTTCATCCTCGATCTCTTGCCAAGCAGCTGCTTTTTCTTCAGCCGATAATCCTCCTAACATCTGGTGTAATGCTGCAAACGATTCATACTCAAAGCGCACACAATCTTTTGCCGTCTCCATCAACACTGGGGCATCTACAAATTTAGATTCCACGTTAATAAATCCTGCTTGCTTAAATGCGTTATCCAATACACCTTTGTTTCCAAGACTAAAAGGTCCGGGTTGGCCTGCTAAGGGAGGAGGAAGTTGGGCACGTCTTCTAATGATAGAAACCGGAGTGGAAAAAAACTTGTTCTTATCTACGGTAGAATAGACGATCGCCGCCACAAAGCCACCTGGTTTAAGGACACGTAGCATTTCTTTTAGCGCTTTTTGCTGGTCGGGAAAAAAGATCAGCCCTACTCGTGAAATAACGGTATCGAAAGAATTATCGGGTAGGGTTAAATTTTCACCATCCATTTCTTTGGTTTCTATGTTACCCAACCCATGGTCCTGTGCAAGTTCTAAGGCAAATTCAAGTATTTTCGGAGCCAAATCAGTTGCTAACACATATCCGTTAGGCCCAACCCTCTTGGCAGCGGTTATGGATTGCTCACCTGCACCGGCAGCGATATCCAAAACCCGCTGGCCTTCTTTTACCTGCGCCATATCAAGCATTAGGTCGGTTGCGGGACCAAGCCAACTTTTTAAGGTAGGATGCCAACGGTGCCACGCTTCTGCTGCGGTTTGCCATTGCTCTCTCGTAGTTGTTTTATAATGTTTAGGCTCGAAAACTTTTTCCATAATTTTTTTATTTAATTGGTTAATAGCTTACTACTTTTGTGTCGAATTTTTTATAGGAGGAATCGTTTTGTTACCTATTCAAAATATGCAAATCTCAAATTCAAAGAAAGAGATTTTGGCTAAGGCCAACGAAATCAGCCTAAGAGATGTTTGGTCAAAAGCCTCCTTACATTGGTTATTCTTTCACTTCTTCGTTTAGAGGCGCCATATGCTCATGGGTAATTTTCCAACCTTTATCGGTTTTGATAAAAAGTAGGGTGCCCTGCATTTTAAAGTGATACGCTTCTTCCCCAATTTTGAATTTAAAATTGGAATGGAAGGTAGCGTTTGCCACATCGCCGCCGTAAACATTGATGCTCAGATTATTCCAATCCCATTTTTCTACTTCGGTTATAGCGCCTAGAAAGTTGCGTTCAAATTCCTCGTTCTCCTTTGAACCTTGTCTTTTTCCTCCCAGTTCGAACTCGGTAAATTTTGGGCCATACGCATGGAAGGAAATTAATTTATCGATTTTATTCTTTCGGATGCTTTTTTCAATTTCATCCAAAACTTTTTTGACTTCCTTTTTAGCATCGGGATATTCTTGGTTTAATGCTGAATCACCCTGACCCTTTGCGAATACTGCGGTTAACAAAAGGATTATTACGATACTTCGTGTATTTTTCATTTTCACGTATTTAATGAATTGTTTAAATTTTAGTCTTGATATTTAATCGGTAGCTGACCGTAATCCAAACTTTAAATTTTTGCTTCCAAAATCAAATTAAAAGGCGTTTCCGTAGCTCTGCGAAATCGGGAAAACCCACCTGCAGTCGCAACATCCCGCAAACGTTTCTCTCCTGCTTGTGCTCCCAAAGCCAACCCTACTTCTTGATTTAAGGAACAGGGCGTGCAAAGGGTTGTTGAAAAGGCATAAAACGCCCTCCCGACAGGATTAAGGTTTTCTTCTAGGGCATCATGCGCAAAAGGTTCTACAATCATACAGGTACCGTCGGGTTTTAAGGCTTGCTTTACATGCCCACAGGCACCGATGGGATCGCCCATATCGTGTAGGCAGTCAAAGAAGGCGATAAAGTCATAGTTTTCCCCGGGGAATGTTTTGGCGGTCGATACTTCAAAGGAAACATTATTTATGCCTTCCTCTTTCGCTTTTTGCCTAGCGTGTTCAATGGATTTGTCATGGTAATCGTACCCGATAAAGGTAGAGTTGGGATAGGCCTTTGCCATGATAATGGTGGAAGTTGCATGTCCGCAACCGATATCGGCCACTTTGGCACCGCTTTTCAATTTGGCCTCGACACCCTCTAGCGAAGGAATCCAGGAGGAAATCAAATTAGCTTCATACGACGGACTAAAAAACTTTTCGGTACCGCAGAACAGACAGGTGTTGTGGTCGCCCCAAGCAACACCTTCGCCGGTTTGAAAGGCTGTTTCCATTTTGGGCGCATCGTGGTAGACCGATGTAATGGCATAAAAGGCCCCGGTCATAAATACCGGACTCTCAGGGTTGCCGAAAACTGCCGCCTGTTCCGGGGTCATAGAAAAGCTTTTGCCATTCGCATCATAGCTCACATAGCCTGAAGCCGCTTGCGCGGACAGCCATTCGCGCACGTATCTTTCGGAAGTATCGGTTTCATCGGCCAATTCGGTAGAATTCATCGGCCCCGATTGCGCCAGGCACTTGTAAAGCCCGAGTTTGTCACCCAACATGACTAAAGGGCCGTTGGCCGCAGCGCCCATTTCCGTTACTACTTTTCCTAATAGTTCATTTAATTTTTCTTCGTTTAGTTCCATAATTTGTAATTTTTAAATGGATAATTAATCGTTGCTATACCTGGGAACTAAAGCGTTTTAGAATTCGGAGGGTTATAGTCAAATCATATTATCCTGTTATCTTTGACCTACATGGTCAAAATTGATTTTGGTAAAGATGGAAACAAACTACAAGTATCACATAACAAGCATGTTGCATCCTTGTTAAGTCTTGGTCCAACTATTGAAATTATGGTGCAGAGGCTTTCAATCATGTTGAATCACTCCGTACCTCTCAGGTATACTCAAGTCCTTGAAGGTGTTCCAGTGTTGGATGACCGATCTAAATATAAAAGTTTTGAAAAAGCCAATTACTGTATAAATCAGCCATTATATGGAAAATCGTTCGGTCAATAAATAATTTTCGGTAAGTACGTTGGTATCTTTCCTGAAAGAGGAGGGAGGTAGATTGGCCTTTTCGCGAAAGGCCCTGGAGAGATGTGCGGTATCATAATATCCGGCTTTGAACGCAATTTCATTGAGACTTGCCTGAGGGTATCTTTGTATCAAGCGTACGGCATGTTCAATCTGCCAAATTTTCGAATAGGCCTGTGCCGAAAGTCCTACCTTGAGAAGAAAATTTCGGTTCAATGTACGTTCACTCATGCAAAACCGGGAAGACAGTTCACGGATTCCAACACATCCATTTCTATTCTTTATAAAATTTACGGCGTGATAGATAGGATCTTTGATATATTCAGACTTTTCGGGAAGAATTGACGTAAAAAATTGCCTAAGACTTTTACTATTCAGGGAATCGATCTTTTCTGATGTTTCGACATTCATCAACAGGTGGCCTTTCGATTCAAGGACATCGCTGATTCGGACTTGTTTATCTACGATTTCGCACATAGGTATGTGGAGAATATAATAGCCAATAACCGGATGGATCTTTATGGCGTATCCCAAACATTTACCCCTCTGTTCCAATTCAAGGGCACCCTCTGAAAATAGACCGGAAATATAGAGTTTGTTCGTGGTAGCCCATGTGTTGTCGTAATTGACAATCCTGTTCTTAAAACTGTTTCCCATATAAAGATTCAGAACGAGATCCCCGCTACGCGGAAAAATACTTTTGTGCGTACCAAAAATATGCATACCAACAAGGCCGTAAGGTATCCGGTAGTCCCTTACTTTAAACAATCCAAAATGGAAATCTAAATCAGGTGTGGAAGACACTATGGTTTTTTCGTCTCGAGGGTTCATATAACCTAACTATTTGAAACCGTTATTCAACTTCGATTGAAGGCAAATCCAAGGATTCAATGCCATTCGTTTATTTAAGATACGCTTTTAATTCGAATTGGAACTTTTCGGCGGTAATCCAATATCCGAAAACCCTACCTTATCATACAGTTCTTTGTATCTGGCATCGTTTCTTATCGGGGTCAAAAGAGGTTCTTCCCGTAGCCAAGTCATTTCTACTTCGTGTCTGTCGTACGACTTTTGTAGCCACTCAAAAGCTTTTTCGTAATCTTTTATATGAGAATAGTAAAGTGCGATGAACCAAGCTGGACTGCCCGAAGTGCCCTTTACATACCTTTGGTGTAGTTCGGCCAAATGATCTGCGGCTTCATCATGATTTCCATCCATCTTGGCGTATATCGCATTAAACCAAACTAAAATGGGAGGATAATCGGGGAATCTGGTCAATATTCTATTCAGTTGTTGTCTTGATTTTTGATACTCTGCTAGATAGTAATACAATTTTACGGATTCTCTCAAATAGAACCAGTTATCGCTATACAAGGGATCCACGCTTTCCAACAAGTCTTTTATTTCGTCTGTTTTACCAAGTAACATGAGAGCCTCTGCCTTAAACAGAAAATAAATTCCTACGGTAGGGTCAGCCGAAATTTGTGTGTCCAATGCCGCTATGGCCTCTTTATATCTTCCCGTTTTGATGGGATAGTCTGCTTTGATTGCAGGTGTTTTATCGACATAAGATTGCTTTGATATTCTTTGGTAGTAAGGCTCCACCAATTCAAAATTCCAGTCATAATAAAAATAGCCCGTATATAATTCTTCTTCAATACCTAGGTTGGTGCTATCGATTGTTAAGGCCTTTTTCAATAGTTTTTTGGCTTTTTCCCAGGCTTCTTGTTCGTCATGGATGCCCCAAACCAATCCGCCAAAACTCCAAATACTAGCCAAACCAACATAGGCTTCCACAAAATTGGAATCTTGTGCAATGGCTTTTTCATACAAGGGAATTGCGTGTGCATAGGCCGTTTTGCTGGCCTTGTTTCTTTGAAATTCTGCTTGTAGATAAAGGGTATAGGCATGTTTGTTCGCGGTGGGCACTTTTTGTATGGCGTCAAATTCGTTATCCGAAATGGCCACATTCATATTATTGGCGATACCCTCGACCACATCGGCCTGTATCTTGAAAATCTCGTCGCTTTTCCATTCTTTGATGTACTCTTCCGACCAGAGATGGTCGTTCGAGTGGCCATCGATCAGTTGTAGGTTTATTTTGATTTGGTTGCCTGAAATTTGAAGATTGCCCTGCAACATTCTTGCTACCCCTAATTCAGTTGCAATTTCTTTAGTCGTATTATCGGTTTCCTTATAGTTTAGTATAGACATGAATGGAATTACCTTTTCTAGTGAACTGATTTTGGCAAGCCTTGAAATAATGGCATCCGTCATACCATCAGAGATATAATCCAAATCAGGATTTCCCGTCAAGTTTTTAAGGGGCATTACGGCAATCGACTTCTCGCCTTCAGTGGGTTGGATCTGGCCTATCTGTTCATTTTCCTTAAAAGTTGTGCTGTACAAATATGCGGCTACAGATATCATTGCTATAATAACCAAGGCAATCCAAAGCGTTCTTTTTTTTGTTCCCGTTTTTTCGGTCGCAGCACTTGCACCTTGTATAAGCCCTTCGATTTCCACGTTATTTCTCAATTTGACTTCCCCTGGAGTAAAGCCATAAAATTTATGGAAACAAGTATTGAAATAGGTGGGGCTACTGAAGCCCACCCGATAGGCCGTTTCGGATGCCGTTACCTCCTCTCGCTTAAGAATATCCAAAGCTCTTTTTAATCGGTATTCCCTTATAAATTGGCTTGTAGAAATGCCAAGGTGTTTGTGTAGTTTCCGATGAAGGCTCGATCGGCTCATTCCCATCGATTGGGCAAGACTGTCGATCCCGAATTGTTCATTGTTCAGATTAGCCTCGATTTCATCCTTTAGCTTTTCGACCAACATATCTTGAGAGGATTTTTCCTTAAATCTTATAGATAAATTGCTGCCCGTACTCATAACCGTGTAGAATTGTATTATTGGGGACAGTTCAAGGTAAGAAAATTAATTTTATAGTTCGGCAAAAGACAGTTGAGTGCCACAAAAATCAAATGCCATTACCAAATTTTAATTCATCGATAATTAGAAATGTATCAATGTAAATTTGTGAAGTCCTTCGAGAAGTATGTGCGAAAATTGACCCTGCCAAGTAGGTTCGCGGTAGAAATGAAAAGAAGTTTTTTGTTGCTTTATAGGAGAAAGCCAGCATGGCAAGAGAAATTGTGGGTTTCTACGTACCCACCTCATGCTCTGGGCAATCAATGCGTATGTCTTTGGAATAAAGCGGCTTTTTAAGCAAACCGCAGTGATCACTGTCAGGGCCCTCTTGGTAAAACCTGCAGGAAAAACACATCCGCTGCACCGTAATAATACCTGCCTTGTTCAATTTCTCGATAAGCTCCAATAAGCTTTGGAACATTATTTCTTTTTGTTCTTTGGAAAAGGTATGGATCGGTTTTTCTATGGCGCCGGCAAACGAACTGGTCTTAGATACGATTTCTCTTCCTTTTTCGGTGAGATAAATGGAATAGCTTCGGGTATCGGAAGCATCCGTTTCCTTAAAAATGAGCTGTTTTTTGGTCAAGAGGCGTACCGTCTCACTGATGGTGGCCTTGTTGACATTGAACTCACGGGCTAAATAGTTCACCTTGCATTGTTCAGGGGAATGAAATTTTAAGAACAGCAAAAGTTGCAATTGCAGAGGGGTAAGGGCATTCTCCTTGCCTTCTTGCCAAAGGAGTACCCTGAAAGCTTCTGAAATGCGTTCGAGGGCGACTACGATCTTGCCTTCTATGCTCTTACTTTGGTAACCAGGGTCAAAGGTGTCCATAATTCAAAATTAACCCCAAACGATTAGTTTACCTAACTATTTGGGGTAAAAAATAGATTGTAATTAAGGGCAGGGTGTAATTAGCCTTTAACTTGCTCCATGGTCGCTCCGTGGTTGATATGCAAGACACTGCCATTGTCCAATACCAATGCGGGGACAGATTTAACTCCGGCATTTTCTGCGTTGGAAATACGATCGGACTGTTCACCTAAATGAACGATTTCAACGTTTACTTTTGAGGTGTCCACTAAATTTAATAATTCTTGTTCGGCGTTTACACATACAGGGCAACCTGCATGATAGAATGTTGCTTTTTTCATAATTGTCTAATTTATTTCTATTCTCGTCTTGACGAGAATCAGATGGATTATGGCACTATTGCCTAAACAAATATAGTTAGTTTAACTAACTATATAAAATATAGAGGTATATTTTTTAATTTATCAGGCAAAATCATGGGGTGGGATTATCTATTGGAAACCTTGAACCTTAAAACTGTCTTTAGTTTTTCGGGCGCTACTTTACGAAAATCCGAGAGGTAAATTTCACGATGTATTTTTGATGGTCTGCAAAGGGATTCCTTTGCTGCAAAAGCTTCCATGACTTTAAAACTATCAGCTTCATTGTCGTAGCTTCCCAGATGCAGCATTTGAATACAATTGCCATCGGTTATTTTTTCAAACTTGATTTTCTCCAGTAGGTTGTGAGGTTTCTTTTTCTTTGTCAAGACCATCATTTCTTCGACAAAGGATTCATTTACAAAATCAGGTTGTCGGATCATTAATTTAAAGACCAGGTCATTTTTGTCGATGGTTCCTTGATATCGTTTCTTGGCTTCTTCGGTAATGTCCCAAATACCTTCAAGGGGGTAGACTGTATAGTCCATATAATCTGCAACCTTGTTCCCTTTCTTTAATGTCATTTTAATGGCATACGACAAGGCATACAAAACACCGATGTATTCTGGAAAAAATTTACTGTTGGGGTTGCCCTCGCCTTCAATAGTCAAAAATTGTTGTTCCGGAACATTGATAAGTTCGGGTTTGTTTTTAGGCAGATATAGTTTTTTTTCCTTCTTTCGCCATTCGTGTTTCATGTCTAGGTTCCTTTAATGATGATATTTAGGATTAAAGGTACGGGGTAGTGCTGACAACCTTGTGTCAGCATGAACCTTAATTTTTCTTTTCATGAAATGAGTTGCACCAATCGGCACATAGCATTTCACACCGAAAGGCTTTTATGGCCTTTAAGAATTAAAGTAGTGTATTCTTTGAAGCCCCATTTTTCAACAGGAGCATAGTGTCATGTTTCAGTTAGGATCTTTTAATTTACTGCACTGCTACCGTTATCGGCCAACCCTCAAATTGCTCGGCATTTTCTTTGGTTACATCGGCATTTCTTGGCCAACATTCGAAAGTAGCTTCTTTTGCATTCTTGTTAAAGCGAATCAATCCATAACCTCCACCTTTTGACGGACTTTCAGGATTCACGTAGGCCATCATGGTAATTTTGTTATTAAAACCGTCGAGATAATCCCCGGTCCAGGGCAAGGTCGTATTCTTATTCGAATGTGGTCCCGCCTTTTCATCTTCTGGCCACCACCAACGGCTGTAATAATCATTAACAATGGCCGGTACAATAAACGACCAGGGTCCGTCTCCGAAAGTATCGATTCCTTGTTTGATTACTGTGGCCAAATGTTGGTCGCCGGCAATATGTACGGCTCCGGCTTTTTTGATAAGTTTCAAAGCCTTGTTACGCCCGGTTTGAGGCCAACCGTTGGAGTCGAGGTCGGCATGCAGACGATTTTCTTTTTGCCCATGTATGTGTGCTCCACCGCAAAACCCGGTTTGAGAGAGCACAACTTTAAGTGCATCGGTATTGGTGCTGCCCCAAGTTTCTAAAAAGGTGAGTTGGCGGTCTCCTAGAAGTTTTAGCCCTGGTAAATCAATGGAATTGGGGTCGTATTCAGGATTGCGAATGTGGTCTGGGCGCGGCCCTTGTTGCGGAATTTTTCCGTTCGGTCCAGATTTGAATTTTCGGTCTTCAAGGATTGCAAAGTCCACTCCTCCTAGCTCAAGATTGGTGTAATAGACACCGATGCCCTGTTCAACCGGTGTAGGGTCGAAAGGGTCGGGCAAATTCGCCGTTTGACAGCGCTCGACCATTTTAACATATTCTGGGTGATAGGTGTAGCCACCATCGTTGGAGCCCTTTTCTATCGATTTTTTACCGTTTTCGCCCCATAGGTTGCCTTGACCGATATCATGATCATCAGGAATTGAAATGGCAGGACGGTTTCTAAAGGTCTCTTTAAATTGTAGACCGAATTTGAGCCAAGCTGCAGTGTGTTCTGTATGATCGTACGACTGGTCACCTGCAAAGAACATAAGGTCGGGGTCTTGAAAGTTAATATTACGTACGTAATTCTCTCGAAGTCCGCGATCTTGGTTCGAGTTGCAAGAGAGTGCCGCCAAGACGATTTGGTCTTTTTCTTTCGGGTTTTTTCTAATCAACCCTTCGAAACTCGCTTTTTCACCATGCAAGATTCGGTATTTCGTATCTTGGGTATCATCCCAATTTTTTATTCGAAAGAGGGCCGACCAGCCCAGGTCGTTTACATTTTGTCGTTGTACTTCTTCCCAGTTACCGTTTTTTTCGATTTCCAAGCGCACTTCGCGAGTTTCTTCCGGGTAGAGTGGGTATAACTGCGCACTTAATTTTAGTGTTTGGTTTGATACGGTGTAAATGCCGAAGGCGACAACGCTATCTCTGCTCACTTTTAAATTGATGATTGGATTGTCATTGCGATTCCACCAATCGTTGACCGCCAATGTGTCAAGATTGGTAAAGGGGGCGATTACCGGCGGTACGCGTTCCGTAATCTTATCTTTTTTATTTTCTTCACATCCGATAAACACTAGGCATAGCCATAGAAACGCAACTATTCTCTTCATTTTTGATAAATAAATAAAATGTAAATATTATTAACTGTAAGTGAAGGTCTGGTTTACAGACTAAACACAAACTTTAAAAGTACTATTTTGCAGTTGTTATGAAAAATGGAAATCCACAAAAATTAGTTTTTATCTACAATGCGAACTCGGGCCTTCGTAATAGCGTAATGGATATCGCGCATAAACTATTAAGTCCGAATACCTATGAATGTAGTCTTTGCGACCTTACTCATGGTGTATTTAAAGAGCATCAGTTATGGAAGTCTTTTCGGGAGGGGAGTACAACGGAAATGGAGTTTTTCCATAAAGACGAGTTTGAAAAACTGTATGGCTCTAAATTTGGCCACAAATTTACTTTTCCGGTGATATTGTCAGCAGAAAATCAAGAACTACAGCTAATGGTATCTACTCAAGAATTGAATGGTTTGGTGGCGTTGGAGGAATTGATTGCCCTTTTGCAAAATCGCTTGCTAAAGTTGGAGTCTAAGTAATAGTATCGGTTCGGTGCTTATGCCTTTTGTTGTTCAAAGAAGCCCAGGTTAATATTGTCGATATAATGCAAAACCTCGTCTCTACCGATGCCATGCGCTGATGATGTAATAAAATAAGGAGGTACTTCTTCCCACATATCGTCCAACAGTTTTTGAACATACACGTCGACCTGGCGCTCTATAACTTTTGGTTTTAATTTGTCTGCTTTTGTAAATATGATGCTAAAAGGAATACCGTTTTCACCCATCCATTGCATGAACTCGAGGTCTATTTTTTGGGGTTCGTGACGAATGTCGACCAGAATAAATGCCGAAAGCAACTGTTCACGTTTCAAAAAATAATTTGTGATGTATTTTTGAAAAGTCCGCTTGTCTTTTTTAGAGGTTCGGGCATAACCGTACCCGGGTAAATCGACCAAGAACCAGTTGCCGTTAATCTTGAAATGATTGATAAGTTGCGTCTTTCCAGGTCTCCCAGAAGTCTTGGCAAGGCTTTTTCGTTCGGTAAGCATATTGATCAATGTCGATTTACCTACATTTGAACGGCCAATAAATGCATATTCGGGCAAGGGCTCATTAGGGCATTTGTCCACATCTGAATTGCTTATTACAAAGTTGGCAGTTTTGATTTTCACTAGTTGTGTTTAAAAGTGCAAGCGCACATGATGATGATTTTTTATAATTGTATACCACGAGTGCACCGATGGGTGCATGGGAATGAAGGGGTCTTTTGTTCGGGCTATCCCAATTAAAAAGGAAATGGTCGTTTATAATTTCTCAATTTCCTCCTTTTTGAGAATTAAAATCCTCGTTTTTCCAACCACGTAGCCAATACCTGATTGAATTCTTCAGGGTGTTCCATCATGGGCGCATGGCCACATTCCTTAATCCAAAAAAGATCTGAATCAGGAAGTAATTCGTGGAATAATTTTGCTACATCAGGAGGTGTCACACCATCATTTTCACCCCAAATAATACATGTGGGCGTGCGCATTTTTGGTAGGTCTTTTGACATATTGTGACGAATGGCGCTTTTGGCAATGGCTAAGGTTTTTACAATTTTATTACGGTCATTGACCGTTGCGAAAACCTCGTCTACGATTTCTTTGGTAGCTATAGCTGGATCATAGAAAACGTTCTCGGCCTTCTTTTTGATAAACTCGTAATCTCCACGTCTGGGATACCCGTCACCCATGGCGCTTTCGTAAAGTCCTGAACTTCCCGTAATAACCAGGGCGCGTACCATTTCAGGGTATAATTTGGTGTGTAAAAGTCCAATATGGCCACCCAATGAATTGCCTAAAAGAATGACATCGGTTAGTCCTTTGAACTCGATAAATCGCTCTAAAAACTTTGCGAACTGCTTTACATTCGTCTTTAACATGGGTAGGGAATAGATAGGGAGTTCGGGAACCAATACCTTGTAACCCTTTTTCGGAAAATAATTGGTCACACCCTGAAAGTTGCTCAACCCGCCCATAAGACCATGTAAAATAATAATGGGAGTACCCTCCCCAATCTCGATATACCTAAATTTTCCTTCGGTAATAATCTGTTTTTCCATTCAAAATACTTCTGGTCTTCACTGACAAATATAGGCATTTACTTATTACACAATGGAGACTGTTCAAAGTTGCGTGAAAATATCGCTGAAGTTTTTCTGTATATAGAAAACGTGCCTATGTATGTGCCCTTATTGTTTATCGGCGCAAATGGGTGTTTTGACCCCGAAACGGACGGAATTTATTAACAATGTGGTAATTTGTGGTAAATAGTGGTAATAAATTTGATATATTTGAGTTATTAAAAGAAAAACCAGCCAGTTACGTGATTAATTTCATTGGAACATATGATTGTAAGGCAGATACCAAAGGTAGGGTAATGTTACCCGTTGCCTTAAAAAATCAGATGTCGCCCATTTTGAACGATGGTTTTGTAATTAAGCGATCGGTTTTTCAACCTTGTTTGGAATTATATCCCATGGCAGAGTGGAATCTGTTAATGCAGAAAATGAACAAGAAAAATCGCTTTGTGAAAAAGAACAACGACTTTATTCGCCGTTTTTCGGCAGGGGTGAAGGTGGTGGAAATTGATTCTACCGGAAGACTGTTGATTCCTAAAAACTTGGTGTCTATCGCTGGGATTTCAAAGGAAGTGGTGCTGAGTTCGGCAATTAACATTGTTGAAATCTGGGATAAGGACAGTTATGAAAATGTGTTGGACGAGACTGCGGAAGATTTTGCGGCCTTGGCGGAAGAAGTAATGGGTGATGATGGGGACGATGTATCATAATCCGGTGTTGCTGCAGGAGTCCGTGAAAGGGCTGGTCATCAAGGAAGATGGCGTATATGTAGATGTTACCTTCGGTGGAGGTGGGCATTCTAAGGAAATACTCAAGCACTTGGGCGATAAAGGCAAATTATTCGCTTTTGATCAAGATGAAGATGCGATAGGTAATGTAATCGATGATAAGCGGTTTTCGTTGATCAATGAGAATTTTCGTTACATCAAGCAGTTTTTGAAGTTCTATGGCATTCGGAAGGTAGATGGTATACTCGCAGATTTCGGTGTTTCCTCGCATCAGTTCGATAAAGCGGAACGTGGGTTTTCAACCCGCTTCGATGCAGATCTTGATATGCGTATGAGTCGGCGTAATGCAATATCTGCCTATGAGGTGGTCAATGATTATGTGTATGATGATTTGAGACGGGTCTTGTTCCAGTATGGTGATTTGCGAAATGCGAATGCCATGGCAAAAACGATTTTGGAGCAGCGAGAACTGGCGCCCATACGAACAACGGATCGTTTGAAGGAAGTCTTGCGTCAATTTCTTCCCAAAGGAAGGGAGCATAAGATATTGGCACAGATTTATCAGGCCATTCGTATTGAGGTGAACCAAGAGATTCAGGTTATTAAGGAGTTTTTGGAGCAAACCTCTGATTTATTGGATGAGGGAGGCCGGCTGAGTATTATTAGTTATCATTCTTTGGAGGATCGACTGGTTAAACGCTTTATTCGCGCAGGTCAATTTGAAGGGGAGCCGGAAAAGGATTTCTATGGGAATATCGACGTTCCCTTTAAAAAAGTAGGACCGTTGATCGTTCCGTCGAGAGAAGAAATAAAAAAGAACAATAGGGCACGTAGTGCCAAGTTGCGAATTGCCGCGCGAATTTGATGAAGATAAAGCAGTAGTTGTGAGAAAAGGGTTGTTAGACATACTAAAAGGAAAATTTTTGGTCAGTGGTGATGCGCCGAAGAATTGGTTGTTCATCATATTTGCTTCCTTTTTGGCAACGGTGATGATCGGTAGTTCGCATAGTGCCGATAGAAAAGTGCATCAAATTGCAGCATTAAACGAAAAGATAAAGGAGTTGAGAAGTGAGTTTGTAGATGTGCGATCGAGCGTTCAGCGTTTGAAATTAGAATCTAAGATTGCCCAGTCGCTTGAGGTGCGAGGATTATATCCCTCGGAAACACCTCCAAAAAAAATCATGGTAAAAGCATCCGAAAAGGAATGATCGAATGGCCGTAACGGACAAAAACATATTGACCCGATTGTATGTCGTAGCAGGTTTTCTCTTCTTGTTCGCAGCTACTGTATTGTTCAAGCTGGTGAGCATTCAGCTGATAGATGGGGAGAAGTACCAAAAGTTGGCGTTAAAGCGAACGGAAAAGATGTTTACGATCGAGCCCAACCGTGGCGATTTGATATCTGACGATGGAAGCTTATTGGCTACTTCGGTGTCTCGATATACTATTCGTTTCGATGCGGTGACGGTCAGTGATCGCAACTTCAAAGAGAATATCAGACCCCTATCGGAAGCATTGTCGAAATTGTTGGGAAAATCTTCTTCGCACTACCAACAATTGTTGCGCAAGGCAAAAACGAATAAGAATAGGTATGCCTTGGTAGCCCGAAATCTTGATTATTCCGATTACATGGCGGTCAAAGATTTTCCATTGTTTAATAAAGGGCCATATAAAGGTGGTTTAATTGTCGAGCAGAAAACAGTTCGCGAGCATCCGCTAGGTAAGATTGCCGAGCGCAGTGTGGGTTATGAACGAGTCGATGAAAACGGATACTATACCCGTGTGGGGCTTGAAGGTGCTTTTGGCGAGTATTTACGTGGAGTTGAGGGAAAGCGCCTAAAACAGAAAATAGCCAATGGCCAATGGAAGCCGATAGGGTTGGACAATATTGTTGAGCCTAAAGATGGGTACGATGTTATTTCGACCATCGACATTAATATTCAAGACATCGCGCATCACGGTCTTTTGGCACAACTTGAAAAGTATAAGGCCGACCATGGATGTGTTATTGTGATGGAGACCAAAACAGGAGAGGTCAAAGCCATTTCCAATCTAGGTAGAACTCCCGAAGGTAAATATTATGAACGTTTGAATTATGCTATCGGCGAGTCTCATGAGCCAGGATCTACTTTTAAGTTGATGAGTATGGTGGCTGCCTTGGAAGATAAGGTTATTGATACCAGTAGCGTTTTCGATACCGAAAAAGGAACTTGGCGCATTTATAAGAATACCGTTAGAGACTCTAAATATGGTGGATATGGGAAAATTACTGCAGCAAAAGCTTTTGAGGTTTCTTCCAATACGGCATTTGCCAAAATGATCCATAACAATTATAAGGATAACCCAGAGCGTTTTGTGAATCGGTTGATGAGTATGGGGTTGAATAAAGAACTAGGTCTTCCTGTAAAAGGAGAGGGCAAACCTGTAATTAGGTACCCCGGCGACAAAGGTTGGTCTGGCATATCATTGGCATGGATGTCACATGGATATGAAGTTTCTTTGACTCCCTTACAAACCCTCACCTTTTATAACGCTATCGCCAATGATGGTGAAATGGTAAAGCCAAGGTTGATCAAAGAAGTTAGGGAGCTCAATACAACCATTCAAAAATTTGACAAAGAAGTGATGAATTCGGCTATCTGCTCAAAGGAGACCGCACTGCAAATGAAGACTTTGTTGAAAAATGTAGTAGAGCAACCCTGGGGTACAGGGAATCGGTTGTATTCCCCAAATTTTTCGATGGCCGGAAAAACGGGTACTGCGCAGAAGAATTATGTTTCCAAAGACCCTGACAAGCTCAAATATATTTCAACTTTTGCAGGGTATTTTCCGGCAGATGAGCCTAAATATTCTTGTATAGTGGTCATTCACGAGCCTGATCGAAATGTGGGATTTTATGGAGCCGATGTTTCGGGGCCCGTTTTTAAATCCATAGCCCAAAAAATTTATGCGACCTCGCCATTGGTCGATGAGGTCGATATGCGCGAGGCAAAAGATATGGATGCTGACCGTTCCTTTCAGAAGTATTATGCCCAAGCACAAAAAAAGTACAATAAGGTTCCCAATGTAAAAGGCATGAGCGGAATGGATGCCATTTCCATATTGGAAAATCTAGGTTTAGAGGTAGAGGTAAGGGGTAATGGAAGCGTAAAGCGACAATCCATTTCCCAAGGAACCGATTTGAAACAAGTGAAAAAAATAGTATTGGAACTTTCATGAAGCTACTCAAAGACATATTATATGGAGTGGGGCTTACAGCGGTAAGCGGAACGACTTCGGTTATGGTAAACGCCATCTGTTTCGACTCGAGAAAGGTACGTCTTGATGATGTCTTTGTGGCTATCAGGGGAACAATTACCGATGGGCACCAGTATATTGAGAAAGCCGTTGATTTGGGGGCAAGGGCTATTGTTTGTGAAGAACTGCCCAAGCAGATGGTAGATGGTGTCACTTATTTGGAGGTCAAGAACGGCCATGCCGCATTGGCGATAATGGCATCTAACTTTTATGAAAATCCATCAAAAAATTTGAAGCTTGTCGGAGTGACCGGTACGAATGGCAAAACTACTATTACTAGCCTATTGTACCAGTTGTTTAAAAAGGCAGGCTATAAGGTAGGTTTGATTTCTACCATTAAGATTATGGTCGATAATAAGAAATATGCTACCAGTCATACCACTCCCGATGCCTTGACAATCAATGAACATTTGGCCCTGATGAACGATGAAGGAGTTGAATTTTGTTTTATGGAGGTAAGTTCCCACGGTATCGCCCAAAAGAGAACGGAAGGGTTGGTGTTCGAAGGAGCGGTGTTCACTAATCTCTCACACGATCATTTAGATTATCACAAGACGTTTGCCGAATATCGAGATATCAAAAAAGAGCTTTTTGACAACCTTTCAAAAAAGGCCTTTGCTTTGACCAATATTGATGATAAGAACGGGCTCGTGATGCTACAGAATACGAAGGCAAGAAAGTACACGTATGCCCTCCGGACATTTGCCAATTACAGGGCTCAAATTTTGGAAAACCAGTTTGATGGACAGCTACTGAAAATTGACGACAATGACTTGTGGTCTAAGTTGATCGGGCATTTCAATGCCTATAATATGTTGTCTATTTACGCTACGGCAGATTTATTGGGGCTAGAGAAGTTGGAGACTTTACGTCTGATGAGTGAACTTGAAAATGTCGATGGTCGGTTTCAATACTATATTTCCAAAGATAAAATCACAGCGATTGTTGACTACGCCCATACCCCGGATGCACTAAAAAATGTTCTTGAGACTATCAAGTCATTGCGAACTGGAAATGAAAGCGTCATTACCGTTGTGGGATGTGGTGGCGACAGAGACAGGTCAAAGCGCCCGGTGATGGGCTCCATCGCTTCTGAAATGAGTGATAAGGTCATTTTTACATCCGATAACCCGCGCTCTGAATCTCCGACCACCATCATAGAAGAGATGGAGAAAGGGGTTGGGCCTCAAAATACGAGAAAGATTTTAGCGATAGAAAATCGCGGGCAGGCCATAAAGGCGGCCTGTCAATTGGCTTCGGCCAATGATATTATTCTAATTGCCGGAAAAGGACATGAGACCTATCAAGAAACCAATGGCGTACGCATTGATTTTGACGATTTTGAAATTGTCACAAATGTGTTGAAAGACTTGAACAAATAAGAAAACTAATTAACACACCACAAAATGTTGTATTACCTGTTTGATTTTTTGGAAAAAGAATACCAATTGCCCGGGGCTGGTCTGTTTCAGTTTATAACCTTTAGGGCTGTTATGGCAATTCTTTTTGCGTTGGTCTTGGCCACAGCATATGGAAAGCGGGTAATTCTTTTTCTACAACGTAAGCAAATCGGGGAATCCATTCGGGACTTGGGTCTAGAAGGGCAGAAGCAAAAGGCGGGTACCCCGACCATGGGAGGGTTGATTATAATTCTGTCAACGTTGATTCCTGTTTTACTTTTCGCACGATGGTTAGATAATATTTATGTGATTTTATTGATTATCACTACGATTTGGATGGGACTGATCGGCTTCGCGGATGATTATATCAAAATTTTCAAAAAAGATAAAAAGGGACTTAAAGGGCGGTTTAAGATAATGGGCCAGGTTATTTTGGGGCTTTTTGTCGGATCGGTGCTGTATTTTCATCCTGATGTGACCATGAAGGAAGAAGGACGGACTATAATTACCGAATCTTTTACAGTTGAGAAAGTAGAAGGAAAAGAAATTAAGTCGACGATGACAACCGTGCCCTTCTTTAAGAACAATGAATTCGACTATAGTAGTTTCATTACTTGGGCCGGTGGGGAAGCGGAAAAATATGCTTGGTTGATTTTTATTCCTGTGGTTATTTTGATAGTCACGGCCGTTTCGAACGGGGCCAATCTTACAGATGGCATTGACGGACTCGCTGCGGGTACCTCGGCTATAATCGTTTTCACACTGGGTATTTTTACGTGGGTTTCGGGTAATTATATTTTCTCCAATTACCTCGATATCATGTTTATTCCCTTGGCCGGTGAACTTGTAGTTTTCATTACTGCATTTCTTGGGGCGCTGGTCGGGTTCTTGTGGTACAATACGTTTCCTGCACAAGTATTTATGGGAGATACCGGAAGTCTAACTATTGGAGGTATCATTGCCGTAATTGCCATAATTATCCGTAAAGAATTATTGATTCCCGTGCTCTGCGGAATCTTCTTTGCAGAATCGCTCTCGGTAATGATGCAGGTAAGCTACTTTAAATATACGAAACGAAAACTCGGTGAAGGAAAACGCATTTTTTTAATGGCGCCACTACATCATCATTATCAGAAAAAAGGTTATCACGAAAGTAAGATTGTGACCCGTTTCTGGATTATAGGAATTCTATTGGCCATTGTAACTATAGTTACTTTAAAAGTACGATAACGATGAAGCGATTGGTGGCGTTGGGTGGAGGTGAAAGTGGTGTAGGTACGGCCATTTTGGCAAAACAAAAGGGATACGATGTATTTGTATCGGATAAGGGTTCGATTCAACAGAAGTATAAAGACGTTCTTGAAAATTTTGGGATTGATTGGGAAGAGAACAAGCACACGGAGCGACTTATTCTAAATGCTGATGTCGTTATGAAGAGTCCTGGAATACCCGATACGGTAGCTTTGGTGGTCAAGTTACGTGAACAAGGTATCGCTGTTATTTCTGAAATCGAATTTGCGGCACGATATACCGATGCCACGATAATTGGTATTACCGGAAGTAACGGGAAGACCACGACGACCATGCTTGTATATCAGCTGTTGAAACAGGGCGGGTTGCACGTGGGCGTGGCAGGAAATATCGGTGATAGCTTCGCAAGAATGGTGGCGGAGCATCATTTTGATTACTACGTATTGGAAATCAGTAGTTTTCAATTGGACGGTATTCAGGGTTTTAGGCCACATATAGCGATACTAACGAATATTACCCCAGATCATTTGGATCGATATGCCTATACGTTTGAGAATTACATCGCATCAAAATTTCGAATAGTCGAAAATCAAACGCCTGAGGATTACCTGATTTATGATGCCGATGATGAAGTCGTGGTAGCATGGTTAAAAGATCATCCGGTCAAATCCAAGGCATTGCCTTTTTCAATAGAAAAAATCGTTGAGGAAGGCGCATATATTGAAAATGAAGAAATAAAAATTAACACTCATAACAAAGAAATTACAATGAAATCGAACACTCTGGCATTGGAAGGAAAGCATAATCTTAAAAACACCATGGCAGCGTCGACTGCTGCCAAATTGGTAAGCATACGAAAGGAGACGATCCGCAATTGCATCGAGAATTTTCAAGGAGCACCACATCGATTGGAGAAAGTACTTAAAATTCATCATGTTCAATATATAAACGACTCAAAGGCAACGAATATCAATGCTACCTATTATGCACTTGATAGTATGAGTTCGCCTACCGTGTGGATCGTAGGAGGCACTGATAAGGGCAACGATTATAGGGCGTTGATGCCTTTGGTTAGGGAGAAGGTAAAGGCTATTGTTTGTTTAGGACTTGATAATTCCAAAATAAAGGATGCTTTTGGTAATGTTGTGGATCTTATGGTAGAGACTTTCGCTATGGATGAAGCGGTTAAAGTGGCCTATAAAATTGCAGAGCGCGGTGATACAGTTTTGCTGTCGCCCGCCTGCGCCAGTTTTGACCTTTTCGAAAATTATGAAGATCGAGGGAATCAATTTAAAGAAGCCATCAAAAACCTGTAAGTGAGAACAGTATTTGAAAATATAAAAGGAGATAAAGCTATTTGGGCCGTTGTGGCCCTTTTGGCCCTTTTTTCATTTTTACCGGTTTATAGTGCCAGTAGCAATTTAGAGTATGTTGTCGGCACAGGAACCACTATGGGGCATTTGGTCAAACACGCCATGTTGCTGATTTTGGGTTTTGGAATTATTTACGGTGTTCATCGTATTCCGACTCATTTTTTTAAGGGGTTGTCTTTGATTGCATTGCCAATTGTTTTGGTTTTGTTAGGCTTTACCTTGGCGCAGGGCACAACGAGTGAAGGTGCAAATGCGAGTAGGTGGATTCAGTTGCCGTTGGTCGGAATAAAATTTCAGACCTCCAACTTGGCTGCGGTAGTATTGATGGTGTACGTGGCGAGATATTTGACCAAGATCAAGGATAAAAAAATCACGTTCTCTGAGAGTATTCTTCCCCTTTGGTTGCCCGTATTTCTTGTTGTTGTTTTGATATTGCCAGCCAACTTGTCAACGGCCGCGATTATTTTTTCGATGGTTTTGATGTTGTGTTTTTTGGGAGGATACCCTATCAAATATTTATTAGGTATTGTGGGTAGCGGAATTTTATGCCTTACACTATTCGTTCTCTTGGCCAAAGCCGTACCCAATATTTTTCCACACCGTGTCGATACATGGATGAGTAGGATTGAAAATTTTAGAAACCCAGCGGATACCGAAGCCGATTATCAGATAGAAAAGGCGAAAATTGCGATTGCTACTGGAGGAATCGTCGGTAAAGGTGCAGGGAAAAGTATACAAAAGAACTTTCTGCCAGAGAGTTATTCTGACTTTATCTATGCAATTATTATTGAGGAATACGGCCTGATTGGCGGTTTTACTTTGATGTTTTTTTACTTGCTGCTTTTGTTTCGTATTGTGGTGGTCGCCAATGGTAACCAAACGATTTTTGGAAAATTACTGGTACTTGGGGTCGGACTCCCGATTGTGTTTCAGGCTTTGGTCAATATGGCGGTCGCGGTCGAACTTTTTCCTGTAACTGGGCAAACACTTCCTTTAATAAGTAGGGGGGGGACCTCTAGCTGGATGACCTGTCTGGCCATTGGTATAATTTTAAGTGCGAGTGTGAAAGAACAAGTGAAGAAAACAAGCAGGTCGAAAATTGATGATACGAACCCTTTAGAAGTGTTGAGTGGGCAGTTATAGATTTATATTATCTGGAGGTGGTACCGGGGGGCATATTTACCCTGCGATTGCTATTGCGAACGAATTAAAAAGAAGACATCCAGATGCGGAATTTTTGTTCGTTGGCGCCAAAGATCGTATGGAAATGGAGAAAGTTCCCCAAGCGGGATACCGAATAGAAGGTTTATGGATTTCGGGGTTACAACGGAAACTGACCCTTAAAAATTTGATGTTTCCTTTTAAATTGATAAATAGTTTGTTGAAAGCGGGTAAAATAGTAACGAAGTTTAAACCTGATGCCGTTGTGGGCACTGGGGGGTTTGCTAGTGGCCCACTTTTAAAGGTGGCTTCTAGTCGCGGTATCCCATGTGTATTACAAGAACAAAATTCCTTTGCCGGAATTACGAATAAGCTATTAAAAAATAAAGTCGCAAAAATCTGTGTCGCCTATGATGGTATGGAGCGGTTTTTCCCAAAAGAAAAAATCGTAAAGACGGGTAACCCGGTAAGGGGTGATCTAGTTGAAGCCCATAGCAGTCGTGGTGAAGCTATTAATTTTTTTGGATTGAAAAACGATAGCCCTGTCATCTTGGTGTTGGGCGGAAGTCTGGGCGCTAGGCGTATCAATCAATTGATTGAACAGCACTTGCCTTTTTTTAAAGCGTTGGGGGCCCAAGTGATTTGGCAGTGTGGTAAGCTCTATTTTGATGAATATAAAAAGTATGAATCGGAAGATGTGAAGGTGTTTGATTTCTTGAATAACATGAATTACGCCTATTCGGCTGCCGATATAATCATATCAAGGGCCGGAGCGGGATCGGTATCTGAATTGTGTATTGTGGGGAAGCCCGTAGTTTTTATACCATCGCCGAATGTAGCGGAAGATCACCAAACCAAAAATGCCGAGGCTTTATTGGCCGAAGATGCCGCTTTGATGATAAAGGAAAAAGGTCTTGATGCCCAATTTGAACCGATTTTCAAGGAATTGTACGAGTCAAAAGAAAAGCAGTTACAATTGGGAGAAAACATAAAACGCATGGCCTTGCCACATGCTACCAGTCAAATTGTGGATGAGATTGAAAAGTTGCTGATAAAAAAATAATCCAAAAGGTGTTGAGCAGTTGAAATGAATTTAGAAAAGATACATAACGTTTATTTTATTGGAATCGGAGGCATAGGTATGTCTGCTTTGGCCCGATATTTTAAACTGATCGGAAAAAATGTATCGGGATACGACAAAACCGAAAGTCCCCTTACCAAGGAATTGGTTGCTGCCGGCATCGAAATTCATTATGAAGACGATTTGAAAATGGTTTCTGAAACGTATTTTGATTCAGAAAGCACATTAATTGTCTATACGCCTGCCGTACCGACAGATCACTCGGAATATCAATATTTTTTGTCAAACGATTTTGAAGTGAAAAAGCGGTCCGAAGTATTAGGGCTTATTACCAAAGATACATTTTGCCTGGCCGTTGCGGGAACTCATGGTAAAACAACAACCTCTAGCATATTGGCGCATTTGTTAAAAGAGGCGGAAGTTCCGATGACTGCTTTTTTAGGTGGAATATCTGAAGACTTTAATAGTAACTTTTTCTTCCAGGGGAATGAGTACTCTGTTGTAGAGGCCGATGAGTTCGATCGTTCTTTTTTACGTTTGTATCCCGATGTAGCCTGCGTTACCTCTATGGATGCCGACCATTTGGATATTTATGGGGATACGAATGAACTTCAAAAATCATTTAAATCATTTGCAGATAAAATCAAGCCCGAAGGAACGTTGTTTGTCCGCAACGGCCTGCCTTTGAAGGGGCTGACTTATGGTATTGACGACGATGCTGATTATTGTATTCGAAACGTTCGAGTCGAGCAGGGGGCTTATGTGTTTGATTTGCATACGCCAAAAACTACTTTGTTAGATGCGAAATTTAATAAACCGGGCCGGCACAATTTGCTGAATGCTTTGGTGGCTTTTGCCATGGCAGAACAAACGGGAGCCTCGATAGATAGCTTGGTAGGTGCCTTAAACACTTTTAAAGGAGTACAACGTCGATTTTCCTATAAGATAAAATCAGATGATTTTGTATTTATTGATGACTATGCGCATCATCCTACAGAAATTAATGCGGTCTATGAAGCTGTTCTAGAAATGCATCCGAATAAAAAAACTTTGGCTGTTTTTCAACCGCATTTGTTTTCACGAACTAAAGATTTTGCCGATGATTTTGCCGAAAGTCTATCTAAATTCGATAGCGTACTCTTGCTGCCGATTTATCCCGCGCGGGAAGAACCGATGGTGGGCATCACCGCACAATGGTTGTCTGATAAAATTAAAAATCCGAATAAAAAAGTAATCGATAAAATAGCGATTATTAAAGAAATAAAAGAGCAAAAACCGGAGGTGGTCATCACTATGGGGGCAGGCGATATCGGTCTGGAAGTATCTGCTATACAAAAAGAATTTGAATATGCGAATTAATTGGAACTACATAAAGTTCGTGGTTTTGCTGCTGATTTTGGTGGGGATTTTCGCATTTTCGAACCACAGAAACAAGTTGAAAATGGTCAATGTGGCGAATATTGAATTCGTTGGAGATCAGAACCTTTACATAACAGAAAGCACGGTTAATAAATTGTTAATACAAAAATATGGGGGGCTTACAAATGTGCCCAAAGAAAAATTAGCTTTGAATACGATAGAGAAGGTCATTGAGGCCAATGAAATGGTCAAAGAAGCCCAAGTTTATCTTTCAATTGATGGTGAGCTTACGTCCAAAATAGTGCAACGCAAACCAATTGGACGTATTGAGGGTAATCCGAAATTTTATTTAGATGATGAAGGAAAGCGCATGCCGCTATCCAAAAGTCACTCGGCTCGGGTGCCTATAATCACAGGTAAGATTTCAGGAAAGGGCTTAAACGATATATATGAAATTTTAAAATATATCAATAAAGATGATTTTCTCTATAAGAATGTGATTGGAATCGATATTGAAGATGGGCAGAAATACCAATTGAAGTTTCGCACTGAACAGTTTGTAGTGAATTTAGGAAGGGTTGATAATCTCGAAAAGAAGTTTAGCAATTTGAAAGCATTCTACGTCAAAGCACACAGAGATAAAACTTTGGATGATTTTACGGTAGTAAGTTTAGAATTCAACAATCAAGTAGTGTGTACGAAAATTTAAATTAAAGCAATGGAACAAGGTAATTATTCAGTTGGGCTAGATATAGGAACCACAAAGATCGTGGCTATCATCGGAAAGGAAAACGAATATGGTAAAATCGAGGTCAAAGGTATTGGTAGGTCCAAAAGCTTGGGCGTACACCGTGGCGTGGTCAACAATATTACCCAAACCATAAAATCGATTCAGCAGGCTGTTGAAGAGGCAGAGGCCAATGCGGGATTAAAAATCAGTTCCGTCGTGGTCGGTATCGCAGGTCAGCACATTCGAAGTTTACAACACAGCGATTATATTATTAGATCAGATTCTGAGGAAGTGATCAATGAAGAAGATCTTGATAAATTATGTAATCAAGTGTATAAGTTGATTATGTTGCCGGGCGAAGAGATTATTCATGTTTTGCCCCAAGAATATAAAGTTGACGGGCAAGCAGAAGTAAAAGAACCTATGGGCATGTATGGTGGTCGGTTGGAAGCTAATTTTCATGTGGTTGTAGGCCAGGTGACTTCGATCAAGAATGTCGGGAAGTGTATTAAGAGTGCAGGATTGGATTTGGGCAATATTACTTTAGAGCCATTGGCTTCTTCCGATGCGGTGCTTAGTCAAGAAGAAAAAGAGGCTGGTGTGGCCCTTATCGATATAGGAGGCGGTACGACAGATCTTGCCATTTTTAAAGATGGAATCATACGGCATACGGCGGTCATTCCTTTTGGTGGTGGTGTGATTACCGAAGATATTAAAGAAGGCTGTTCTATAATTGAAAAGCAAGCCGAACTTTTAAAAATAAAGTTCGGCTCTGCATGGCCAGGTGAAAACCGGGACAACGAAATTGTTTCTATTCCCGGGTTACGTGGAAGAGAGCCTAAAGAGATAACCCTGAAGAACCTTTCAAAGATCATTCATGCACGGGTCGTTGAAATCATAGAACAGGTATACGTAGAGATAAAAAACTACGGTCATGAAGAACAGAAGAAGAAATTGATTGCGGGTATTGTGCTTACAGGTGGCGGTAGCCAATTGAAACACTTAAAACAGTTAACGGAATACATAACAGGTATGGATACGCGAATAGGGTACCCCAATGAGCATCTGGCCGGTGATTCCGACGATGAAATTGCAAGTCCTTTATATGCGACTGCCGTAGGTCTATTGATGAATGCAGTGAAAAACGAAGGCAAAAAGATAACAGAAAAGGAAAAGGAAAAGGAGCGGACTCCAACGGAAGAGGAACTTGTCATGGCTGGCGATGAAAAGCAAGCAGTTGGAGAAGGGGCCCCGAGAAGAGAGCGAAGATCCGTATTTGACAAATGGTCTGAGAAGTTGAAAGACTTTTTAGACAATGCGGAGTAATTTAAATTGAAAACATTAACCAGTAAATATAGAGTATGAGCAGCAACAGCGAATTTGAAAGTATAGGTTTTGATTTGCCTAAGAATCAAAGCAATGTGATAAAGGTCATCGGCGTGGGAGGCGGTGGCAGTAACGCGATTAATCACATGTTCCAGGCCGGAATAAATGGGGTCGATTTCGTAATTCTTAATACCGATCAACAGGCTTTGGATAATAGTCCGGTACCACATAAGATCCAATTGGGTGTATCCCTTACCGAAGGTCTAGGGGCGGGCGCAAATCCTGAAGTCGGTGAGCAGGCTGCCTTAGAGAGCATGGAGGAAATAAAGGCTATGCTTAATACCACAACAAAAATGATTTTTATCACCGCTGGTATGGGTGGGGGAACAGGTACTGGTGCTGCCCCTATTATAGCCAAACAAGCAAAGGAAATGGATGTTCTGACCGTAGGAATCGTGACCATGCCCTTTCTTTTTGAAGGTAAAATGAGATGCCAACAGGCTCAGTTGGGTATCGAAAAATTACGTTCCAATGTTGATTCGCTGATCGTTATAAATAATAATAAACTTAGGGAAGTTTATGGAAACTTAGGCTTTAAAGCAGGTTTCTCAAAGGCAGATGAAGTCTTGGCTACTGCTGCTCGAGGTATTGCAGAGGTAATTACCCATCACTATACACAAAATATTGACTTACGCGATGCGAAGACGGTGCTTTCGAATAGTGGCACAGCTATTATGGGTTCTTCGATTGCTACGGGTTCCGCGAGAGCGAACGAGGCGATAATGAAAGCGTTAGATTCCCCATTATTGAACGATAACAAAATAAAAGGTGCCAAAAACGTATTGTTGCTTATCGTTTCTGGTTCACAAGAAATTACTATTGATGAGATTGGTGAGATCAATGATCATATTCAAGCTGAAGCGGGTCATGGTGCCAATATTATTATGGGTGTTGGTGAAGATGAAGATTTAGGCGAGGCTATTGCAGTCACGGTGATCGCCACTGGTTTTAATGTAGACCAACAAGATAATATCGTAAATACTGAATCCAAGAAAATTATCCATACGCTTGAAGATGGTCAAAAGGCAGAACAAGACCTGACACCTAAAAACGTAGTGCACCAGTTAACGGAAGAGGAACCACCCGCGAAGCCTACGCCAAAAAGTGATTTTTTAAACAATGATGAAGAATTGGGTATGGACTTGATTCCGACATCTACATACATCAAGAACTTCAACGTATTTTATGAAGAAGTGGTAGATGAAGTAGTTGCCAAAGATGTTAAAGAAGAAGATTTTATAATCATCGACTCACGTGATACCTTGAGCGATATTGAAGTGGTGGATCCGCAAGTGGTTTCTTCAAAAAGTTTTGAAGATGATCAGTTTGCCATGAGTTTTGACCTTCCCCTTGCCAATATAGACGAAGAGGAGGAAGAAAAAGAGAATGTTATAACTTTTAGTCTAGACGAAGATGTAAAGGATATTGATGTCAACGAACATATTGAGGTTATTCCCGTATTGGAATATAATAAAGAAGGAGAAACCCGCTATAGTTTGGATGATTACATGGAATTGGAAAAGAAATTGACCGGCGCCAAGTCAAAAGGGGAAAATTATGAGCAAAAAGTAGCCGAGGAAGAGTTGGTTTTTGAAAGAAAGCGAGTAGAACGCGAAACGGAAACGATTCAAGAAAAAACTAAGGAAGAAGAGGCGAAGAGGGTTGACCCTATGGATAGCCCAATAGAAGAATTGTTGAAAGAAAGGGCCGATGAACGCAGAAGAAAATTAAAGGATTTTAATTATAAGTTTCAAAACAACACTATTGCCAACATCGACGAAATAGAAAAAGAACCAGCGTATAAACGTCAAAGAATCGATTTGAATGAAAATAATAATGAAGGTCGAATTTCAAGAACTACGTTGAGTGAAGATAGTAATGACGAAATGCGATTGCGATCGAACAATTCTTTTTTACATGATAATGTAGATTAGCAAGAATTTGGTATAGTGCGTTTCTTTAATAATTTTAAACCCGAAAATAGGTGATATTTTCGGGTTTATATTTATATTCGCAGTCCAAAATAAAATCGATGGCCTTACAGGACAAAGTGATGGAACAAATGAAAGTGGCGATGAAGGCCAAGGACAAAGTTGCCTTGGAATCTCTTCGTGCCATTAAGTCCGCACTTTTGTTGGCCCAAACAGAGGCTAGTTCAGATAATGGGTTGAATGAAGCTTCAGAAATACAACTGGTACAGAAGTTGGTTAAACAACGTAAAGATAGTGCCGCTATATTTCAAGAGCAAGGTAGAGACGATTTGGCCGAACCCGAGTTGGCACAAGTCGCTATTATCGAGCAATTTTTACCTGAGCAATTAAGCGAAGAAGAAATTGAGAAAGTTGTTGTTCAGACCATTGAAGCCATAGGTGCTTCAGGAATGAAGGACATGGGTAAAGTAATGGGAATGGTTTCTAAGGAATTGGCGGGTCAGGCCGACGGAAAGACCATTTCCACAATAGTAAAAAATAAACTGGCATAATATTAGGCCGCGTGGCGCAACTGAATAGCGCATCAGATTTCGGCTCTGAGGGTTGCAGGTTTGAATCCTGCCGCGGTCACGAATAAACCACAAAAAGTGGAAATGCAAGCGAGTTTCGAAATGAAGCTCGCTTCTTTTTTGAAACAAAGTGAAGTGTTTTCTTTTGTGGTTTTCAAAGCGGAGCTTTGTCAGGAAAGGCGAGGCCAATCCTGCCGCGGTCACTAAAGGGGATTTTCTGCAAATCGAGCAGGAAGTCTCCTTTTTTTGTTTCCTTCAAATTTTCGGAAAATGAACAGATCGCACTAAATATCTCATTGATTCGAAAAGTTTGAACTAGCTTGTTTTTGAAGTCATACCCAATCCCGTCGGGGAATACCATATATTGCATGGCCTTTTTAGTTTCCTAATCACCTTTATCAATGAAGCATTGCATTCGCAAACAACGATGCAGGCGGTCTGTTTTGATGCCATTTCCATATTCTCCGGCGATGATGCCTCGTCGATCGTGTTGGAAAAGCTTTGGTGTCTTGGCGTAGGGTACATTAGCTTGCGTTCACCAGGTTACAATAACATCCGCCTTAAGAGGCCGCTTGGAATTTGATAAGGTAGCGAATGCGTCTGAATATTCCACACATGCGATTGCCGAAGACTCTGTAGCCCTTTTACAGACATTCAACCGAAAGATCATAAAATTTTCTATCGACTTCCGACATATATATCTTTTGTAGTCTCAGATACTGCCGTGTCTGTTCAACATACTTTTCTTTTCGAAGGTATTCTGAGCTTATTATCTCTAGCTAATTTATATAGTATTTTATACATCAGCTTACTGTAAGTGTTTGTAAGAAATATTTTGCTACAAATTATCGTAATATATTACTTTATGATTTAGGTACAATTCATATCAAATTAATTCTTATATTAGTTTATTCCCTCAAGAAACTTCAAATCACGATCATGCCCGGAGAGATACCGATACTTACAGCTATGCCTGAAACCGTAGGAATTGTGGAGCATGACCTTGTCTACAACAATTTTGGTGTACGGGTAATCGCGAACATTTCTAGAAAACAAATAGCGTATTGTAGTGCGACCATCGAACAACTTACAGGCTATACGCAGGCTTTTGTGATGCGTACTAGTTTGCACAAGCTCTTCCAGATAATCCATCCTAAAGATAGGTTCGATTACCAACTTTATCTACACCGGTTTTGTAAGCATACCGACGAACAATCACATGAGCGCAACATTGGTAAGCGGTTTAAAATTGTACTTAAAAACGGACGCCATCTAAAATTGTGGCAAATGACCGAGGTTTTTAAGCATGAAGGTCAGAATATGCTTTTGATTCATCTTAAAGAAAATAAGCCAAGGCTAAATTCGGCTACAAGACATAGGGCTTCTGTTTCAGAAAGGGAATTGGAGGTCTTACGCCTTTTAGGCTCGGGGTTTTCTTCAAAAGAGATTGCCGATAAGCTTTGCATAAGTGATCATACCGCCGTTTCGCACCGTAAGAATTTGATTGAAAAATTTCGTGCTCGTAATACCGCTCATTTGATTCGCGAGGCATCAAGGCTTTTGGAGCTTTAAACTCCACTGTTTTTAAATATCCCCTAAAAAGGGGATTGAGATTTATTTGTACCTACAGTAATTTCATAGACTAACAATCAGGTAAGTTATGAAAGATTAAATATTTGTTCCTGAAAGAACAACCTATGATCGAACTGGGCGCAGTTTATTTTTGAACCGGCATGCTTTTTAATAAGTATTGCAAACGATCCATGATAATATGAAATCAATAGTATTAGTGGTGATTACTTTTTCTATTGCCATTAATATTTGGCAATGCAAAACGGCAGAGAATAGTTTTTGTGAAATTTTTGGTAAATCTCAAGAAGACCTACGAACAAATGCAAATCACCTATTCAATCAATTTAATAGCATTCAAGATAACGAAATGCGTTTTTTGAAAATTAAGGATTTTTTGTACCAACAAGATTGTGTAGATAATGTAGAAATCGGTAAAGGTTACTTAAGAACACAGCCTCCAATGAAACAGATTTTCATTACAACCTTTGTTAATGAAACATTAAGTAGATACATAATAAATGTGTCTTTAGGTACAAATCGAGGTTTAGTAGTTGAAAGTATGTCTAAACAAGAAGAGCAATGAAAACACGGGCTGAACGTCTTAAAATTCAAAACAAATTGTCAGCACTTTTAGAAGAAGCTAAGGTCGAGGTGGGGCATCTACCAAATGTTGTTGATGTTGCAATAGGCTTAAAGGAGACCTCGGGGGAATTGACTGAAGAGATCGTGTTTCAAATATTTGTTAAAGAGAAGTTGGGTGATAGTGATCTAAAGGCTTCTGAAGTAATTCCGAAAACTATTAAAGGGCATAAAACAGATGTTGTAATAGTTCCAAAAGCTAAGAAAAGAGACGATACGAGTGAGCATAGACCTATAAAAGGTGGTATACAAATTTCAAACGGAAAAGGTCATGTAGGAACCTTGGGATGTTTTGGTCGTTTAAAATCAGATAACTCACTTGTATTATTAAGTAACGAGCATGTTTTATATAGTGATGGTGCGGTAGCGGGTGAAAAGATCGGTCAACCCAATGTAGTTAAAAATTGTTGCTGCTGTTGTGCTTATGTAGAAGGAGAGATAGGTACTATTTTAAGTCCATCATTTAATAATTCAACTGTAGATTGTGCTATTGCAAGTATTGATGCTGGCATTGCTACAGATATTATCTTGAATAACAGTATGACTACCACCGAAATAGAAATGGATGGCACGGACACCGCTGTAGTAGGAGATCTGGTTCGTAAAATAGGCAGAACATCAGGGTTCACAAATGGTATTGTTAATTCAATAAATGGCGTGACCAGTAGTATGACCGGACAAATATTTATTCGCCCTGTTGCTTCAGAAACGTTTACTGAAGGCACAAATGGTAAACGAGCCTTTTCAGATGGAGGCGATTCAGGGTCAATTATTGTCGATGAATCTAATAACATCATTGGATTGCTTTGGGGTGGGGATCCTAATTCTTTTACCGTTGATGAAACCTATGCCTGTCATATAAATGATGTTTTAAATGCTTTTAGAAATGGCGGTTCGGAGATAGACCTTGTATTTACACCTGCTGATAGAACTAAAACTGCATTGAGGGAATCATTTAAACCCAGAAAGTTGAATATAGACCTAAGAGATCAGCTTCTTGAATCTGAAAGAGGAAAAGAATTGGTGTTTCTTTTTGAAATGCACCAAAAAGAGGTGCTGCAACTAATCAATACGAATCGAGAGGTTAAGGTTACATGGCATAGAAACCAGGGGCCAGCGTATGTAGCGCATATTGCTAATAGTTATAAAGATAAAAATTATCGTATTCCTACTCAAGTCAAAAGCATTGCTTTGCAGGAATTACTCATAAAAATGACAAGAATACTCAAAGAAAACGGAAGTATTGGCTTGCAACAAGCTATAGAGCAGCAAGCCCTAGATATTATCCATGATAGTTATGGAATAGATAGGTTACAAACGTTTATAGATAAAATGAAAATGGCAGCAGTTTTCGACTAATTCCAAAATAAGATAAACGAAAATCTCAAAAATGGGGAGAGAGCAATATACAGATCAAGAATTAAACCAGCTTTACAGAAAAGCCGAATCTCATTTTAAGAAGATTCCTGGTGTAATAGGTGTTGGTTTTGGTCTCAAAGAAACAAATGGTAAGCTTACCGATGAGTTATCGTTTAGGGTTTATGTTGCGCAAAAGATTGCTCTTTCCGACTTGCCTACTGAACAGAAAATCCCTTCAAGCTTCAAAGGTATTAAAACAGATGTAATTCTTTCTTTTAACGATGACCCATTGGATTGCCAAGATACTACTCACTATGACCCGATTGTAGGGGGCATTACCATAACAATGGATAGTCTATTTATAGACGGAGGCACCTTGGGTTGTTTAACAACATTAAATGGTACTAGCACTAAAGATAATGTAGGACTGTTGAGTAACAGGCATGTACTTACAGGTGCTCTAAATAGACCAATTTACCATCCATTTTTCAATGAATCAGGAACTTCTATTTTAGACGTTAAAAGTAGCAATGAAGGCGTAATAGCAAATTTACACCATATCGGTACCCAGAGTAATACCAATTTTCATTACCCCGAAGATTTAGATCCTACTGCGCATCCTTATTACTTAGACTGTGCTCTAGGAAAGGTTACCACTAGTCATTCATCATGTTGTCCTACCAACTGCGGTACAAAATATAATGCCATAATTCAAGATTTAGGACCTATTAGTGGTGTAAGACGTATACAAGCAAGCGATATAGATCCTGCAACTCCTATGATTGTTAGAAAAAGAGGCAGAAGAACGGGACTAACCCAAGGCAGGGTGGTAGAGGCCAATGCTACATACGATACAAATAACCCTAAACACGGTGCTATACTTATTGCACCTATCGAAGATAATTGTGAAGGTTTAAGAAAATTTGCAGACCATGGAGATTCTGGTTCTGTTATAATGAATGCCCAAGATGAGGTCATTGGATTATTGTTCAGTATGCCCGATGTACCAGCTTCATCTCCTTTTTTTGGTTATGGAATTGCTTGCCATATTCACCCAGTATTAGATTTACTCAATACCAGTATAATAACCACACCCCTACCCAATGCGGATCAGCGTAAAATTAATATTGCCGCAGAAAAAGAAAATCGATTAAAGTCTCTGGAAAATTTAAAAAATACCTTCAAAAGCACAAGTGAATACAATAAGAAATTGTACCAGATTTTCGAAAGATATAGAGGTGAAATAGTCCGTTTAGTCAACAATGTTCGGCCAGTAACGGTCACTTGGCACAGATACAAAGGACCAGTATTTGTAGCACAATTTGTAAAGAATTTTAATGACCCTGATTATAAGGTACCCTTAATAATAAATCGCGTTTCTCTCAAAGAATTATTTATGGCAATGAAGTTAGTCTTGCAAGAGCATGGCTCTGAACGACTCAAAGAGGTGCTTGATAAATACGCAGATACCATCATCAATAAAACTGAGGATTGCGCAGATCTCGAAACAATGCTATCAAGATTATCAAAAAACGAACACCAGACATCATATCATGGAAGGAACGATTGAGATTATAGCACAGGAGCTAACCAAGCTCATAAGGCCTCTTAAAGATGATTTGCACCCAAAACGTGCAAGATTTCTTTTTGCAGAGTTAGGGTTCAATCTATCCGAGAGTCAGGTAAATAGTCTAAGTGCACCATTTAATACAACAATAACGAACACAGAAACCCTTATTGATGAATCCCAAGCATTAGTTGCGGCTATAGAAGCAGAAGACTTAAACGAGATTATCCAAAAAGGAACAAAAGTAGTGAATGCGGCCAAAGTTACCATAGATGGGTTTATCGACCTAAAGAATGGAATTAATGGGCTAGGGCTCTCTGGGGTATCTTCACAAATGATTAATGCTATTCCAGAAAAATTATTCAATTATCTATTTGTTAGGTATTTGGATCGTCTAAAGGGCATCACGCCAATCATTTCCTTTTTGGGAATACTTGAACAGATTGAAGAAAATGTTGGGTCTGCCAACCCCGATCAACCACAATTTACACGTTCTGAATTTCATTTTGATAAAATAACCAATTGGTTGAGTAATCCAGGGGAAGAGTTAAAAACTCTTTACAAGTGGAACGATAATGCTTTTAATGGGCTCGATCTATTTAGAAAATTAGAAGATATACTCTCACGGCAAGGTTTACCGGTAATATTAGACGAATCTGGACCTCTGCCTAAACTCGATTTAATCTTAATACAAGCTGAACCCAATGTAAACGTTACGCCCAAAGGCGTTCTTTTAAAGTTAAAGCATGAATGGGATACAGCTTTTAATATTTCTGGGGATAATTTTGATATGGGATTTGATGTGGATTTCAATATGCCATTGAACACAGAATTATTAATCCAGCCCAATGGTATTTCAATAACACCGCCGCCTTCAAGCCCCAATATTTCGGGTAAAGCCTTAATGAATCTAGTAGTAAAAGAAAAAATATCACCTGCTCCTTTCGTTATATTAGGTCAGGCGGGAGGAAGCCGATTCGAGGTAGAAGAATTTATTTTAAAAGTGGGGTCCGAACTTTCTTGGAATACAAATAAGGCCGAAGGTGAATTCTTTTTTGATTCGGAGCTAAACGGCGGTAAAATCGTCATAGAACTTGGAGAAGCTGACGGTTTCTTACAAAATATTATGCCCGAAGGTGGCATTGAGGGTAATTTTGATCTTGCGATCGGGTGGTCGTCAGAGCATGGGGTCTATTTTAAAGGAGGTGGCGGCCTAGAAATTGATTTGTCCACACATATTACTTTGGGTCCGGTTGAAATTAATGGTCTTCAAATTGGTATAAACCTTTCATCGGAAGGTATTCCTATAAATCTCAGTACAAGCATAACAGCAAATTTAGGACCGTTTGTAGCAGTGATAGAAAAAATGGGAATTACGGCTAATTTCGATTTTGCTGAAAGTAATAATGGAAATCTTGGTCCAATTGATTTTGGTATGGGCTTCAAACCACCCAATGGGATAGGGCTCTCTTTAGATGCCGGTGTCGTTAAAGGTGGCGGTTACCTCTATTTCGATTTTGAAAAAGAAGAGTATGCAGGAGCTCTAGAGCTCGCTATTCAAGATACATTGGTGGTCACCGCAATTGGTGTAGTGACCACACGCATGCCTGATGGTTCAAAAGGATTCTCCCTTCTTTTAATGATAAGTGTACAGTTTTCTCCCGGCATTGCTTTGGGCTTTGGTTTCTTCTTAACAGGCCTTGGAGGTCTCATTGGTTTAAACCGTACTGTAAATGTAGAAGCTTTGCGTCTTGGTGTGAAATCAGGTACACTTGATAATATTCTTTTCCCAGAGGATGTCGTTAAGAATATCAGTAAAATTATCAGTGACATCCGGGAAATATTCCCACCTAAACAAGATCAATTTATATTGGGTCTGATGGCCCAGATCACTTGGGGTGTTCCTAAACTCATAACTGTTGAGTTCGGTGTTCTTATCGAGTTTCAAAGCCCTGTTCGCATTGCCATTCTTGGTGTGCTAAAATGTATTTTGCCAACGGAAGATCAAGATCTCATCCGTATTCAGGTCGCCTTCTTGGGTATCATCGATTTTGACAATAAATACCTGTCTTTCGACGCCAGCATTTTCAATTCGAAAATATTGACCTTTACTTTAGAAGGTGATATGGCGCTTCGCATCAATTGGGGAGACAAACCAGACTTCTTAATGTCAGTAGGTGGTTTTCACCCTAGCTTCAAACCTGAAGCTAGTTTGGGCGTATCGAACATGAAACGGCTTACGCTCAATTTGCTTAGTGGAAATCCACGTTTGACCCTGACCACCTATTTTGCCATTACATCGAACACGGTTCAATTTGGCGCCAACATTGACTTCTTGTTCAAGGTTTCCAAATTTAAGGTAATCGGTTATTTTGGTTTTGATGTGCTGTTTCAGTTCTCACCATTCAAATTCATTGCCAACATTCGTGCGGGTATCGAAATCAAACTGGGCAGTACTACGCTCTTCTCTATCAGTCTTGAATTCGAGTTGCAAGGTCCGACGCCATGGATTGCCAGTGGTACCGCATCCTTCAAAATTCTATTCTTTACCATTAAGGTGAAGTTCAAAAAGACTTTCGGAGAAAAGAAAAATTCAACATTACCCGCAGTTGCGGTCATGCCGCAGGTGCTCGAAGCACTAAATGCCCAACCCAACTGGATTTCGGTAATTCCAAAAAACCGATACTCACTTGTCAGCATGAGAGAAGATGGCGAACTGGAAGGCGAAATCGTGCTCAATCCGTTCGGGACACTTACGGTAAGCCAAAGTGTGTTGCCGCTGGGTCTTGATATTTCTAAATTTGGTAATTTCAGACCACAAGACCTCTCTAAACTTAGCGTGGCCGAAGCGCGAATAGGATCATTGTCAGTACCCTTTACCTCGGTCAAGGATAATTTCGCACCTGCGAACTTCAAAGAAATGGAAGACAATGACAAACTAAAATCTCCCTCGTTTGTCAAAGAAGATAGCGGAGTCAAATTGACGGGCACCGAAGAGTTGCATATGAATTACCATATCAACCGCCCTGTGCAATATGAGGTGATCACCTCGGATCACAAACCAGAGTCTGCGACCCCATTCACTTTCATACGGTTCGATCAGTTATTGGGTGCCAATATGGATGCCTTTAAACTTTCGGCTAAAGGAGGTGCAATCGCACATGCCGCACTTTCCCAAGAAAACAAGCTTAAGCAGAGCATCAAAAAGTCGAAACCCGTCAGCTTAGTGGAGGATGAATTCAAAGTGGTCAGCGCTGTAGATCTTACGCAAATTGCAGGTATTGATTTTGCAGGAGGAAGCAAAGCACAGGCAACCGATGCCTTACGTAGTTTCGTTAAAGCGAATCCTGAGATGAAAGATAAAGTACAAATGGTACCCAGTTACCAATTACAAGACTAGATATTATGGCAGGTGAGTTAGCAAATTATTCGTTTTTACCTTGGCTGCGCCAAGGTGTTGCCTCGCAAATTGTGGAGAAAGACACCCTGGGCGCTAATGACGGAACCGTGAAAGAACGGGCCGAATTATTGGTGACCTTAGCGTTGGAACAAACGGACGCTGGGGAGAATCCTCTGGTATCGGAAACAAACGTTACCAAAACGGTCAAAATATTGGGCCCGGGAGATGTCATTGGGGTTAGTGATCGTGCGATTGTAACCATCGAACCTAAAAAGGGAGTTCACAATTATGAGTCCAATGGGCTCCCGTATATCGAATTTTATGAAGAGGATTTCCCTTGGAGATACACGCCGGCAAGTCCCGCAAATAGTGGTCAAAATTCAAGAAGATTACGTCCTTGGCTTGCCCTCGTTGTGCTCAAAGCCGGTGAATATACGGTAACAGAAGCCAAACAGGGTTTGGCCAGTGTCAAAATAGATGAAAACCAGATAGAAGCGGCACTACATGATGAGAAAAATACGTGGGCATGGGCACATGTTCATATGAACCATAAAATGGCGGCTACTACGGCCGAGGCCAGAGTCAATGAGGTGACCTCAGAACTCGAGAGCGAACCCGATGAAGGTGTCTCGCGATTGCTGTGCCCAAGAAAACTTTTGAAGGAGACCAACTATGAGGCTTTTTTGATTCCCGCATTCGAAACAGGCAGGTTAGCCGGACTGGGTGAAGATCCAGCGGGGGTTGACGCACAAAAACCATCATGGAAAAAAGGTAGCATACATGACGGAGTTCCACGGCCTTTTGAGTTTCCGGTTTATTTCCGATGGAAATTCAGCACGGGGCGATTCGGTGATTTTGAGAGTCTGGTCGCCATGCTGAAACCGGTAATCACAAAACCGGAATTAGGTAAACGAGCCATGGATATTCAATCTCCTGGGTTTGGACTCAATGGTGTCGCCCAATCCAAAACACTAGGTATGGAAGGTGCTCTTAAACCGCCTTCGTTCGAACCTGACCCCTGGCCTGCAACCAATACCGGAGGAGATGCAACCTTTAAAGAAAAGTTACGTGAGGTACTCAATCTTTCACATGATATGCAAGATGAGGCCACCCCGGTAGATGCCACTCCCAACCCTTTCTTTAATGCAAATATTGGAAAAGATCCTATCGTCACCCCACCACTTTACGGCCAATGGCATGCATTGGTCAATCACTTGGCGGCTACTGGCGGTAGAAAGTGGTTGCGCAGTCTCAATCTCGATCCGCGAAATAGGGGTGCTGCTGGTCTTGGAACTAAATCTGTTCAGAAACATCAGGAAAAATTAATGCACAAAGCTTGGTTGCAAGTGGGAGAAATCAACGCTGCAAACCAAAAAATTCGTGAGGCACAACTGGCAAAACGCATAAATAAATGTGTTTTTGTCAAGCATTTGTCACGAGCCAATGCTGATTTTCTGGTCAACAAAACAGCAGCAATGCATGGCATATTGAAATTAGGAAGTCCACAGACCCTGAAGCAGAACATCCTAAAATCACGAGTTCCCCTGGCTGCTAATAGTGCTGCTTTTCAACGTGTAGTCAGGCCCGGAAAGAAATCAAACAAAGCTATAAACCGTCAGGGTGCAGCTAATAAAAAAATCCAGAATCAACTGTTGACAAATTTCAATTTAGATGGAACCCTACCTTTAACAGCGGCCAAATTGAAAAAACCGCCCATCGCAGCGGTAGGTTTTGGTGATGCAACCGCCTCACTTGACAATATCATAAGTGAATATTCGGCTGATCCCATACATGTTGCCAAGGAAGTATTCTTCACTATTCTTCAGCCGAATGCAGGGGCTACATCGGTTCCAAACGATACCCAACTAAAGAACAAAGTCAACGCAACACAATTTAACGGGGCACCCATAACCGCAGCTGCTAAGACTAAAGCTAATGAACTGGTAGATGCCATTACAGCACGCCAAATCGCAAATGGCAAAGTTGAGGTAACAATCAACGAAGGTAAATTCGTGGAGTTTTTCGGTAGTGTTCCCAGAAAGTTTCTGGGCAATGTTACTTTGATAAATGGAGGAACCGTGCCTGCTGACGTAGCAGACGCACCGACGGTGACGTTATCGGCATTACAAGGATTAAAGACGAATTTTGAGGCATTTACCTTAGTTACGTCCAAACCTAGCTTTGTTACACCAACATTTAAGCCAACGTTACAATCTATAAATACTGTAGCTAGCAATTTAGCAGTAAAACTGGATCCATTGGTTACCATAAAAGCAAGGGCCTTGCACAACATCAAAATATGGAATCCTCAATCATTACAGATGGAGGCAATCCAAATATTGAAACCCATAATGGCCTATCCGAAATTCGCCGAACCCGTTTTTCGTTATTTGAAGAAAATCTCTCAAGATTACATATTACCCAATATTGATAAGGTTGAGAAAAACAGTATTACCATAGTCCAAACGAATCAAAAGTTCATAGAATCGTACATGGCTGGCCTCAACCATGAAATGTCTCGAGAATTGTTGTGGAGAGAATACCCGACAGATCAACGGGGTACCTACTTCAGGCAGTTTTGGGATGTTACCGACAACATTCTAGAAGATGATCCTGAAAAAAAACTGGATATTAAGGAAATGCATACTTGGAACAAAGATCTAGGTCAACACCATAACCGAAAGGCAGCGACCAATGCCACGGAAGATGATGACGGTTATCTTGTGTTACTCATCAGGGGAGATGTCTTTAAAAAATACCCCAATACCATGGTATATGCACAAAAGGCTATTTATGACCCAGCGAACAAAACCGCACAACGTTTGCTGCCCAAAGATTTGGACAAAGATGTGATGTATCCTATTTTTCAGGCCGAATTAGAGCCTGACGTGTATCTCTTCGGTTTTGATCTGGACATTGATACCGCTAGAGGCCATCGAGGTGATGAGAATCCCGCTACTAATCCTGGTTATTTCTTTGTGCTTAGAGAACGTCCGGGGCAAATCCGTTTTGGTCTAGACGATTATACTGATGACCTGGGAAATACGGATTTGATGCCTCCCTCAGGTCCGTTGGACTCATGGAACGATCTTTCTTGGGAACACACGGTAAACAGCAAAGCGGCCTTGCAGAGCTATCACCTCGATTTTAAAAAGAATTTAACCACTGTTGCACCTCCCCCGGGTGAACCGAATGCAGCGTGGAAATCAAATGCGGCCGATATGGCGTGGATTCTCTATCAGAATCCCGTGATTTTTGCCCGTCACGCGGGAGAGATGTTACCAGAGGATTAAAAAAGAAGGCATATGGCACCAATTACAGCGATAAAACAAGACAATGCACTGGCAACAATACGCTCCATGACCGGAGCCAAGAAAGACGGAATTCCCTTTCTGCTTTTCCCTGTTCGGGTAGAGACCCGATTTATGCAGGTAGCCCGCAGTGTACATACTGGAGGAGTACAAATCTCAACAACCCTCAAAGCTGTAGCAGAAGCACAAAAGGGATATCTGACCCCCACTAAAACATTATCCTTTGCCAAAGCCGAACAAATTGCGACACAGGGCATTGCTGAACTTGCAAGATTACGTACAGGTCAACTAAAGAACATCAAGACAATAACGCCTATGGAACGGTCTTGGATCCGCAATGAGGTGAGCGATCTACTATCCAAAGGAGAAAGATTCTATAAAGCACTCGCCTCTAAAAGATTCAATGCAAGCCAGCTCAAACAATTGAATTTGTTGAATAAGAAGTTCCAGAGTGATCTTAGAAGACTTAATACTGCGGTAATTAGTCTAGAGGCAACCCCTGACATTACCAATATAGAAGCTTCAGGTTTAATAGAAGAAATGCGGCTTTTAGAAAGACGCGCCAGAACGCTTGCAGGGAATGACTTGCCCAACACCTCGCGAGGTAAGAAAAAGAAACTTGTTGCTTTTGTCGAGAGCGCACTAAAAGCATTTGCGAATTTCTACGGTAGAGATCTCGACTACTACAACACGATTACCGCCATGGAATCTACGCAATTAAAACGTATTGAAGAACTTCATAAAAGTATGATGCGGGGCATACAAAGAGCGCCGGCAAATCTTCTCAGGGTTCACAGTGATCCGAAATGGAAAGAATACGTTGAACAATTCAAAAAGAGCAGGGTAAACCCCATGAAAATTCCCTTTGCGCATTTTGAAAATCACGTTTTGGGTAAATTTCGGGAGTTGGGCAAATTAAAAACCGTCACTGGGACTAAGCTCTTTTATGACAGTTTGAGAACATGGAAGGCCTTACAAGAATTCAACCTCTTAAAAACGGATAGTTTCGGTACGGTCAAAAAACAAAAAACAAAGATTTTAGAGTACCTAAAAAAAAATGCCTTAGAGGGGCAACATGTAATAAAAGCAGATGATAAAGAGGCTATACAACTTGAAAGACTATGGGTAGATATCGATAAAGAGGTAGTTGCCTTTACCAAAAAATTAGATCGCTTTAATGTAGCAAATCCGAGTCAGCGTTTTAGCCTTAAATCGGGGGTTGAAATTGTAAAGGACATTTCAAGGGATAAGCTGAAAACCTTTCGTAACATTTCGGGTGGGGCTTTCAAAAGTGTAACCCCAGAGGCTTTGGCAACAAGTGCGGCCAACTTTACCAAGACTGCAGGTAAGCTTGATACTATAAATTCCCAGCTCAAAAAAATAAAATCAGGGACCGGACGGGTAACAGAAAAACAGAAACAAGTTCTCCTTCAAGATATAAGAACGGTTTCGCTGACACTTAAAAATGCCGAAAGCAACAATTTGGTCCTTCCTGAAGACAAGCGCAAAGAACTTGATAAGAAGGCGAACCAAATGGCCAAGCAACTTAAGAGTGTCAAAACCGTAGAAACCAAAGAAGGTACTTTTGATGCTCGTACTTTGGGCACCCGTCTCACCGGGTTACTCGCTGAAAGGGAAATTACCACGACTACGGGAGCTGAAAGTCTGGATGGAAATTTCAAGGCGGATGGCGTGTTCATAGCGAACAAGAAGCTGATGAATGAATTGTGGGTGCGCATCTATCCCGATGATATTGCTATCCATACCCATGAAGAAGCATTGACCCAACTCGAAATAACCACGGGTAAAGACTACTGGAAAGAGATTTGGATCGCTAGCGGAGACCGCGAAATGGAACTAGGTGCTTGGAGAGTGTTATGCGAATTTCATGGTAGCGAACGTGCTGCCTATATCGCCAAATTGTTAGACCCCTCAAACGTAAGCGTCGCAAACAAGAAAAAATTTGATACAAAGCCGGATCAAGGGCTTATTGATTGTCAAATACACCTCTCAGATGCCGTGGAGGATATGCGAAAGATCAGTACCCGCGATACCATAGCAAAAATAAAAGTAAAACTTCAGGGAAATAGCATTCTTAAGAGTCTTAAAGATGCGAATAAAGCGATTAAAGACGAAGATGTCGCCCATGAATATGCTTATAACAAGATGGTGAACGAAATCCGTCGTGTTCAAGGGCGTTTTACGATTATCGTTAATACAATTAACAAAAGTCCAGGTGCCACATCAAATGAAGTACAGGCCATTATGAACCCCATGTTCACTGAGTTTAATTTACTTCAAGAAAGGGCAGTTGCCTTGAAAGTACTTCCAGGGCTTGAATTTTCGATGACCACGGCACTGACGTTTACCTTCCCAAATGTCCCACAAAAAAGTGACGATTGGACTCAGGCCCCACATAGTAAAGTGATGCCCGACCGCTTTGTGGTTATTCTCAAAAATGGCCATACCTACCACCACATAAAAGTTGGCAAACCCCTTCCGTCTTCAGGAATCAAGGTCGGACTCAATCCAGATAAATTCGACTTAGACGACGTGTACTCGTACACCAGCAATGGTGATTTAAACGTTGACCCAGACATCAAATGGTTAACAGACTACGCTTCGGCCGAAACGGTAGGAATGGGAATCACCGTGACCCTATCGGCATCTGAATTTGCAAATGGGTTTGATCAAGTTTTCGTACTGGGGGTAAATGAAGGTACCGCGACACAGAGCAAAGAAGAACTGGAAACACTTTTAAACAACCACCATTTTACCCCTGGAGGCATGGAATTATTGCCCTTGGGCACTCCAACCAACAATACAGAAGGAAGCAAGGCAGCCTATAGCAGTACGGTGACTGATTTTGATACCACCTACGATTTAGAAATGGGTGATAATAATTTTAAGGAAAGTGTTCCTAGCAGTGAGATTCCCGCCGATGGAAAACTCTTATGTGAAGCCTTGGGTATATCTTATGATATCTTACAACATATAAAAGGTAGCGGCAAAGAAGAAATGGAGCTGCCCAAGTTAATGAACAGGGCTTTATTTCCTGCAACTATGGGCTACTATATGGATGAGATGATGGATAACCTCTTAAAAGAAGAGGATACCGAAAACACCCGTAATTTCATGATCAATCACGTGTCCGCTCGCGGACACCTTCCTTCCATTCGTGTAGATAGCCAGCCTTACGGTATTTTATTGACCACTGCCTTTACAAAGTTCGAACACCAAACAGGAAATAGCTACAAAGAAAAGCTTCAACAAGTTTTAAAGGTCTTTCATACAGAATGGAGCAAAATACGTGAAAAGTATGTGGCGCACGCGTACAATTCGGGAGAAAATCCTCAAGATCATTTTATGGAAATTTTAGGGTTGCAACCCGCATCGATGGAATATTACACCCGATTTGCCGCCAACACCTTTTTAACGTTTCCTACGGATGAGTTTCCATCCCAAGTAACTGCAAGTACGGCGAGTCTAATGGAGATTCTCGGACATTTGATTCCATCTGAAACCATTGTTACTGATGAAGTAACAGAACAGCATGCTTACTGGGAGAAACGCCTCAAACTTGACCTTTCAAAAAACTTCAGTGCTGTTTCCTTTGCAGAAAATTCGAAATACAACGGTGTACAGGTTCAAGAGGGGGAGCTAAGTACTACAGAGCCCCTTGAAGGTGGTAATCAAAATTACATCAACTGGTTGCTCGAGCATAACTTGTTCGACATTCTTGCTGATAACGATGTGGAACAATTCCCTTCGAAATCGCTCTTGTTCCTAATGCTACGACAGTCCGTACTTTGGACCTACGCCCAAGCTTCGCTTGAGATTCTAAGACGTGAGCACTTCATAAGCTTTTTCGATAAATTCAGAATTGGCGGTACCGGTTTCATGGAAATTCCCACCTCGGAACATAATCCGGACGGGTTGGATAAGAGGATTACCAAATGGAGTTTTCTGTTCCGTAGTTTGAACAGACTCGATGGTGGGGAAGAGCACTTTACCAATGGTGGTTTTAAAATCGACGATAGTAGATTTTTATATAACCATATCGTAAAAGGTTCAAGCAATGGAAATAATGAAGCCTGGACGATGGCAAAATATCTGGATCCCATCGACAAGTCGCTGTTCAACAGCTTCTTGGGAAATAGTAGGCACACCACCGCACTATCTCCTGCCGCACAGTTGAGAACTGCTATGGGCAAGATTGCACAACTGCCATCGGCATCACTTGATCAATTATTCGCAGAACATTTAGATCTCTGCAGTTATCGCCTAGATTCTTGGTTGGTGGGCTTGGCACACGAGCGCTTGCGCAAACAACGTAGTACAACCAAACAAGGAATACACTTGGGTTGTTGGGGCTATCTTGAAGACCTACGCCCTGGTGGGGCCCGTACACCGGTAGACCCTGATGAGGTACCTGACAGCTTGAAAAACGGAAGCACACCTATTTATACCGATGCCGATAATCAAGGGCATATACACACGCCCTCTATAAACCATGCGATCACAGCAGCGATCCTGAGAGCAGGATATAAGTCTAATGAGGACACGACCGAAGATATCGAAAATCAAATGGCGGTAAACCTTTCTTCCGCCAGGGTGCGTATGGCACTACAACTCATTGAGGGTGTAAAAAATGGTCAGGAAATTGCCGCGGTATTAGGGTATCAATTAGAGCGAGGTCTACATGAACGCTATAAAGATGCCGAGATGGATCGCTTCATTTATCCGTTGCGACGTAAATTCCCCTTACGACCCGATATTCAGGTGGTGGGCACTGACGATAACTATAACCCCAACGTAATTCATGGTAATGATCTGCTTGACTTGATCGATGATCACCTAGAAAATTTAAGTTTCCCACCAAATCAAAGTTTATTCGAAGTCCTATATAATGGAGGAACTTTTAGTCGCACCCCTCAGGTGCTTAAAAATATCATTACCAATAATGGTGGTGGCAATCCTGAATTAAAAATATTGCTCCAAGAAATCGATCGCATTGCAGATGCCTTTGATGCCTTGGGAGATCTTGCACTCTCTGAAAGTGTGTACCAGATTGCGCAAGGCAATCACGTTCGTGCAGGTGCAATGTTAGAGGCCTTAGCCGAAGGTAAGAACATGCCCGAACCGCAAATCGTGACTACGCCTAGAACAGGCACCGTAGTGACCCAACGCGTGGTATGGGCACTAGAAACAGTTGTCGCTCCAGTAGCCCCTAACGCGGCGGCATCAAAACCTGCAGGTTGGTCTTCCAAACTTACGCCAAGAGCCTTAGCAGAACCTTCTTTGAATAAAATGCTGGGTAAACTTCTTGGGCCAGCTACGAATATTCGTTGTTTGGTGCGTTTCAATCGCAATGATGCAATAGAAACTATAGAGGTGAACATGGCAGAGCTCGGATTGCATCCTATGGATCTGATGGCGGGATTAGAAACCGGTCGTGATGGTAACAACGATTTCAATAAACGTATTGCATTTTTGGTGCGGGCCAAAGCAAGTCCGAAACTAACGGTCGATATTCCCTTGAACATTTCTATAAAAGATAGAGATGCGGCTTGGGGAGATGAAATTCGAACACTATACGCATTGATGCCTATGATCAGTCAACTTCAAAAAATACTAGGAGATGTACGCCCGGCACATGCCGATGATTTAAGAATACCCCTAGAAGATGTAGTACCCCTTTCCGTTATGCGTCATCAAGATGTCGCCGAACTTGATTTTCGTAGAAAAGAGGCGGAGGGCCTTTTCTTTGGTGTACGAGATGATATTGATGCTTTCTTTGCATCCCAAATTAATAGTGAAGAGCTTGATACAGCGACTTTCAATACAACTCAAATCAACGAAATGCGGGCTATGTTGTTTTCACTTAATGATTTGGGAATTCCTGATACTGTTCCAGATGCGGTTATTGAAGTGACGGATGAAATAGGTCGTGATCTTGCAAGACAGTTAATAGTTGCCCGTGCCACCATAACCAAAAAGGAAACTGCTATCAAGAAATTGAACGACACCTATACTTTAGAAAAAAACGAAGATAACAAGTGCGGACATTTAATAGGAATATTACGTAAGATTTTTGGTCGTTCGTTCACTGTAGTGCCGCTCTTTAAGCTTCAAAACCGTACCGAGGTCAAGAATATTCTAGAACTTCCGGAAGCAGTTGGTCTTTTGCGACACAATCCGCTTGCTATGGAAGACTGGTTGCAAAGTATCGGCCATATTCGAGAAAAACTATATGCCCTTGAAATGGTAGGAATGCTGAGTGAAGTTTGGGAGCATGAATTTCCACAAGTACAACCTGTACAGCTACCCTACCGTACTGCTTCTACCGACTTGCCTGCAGATTACTGGCTTGGCGCGGAATACCCCGAAACCTATAGCCCCGATGATGACAAGCTATCACTGGTACTTTTAAATGGTGGCGCATTGGTCGATAATACGAAATCTAAAGCTGTACTAATATTGGATGAGTGGTTGGAAATCATTCCTAATAAAGAGGAAACCACTGGGCTCACCTTCAATTACGATCAGCCCGATGCAGCTCCTCCTCAAAGTCTATTGCTCGCGGTAACTCCGAAAGTCACGGGCAGTTGGAATTGGGACGATCTTGTGCATACCCTTGAAGACACAATTGAATTAGCTAAAAATCGAGCTGTTGAGCCAGATCATATCGAAAAGAGTGTCTTTGCTAGGGTGTTGCCCGCAATAAGCAGTGAGTTGCTTGCTCCCAACGAAGAGCTCCCCCTAGAACCCAAAACACAAGTTCCCTTAGATTATTTGACATTAAATAAGGAAGAAACACCGTAGTCATGGCTAACGAGAGAAAATATTTGAGTTTTAAAACCTGCGACCCGCTCAGGACATACAATACCTTAGAGCCCCGTCCGAGGCAGGTTGACTTTGAACGTTCACTGCAAGCAGAAATCTACGACCCGTTGTGGATGCTAACACGACAATGGCAGTTCGGTGAATTGAAAGGGGAAGATACGGGTTCGGCAATTTTTGCCAAGGTATGTTTGGAAACTACCAATCTTACAAAATTCAAAGTAGGTAATGAGGCGCCAAAAGTCTTTGATAATTCACACTTATTAGAAGATATTGTAGAAAGCGAACTACCCAGTATGGATTATAAAACCCGCTTACAAAGTGGTCAACAATTCATTCGGATGCTTGTACGGGCCGGAATATCAAATGTCAACACCATAAAGGCAACTCTAAAGACGCAGTACCCTATTGAAGTACCCGATGCAGTTGATATGGAAAACGATTCGAATGCCCTTATCATTGAAAAAGCGAGAATTGAGGCGAATAAAGAGCTGCATAGATTTTTGCATGCAGTGGGTGGCAAGGCGATGGATGGGGTGCTTTTTTATGAAGACCTGCAATCTCAGAATCCGTTCAAACTACCCCCTACTTTGAATTTGACCTTACCGGCAAGTCAAAGAACACCAGTTAAAAACGTTGCTATTGCATATATGGCTTGGTTTGAAAAATCATATGGTTTGCCAGCACAGAAAAAACAATCGGCTTGGGTCGATGAACAATTAGAGTATCAGTTTGCCTGCGCCCTTCCGAATAAAGATGGTGACAACACCGTACTCACTGCTACGGAATATTATAATGGAAACTTAGATTGGTATTCTTTTGACGTTTCCGCCGAGCCCAAAAAAGATGCTCGGCTAAAGACTTTGGCAAAGCGCGAGCAAACCATATCTGAAAATACCATTACCGAAAAAACACTGACGGTGATTCCTACAGAAGCAAGATTTGGTGGTATGCCGAATGCCAGATGGTGGGAATTTGAAGATGGAAATGTAGATTTAGGAAACGTAAATGCTGATACGACCGATATAGCAAAAATTATCCTGACCCAGTTTGCATTGGTATTCAGCAATGATTGGTTTGTTGTACCCTATACTGTACCCGTGGGAAGCATGTCAAGCGTAAAGGGAATCGTAGTGACCGATGTTTTTGGGCAAAAAACTTTTGTAGAAGCTGCCAATCAAGGCGAAACCGATGATTGGATGTCTTGGGGCATGTACAATTTGAGCACAGAACAGAAAGATAAAGCTGCACCTTTACCAAGCGACACCCGATTGTTCTTCCCTCCTGTTGTTACTAAAATACAAGAGAGCGATCCCATTTCTTCAGTTAACCTGTTACGAGATGAAATGGCAAATACCGTTTGGGGAGTTGAAGATGCGGTACCTAGTTTACTGGGTTCAGGTCGAGATGGTCATGCCGCAGCCATAGAGTTGGTTGAACTACTGAATTCCTATGCTCCTCCAGTTACTGCCGTTGAACCTGATGAAAGTGCGTTGTTGAGCTATCAATTGGGCAACACCGTTCCGGAAAATTGGATTCCTTTTGTTCCTAGACATATTCCCGACCAGAATAGGGCCATCACATTACAACGTGCTTCGATGCCTCGCCTGTTCAATGGAGAATTCAGTGCAGTGCGGCCTCAAACCGATATTATGAGATTCGGAATCAAAAGAGCCAAGAGTAAAGAATTGTGGCCCTTTGTAAATTCGGATGGAGACAAACAACCTACTTCCTATTTCGTAAATGAAGAGGAAGTGCCAAGGGCAGGAGCTATCGTAACTTCAAGATTTCAGCGAGCACGATGGTATAATGGAGCTGTTCATAGCTGGTATGGAAGACGAAAAATAGTAGGTCGTGGAGAAGGTTCAAGTGGACTTCAGTATGATACGGTAGAACCTGTTAAAAAATAGCTTAATATATTAAAAAACAGATTATTAATCGTATCTTGATACAAGAATTGGAATAACGCTATTGCCTCTTTAACAAATGGATTCTATTTAGGTGGAATGGCGATAAAATTATAAAAAAATTATGTGTACTTGTCTAGCTTAAAAGCGGTGAAATTTGAATTCATGAAGTGTCACGCCTCGAAAAAGTAGTTGGTTTTCTTCTTTAGTTATAGAGTAAAGTGCGTTTCAGGCTCAACCTAGTTGTCTTGATTGTGCTATCTGTTATGAAGTGTCTTTCTTACCTAAGGGGTTTTTTTATGCTTTATTGATATGAATACGGTAAGTTGGAAAAAATTTGAGCAACTAGAAACCTTAGTGGACATAAGGCTTGCACACGAATATGCGAAGTCGCATGTTCCACGCGCTATTTCACTCCCCTTTCCCATTAATCTAAAAAAATTGAAAAAGGACTACGGCACTTCTTGCCATCGGCTGGCTGTTGACCAATTACAACTGTACGTTACGGATTATAAAGATTACATGGAGTCATTAAAATCCCATGGTTCCTCTTTAGGGTTATATGGCCAAGGGAGGTTGCGAAGTTATCTACTGTCAAAAATCATAGCGTATCCGGTTGCGACTATTCAGCTACAATGTGGCATGGGAAATCGGAAAGCACTTTCGGGAAGTCTAAGAAATGTACAATTTTTGGAAGGAGGTTTCAACAGCTACTTGGATAACTTCTATGCTAGGTTTGAAACCCATCTCCGATTCATCAAGATTTGTGGTCTTACCGGAAGTGGAAAAACACATATTTTACGGGAGATTCGCAACCAAGGAGGGCAGGTTGTTGATCTAGAGCAACTTGCAAAGCATTCTGGAAGCACCTTTGGCGGAATCGCTAAAGAAAAGCAACCGTATCAATGGAAGTTTGAGCAAGAACTGCTACTATCCTTAGAAGCTTTCAATGCTAATCGACCTGTTTTTATAGAAGAAAAGGGTACTGGTATCGGATCATTACATATTCCATTACAACTTTCCTGTAAAACAGATAAAGCACAAAGAATTTTTCTGGAAGTTCCCACGCCTCAAAGAATCAATAATCTTGTTAAAACTTATGGAGGGTTACCAAAAAAAGATTTGGAAAAGGCGATAACCAATATCATTCCCCGGCTAGGTAAAAGTAGAGGTGAAAGGGCTATCGCAGCTTTAAAACTCGGAAACCTCCAGGCGTGCGCTGCCGAACTATTGGATTACTACGATCGAACTTCGGTCTATTCGCAACAGAGTGGACAAATCATTAAGTTTACCAACATGGCTGAGACCGCTCAAGCTATACTACATACTTTTGAGAAATTTCCTATTGTGGTTTAAGCTAAAAGCAAAAAAAGCCCCAAACCAAAGTTTTGTTTGGGGCTTTAAAACTGTAAGATTTTTTTATGTAGGCACTTTCATATATTGTTCAACTCTCAAATTGAGGAGTTCGATTTATTTTACGATTGTTTTTTTTTGAAGGTGACCTGGGCAAAATCCATGCTGCCGTTCCTTGAGACACTTTGGTCGGTACTTCTGGTTTGGCCGATTCTAAAAAAGGCACGGCATCGTTGTTCCCGCCCTAGGGAAAACTGGCGTTGATGTTCATGTAGCACGCCACCACCCTTGAAATCGGTAGGCGCATCTACAGCACCTCACTCTAAAAAGTGGCCTGAACCAAAAAGTCAAAGAAATCCTAGGGATACCTGGCCCCAAGAAGTACCCAAATCGGAACTCGGGGCTAAAAAACACTTAAATCGTAAAGGCTGAACATAGAAAATGTCAATGAACAGATGAATTTCTTTAACGATTGAATTTTAACGCATCAGTACTATTTTTAACTTCATCAATCAGTTCAAAATCAACTATTTTAAGACCCTTGGGCAACTAAAGCTAAGTTGTAGACATTAAGGAAATTTTTTAGGGAAATTTATCAGCGGGTCAAATTTCAGATCAAGTATTTTTAATTTGAAATGATTTACTCATAATAATTTCAGTATCCTCCTTCAAAAAAGTAAGCACTCTGTCTTGCCGCGGTCACTACACGAAACCACGTCTTTAAGACGTGGTTTTTTTATTTATATAAGTTATTATATCCTTTCTTTTAAATAGTAAATTATCCAATTTTTTTTAATTCATGGAAGAACTTCCACTATAATAGACCTGGTCTTTTTATAGGAAAATGAGTATCAGGTCTACGGATAATATCGTGTTCTGGTCTTTGAAATTACTTTTTCGCGGCTGTTCCATTTTTTGTTTGCACGATAGGGTTTTGATTGATTTTCATTAAGTTTACGTAAAGTATTTTCCATAAATGAAAAGTAACCTGAGACTATTTTTCACCACCTTTATTATGTTCTGCTTCTTATTTTCCTGTAAAGAGGGAAGTAATGAAGATCGGATACGTATCGGCTTTTCCCAGGCAATGGCTAAAGATGATTGGCGACGTTCAATGAACAATTCAATGCAGCTACAGGCATCTTTAAATCCGAATATTATGTTAACTATTCGAGATGCCAATTATGAGGTGCAAAAGCAAATCGATCAGATTGATGCATTTATAGCCGATAGTGTCGATATATTGATTATCTCGCCCATTCAATCAAAGCCCATTACACCCGTGGTTCGAAAAGCGCTGGATGCGGGTATTCCGGTATTGGTTGTGGATCGAAAAACAGAGAATGAAAATTATACTGCTTATTTGGGGGCTGATAATATCGAGGTGGGGAGAAATGCTGCTAAAGAAATTATTGCCTCAAATACCCAAGAGCGTTTAAGAATAGTTGAGATACAGGGAATGCTGGGATCCTCTCCGGCAGAAGAACGGACTATTGGATTTAATCAGGTAATAGGGCAGTACAAAAATGTTTCTATCGTTGAACGTATTGAAGGGGATTGGGAGAAAGAGTCCATCTTGGAAAAGTTCAGAACATTTTTAAAAAATGGGGGTCGCACTGATTATGTTTTTGCCCACAATGATAGAATGGCAGCTGGAGCATGGGAAGTGGCTCGTGAACTTGGACTCGAAAACACAATAGCTTTTGTCGGTGTAGATGGTCTCAACGGTCTTGATGGGGGTATTCAAATGGTTGAAGACGGTATTTTGAAAGCAACTGTATTGTATCCTACGGGAGGCGATGAGGCAATAAAATTTGCTTTGCGAATTTTAAATAATGAACCGGTATCGAAGAACAATATCCTATCTACAACGGTCATTAATGAAGTGAACGCCGATATAATGAAAAATCAATTCGATAAAATCAACGAACAACGCATTGAAATTGAGGCACAGTTAGCGGCTATTCGAGAACAACAAGAATTGTACTATTCACAAAGCAACCTCCTTAAAGTTACTATGGCACTTTTGGCGATTATCTTAAGTCTTGCCATTTATAGCGTGTATTCCATTTTTGCGATTCAGAAAAAGAATAGACAACTAGAATTGACAAATAAAAAAATTACAGTACAGCGCAACCAGATTGAAAAGATAGCCGTCGAAGTCAAAGAGAGCAACGAAGCAAAACTTAATTTCTTTACAGGACTTTCCCACGAATTCAAAACCCCACTTACACTAATTATGAGCTCTGTGGAGTCGATGGGAGATAATACCCGAGAAAGCGGGTCCAAAATGATGAACGAGATCGAACTGATTCACAATAACAGCAACCGTTTACTTCGATTGATCAATAATTTGCTCGATTTTAGAAGGGTGGAAGATAAGAATTTTAATATTCGCGCTTCGAAAACAAATATGTACAGCTTTTCAAAAAATATTTATAACGATTTCGCAAGAGAGGCAAAAAAAAGAAATATTGATTTTAAGGTACATGCCAACAACGAGCAGTTAGAATTATTTATTGACCGAAACTTAATGGATAAGGTGTATTTCAACCTTTTGTCCAATGCATTTAAATTCACTCCTGATAATGGTAAAATTGAAATATATATTGCTGATAATTTGGAAGGAAATGGTGCCGAAATACAAATTAAGGATAATGGAATAGGTATTCCCGCCAAAGAAATCGACAGCGTTTTTGAACCCTTTTTTAAGGGATCGAACAATAGAAAGAACAGTTCAGGAATAGGTCTGCATTTGAGCAAGCAGTTTGTAGAGTTGCACTTGGGAGAAATAAAGGTATCGTCATTTAAGGGAACGGAATTTACCATAAAACTGTTTAAAGGTAAAACCCATTTCAATGAAGATCAAGTTATTGATGAACCTGAATTGGTTGACGCCCAATTGATTGATTTGTCCTCCGAAATAGTTCTTGAAAAGCCTTTCTTTATTGAAAAAACAAATTCCGATGCCGATAGATTTTCAATCTTAATAATTGAAGACAATAAAGATTTATCGTTCTTTCTAAGAAGTAAGCTACAATCAGAATATGAAATTCTATTGTCAGACGGTACAGATGCTATGGAATGTGCTTTTGATGCAATTCCGGATCTTATTCTTTGTGATGTCAACCTGCCAGATAAAAGCGGATTTGAAATCTGTGAACTGTTAAAGAAAGATTTACGAACTTCCCACATTCCCGTGGTTATTCTAACCGCTTTGGAGAACAAGGAATCTTATTTAAAGGGGCTGCAATCCGGAGCCGATTTGTATTTGACCAAACCTTTTAGTTTTTCCATATTGAATCAGTCGCTTAAATCATTACTGTACAATAGGGAAAAGTTACGGTTCTATTATACAAACAACATTTATAAAATTGAGCAGACCGATGCTTTCGGAAATCTAGAACAGCAGTTTGTTAATAAACTGAACGAACTAGTCAAAGAGAATTTGAACAATGATGATTTTTCAGTAGAAAATCTTGCTGAAAACCTGAACATTTCACGTGTACAGCTCTACCGTAAAGTAAAGGCAATAATGGGTATTAGTGTGAGTGACTATATAAGCAACTTTCGATTGGAGAAAGCTAAGGCAATGCTTGAAAATACATCGTTGAGTATTTCGGAGATAGCATACGCCAACGGTTTTTCTTCACCTAACTATTTCTCCACTTCCTTTAAAAACAGGTTTGGTACTTCTCCCGTCACTTATAGGAAAAGCATATAAGCCAAATTTTTCTTTCCGTTTTCTATTTTACTTTCTACACATGTATCAATTTTAAACTTCATGTAACCTCAGTGTAACCACAAGGCAATCTAATTGTTAAATAAATATCATAAATCACTGAAAAACAGTTAAATGAGTTTTATTTAAGATTTCTTAACAAAACCATAAGAGATTGCAACATCAGTAAAATTAGCTATTGATTTATAAGAATACTTTAGCTGTGTTATCCAATAATTGAGGATTATGAAAAAAATATGGGTTTGGTCTATTACGGCGGCGTTAGCGGGTTTTCTTTTCGGTTTTGATACCGTAGTCATATCGGGAGCTGATAAAAAACTACAGTTATTATGGAATTCATCTGACGTATTTCATGGCACTATAGTAATGGCGATGGCCTTGTGGGGTACAGTAGTCGGTGCACTACTTGGCGGTATACCGACCAATAGAATTGGCCGAAAAAAAACCTTAATATGGATTGGTGTATTGTATACTGTTTCTGCCCTAGGTTCCGCAATGGCAAATGACCCGATTACCTTTGCAGTTTTTAGATTTATTGGGGGGCTTGGTGTTGGGGCATCAACTATTGCCGCCCCTGCTTACATATCTGAAATAGCACCTGCCAAAGACAGGGGTAAATTGGTAGGCCTATACCAATTCAATATAGTCTTCGGAATCTTGCTAGCTTTTTTCTCAAATTATCTATTGAATGGTATCGGAGAGAATGCCTGGCGGTGGATGGTTGGGGTCGAGGCCATTCCTGCAGCCATTTATACCATATTCGCCCTTACCATTCCTAAAAGTCCAAGATGGTTGCTTACCAAGCTCAGAAATGATGAGGCCAAAACTGTGCTTGGCCTAATCAACCCTGATCAAGATGTCGAAAAATTGATGTTGGAAATGAAGACTGAAAATGAAAACACGGTTTCGGGCGAGAATATTTTTATAAAGAAGTATCGGTTCCCTTTACTACTGGCTTTTTTAATCGCTTTTTTTAACCAACTCTCGGGCATAAATGCATTTCTTTACTACGCCCCGCGCATTTTGGAAGAAGCAGGTCTAGGCGAGAGCACTGCATTACTCAGCAGTATCGGTATTGGCGCGACCAACATGGCCTTTACACTTTTAGGTATTTATCTGATAGATCGATTAGGTCGAAAGCAACTGATGTATATAGGTTCGGTGGGCTATATCGTTTCTCTTTCCTTGGTGGCTTGCGCTTTTTTCTTTGGATGGGAAGGTATGGCGGTGCCAATTTTCCTGTTCCTTTTTATAGCATCACATGCTGTGGGGCAAGGTACGGTCATTTGGGTATTCATATCCGAGATTTTTCCGAACCACTTAAGGGGTTCTGGGCAGTCGTTCGGGAGTTCCGTTCACTGGATCTTGGCCGCAATCGTTCCTTCATTAATACCCATATTGTTTACGACCATTGGTCCTGGTGTAGTATTCTCTTTTTTCACCTTTATGATGGTGCTGCAGTTATTGTTCGTCTTTTTCATCATGCCAGAGACCAAAGGAATATCCTTGGAGCAACTGAGTAAAATGTTGACTAAAAGGAAAGATTTGAACAGTAAGATTATCGATGTCAAGAAATAAATTACTAGAATTTTTAAATCAGCAAAATGAAAAACAGGGTACAAAAATTATTAATGGCTTTAATAGTTGTGGCTTTTGCAACTTCATGTAAAGAGGCAAAGGAAAAAACAAATTCCGATGTTGAAAATGAGAATGTTATCGTGAATGCTGACGAAGAGATGTACAGGCCAAATTTCCACTTCACTCCGGAAAAGAATTGGATGAACGACCCCAATGGTATGTTCTTTTACAATGAGTATTATCATCTTTATTTCCAATACTACCCGGAAGGGAACAAATGGGGGCCGATGCATTGGGGGCACGCGATTAGTACCGATATGATCAGTTGGAAAGAGCAACCTATTGCTCTTTACCCCGACGAATTAGGCTATATTTTTTCGGGTAGCGCCGTAGTCGATCACAACAATTCTTCTGGTTTCGGAAAAGACGGTTCCATACCCATTGTAGCCATGTTCACCAGTCATGACCCAAAAAAGGCGAAAGAAAATAAGACCGATGTCGAAAGCCAGAGCATAGCTTATTCGTTGGATGAAGGACTCACTTGGACAAAATATAAGGGAAATCCGGTTATTGAAAACCAAGGAGATAGAGATTTTAGAGATCCTAAGGTTATATGGGACGATCTTCGGGAACAATGGGTGATGGTATTGGCCGCAGGTCAAAAAACGTTGTTTTATGCCTCTTCCGATCTTAAGGACTGGCAGTTGCTCTCCGAATTTGGCAAAGGTGTAGGTAACCATGACGGGGTATGGGAATGTCCCGATCTCTTTCCACTGCCGGTCGATGGTTCCGATGAAGTAAAATGGGTGCATTTGGTGAGTATCAATCCTGGTGGTCCGAATGGGGGAAGCGCCACACAATATTTTATTGGCGATTTTGATGGAAAACAATTTACAATGGACCCCGCTTTTGAAAAAGCGATAAATAAAAGTCATGATTTTTGGGTCGATTTTGGGCGTGACAATTACGCTGGTGTGACCTGGTCGAACGTAACCACCGCAGATGGGGGAAAACTTTTTATGGGTTGGATGTCAAATTGGGACTATGCGCAAGATGTTCCTACAGAAACATGGCGTAGTGCCATGACCATTGCACGAGAACTAAAACTGCAAAAGAACACCGACGGTTATGTGCTAACGTCCTTACCTGTGAACGAACTCGATCAGTATCGCGCTAAAAAATATAAGAAGGAGACTATTTCGGTCAATGGAGAAGTGAAATTGACCGATTCGAAAACACTTGATTTGACAAAATCGGAAATAAACTTTGCGATAGCTAATGTTGAAAATGTCGGTTTCAAGTTTACGCTTTCGAACAGTGTAGGTAACGAATTGGTGTTTGGTTATGACCCCACGGAAGAGGATTTCTTCATTGACCGTACTAAAGCAGGAAAAACTGATTTCTCTGAAAAATTTGCAAACAAAACAACTAAGGCCCCCAGAACTTCAAATAGTCCTGGACTCAGGGGAACCATACTATTGGACAAAACATCGATAGAGTTGTTTTTTGATGATGGACAGACAGTGATGACTGAAATATTTTTTCCAAATGCACCATTTGACACACTCTCGATCGAATCGAAAGACGACGGATTTATACTCGATTACTTTGAAATACATGAATTAAACTTTTAATTAAAACTCAACTATTATGAAATGGAAACTCTTATTTTATTTTTTGATCCTTGCTCCTTTTGGCCTAATGGCACAAGAAGAGGTAAAAGGCACAGTTACCTCTGCCGATGATGGCATGCCTTTGCCCGGTGCATCGGTTATAGTGGTAGGCACAACCACAGGTACTATCACTGATTTTGATGGTATCTATACCTTAGAGGATGTTCCTGACGATGCGGTACTGGTCTTTAGCTACGTTGGCTTTACGACAGTAGAAATTCCGGTAAATGGGCAATCTAAAATCGATGTAGCCTTAGCCGCCGATGCCCAACAACTGGAAGAAGTAGTATTGACAGGATATGTTACCGAGCGTAAAGTAGATTTGACAGGAGCGATAACAGTAGTTGAAATGGGTCCAGTTGAAGGTCAGAGTATGAGCTCGGGTAGCCCTGTTCAAGCGTTACAAGGAAGGGTTCCCGGACTTTTTATCGAAAAATCGGGTAATCCCTCGGGTTCGGCAAGTATACTTATTAGGGGTGCCACGACTTTAGGGGATAATAATCCCTTGTTTGTCATCGATGGGGTGCCAACAGTACGGCCTGAGGTTTTTCAAAGTATCAACCCTAGCGTAATTGAATCGGTTCAGGTATTAAAAGATGCTTCGGCATCATCGTTGTATGGGGCCCGTGCAGGTAATGGGGTTATTATCGTTACTACTAAAAATAGGGCAAAAGCTGCAGGCGGCGAGAAATTTCAGGTAAGTATTAACTCCAACCTCTCGGTTTTGTCGGAAAGACAACAGCGCTATGATATGTTGAATTCCGTACAGCGGGGCGAGGCTTTGTGGCGTGCTTCGGTAAACGATGGTGCCGACCCGAATGGTGGCTATGGTGAAATCTATAATTTTGATTGGAACAATGATTTTACCAATCCGGTACTTAATAGTGTAACCGTTCAGCCATTTGTCGGAGGTGATTCGACTGTGCCTGCCGGCGATACTGATTGGCAAGATGAAACGTATCAAGCAGGTTATGTTTACAACAACGAACTCACAGTTTCTGGAGGAACGGATAATTCCTTTCACCTGATTAACATAGGTCATCTCAAAAATACGGGAATATTAAAGAATACGGAGTATGAGAGATTTACCGCCAAATTGAATTCCAACTTTAATTTATTTGACAATAGGGTAAGGTTCGGGATCAATACGCAAATTTCTACATCCGATGAACGATTCGCTTCCCGCGATGTGGGGAGTGCCTTTGTACCCAGTTTAGCCGTTACCTTGGCGCCGACGTTGCCCGTTTATGATACCAATGGTGAGTTTGCAGGTCCCCTTGGTGCTGGATACTCCGACCGTAACAATCCAGTTTTAATGCAGTATTTGAACCGATGGGATAATACGGGCCGTACAACGATTTTTGGAAATGTGTATGGGGAGTTCGACATCAGTGACAACTTGACCTTTAGGAGTAGTGTGGGGCTCGACTACGGAGATTTTAAAAGAAGGGATATAGAACCTAAAGTTAACAATGGTTTTATTACGCGGGGAAACAACAGACTAATTGAAGACACCAACAAATTTACCAGTGTGGTATTTACCAATACGCTAAATTATAATGTTGAACTTGGTGAACATAGAATCGGTGTTCTAGTAGGTGCGGAATCTATAAAAGACGATTTTGCAAGTGTGGCGGCCCAGGCTGATGGTTTTGCGGTTGAAACGGAGTCCTTCTTTCAATTAGATGCAGCAACTGGGGCAAGAACAAATTCCGGTTCATCCACAGGAAGCCGTCTTTTATCGCAGTTCGGAAAAATTAATTATGCATTCTCAGATCGATACTTAGCTTCTTTTACACTTCGAAGGGATGGTTCTTCAAGATTCGGTGCCGATAATAGATATGGTCTATTTCCAGCGGGTACACTTGGTTGGAGAGTGAGCAATGAAGAATTTTGGCCTGAAAATGAAGTCGTCACCGACTTTAAGTTAAGGGCGGGTTATGGAGAAGTTGGCAACCAGTCCATAGGGGATGTTGCCCGTTTCGGGTTGTTTGAATCCAGATATGGACAAAATCAATTGGAAGCTACGGGAGACGATTTCTTTTTTAACACATTTTATAATGTAGGTACCGCTTATGATCTTAACGGTGGGGATACTGGAAATCTCCCATCAGGATTTGTTTCCATACAGGCAGCGAATCCGGAGTTGAAATGGGAGACCACAAAAGAGATAAACCTAGGTGTAGATTTTAGCCTTTTTAATGATCAGATTGCCGGTTCTTTCGATTACTTCACACGTGAAACAAGTGATATCCTGACCATTCCACCTATAGCCTCGGTTATTGGGGAGGGACAATTAAGAACATTGAACGGTGCTACGACCGAAACGAAAGGATGGGAGCTGGCCCTGGGGTACTCCAAAACTTTTGAGAATGGATTTTCCATAGGGGTATCAACGAATTTCGGTTCGTTTAAAGATGAGATAACGGCATTGCCAGACGAAGTGGTTTCCTCGTTTCCCGGAACATTGGAGAATTCAATAATTGGCCGATCTCAATTCTCCATTTTTGGCTACCGAACAGATGGGCTTTTTCAAAGCCAAGCAGAAGTTGACAGTCATCCAACAGGCGGCATTCAAACAGGTAATGCACGACCCGGAGGGATACGAATTGTCGATCGTGATAACAATGGAGTCATTGATGGGTCCGATAGAGATTTCTTGGGCACAACCTTGCCTGATTTGGAGTACGGTATCCGTATAGATCTATCTTACAAAAGCTTCGATTTCTCAGCTTTTGGGTCAGGGGTGGCCGGGAGAATAGGGCTTGATCCGTATATAAACTATAATAACTTCGTTCAAGGCAGGGAAAATGCCGGTTTAGGAGTTTTGAATTCTTGGACTCCCAACAATACGAATACCGATGTTCCATCATTGACATTGGTGAACAACCTACCTAATAATACCGATTACCACTATAGGAAGAACAATTATTTTAAGTTGCGAAACTTACAATTGGGGTATTCACTCCCAGGAGAGTTACTTGAAAAGTGGGGAGCACTTACAGGTTTTAGAATTTATCTACAGGGAGAGAATCTATTTTGGATGACCCCCAAGGATTACATTGGTGCAGACCCCGAACGAACCAGTATTGATGGAATACCTGTGCCAACGGTCTATTCTATAGGACTTAACTTGAACTTTTAAAAAATGAAAATCATGAAAAGCAATAAAATATATATACTAGGAATGATAGCGTCATTTCTTCTAGTTTCCTGTGGTGAGGACTTTCTCGAGTACGAGCCCGAAGGAGTGCTGTCAAACGAGAATGTGGCTACTGCAGAAAATGCCGAGTCATTGGTTGTAGCTGCTTATGCAGGTATAACAAATGATGATATGGTTGGGCCATTAACCCATATGTGGGCTTTTGGTAGTGTGCGTTCTGACGATGCCTACAAAGGTGGTGGGGGTAGAGGCGACGTAGATATCGTTGACCGATATGAGCAGTACAATTTGACTGTGGCCGATGACCCCCTAGATTGGTTCGGACCGCGAACATGGACAAACTATTATAAGGCGATTTCAAGAGCAAACTTTGCTTTGTCCGTAATCAATGAAATTCCAGATGGAGAGTATGCCGACAAGACCTTAAGGCAGGCAGAATTACGTTTTTTACGTGCACATTCACATTTTATATTGAAGTTGTTATTTAAGAAAATTCCTTATATCACAGAAGAACTGACTCAAGAAGAAGCGGCTGAGGTCAGTAATGATATAGACAATGACGCCTTATGGAATATGATAGCGGAAGACTTTCTTTTTGCGTACAATAACTTGCCCCAATCGCAAGATCAGGTGGGAAGAGCCGATAAAAATGCAGCTACGGCTTACTTGGCAAAATTACGGTTATATCAGGCGTATGAGCAGAATGACGATCATCAGGTCACCGCCATCAATTCTGGGCGGTTACAAGAGGTTATCGATTTAGCCGATGAGGTGACAGCTAGTTTAGAGCCTGATTTTGGAAATAATTATCTAGACGGTTTCGATAATGGACCGGAGTCTATCTGGGCTGCCCAATTTTCGATTAATGATGGTACTACAGTGGGTAGGGTAAGTTTTGTTACAGGATTGAACTCCCCGCACGGTACGGGTCTATATGGCTGTTGTGGTTTTCATTTGGCAAGTCAGAATATGGTAAATGCCTTTAAGACCGATGCCGACGGATTGCCCCTAATGGATACTTTTAATGATGTTGACATATTCACAACTGTAAATGCAGATGGAGAAACGCCTCCCGATGCAGGATTGACCGTTGATCCCCGATTAGATCATACCATCGGAATTCCTGGAAGACCTTTCAAGTATCGAAATATGGTAAATGAGGCCGGTGACATGGTGTATAACTTCAGTTGGGCGAGAGACCCCGGAGTATATGGTTATTTTGGAAACATGAAAGAACAGCAGGCACCTGATTGCTCCTGTTATGTGAAAGAAGGACCATTTGTTGGAACTTCTAAAAACATGGATTTTATTCGTTATGCGGATGTATTGCTGTTTAAAGCCGAGGCCCTGATTCAATTGAATCGATGGGATGAGGCTTTGCCCATAATCAACCAGATAAGAACTCGTGCGGCGGCAAGCGTGCAGCGACCTATTGATGCCGGGGCTACCGATATTTATAGTATTGGCACTTATTCATCTTTTCCTGATAAGGAATTTGCTTGGAAAGCCCTAAAGTTTGAAAGAAGATTAGAATTCGCCATGGAGGGCCATCGTTGGTTCGATTTGGTAAGATGGGGAGAAGCTGCTGAGGTATTGAATGCTTATTTAACGGAAGAAAGCACGAAACGAGACTTCTTGTCAAATGCATTGTTTACTGCTGGTAGGGATGAATACTATCCCATACCTCAGCGAGAAATCGATTTTACTGGCGGGGTTTATAAACAAAACCCTAAGTATTAGTTCCCCCTTTTTAAGATTGGTCTTGATCTGAGTGTTACTTAGAGTTGGTTTTTTGGAAGCACGGAATGGTTACCCGTGCTTTTTTAGTAAATTCAATGAAAATTTAAATAAATGAAAAAAGGATTCTTAATCGATATGGATGGGGTTATCTATAGTGGTGAAACCATGATTGAAGGGGCCGATAAATTTATCGCTACACTGCAAAAAGAAAACATACCTTTTCTGTTTATGACTAATAATAGCCAACGTACACCCTTAGATACTGTCAACAAGGTGAGTAGAATGGGTATAAATATTACCGAAGAGAATGTTTATACCAGTGCCATGGCCACGGCTTGGTTCCTGTCTTTTATGAACCCGAAGGGAACGGCTTATGTACTGGGCGAAGGCGGACTCATTACCAGTCTGCATCAACAGGGATATACCTTGGTAAATCAGAACCCCGATTTTGTTGTTGTGGGTGAGGGAAGAAATTTTACTTTGGAAATGGTAAGTAATGCGGTCGAAATGATTCTTTCCGGTTCAAAACTTATAGCGACAAATTTAGACCCTTCTCCCAAGAAAAAAGGGTGGTCTAATCTGGGTATAAAAGCTATAGTATCAATGATTGAGGAGGCAACCGGTAAAAAGGCCTTCTCCGTTGGAAAACCGAGTCCGGTAATGATGCGTGCTGCTCGTAAATCATTAGGTTTGGAAGCCCGAGAGACCATTATTATTGGTGACACCATGGATACCGATATCTTGGGGGGTGTTCAATTAGGGTACACAACTATTTTGACACTTTCGGGTGTATCTAAAAAAGGCGTGTTGGACGATTATCCTTTTAAACCAGATATGGTTATAGATTCTGTGGCTACATTAAATTTAAAACAAGCACTCGAATTACAATAGAAATTTAAAAAGGGTTCGAAGAAAGCTGATTCTCATACCCAAAAAAAATAGATAAATGAAAAACAAAATAAAAGCAGTTTGTTTTGGAGAAGTGTTATTCGATGTCTTTCCTACGCATGCAAAAATCGGCGGTGCTCCGTTGAATGTTTGCGTAAGACTACAATCTTTAGGAGCGGATGCTGCTATGTTAAGTAGTGTGGGCGAAGATCAGAATGGCATTAAAATTATCAATTATTTGAGAAACTCTGGCGTAGATACTGAAGGAATCCATATTCAAACGGAGTATGCCACTGGTGTTGTGAATGTGGTGCTCAATGATAAGGGGGTGGCTTCGTATGATATTGCCTATCCCGTAGCTTGGGATAAAATAGGACTACAAGAGTCCATGAGAGGCGTAGTTGAGGCCTCGGACGTTTTGGTATACGGAAGTTTGGTGTGTAGGGATAAAGTTTCAAGGGCAACTTTAAATGCGCTTTTAAAATGGGCCCCTTATAAAGTATTTGATGCGAATTTGAGAGCTCCGCATTATACGAAAGAAGTACTTTTAGAATTGATGGAAGCAGCTGATTTTATAAAACTCAATGATGACGAATTGTACGAGATAGCTGGTTATTTAGGGTCTAATTACAATAACATGGAACAGAACATCGCCTTTATTGCACAAGAGACACAGACCAAAACGCTATGCGTTACCAAAGGGGCTTTCGGTGCTGTTTTATATAAGAACAAGAAATTTTTTTACAATAGCGGATATCGCATTAAAGTAGTAGATACCGTGGGTTCGGGAGATTCTTTTTTGGCATCGGTTATCTATAAACTCTTCACGGGAGAAGACCCTCAGAAGGCTATAGACTATGGTTGTGCCGTAGGTGCTTTAGTAGCTGGAAGTGAAGGGGCGAACCCTGTATTGGCATCCGAGGATATTACAAAATTTATGAATCCTTAGCTTCAACTAATTTTTTGGTCAAGATATCTGCTACAATCACTTTAGCATGTATTCTCGAATTTTCGATAAACCATTTATGGGTTTCCATACCCCCGCAAATGACCCCTGCCAAGTAAAGCCCTGAAATATTGGTTTCCATGGTTTCCGGATTATAATTGGGAAGTCGTTTTGCATCATTGGAGAGTTCAATACCCAGTTTTTCTAGAAATTCAAAATTCGGTTTGTACCCTGTAAGGGCCAACACAAAATCATTTTCTAGGTTCACGACACCCTCGGGGGTGTCTATGGTAATCTCATTTTCTTTGATTTCCTTTAAGGTGGAGTGATAGTAGGCTTTGATGCTTCCTTCTTCAATACGGTTGATAATATCAGGGCGTACCCAATATTTAACGCGTTGCCCGACCTCCGCACCGCGAATGATCAAGGTGACCTCGGATCCTTTGCGCCAGCACTCCAATGCGGCATCTATGGCCGAATTGCTGGCACCGACCACGGCTAATTTCTGGCTTGCATAAAAATGTGGATCCTTGTAATAATGGGCAACTTTGGGCAGGTTTTCCCCAGGAATACCGAGTGTATTGGGTAAATCGTAAAAACCAGTAGCGACAACCACATTTAAAGTTGTATAACTACCTTTACTTGTGTTGATTTCGAAAAGAGCCTCCGATTTTTTTACGCTTTCCACTTTTTCGAACAACTGAATATTCAATTGGTTGCTGGTTACGATTCTTCGGTAATATTCAAGTGCCTCGTTGCGTTTGGGCTTGGCTTCTTTACTGATAAAAGGAATTTCATCAATTTCCAATCGTTCCGAGGAAGAGAAGAATTGCATATTCGACGGGTAGTTGAACAAAGAGTTTACAATTGGCCCTTTTTCGATAATAAGATAATTCAAGCCTTTCTTTTTGGCTTCCAGACCACAAGCAATACCAATAGGGCCTCCTCCGATGATAACAAGATCAAAATGCGTCATTATTCAGTAATTTCCTTTAGTTCGTGAATGGTTTGGGTCGGATTTTCACTCTTAAAAACAAAACTACCGGCCACCAGAACGTCTGCCCCGGCATCGGTCAAAGCCTTGGCATTCTCTGAAGTAACTCCACCATCTATCTCGATGAGGGTCTTGGTTTTTTTATGTAAAATCAGGGCTTTTAAATCACGTAGCTTATTATATGTGTTTTCAATAAACGACTGACCTCCGAATCCGGGGTTCACGCTCATCAATAATACCAGATCGATATCGCGTATCGTATCTTCCAACACATTGATGTTGGTATGTGGATTCAGGGCAACGCCTGCAGTCATTCCTTCGGCCTTTATCGCTTGCAAGGTTCGGTGCAAATGGGTGCAGGCCTCATAATGAACGGTTAGATTGTTCGCTCCAAGATCGGCAAAGGTCTTGATATAGCGATCAGGGTCAATAATCATCAAATGAACGTCCAAAGGTTTGGTGGCATGCTTGGCAATAGCCTTTACCACGGGCATTCCATATGAAATATTGGGCACGAATACACCATCCATAACATCAATATGATGCCAATCGGCCTCACTATGGTTAACGAGTTCTATATCGCGTTGTAGATTGCCGAAATCGGCAGCTAGGAGGGAGGGGGCAATTTTTGTTTTGGTGATTTTCATCTACTCTTAGTCTTTTGTACAAAAGTAAGGAAATTGCCCCTTTTTAGTGTGCAAGGTGTGAGTAAAAGACTTTATGCCTTTTGTGTTCAACCTCTAATTATTTTGGAGATACGTTTCGATCTGCCGAATCGTTGTATGCTTTTCAGATGCTGATAGCCAACTTGCCTTGAAACTATTCTTGGCTAGTTGGGCGATTTGTTTTTTGGAAAGGTTCAATGCCTGGGCAATACCTAAGTAATTCTCGTTCATATAACCCCCGAAGTATGCAGGGTCATCTGAATTTATGGTGACCAATAAATTTTTTTCCATCATTTTTACCAAGGGGTGTTCTTTGAGGTCTTGAACTACTTTCAGTTCTAGGTTTGATAACGGACATAGTGTCAGTGGTATTTGAACTTCGGCCAATTTCTTTACCAAGATGTCATCATCGAGACAACGATTGCCGTGATCTATGCGTATTACCTTGAGTAAATCAATGGCTTCCCAAATATATTCGGAAGGACCTTCCTCACCTGCATGGGCTACGGTCAAAAAACCTTCTTCGATAGCCTTGTTAAAAACTTTTTGAAATTTGGAAGGAGGATTTCCAACCTCGGAAGAATCGAGACCTACACCCGAAATCCATTTTTTGTAGGGAAGAGCTTTATCTAGGGTCTTTAAAGCGGAAGCTTCATCGAGGTGTCTTAAAAAACACATAATTAACCTAAAGCTAATACCTAGTTTTTCCTGACCGTCAAGTAAAGCACGATAAATACCATTAATTACCACATCAAAAGAAATGTCACGTTGTGTATGAGTTTGAGGGTCGAAAAAAATTTCTACATGCTTTACGTTTTGTAGATGTACCTTCGATAAGTAGGCCCAAGTCAAGTCATAAAAATCCAGTTCGTGAATCAATACACTGGCGCCTGCATAATAAATATCTAAAAATTCTTGAAGGTTGTTAAAACGATATGCCTTTTTAAGGGCATCAACACTGGAATAACTAATCTTCAAATTATTCCTGTGGGCAATCGTAAACATTAATTCGGGCTCAAAAGTACCTTCAATATGCAAATGGAGTTCTGCCTTGGGTATTCCCGCTATAAATTTTTCGATGGAAATGTCTTTCATTTTGAATGCTCCTTGAGTTTATAAATGGTAATGCAGCTACAATTTAGGCACTTTTCGACAATATACATGGGCTATAAGAGTCGCTCGCAAAAAAAATCAAAGGAGACAATCGACGGGGCTTTGGTATTTATTTTTTTCGGCAGCCTTAAACCAGATGTTTCAAACCTTCATAAACAGCAATGCCAACGGCATTCGCTAAATTTAAACTGCGAACGTGTTCGCTATAAAGTGGAATTTTGTAGAGTTCGTTTCGGTTTGATTCCGTTAGCGTGGCGGGCAGCCCGACCGATTCTTTCCCGAAGACTAGAAATTGACCATCTTTATAATTAATCGACCAGTGACTTTTCTCGGCATGGCTTGAAAAAAATACCATATTCTTGTTCTTGTGCTGTGTAAGAAAATCATCTAGATTTTCATAAATACATAAAGAGAGATGGGGCCAATAATCCAACCCCGCACGTTTTAAACGCTTGTCGTCGAGCTCAAAACCAAACGGCTTAACAAGGTGTAGCGTAGAACCTGTTGCCAATGCCAATCTGCCAATATTACCGGTATTATTGGGTATTTCGGGCGCTATAAGAACAATATTAAATGGCATAGCTATTTTTTCCTTAGTGATTTGAGATATAATTGCTCTACTTTTTCGCGGGCCCAAGGAGTTTTTCGTAAGAATTTTAAGGAAGATTTTATAGAAGGGTTACTTTTAAAACAATTGATATTTACTTGCGTTGCCAGTTCTTCCCAGCTATACTTTTGGGAGAGGTGTTCAAGTATATCAACTAATTTAATTCCATGTAATGGATTATTGGGTTGTTCTTTGGGTGCGGAATTTTTTGAGGCCATGATTTAAATATACATTTTAGATTGGTTTGAAACCATAAATGAAAAAACTCCGGTAATCAGCCGGAGTTTATTCATCAATCAAAAAACGAACAGTCATGATAACTGTTGTTAACAGTAAAATTACAATTTATATGCCGCATTTCCAATTTATGGAAACTTTAACGTATAAGTTGCGAGTCCGTTTAGCCGAGATAGGTTTTCAATATCTTGCTTCGCGAAGTATGTTTTAGTCTTCGAATTGCTTTTTCTTTGATTTGACGCACTCTTTCACGCGTAAGGTCAAAGGTTTCACCAATTTCTTCCAGAGTCATAGAGTGTTGTCCGGCCAAGCCGAAATACAAACGAATGACATCCGCTTCTCTTGGGGTCAGTGTCTCAAGAGCTCTTTCGATTTCAGTTCGTAGCGACTCGTGCAATAGGTCTTTATCAGGATTAGGAGATTCGCCACTACGAAGTACATCATAAAGGTTGGAATCTTCACCATCGATCAAAGGTGCGTCCATAGATACATGGCGTCCTGAATTTTTTATAGACTGTTTGACATCTTCAACAGTCATATCCAATTCCTTGGCAATCTCTTCAGCAGAGGGCATACGTTCATGTGCCTGCTCCAAGAAAGCGAAAGTTTTGTTTATTTTGTTGATCGAACCAATTTTGTTCAATGGTAAACGTACAATTCTTGACTGTTCCGCCAACGCCTGTAAAATAGATTGACGAATCCACCAAACGGCGTACGATATAAATTTAAATCCACGGGTTTCATCAAAACGTTGGGCTGCTTTGATCAATCCCAAGTTACCTTCGTTGATAAGGTCAGGAAGGGTTAATCCTTGGTTTTGATATTGTTTGGCTACCGATACCACAAATCGAAGGTTGGCCTTGGTCAATTTTTCAAGGGCAACTTGATCTCCTGCTTTTATTCGTTGGGCCAACTCTACCTCTTCATCCGCTGTAATTAAGTCTACTTTTCCAATTTCCTGTAGGTATTTATCCAACGAAGCGGTTTCCCTATTGGTAACCTGTTTTGTAATTTTTAACTGTCTCATTTACGGTAAATTAAATTCATGCTACATAAGCTGCATATACTTATACGTAAAAAAGATAGAAATGTTACAAATGAAATACGAAAGTTTTGTTTTTTTCGCTGGTATGGATGTTTTTAGGATATAAAAGAGCCTCAATAGGTAGTATTGAGGCTCTTTTGTATTTGATCTTTGTAAGATTAAGTTCTAATCTCTTCTTGGTTTGCGATCGCGATTGTCTCTGCGATTATCTCTGCCACCGCGGTTATCTCTTCCGCGATTGTTATCCCTTGGTGGTCTTTCAACATAACCTTCAGGTTTTGGCAATAATGCCTTTCGAGACACTTTATCTTTTCGCGTTCTAGGGTCGAGTCCGAAGTATTTCACATCGAATACATCACCCATGTTCACAACGTCAGATACATTTTCGGTACGTTCCCATGCCAATTCCGATACATGCAACAGTACTTCATTGCCTGGGGCATCCATATACTCGACTACGGCGCCGAAATCCAACATTTTGATGACTTTCACCTCATAAACGCTACCTACTTCAGGTTTGAACATCAACGAATCGATTTTGGCCAATACGGCATCGATACCATTTTGATCGGTTCCTAAAATTTCAACAATGCCTTCTTCGGTTACAGGGTCTTCATTGATTACAATGGTTGTGCCTGTTTCTTTCTGAAGTTCTTGTATTACTTTTCCACCAGGTCCTATCAAGGCTCCGATGAACTCATTAGGTATGATTCGTGTTACCATTTTTGGAGAATGCGGCTTCACATCGGCATTTGGTGCTGCAATGGTGTCGGTCAATTTTCCAAGTATGTGTATACGGCCGTCTCTGGCTTGCTTCAAGGCATTGACCAAGATTTCATAAGACAGACCTTTTACTTTGATGTCCATTTGACAGGCGGTGATACCGTCTGCCGTTCCCGTTACTTTAAAATCCATATCGCCCAAATGATCTTCATCACCTAGGATATCGGAAAGAACAGCATATTTTCCGGAATCGGCATCGGAAATCAATCCCATGGCGATACCTGAAACAGGTTTCTTTAATTGAACACCGGCATCCATCAGGGCCATAGTGCCTGAACAAACCGTTGCCATAGAGGATGAACCATTAGATTCCAGTACCTCTGAAACTACGCGAACAGTATAGGGACAATCATCGGGGACCATTCCTTTTAAGGCACGTTGTGCCAAGTTACCGTGACCAACTTCCCTACGCGATGTTCCACGAATAGGTCTAGCTTCCCCAGTTGAGAAAGGAGGGAAGTTATAATGCAAATAAAACCGTTCTTCACCTTCGTGGGAAGGCATATCGATTTGGTTCGAATCCCTTGATGTTCCTAGAGTTACGGTAGCCAGCGCCTGGGTTTCGCCACGTGTAAATATAGCGGAACCATGCGTAGAAGGCAGGTAATCGACCTCACACCAGATTGGGCGGATCTCATCGGTCTTACGACCATCTAAACGCAGCCCTTCGTTTAAGGTAAGGTCGCGAACAGCAGCTTTTTCCGCTTTATAGAAATACTTAGAGATCAAACTGCCGTATTCTTCTTGCTCTTCCTCAGTGAAACTTGCAATAACTTCTTCTTTGATGGCATCAAAGGCAGCACTTCGCTCATGCTTGGCAGAACCAGCTTGGGCAATGGCGTATACCTTATCATAGGTAAGACCATGTACTTTTTTCGCTAATTCCTCATCTTCCCGCTCACCTTCGTACTCACGGACTTCTTTTTTGCCAAAGGCCTCAGCCAATCTAAGCTGTGCCGCACATTGTACTTTAATGGCTTCGTGGGCAAATTTGATGGCCTCGGTCATTTCCTCTTCGGAAATCTCATCCATCTCTCCCTCTACCATCATAACAGAATCGGCAGAAGCACCGATCATCATGTCGATATCTGATTCTTCTAATTGTGCTCTAGTAGGGTTGATAATAAATTCACCATTAACACGGCCGACCCTTGCTTCGGAGATGGCACATTCAAATGGGAAATCGGACAACTGAATTGCAGCCGATGCAGCCAGACCGGCCATCGCATCAGGCATCACATCTTCGTCATGCGACATCAATTGTATCATCACCTGGGTTTCAGAGTGATAATCTTTTGGGAAAAGTGGACGTAAAACACGATCCACCAAACGCATGGTCAATACCTCACCATCACTGGGGCGAGCTTCTCTTTTAAAAAAACCACCAGGATATCGACCTGCAGCGGCAAATTTTTCACGGTAATCTACCGTCAATGGTAGAAAATCGACATCACTTTGTTTGTAATTGGAAACTACTGTACACAGTAGCATACATTTTCCTGATTGAACAACAACAGAACCATGGGCCTGTTTTGCCAATTTTCCGGTTTCGATAGAAATTTCCCTACCGTCGCCAAGGTCAATGACCTCTTTAAATACTTTTGGAATCATAAATTTGATTTTATCCCGAACGCTTCGGGATTGTTAAACAATGGTCTCTCCGCCATTTTTTCTGGTCGGAGCATGTGTTGTGTTGTCGTGTGACCAATGAAAAACTGTGTGCAGCTTTTTGTATGTTGCCCTGAATTTGTGACAGGGGCTTGTACGCGTATTGTGGATGCCGAAACGGCTCAGGCACTATATAAAAAGGAGGGAGCAAAGCTCCCTCCTTGTATAATTACTTTCGTATACCTAATTCTTTGATAAGCTTACGATATTTTACAATATCTTTCTTTATCATATAATCTAAAAGACTTCTTCGTTTACCTACCAAACGAACCAATGAACGTTCAGTATTAAAGTCTTTCTTATTGTTTTTAAGATGTCCGGTAAGGTGATTGATACGATGCGTGAACAATGCAATCTGTCCTTCGGTAGAACCGGTATTTTCGGCTTTACCGCCATGTTTTTTGAAGATTTCACTCTTCACTTCTTTTGTTAAATACATTCCAATATTATTTTAAATGATTTTTATGTATCTGACTGTCTTTCAATCAGGCGGCAAAGATAAGATTATTTTCTTTACGACCTAATAGGATTGTTCTGAATAAGATCAATATAAAGATTGATTTTCTTTTTAAGCTCTCCGCGATGTACAATGAAATCCAAAAAACCTTGCTCTTTTACGAACTCAGCCGTTTGGAAGCCTTCGGGCAAATCTTTTCCAGTGAAATCTTTGACAATTCGAGGGCCGGCAAAACCAATTAAGGCACCGGGCTCTGAAATGTTAATATCTCCCAGCATCGCATATGATGCCGTTGTTCCTCCTGTGGTCGGATCGGTACATAACGATATATAAGGAAGACCAGCTTCAGCCAATTGTGCTAACTTGGCCGATGTTTTGGCCAATTGCATTAGCGATAATGCAGCTTCCATCATACGGGCTCCCCCCGATTTTGAAATCATTAAAAAGGGCAGTTTCTTTTTGATGGCGTAATCGATGCCCCGGGCAATTTTTTCACCAACGACACTTCCCATCGACCCTCCGATAAAATTAAAATCCATGCAACAGATTACAATACTTTTGCCTAGACTATTGCCTACTCCCGTTCGCACGGCATCTTTAAGTCCTGTTTTTTTCTGTGCAGCCTTAAGTCTATCGACATATTTCTTGGTGTCTTCAAACTTTAAGGGGTCTTTGGATGTTAATTTTGCATCCAATTCTGTGAATTTGTTGTCATCGAACAGAATTTCAAAATACTCTTTGCTTCCAATTCTTACATGATAACCGTCTTCGGGGCTAACATAAAAGTTTTTGGCGAGTTCTTCCGACTCTACAATCTTACCGGTAGGAGATTTGTACCAAAGCCCCCTCGGCGTATCTTTTTTCTGTTCGGTGGAAGTCTGAATTCCTTTTTCCTTTCTTTTGAACCAAGACGACATATTATCCATATTAATTAGTAGGGGCTAAATTACTTTTAAAGCGTGTTCACATTATTCAGATCTGCAAAGGCCTTTTTTAGACGCTCTACAAAAGTTTTTTCACCTTCACGTAACCAAACTCGAGGATCGTAGAACTTTTTGTTAGGTTCGTCAGCTCCATTTGGGTTGCCAATTTGAGCTTGAAGATAGTCCTTTTTTTCGTTGATGTAATCTCTGATACCTGTTAAAAATGCATACTGTAGATCGGTGTCGATATTCATTTTGATAACACCGTAACTAATGCCTTCGCGTATTTCTTCTACCGTAGATCCTGATCCACCGTGAAATACAAAATCGATATGGTTGTGTTCTACACCATATTTTTCAGTGATATATTCCTGGGAATTTTTAAGGATTTTCGGCGTCAATTTTACGTTTCCAGGTTTGTATACGCCATGAACATTTCCGAAGGCAGCGGCAATCGTAAATCTAGGGCTCACTTTAGAAAGCTCTTCGTAGGCATATGCAACCTCTTCAGGCTGGGTATATAGTTTTGAGTCGTCAACATCTGAATTGTCCACTCCATCTTCCTCTCCCCCAGTAATGCCGAGCTCGATTTCCAAAGTCATGTTCATCTTGCTCATTCGGGCTAAATATTCCTTACAAATAGCGATGTTCTCCTCGATTGGTTCTTCCGACAGGTCGATCATGTGTGAACTGAACAATGATTTTCCTGTTGCGGCAAAATGTTTTTCGCTGGCATCCAACAGGCCATCTATCCATGGCAATAATTTTTTTGCACAATGGTCGGTATGTAAAATAACTGTCGCTCCGTAGGCTTCCGCCAATTCATGAACGTGTTTGGCACCTGCCACGGCACCACGTATTGCGGCTTGTTGTCCTTCGTTGGAAAGACCCTTACCAGCATTGAACTGTGCGCCACCGTTTGAAAATTGTATGATTACGGGCGCATTTAAGCTTGCAGCAGTTTCAAGTACGCCGTTGATAGTATCTGATCCGATAACGTTTACCGCGGGAAGTGCAAAGCCTTTTTCCTTAGCGTAATTGAAAATATTCTGTACTTCATCGCCTGTGGCAACGCCGGGTTTGATAGTGTGAGCCATATTTTTTAGTCTTTTCGTTTCTAAAATTAATGGCACAAAAGTAATAAAATTATTAGGTCTGAACGGTTCTAGAAAGGATAATTAATGCCAATCTGAAGTACGGAATTCGCAAAATTGTAATCTCTGAACCATCTTTTCGAAGGTATTTCCGCAGGATTATATGTTTTAAAGCCCAAATCGACTCGGAACAAAAAGTAGGTGAAATCATAACGTAACCCGAAACCACTGCCCAAGGCGATATCTCCTAGGGAATCAAAACCGTCGAATGTCGCCGCTGGGTCATCGACGTTGTCAAAAACATTCCAGATATTGCCTGCATCGGCAAACAATGCTCCATTAATATCGCCAACAATAGGGAAACGATATTCAAGATTAAAAGCCAGTTTTAAATTGGCCTCGTTAAAATCGTTGATTGCGGCGGTGCTGCCCGGCCCCAATGAATAAGGGTACCATGCCCGATTATCATTCGATCCCCCTGCGAAATAACTGCGCACAAAGGGTATGTTGTCAGAATTGCCGTAGGGAATCGCTATACCGAAGAAACTTCTGAAGGCAAGCACATTCGAATGGGAAAGGTCCCAGTATTTTACGTAGTCAAACTCGGTTTTTATGTATTGAGAAAAAGGCACACTAAAAACCAGCAGATCTTGGTCATCGTTTTTGTTGAACGGTATGAACTCCGATAGTGCCGATAAAAGATTGCCAGCACCTTCCAACTTGAATCGAAATTGATGAAAATTATTATCGGTAAGGCCGTTTCTATTGTTTTTGGAAAAGCTATAATTGCTGGCAAAAATCAAATTGTTTTCCGTTAAGCGTTTTCTGCGTTCTTCTATGCGTACTACTTCACCATATTGTTCAGCTTCCTCAGGAATAAGGTTGTTGTTAAGTACCTCATTAATGAAACCTGTAGTACCCGTGGGGATGATCAGATGTCGAGCCGCATCGGAACCTGCAGCTGGTTCAAAAAAATCGGTCACCGTAGAATTATTCTGGTAGAAACCGGCAATATTGTCTAGTCGGCTATATGTATTGCTGTATACATTGAAAAACTGTTCAGGTTTCACATTGCGAACAAATTCTACATTTAGGAGTTCGACATTCTTTTTTTTGAAATCGGAAGGGGTCCAGTTGTATCCAAGAATCGCATTGAAAGCTTGTTTGTCAAGACCTATATTCTGTTGAAAACTGCTTCCTAATGTAATACGGGTTCTGGGTAAAGTGAAACTGGGGATTATCTTCGAAGTATTTATAAAAGGAAACCAAATTCGGGGAATGTCGAGGTTTAGGTCGGCACCGAATTCCAAAATATTAAAGAAACGGTTGTCAATGATGTTCGGGTCACTAGAGGAGCCAATATTGAGCCTTCCGGACAGGCTTAAGTTTTCAGCTCCCTTAAAGAGGTTTCTAGCTTGTAATGATGGGCTAAAGGCCATACCGACCCGTTGAATATTCGAATGGGTAATGTCAAAATCGGTACCTAAAGAATATTTCGGTCTTGGAGCCAAGTAAATATTCGCGTTCAAACTTGCTTGTTCACTATTTGTCTCAAAGGTGATGTTCGGGTACCGAAATACATTTAAGTTGGTAAGTTGCCTATAGGTATGAATTTTGTCCAAGTCTCGGTAGACACTGTCTTTCTCAAAGAAAATAGCATCAACGAGAGTTTTGGGCTTAAAACGTAATTTATTCCTGTAGAAAATAGTATAATCACCGTATCTGATAAATTTTTGTTCAGCATTGGTTTCATCGAATAAATAATCTGTGTAGATGTTTATATCTTTAAAACGATGAACTTTATATTCAGATGAGGTCAGTGAACTGTCATTTCGTATTCTGAGGTCGTCGATGTTAAGTTCGATATTCATCTTTTTGTCGGCCCCCGATTTGGTGGTATCCCTTTCAATATCGTACCCGATCGAACTCTCTTGAAAGTTGTGTATTCCCGTATTTCTAAAGATTGCCGTTAGTCTTTCCCGTTCAAGATTAAAATTGTTTAGATCGAATTGGTCGCCACTTTTAACAAAAGACGCCTCTTTGTGTTGTTGGTATATGGAGTCAATTGCCGTTGATGAAATTTCATTGGATAGGGAGTCGATGATATAAGGCTCGCCTAGTGTAATTCTGTAGTCTATTTGGGCCCGTTGTCGTTTTTTTGTGCTGTCGATTTTGAAAGTGGTCTCGTTGTTGAAATAGCCTTTGCTGCCATAATACGAGCTCAAACGTTCCAATGTTCTTCTGGTCTGGGACGTGTCAATGATTACAGGCGCTTCACCAATATTTTTTAGCCATTCACTGAGCCCCTTTACCAAAAATGACTCGCCCAGTCTGTCGACCTGCTTTTTAGATAAGAGATTCGTCAGTCGTTGTTCTCTTTTTGTCTTTTTATGTAACCAGTTCTGGTAGGATGAATCTGGATTTTTCTTGGCAAGATTATAGAGGTTAAGACGCAGATGATATCCAAAAAGTGAGCTGTTCGGAATTTGTACGATCAGACTTTCAATATCTTCGTCAGAAACAACTTTGTCGTTCGCATGAATAGTGTTCTTGGTCAGTAGCAGTTCATCATCATCTACCCTTCTAAGACTATTGCATGAGGTAATCACAACGGCTAAAAATAATAGGCTTATTTTAGCGATGTTATTCTCAATTCGCAATGGGATTCTCATAGAAATCAAAAATACATTATTTGTATGGTTGTCAAAAGCCAAATAAAGCTTATAAAAAGCTTACATCAAAAAAAGTACCGAATTAAAAATGGCATGTTTGTGGTCGAAGGTATAAAAACAGTCAAAGAACTATTGGCCTCCGATTTTAAGGTGTTTAAGATTTATGCCAATGATGAGGATTCCTTGCTGTCCCTGCCTGATTATACGGAGTTCGTCTCTCAAAATGAATTGAGGCAAATGAGTAATTTGAAGAATGCTAGCGGGGTTTTGGGCGTTTTTTATATTCCGGCGGAAAAACCAATTGATTTTAATGATTGGGTATTGCTATTGGATAGTATTCAAGATCCAGGCAATTTGGGAACTATTATTCGTTTGTGCGATTGGTTTGGTATCCGTCATTTGGTGTGTTCATCGAATACGGTAGATTGCTTTAATCCCAAAGTACTTCAAGCGACAATGGGATCGATAACTCGGGTAAATGTTAGCTATACCGATCTTTCTGAATTTTTAAAGGACGCCAAACTTCCCGTGTACGGAACATTTATGAATGGTACGCCACTTCGTCAAGTCGATATGCCCGAAAAAGGTATTTTGGTAATGGGTAACGAAGCCAATGGAATTTCGCGGGTGATTGAAAATAGGTGCGATAAAAGAATTGCGATTCCACAGTTTGTCGCCAAGACTGCCGAGAGCCTCAATGTGGCAACCGCGACTGCGATTTTGTTGCATGAAATAAGGCGATAGTAATATCGGTATTAGGTGTCATCTATTGGAACTAATGAATAAACCCCTTTTAATCTTACAAATTCTACTATTGGTCAATTTGACTTCCTGTAAGAAGGAAAAAAATAAAATGATACAAGACCATTTTATGTTAACTGTTAATGCAAAAAACTTCCCTGACAGTACGAAAGTGTTTTTGTTTAATAAAGAGTTGGATAAAAATATAGATTCATCATATGTAATCGGTGAACGCTTTACGTTTTCAGGAAAGGCAGATTTGCCAACTTTTAGTTATTTATTTTTTTTTGATAAAAATGGCAAACGTCTTGAGCCATTTAAATTCTTCTATTTGGAGAACAGTAAGGTCTCAATTGATGGTGAATATGCCGATTTTCTAAACGCAACAGTGAAGGGTTCAAATCAGAGCGCATTGTTGACCGAATATTTGTCCATCTCAAAAAGAATAAGGATTGAAAGAGATGAAAAATTAGCTCCCGTTTCGATAGACTCCATTGTAAAAAATAGTATAAACCAAGATCATAAAAAAGGCTTCCGTATTTCTGTCGATTCTATTAAAAAGAGCATTGCTGACCGGTATGATAAACGAATTGAAAAGAACGAAAACCAGTTCATATTTGAAAATTCAAACAATCAAATGACTTTGAATGCATTATTGACATTCAAAAGAAGAGAAATCTCTAAAGATAGTTTTCTTCTATTTTACAAAAGGGTAGATTCAACCTTGGCGAATTCAAGACAAGGGAGAGAACTGTACTATTATGCACATAATTCCGATATCAAGAAAGGCGATAAATTTAGGGATGTTGTTGGTGTAGATTTAGAAGGTAATACCCATCGATTATCTGATTACCGCGGTAAAGTTATTTTGTTGGATTTTTGGGCAGCAAGTTGCGGTCCCTGCAGAAATCAAAATAAAACAGAATTTCAAAAAATAGCACGGGCATATGGCAAGGATGATTTTGTATTAATAAGCTATTCACTTGATACGAATAAATCTGTTTGGCGGAAATCAAGTAATGCTGATAATATTTATTGGATTAATATTTCAGATTTAAAAGGTATGAATGGCGAAAATGGTAAAAAATATACGATCACTTCATTGCCGAATAGCTTTTTAATAGATAGAAATGGCGTTATAGTAAAATCATTTGTTGGCTTTTATCAGGGTGAAAATAGCATTGAAAAACAAATTGACAAATTGTTAGAATAAAACGTTACCTATCAAGATAGGCAAACTATAGCGCGGTGTTTTGGTGAAGTAGAAGATTATTCAAAGGTTAAATTGATAAACAGGCCTCTGGTGCGCAGGGCATCGATGTTTCCTGTCCAAGGGCTATTTGGATCTTCATCGCGAACCAATTCATCATTTATAGTGAAAACACCACGAATGGAAGGGCTGAACTTAAAATATTCCAGGTAAAAGTCGATACCGAAACCAAGTTCGTAATTATAGGCCCATTTTTTCATACGAAAAGTGCCACTTGAATTATCATCTAGATTGGTCTCATTGCTCCCCAAGTTCATTGACATTGATGGCCCCCCTATCAAATAGGGCTTCCAGTTGCCAAATCTACGGGTGCCGACCTTAAGTAATAAGGGGAAATTGATATAGGTAGATTTAACCTCGCGTATGGTATTTCGCTCCGTAACATCTTCTCCTGTAAATCCGGGAAACCCCAAGGTTCTGGCCCCATAATGCAGCCCTGGTTCAAATCGAAGATCTAAAAATTCATTGAGGCGAAGCTCGCCGATTAGACCTACATTGAATCCTAAGCCTTTGTCGACTAGAATATCTCGTGTATCGTTTTTGTAATCGAATTTAAAATCATATTGATTAAACCCAAGAAAATAACCCCAATTGAGCAGCGCCTTATCTTCGTTCTCTAAGTTTAATATTGGATTTTCGTTGAACTGGGCATGGGTCATGGTGTTCAAACATAACAGCCCGATCAATAGTAAAAGAATGTTTTTCATCAACAAAAATTTCCTGGCCTCCTTACTTTCACTTTCCTATGTTGTTCGGAATCGGCCTTTTTTTAGTAAATACCCATTATGGGCTTTCATATAGTTATTTGGTCGCAATATAAATTGACGCTACCCCAAGTGTTTGGGGTTCGTCGGTTACATCTATAAACCCGATTTTACGTAAAATATTGTTGAAGTTTTCCCCACATGGGAAAACCGATGCAGATTCACTCAAATAGGTATAGGCCGATTTGTCTTTCGAAAATAGTTTTCCAATTAGAGGAAGTATATTCTTGGTGTAAAAACGGTATCCTTGGCGGTAAGGTGATTTTTTAGGTACGGCCGTTTCCAAGATTACAAGAACACCTGAAGGTTTCAGTACCCGCCGTATTTCCGATAGCCCCTTTTCTAAATTTTCAAAATTGCGAACCCCGAAGGCCACGGTTACGGCATCAAAACTGTCATCTTCAAAAGAAAGATTTTCACTGTCTCCCACAACCATTGAAATGGTATCGGCTAAATTTTTTTCGTTCACCTTTCTTTGGCCGACTTCCAGCATACCCGCAGAAATATCGAGTCCGACAATGCTGTCAGCGCCAGTCTTTGTCATTTCAATAGCCAAATCTCCCGTTCCCGTTGCGATGTCTAGAATACTCTTTGGCTGTCTTTTTGAAAGTATAGCCACAACACGTTTGCGCCATTTTACGTCGATTCCAAAAGATATGACGCGGTTTAGTCCATCGTAGGTGTTCGATATGGTATCGAACATTTTGGTAACCTGTTCCTTTTTTCCAAGCTCGGTATTGCTATATGGGGTTATCTTTTTGGTCATTTCAGCAAATTTCGCCAAAGATACAATTTCGTCAAGGGTTGGCATCGCGTTTGAACAATAAAGAAATCGATACATCGTTTTTACGCCAAGGGTTTTAAACGGCAACCCAATAAATTTATGTAATTTTGAACTTTGAAAATTGCAAACTTTCACGAAATGAGCTTTAAACAAGCCATAATGCCTTTGATGGCCCTTCTTACAATCGCCATTATAGGGTTTTCGGCCCTGAGGTTTACACGAATGTAACTGTTCAATGAAGATAATTATAGCAGGAGCTGGTGAAGTAGGAATCCATTTGGCAAAATTACTGTCCTACGAGTCGCAGAATATAACATTAATCGATACCAACAAAGAAAGTCTGGCCTATGCCGACAATCATCTTGACATTCGGGTATTACGTGGTGATGCTACATCCATATCCATTTTAAAAGATGCCCAAGTTTACGAGTCAGATTTGGTTATTGGGGTAACTTCTTCCGAAACAACGAATCTAACGCTCTGCATGCTTGCAAAACAGCTAGGGAGCAAACGAACTATAGCGCGTATTGCCAATACAGAGTTTATTGATAATAAAGAGTTGATCAAATTTTCTGATCTTGGTATAGATGAGCTTATTTCCCCAGAGGAACTAGCCGCGACTGAAATACAGTTGCTATTAAGTAAATCGGCCTTTAACGATACATATGAGTTTGAAGATGGTAAGTTGATAATGATTGGGGTATCGTTGCCCAAATCGGCACCATTCGTCGGTAAAATGGTCAAAGAGGCGGCAAAAATTTTCTCAACCATAAACTTTATGCCCATTGCTTTGCAGCGTATGGGAACACAATTCACTTTGATTCCGAGAGGTGATACAGTTTTTAAGGAAGGCGACCAAGTGTATTTTATCACTACCAAAGAGGGTGTCGACGAACTTTATAAATTAACAGGAAAAAAGAAGGAGGAAATCAAGAATGTAATGATATTGGGTGGAAGCAAGGTAGGTTACAAAACAGCCAGAGACCTTTGTGTCAACAAGTTCAATGTAAAGCTTATTGAGAAAAACAAGGAAAAGGCTTTTGATCTTGCCGATGAACTTCCGAACGCACTTATCATAAACGGCGATGGAAGAAATGCGGAGTTGTTAGAGGAAGAAAGCTTGCAATCTATGGATGCGTTTATAGCAGTAACCGGAAATTCAGAAACCAATATCATGTCGTGTTTGGTGGCCAAGTCTAAGTTTATCAAGAAGACCATAGCACTTGTCGAGAATATGAATTACTTTCAGTTATCACATTCTATTGGTATTGATACTTTGATAAATAAAAAGCTTTTGGCGGCCAATCATATCTTCCGGCATGTTAGAAGGGGAGAAGTGGTGGCTTTGATGCGTCTCAACAATTTAAATGCCGAAATATTGGAATTTGTGGTAAAGCCCAATTCTAAAGTTACAGGTAGTGTAATTCGAGAACTTGATTTTCCCAGAATGGCTACCATCGGAGGGGTAATTCGTGACGACAAAGGGATTATTGCATTGGGGGGATTCGAAATCAAGGCCGGGGATCGGGTGGTTGTTTGTTGTTTGCCCAAGGCCATTCAGAAAATAGAACGCCTGTTTCTGTAATGCTCTACCATCGCTCATTACATATAAAGCAACCTGTAAATTTTCGGTTTTCGTTAAAAATGTTCAATTTTTGCAAAGCTAAATTGATGTATGGGTCTTAACTCCAAAATAATATTTCACCTTATGGGGCTTTTATTGCTCTGTAACGGACTCTTCATGCTTTTAGCCGCATTGGTCAGCGGTATATATGATGACGGTGCGACCTTAGATATTACCTTGGCATCGATCACTACAATGTTCGTGGGTATTTTTTCAATGTTCTATACACGCGGACACGACAAAGAGGTTAAAAGAAAGGAAGGTTATATCATCGTAACCTTCGGGTGGATCGTAATGTCACTTTCTGGAATGTTGCCTTACTTGTTTTCGGGGGCCATACCTGATATTACCAATGCCTTTTTTGAGACTATTTCAGGGTATACTACTACTGGGGCTTCAGTGGTCGATGATATCGAGGCACTACCCGAAGGTATTCTTTTTTGGCGTAGTCTTACCCATTGGATCGGTGGTATGGGTATTATCGTATTGGCCATCGCGATATTGCCGTTATTGGGGATCGGGGGTATGCAGTTGTTTGCAGCGGAAGCACCAGGGCCAAGTGCCGATAAACTGCACCCGCGTATAACAGATACAGCAAAACGTCTTTGGTTGATTTATTTCGGATATACTATTGCTGAGACCCTATTGCTAAAGCTGGCCGGCATGTCATTTTTCGATGCCATTAACCATGCTTTGGCAACTCTGTCGACAGGGGGGTTTTCTACCAAAAATGCCAGCTTGGCCTATTGGAACAATGAACCATTAATTCAGTATATCGTCATATTTTTTATGTTTTTGGCAGGAAGTAACTTCGTTCTCAGTTATTTTGCCTTCAAGGGTAAGGTGCAACGCGTTCTGAAAGATGAAGAGTTTAAGTATTATACGGCACTGGTCTTAATCTTTAGTGTGGTTTCGGCCGTGGTCATCTACCTAAAGGCCAACGTGCCCGTTTCAGATTACCATCCAATGGTTTTCGGGCAAGCCGAGAGTGCATTTCGTCATGGCCTATTTCAAATTGTCTCGGTTATTACCACAACAGGATTTGTTACGGCTGATTTTACAACGTGGACTCCTTTTTTAACAGTGCTCTTTTTCGGACTCATGTTCGCTGGGGGATCGGCGGGGTCGACGGCCGGGGGAATCAAAATCATGCGCCATTTGCTGATTATTAAAAATGGACTCTTAGAGTTTAAACGCACCCTTCATCCTGCGGCAATTATTCCAGTGCGCTATAACGATAGGTCGATTAGCCAAGTCATCGTATATAACATTATTGCGTTTTTCGTACTTTATATGTTACTATTTATCATTGGGGCACTGGTTTTGGGTGCGCTGGGTGTCGATTTTGAAACGGCAATCGGGGGTGCTGCTTCGTCATTGGGCAATGTGGGACCTGCCTTTGGTAGTTTAAACCCTGTTAGTAATTTCAATGGTTTACCGGCTTTGGGAAAATGGTGGTGTGGTTTTTTGATGTTGGTAGGAAGGTTGGAGCTATTTACCGTACTGATACTGTTGACCCCTTATTTTTGGAAGAAAACCTAGTTTTGCAAAGAATTTAATGATTCATTTGCGGTTTGCCTATGGTTTTTTGCTCCTTCCAATTCTAGAAGTTGTTCTTTCGTTTCTATTATTTTAGTCAAGAGATTTTTGTGGAAGTAGGGTGTAGAATCGTTGGGTCTAACCTGGTTCTGACTACAGTCTATCACTGTATAAATATGCCAATGCTTTTTTACTTACCGTAAATATCCAAGGTTTCAAGTGGAGGTTGTGGTGAATTTTATTGTCAGACCTTATTTTTTGGGTCTAAATCCTTGAAGGCCCAAACAGTCACTATATCATTAATAAGCTTAACTTTTCAATTGATTTTTTTTTAAGGAATGGCACTAGTCGGATATAGGTGTTGTCTCGCTGTCAAATAGTGCACTATGATAACAAATCCTATGAAATTTGATTTGCACGATTGCAACATTGTATATGTTAATGGTAGCGCATAAATAAGCCCGTTGCTTTGACAACGGGCTTGATATTCTAACTATTTAATCTAGGAGTTAAGTGCTGTTTTTATTCTTGAAATCGCCTCTTTGATTTCTGTTTCCGAAGCAGCATAAGAAATACGTATGCAATTACCATTACCAAAGGCATCACCCGTTACCGTAGCAACGTTTGCATGTTCTAAAAGGTAAAGTGCAAAATCAGAAGCGTTCTTTATTGTAACCCCGTTTAAAGTCTTCCCGAAGTATGCGGTTACGTCTGGGTAGACGTAGAAAGCGCCTTCAGGTTCATTGCATCGAAAACCATCGATATCGTTCAAGAGTCCTAAAATAAGCTGTCGACGCCCCTTAAATTCATCGACCATATATTGAATACGTTCCGGTGATTCGGTCAGTGCGGTGATTACCGCCCGTTGGGCGATACAGTTCGCACCACTGGTTACCTGACCCTGTAATTTATTACAAGCACGGGCAATATAAGTGGGTGCACCGATATAGCCAATACGCCAACCTGTCATAGCAAAAGCCTTTGCGACACCGTTTACGGTCACTGTACGATCGTACATATCTTCGAAAGCGGCCATAGAGGCATGCGCAGTTACACCATAGTTAATATGTTCGTAAATCTCATCGCTTACAACAATAATCTGAGGGTATTTCTGCAAGACGTCGGCCAAAGCACGTAACTCTGCTTCGCTATAAATAGAACCGCTAGGGTTACATGGCGAACTATACCAAAGCATTTTTGTTTTGGGTGTTATGGCGGCCTCCAACTGTTCCGGTGTCATTTTAAAATCATTATCGATAGCTGTGGCCACCTCGACGGGCACACCGTCTGCCAATTTTACGATATCACTGTAGCTTACCCAGTAAGGGCATGGTAAAATCACTTCGTCACCTTTGTTCAATACAACTTGGGCGACATTGTACAAAGCCTGTTTTGCACCGGTTGAAACTACAATTTGCGGCCGTTCGTAAGTGATTCCGTTATCGCGTTTAAATTTAGTGATAATAGCATCTTTCAGTTCAACGTAACCATCAACTGGGGTGTAGGCATTATAATCCTCGTTTATTGCCTGAATGGCAGCGTCTTTGATATAATCCGGGGTATTGAAATCGGGCTCTCCTAAACTAAGTCCGATAATATCTTTTCCGGCAGCCCGGAGTTCCCTGGCCTTTGCCGCCATTTCGAGGGTTGCCGAAGGGGCCAGACTGTTTATTCTGTCCGAAAGTTCTTGAGTTGCGAGCGATGGTGTCATAATGGGTTAGAGTTGTACACGAACCAGCAGTGCACGCTTTGATTTTAAAAACATGCCTGCTTACCGTGAAGGTAAAACATCGTTTGTTTAAAATTAATGCAATTGCAAATTGGGTCCTTTACCCAATTCTTTCAAATGCTTGAAGTGCGAAATTATAGCTTTTCTGGTAGTTTTATATTCGTTGTAGGGTAAATTAAATTCTTTTGCCGTTTGTTTAACAATTTTTGAAATTTTTGTGTAATGTACATGGCTGATATTCGGAAAGATGTGATGCTCTACTTGGTGGTTTAAACCTCCTGTGAACCAGTTGACCACACGATTTTTTGTCCCAAAATTGACGGTGGTGAATAATTGGTGTATCGCCCAAGTATTCTTCATTGTTCCGCTTTCGTCGGGTAAAGGGGTATCGGCCTCGTCCACAATATGTGCCAATTGAAATACGACACTTAAAATAACCCCGGCAACATAGTGCATGATAAAAAAGCCAAGGAGAATTTTCCACCAAGCAATGTCTATGAAAACAAGAGGTATGATAATCCAAATGGTGATATACAATACTTTTGTGATGACTAGCGTACTCCAATTAAAGGCTTTGCTGGGCATTTTTCCATAAGACAATTTACGCTTCATATAGCGGTACATCTGTTGAAAGTCTGTGGTTATGGCCCAGTTAAAGGTAAGTAGCCCATATAGTAAAATGGAATAGTAATGTTGAAATTTATGATGCTTTTGCCATTTTGTATGTTTTGAAAATCGAAGTATGCGACCAGCTTCCATATCTTCATCATGTTCATGTATGTTGGTATATGTATGATGGAGTACATTGTGTTGTACTTGCCAATTGTAGACGTTTCCGGCCAATACATAAATGCTGCTGCCCATAATCTTGTTGACCCATTTTTTGTTGGAATAGGAGCCGTGATTGCCATCATGCATGACATTCATGCCTACACCTGCCATGCCAATGCCCATGACAATGGTTAACAAAAGGTTTGCCCAATTGGGCAGGTTCAAGGTGAGTATTAAGAAGTACGGGGTCAAGAAAAGAGCGAACATAATCACCGATTTTAGGTGAAGTTTCCAATTGCCCGTTTTTTTGATTTGGTTCTCTTTGAAATAATCGTTTACCCGCTTATTTAGTGTCCTGAAAAATTGTGCGGAATCTTTTCTTGAAAATTTTATGGTAGTCTGATCCATGAATGCAATCTTTTTGTAAAGATAAGGTAAATGCCGTTTTTAATCCTTAATTGTTTTTCCCTAAAGGAAATTTTTCGGCAATGAATATACTATTTTTGCTTGGAAAACAAAGATAGTCATGGTTCCTGAAATTATATTTAAATATTTTCCCAATTTATCCGAAACGCAGCAAAATCGATTTTTACTGCTCGAAAAACTGTATCAAGACTGGAACCAAAAAATAAATGTGGTGTCGCGAAAAGATATTGACGAATTGTATTTACGGCATGTTCTCCATTCGTTGGGAATTGCCAAAATTCAAGAGTTCAATGTCGGAAGTTCTATTTTAGATGTCGGTACAGGCGGTGGCTTTCCCGGGATACCTTTGGCTATATTGTTTCCTGAAAGTAATTTTACCTTGGTGGATGCCATCGGAAAAAAAATTAAGGTCGTTCAAGAGGTGGTCGATGGCTTAGAACTCACTAATCTAAAGGCTATTCATTCTCGTGTTGAAGACCTTGATAGTCAGCATGATTTTATTGTAAGTAGGGCTGTCGCCGCAATGCCGACTTTCGTTCGTTGGACCAAGGGCAGGATAAAAAAGAAATCGGAACACGAGCGGCGGAATGGAATTTTATATTTAAAAGGAGGCGACCTTACGGAAGAGTTAAAAGAATACACAACGGCAGAAATCTTTGACTTGAACCATTACTTTGAAGAGGCGTTTTTTGAAACAAAGCGTGTGGTATATCTGCCCCTGAAATATAAAGGTTGACCTGCGGTTAGGTACTTAGCATTCGATTAAAGGAATATCTACAGTTTTGAGCGTAATTCTTGATACGCTCAAAAAAAGATAACTTTTTAATTTTGGTCATTCTTTTCTTTTTCATCTTTATCTCTTTCATCATTTTAGACAGTTTAAACAGTATAATAGTAAAGTTACTAAAATTTTACAATTAGTTAACGTTAAATTTACATTGATATTGTCTGTAGCGTTCGGAAATAGTCAAAATGCTCACTATTTGGCTTCAGAAGTGAAGAAATAGAAGCAAATCCAAGCTTTCCTTAGTAAGAATCATCTAATATAAAAATATTATAATACTTGTAAGAAAATAATTTTTTCATGTAAGCCCGGTGAAATATAGAAGGCAATACATATTTATGTATGTTTTGGGGTAAAATAAATTATTGTAAATATTTGATGTTTAGTGTTTTAAATTATTTTTTAATCAAAATAGTATATTGATTGGCTAAAAAAGTATAAGTAAGTTTTGCCCTTCTTAAAAAAATCATAAATTTGGAAATTATTGAATAACTAATTTCTCAACTCAAAAAGTATGAAAAACAAATTTATGGTCAAGAAAAAGCGCCATATCGTCAATCAATTGACGTTATCGGTGCTTTTTATTTTCGGCGTATTTTCGGTGCCTGTCTTACAAGCGCAAGATGTTACGGTGTCAGGTACTGTTACGGCGGCGTCTGATGGTATGCCGCTTCCAGGGGTGTCGGTAGTCGATGTCAATGATGGTACAAAAGGTGTGGTTACCGATTTCGACGGTAATTATACCATTTCATTAGATGATGGTGGTACTAGCCTTCGTTTCAGTTACATAGGTTTTAAGCCCATGGTAATTGCTGTAAACAACCAAAGTAGTATCGATGCAACAATGCAAGAAGACGTTGCTGCCTTAGATGAAGTTGTGGTTGTAGGGTATGGTACCCAAAAGAGGGCGACGGTATCGGGTGCGGTGGCATCCGTTAAAGGTGAGGAGCTCACCAAATCTCCCACGGTGAACCTTACGAATTCGCTTTCGGGTAGGGTTGCCGGGCTATTTGTGTCTCAGGCGAGTGCCGAACCCGGATATGACAATGCTACGATTCGCATTAGAGGTTCGAACACCTACAATAATACAGGAGCACTGGTGGTTGTAGATGGTATTCCCGATCGTGATGGAGGACTTGCCCGTATTAACCCTGCTGATATCGAAAGTATTTCGGTACTTAAAGATGCCTCGGCAGCCATTTACGGAGCTCGAGCAGCGAACGGGGTGATATTGGTCACCACGAAGCGCGGAAAATCCGGAAAACCTAAAATTACGTATTCGTCGCAGCAAGGTTGGGCGGCACCTACGGTAATTCCGGAAATGGCCAACGCCGCACAGTATGCTGAATTACGAAATGAATTGGAGGTTTATAATTTAGATCCTAGTGAATGGGCGGCGGCCACGGCAGCTTTTAAAACGCCCAGTGCGACTTATGTTAGGCCAGACGGATCAGAAAGAAATGCTGTCTACACTCCTGAAGACATTGCTCTTTTTGCCAACGGCCAAGACCCATGGGGGCATCCTGATACCGACTGGTTCGGGGAAACTTTTAAAAGGGGCTCTTCACAGGAAAAGCATACAATGCAACTTACCGGGGGTAGTGAAAATTTCAACTATTTCAGTTCTTTGGGCTACCTGAAGCAAGATGCTTATTACAAAAGTTCGGCTACCGGTTATGAGCAGTATGACCTTCGTGTAAACCTCGACGCAAAGATCAGTGAGGGCATACAGTTTAAAATAGGAGTCTTGGGAAGGGAAGAAAAACGTTACTTCCCAACCGAGTCGGCAGGCGCTATTTTTAGAATGTTGACTAGGGGTAGACCTACGGAACCGGCCTATTGGCCCAATGGTTTTCCTGGGCCTGATATTGAAAATGGTCAACAGCCGGTGGTAATCGCTACAAATGAAACAGGCTATGATCGCGATACACGGGATTATTTTCAATCGAATGCTTCTCTGGATATCAAAATTCCATGGGTTGACGGGCTTTCCCTACAGACTACGGCGGCCATTGACAAAAGTTTTCTTAATAGAAAAGTTTGGAGAACTCCATGGCTTCTGTATACGTGGGACGGAGTCAATGAAAATGCATCCGGTCTTACTCCTGTTCAAAGAGGGCCTGCAGAACCAAATCTTACACAATATGCGCAAAACCGTTTGAGCATTCTTTTGGGAGCCAACATCCAATATCAAAGATCTTTTGGAGACCACAATATGTTGCTTATGGCGGGTACGAACAAAGAAACCAAGACCTATGAGGGGTTTGATGCCTATCGCAGGTATTTTATTTCTCCGGCTATAGATGACCTCTTCGCAGGTGGTACCGAAGAACAGAATATTAACGGTGGTAGTGACCGTGCCTCCCGATTGAATTATTTTGGAAGGGTCTCCTATGACTTTCAGGAAAAGTACCTAATGGAATTTCTTTGGCGTTATGATGGTTCTTATCTTTTTCCTGAGGATACGCGTTATGGCTTTTTTCCTGGCTTCTCCGCAGGTTGGGTCATAACCAAAGAAAACTGGTTCAGTGATATGAACAGCGACTCTTTCTTAAACCACTTGAAATTAAGGGGGTCATGGGGGCAATTGGGTAATGATGCTTTTGATAGTTCGGAATTCCCAGCCAACCAATTTTTGGCTACGTATGGTTTCGGGAACTACGTAATCAACAATGCACAGGTAACGACCTTGAGCGAGTCAAGGGTTCCTAATCCGGGTATTACTTGGGAAATTGCCACCAATATCAATGTCGGTTTAGATGCCCGTTTTATAAAGAACAAAATGAATCTTGAATTTGATTGGTTTTTGAACAAAAGAACAGATATTCTTACTACTCCATCTGCATCGTTGCCATCACTTTCAGGGATATCTCCTCCACGTCAGAATTTCGGAGAGGTAGAAAACACAGGTTTTGACTTTATTTTAGGTTGGAACGATTATATTGGAGAGGAATTCAGTTACGGTATTTCGGTGAACGCGGGCTATGCCAAAAACAAGATTATCTTTAACGACGAGGCAGAAGGGTCTCCTGAATGGCAACGGGTCACCGGGCGTTCTATAGGTGCTCAGTTAATATATGGGTATGACGGTGTCTTTGCCACGCAAGCCGATATTGATGCCGAAACTTTAGATTATTCGGCCTTGGTCAACACACTGCGACCAGGTGATATGAAAATTTTAGACTATGACAATGATGGTAAGATAACACCAGATGATCGCTTTAGAAACGATAAAAATATATATCCTACTCTACAGGGTGGTGTCAACTTAACGGCTAGTTATAAGAATTTTGATGTAAGTGCCTTGTTTCAGGGAGCTTGGGGAGGTGAAGTATTCTTTAGCTTTGGTGAAGCGGGTACCATTGGCAACTATTTGGAAAGGGATTATAACAATCGATGGTCGGTAGACAATCCAAGCAGTGTACACCCTAGAATTACCAATAGGGGAGACCAATATTTCAGTAATGGTAATACATATTGGAGAAATGATACTGACTATATGCGTCTCAAGAACCTTGAGCTGGGTTATAACTTTCCCCAAGAAATTATTGGTCAGATCGGCCTTAGTAATTTGAGGTTCTATCTCAACGGATCCAATTTATTTACTTGGACCAATGCACTCTTTGATCCCGAAAGTTTGAACACCAGTGGTAGGGACTATCCGGTATCCAAGATTTTAAGTGTTGGATTTTCCGTTTCATTTTAAAAAAAAATATTATGAAAATTAGAAATTTAATTAATAAATGGGGAGTGGTTTTGCCGCTTATCGCAATAATCAGTTGTAACGATGATTTTACGAACATTACCCCATTAAGTGAAGTGTCAGGGTCGAGTGTTTGGACCGACGCCGGACTCGCGGAAGCGGCAGTTACAGGTGTGTATAACGGTCTTGGTGCAGGGGGGTTAGATGAACAAATGTTGGCATCGTTGACCGATGAGGCCGTATTTACCCATACCAATCGGGGTATCAATACCATTAACGAATCACGAACCAATTCGGCCGATACAGGATGGGTCAACAATACGTGGGACTGGAATAATATGTACGGTTATATTCGAGATGCGAATTTGGCCATTACCAATCTGGCGGAAGGTGGTGTAGAAGATGCAGATTTGTCGAATAGGTTATTGGGCGAATCTCATTTTCTAAGAGCTTATTATTACCAGCAACTACTTCGTTTCTATGGGGGTATACCGATAATCGACGAACCTTTAGATCTAGATTCTGATTATAATATACCACGGAATACGTATGCCGAATGTGTTGATTTTATTGTAGCCGATTGTGAAAAGGCGTTTGAACTGCTTGATGGCCGTGAAATGGATGGTGGTCGTGCTAATGCCGCCGCCGCTCTAGCTTTAAAAGCAAGAGTATTGCTCTATGCGGCAAGTGACCTACACGATTTCCCCACAGCATCTGCCAACTCTTCGTTAATAGCAGGGTATTCCAACCCAGAACTAATTGCCTATACATCAGGTGATCAGCAACAACGATGGGTGCAGGCCCGTGATGCTGTAAAGGCTGCGTTGGATTATTCCAATGCCGGGTATAAGTTGGGGTTAACAGCCCCGGTTTCATTTGAGGAGGCTGAACAAAACTATGCAGACATGTTTTTGGCCCGCAACGGAGGGGAAAGCGATATTATCTGGGAACGTCAATACGTAGAGAATACTGGGCCAGGGCGTCGAATAGGTTTGTTCAATGGTCCTAACGGGTATCATAACTGGGCAGGAAACGCGCCTATACAGAATTTAATTGACGATTATTCAATGAGTGATGGTTCAGAGTTTGACTGGGATAATCCGGCACATGCCAGTGCTCCGTACGAAAATAGGGAGCCTCGTTTCTATGCGACAATTCTTTATGATGGTGCCGATTGGAAGCCACGCCCTTCAGATGTAACTGACCGTGATCCTGCGAATCAAATTCAGACTGGGGAATATGATATTATAGGCCCCAATGGAGTGGAGACTCATTTTGGTTTGGATACGCGTCAAAGTCCTGTTGAGGATTGGAATGGAACCAGAACGGGGTATTATATGAAAAAATTCGTCGAGCCAGATCCAGGTTTTGTCGATCAGACCGGTTTTCAAACGATTCCATGGCCCTTCTTTAGGGAAACCGGATTGGTACTCAATTATGTAGAGACCCTTTTGGAAACAGGAGACGAAGCAGGAGCGATAAACTGGCTCAACCAAATTAGATTCAGAATCGGGTTGCCGGCGGTAACCGCTTCGGGTGATGAACTGGTGGAGATGTATCGAAACGAACGTCGTATAGAGTTGGTGTACGAAGAACACCGCTATCATGATGTCAGAAGGTGGATGATTGCCCCTGAGAAGTTTGGTGCCAAGGCAAGAGGTATTAAGGTCAATGGATCCTTAAAGCCCGGTGCCAATGTGTCGACCTATAGATACGATCCGACAAGCTATGATTATACCTATGTTCCATTTGAGGTAGATCCTGGTTTTGAGAACCGCTTATGGTTAGATAAAACGTATTATGTGCCAATTCGAATTGCAGAACTGAATGCAGATACCGCTTTGATTCAAAACCCCGGTTACGAATAAGAGAAATTATAGGTATATTGAATTATGGCCCAGTGTTGTTAGCACTGGGTCATTTTTCTTTTAACGATTTAGGTTTTTCCAATACTGATTTCTAGTTGTTCGGGTCGGGAATAAGAAACTTCTCCGATATTATGGAACAGCTACAGTACCGTTGCTAAGATTTGGTGAATAAATTGGGATTACCCTTGCAGCTATTGTATTTTTATAAGCAATTGTAAAAACAGTTTTTTTGCGATTATTGTGGTTTTAATATGCGTCAAATGAAAATAGGTTATTTTTTATTTACTTGTCTAGTACTGGTATTGGTTGGGTGTCAAGAAGAATATCAACTTTCGGGGCTCGATCCTGAAGGGGAAGCGCTCTTTACAAAACTCGAAAATTCGGAAACAGGTATAGATTTTTCCAACATGCTAGATGAAAATGTGGCATTCAATGGTATTCAATATGAATATTTTTATAATGGCAGTGGGCTTGCAGTTGTCGACTTTAATAATGACGGATTAAAGGATATCTTTTTTGTATCCGCCCTAAAACAGCATAAACTATTTCTTAATAAAGGAAACCTCCAGTTTATTGATGCTTCGAATTTGACTGGAATCTTGCTTCACCAAAAGTTTTCCGGTGGAATTACAGTTGTCGATATCAACAATGATGGTTGGATGGATATTTACATTTCCAATTCAGGAAAGTATAAAGATCCTGAAAAAAGAAAGAATAAACTGTATGTGAATATGGGAGCGGAGAACGAAAGTCGTATTCCAACCTTTTCCGAACAAAGCGCAAAATATGGTTTAGATTTGGCCGATTGTTCTACCCAGGCTACATTTTTTGATTATGACAAAGATGGTGATCTCGATATGTTTCTATTGAATCATAATCCATCAAGCTACCCTTCCGATAAGTCTTTGGCTGAACTTATAACGATGGATGGCGGTATTTCCAATGACAAACTCCTAAGAAACGATAATAGTCGATTCACAGATGTCAGTAAAGAAGCTGGTATTGTTCAGAATCGTTTAGGCTATGGTTTAGGAATAGCCGTTGGCGATGTAAATAATGATGGTTGGCCCGATATGTATGTTGCCAACGATTTTACGGGAAAAGACTTTTTCTATATAAATAATAAGAATGGAAGTTTTACAGATAGAATCTTGGAAGCTACCAAACACATTTCCTTTTTTGCCATGGGGAATGATATGGCCGATATCAACAACGATGGTTGGCTTGATATGATGACCGTTGATATGATGGGGGAAAGCAATTACGATATAAAAACAAGCATGAGCGGTATGAATCCCGAACGTTTTCATGAAACGGTCGATTTAGGGCTTCACCATCAATATATGTACAATACTTTACAGCTGAACTCAGGTTACTTAAACGATAATAATGTGCCCATATTTTCTGATATCGCACAATTATCCGGTGTTTCAAAGACAGATTGGAGCTGGGCCCCACTTTTTTTTGATATGGATAACGACGGTCTAAAAGACCTTTTTGTTTCCAACGGTATTAAAAGAGACTTTAGAAATAATGACTTTGTAAACTATGTCAACAAGAAACAAGATTCCATACGTCAAAATAAAAAGTTCGATGCCCAAAAGTACATTGGTGATCTTTTGAGTAAAATGCCGACACGTAAAAAAGAAAACTTCTTCTTTAGAAATCAAGGTAATTTAAATTTTTCGAAAATGAACGAGGTTTGGGGTGATGGTGAAGAAACCAGCTCGAATGGTGCGGTGTATGCCGATTTAGATAATGATGGAGACCTTGAAATCATAGTTAATAATACCGATGATCCGGCTTTTATTTTGAAGAACAATGCTCGGGAATTGGGGTTGGGCCATTATCTTTCCTTAAAATTCAACGGGCCTAAAAATAACCGTGATGGCATAGGTGCCCGTGTTATTGTTACAACTGACGAAAGTCGTCAGGTTCAAGAACTTTACTTTACCAGGGGGTTTATGTCGGCAATGAGCCGTGAATTACATTTTGGCATTGGCAAGGCCTTAACGGCAACCGTTGAGGTTATTTGGCCAGATGATAAACATCAGATTTTAAATGATGTATCCGTTGATCAATTATTGACTTTAGAGTATGCGAAGGCCGAAAATAATAAATCAAGGGAAAGCGAGCCTTCAAAAACCCGCTTGTTCAAAAAAAGTAGGGTTACAGGTATTGATTACATCCATAAAGAGAATGATTTTGATGATTTTAAAAGAGAAAGTCTTCTGCCTCATAAAATGTCGCACGAAGGTCCGGCAATGGCTGTTGGTGATGTAAATGGTGACGGGCTAGATGATATGTATCTTGGAGGCGCTTTGGAGCGTTCGGGTAAGCTGTATGTTCAAAACAGTAGTGGAGGTTTTACGTCTTCGAACGATGATCTCATGCGGAAGACTGCGACCTATGAAGATGTTGCAGCCGAATTTTTTGATGCCGATGGAGATGGTGACTTAGACCTTTACGTGGTAAGTGGGGGTAACGAATACAATCAAGGTTCTTCTAACTTAAGGGATAGACTTTACGTAAATGATGGTAAAGGCGGGTTGAGCTACACTTCAAATGCATTGCCGAATATAGCAATAAGTGGTTCTTGTGTCAAAGCCGCTGATTTCGATAAAGATGGTGATATCGATTTGTTTGTTGGAGGTAGGCAGGTACCGGGAAAATACCCTGCGCCAGCTCAAAGTTACTTACTGCGCAACAATAGTAACAATGGTAAAATTGGTTTCGATGTGGTTACGGGCGGGGTGTTCGATGATTGGAAAAGCCTTGGAATGGTTACCGATGCGCTCTGGGTTGATTTGAATAAGGACGACTATTTAGATTTGGTGGTTACGGGAGAATGGATGCCTATACGTGTTTTTGAGAGTGAAGGCGGTAGGGATTTCGTTGAGAAAACGGAAGATTACGGATTGAAAAATACCAATGGTTGGTGGTATAGCTTGGCGGCAGAAGATTTCGATCAAGATGGCGATATAGATATCATAGCCGGAAATTTAGGACTTAATTATAAATATCGTGCTACGGCCGAAGCTCCTTTCGAGGTATATGCCGACGATTTTGATGATACGGGAAGCAATGATATTGTACTGGGGTATTACGATGAAGCAAAACTGGTTCCGGTACGCGGGCGTCAGTGTTCTTCTCAACAAATGCCCTTTATCAAAGAAAAATTTCCTACCTATGATGCCTTTGGCAAGGCGGAAATCGGTGATATTTTTGATGAGAGACAATTAAAGAAATCGGTTCACCAAAGCGCTTATACCTTCGCTACCACTTTCTTTGAAAGCAGCAATGGAGTTTTTAAAGCACATGAGTTGGATAATCGGGCACAATTTTCTTCCGTGAACGATATTCTAGTCGATGACTTCAATGGAGATGGATACAAAGATTTACTACTGGCTGGAAACTTGTATGCTTCAGAAGTTGAAACGCCTAGAAATGATGCGTCCTATGGCTTATTTATGAAAGGAGATGGGCGAGGAGGTTTTCATTCTATGACAGCCGGTGAAAGCGGTGTATTGGTACAAGGCGATGTCAAATATATCAGTCCTATAAATATCAAAGGGGTTAAAAGCGTGGTATTTGCCAAGAACAACGATGCGATAGAGGTCTTAAGTCTTTCAAGCAGACTGTAGCATGAATAAACCGAGGGAGGTGTCTATTCTTCGGTACATGCAAAATCAGCTGTTTTCCAAAGAATAAATTCTTCATTTAAAGAGTTGGGTGAGATATCGCTATGAAGTAACCCTATCTGGTTTCCAGAACAATTGTATACTGGAATTACTTTGTTGATAGCGGGGTTGCAGTCTTTATATATAAATACCGTTTGACCTTTTAAATCGGCTTGTGCGATATAACAATATTTAGAATCTTCCGAAAGATTTGCTTCTCTATTTGTTATTTCGCTCTTTAACCATTCGAGTTCCAACTTGGGATCGCTGACCCCACATGAAGATTCCGGGGTGTCGTCGGTGTCGGAACAAGAGATGATTGATAGACCAGCGGTTATCACTGCAATTTTTTTAAGCATCTTAGGCGGATTAAGGTATAGTTTGAAGATGTCTTTTTTTTAAATGGTTGCGTAAAAAAAAGCCCGTAACCATTTTTGGTCACGGGCCATATCAATTATCCAATGGTGCTTGGCTATCAGAAATATAAGGGGACTATTGCTTTTTTATCTATCTCACAGAAATTATTTGCTCCAAGGCGGGGTAACCCCTACAGATCTTGCATAGGCAATTAGTTGCCCCTTGTGTTCGCCGTTGTGTTCCAAAATTGACAACAAACCGGCCAAGACACTCATTTTGGCAAATCCAAAATCAATTTCTTCATTAAATTTGTCGTTTTCGACCAACATTATTTTTTCAAGTACAAATTCGTTCGACTTTTTAAGGGCCGCTAAAATGTTATCTTTCCCCTCGATTTTTTGAAGGTTCGTCATATCTACCTCCGATGGTGGGGCAAAGCCCATTTTCGAAGCCAAATAATAGTTGCCGAAAGCAATATGTAAAATTGATTCCCCAACGGAGCGTATGCCTTCGGAGGGCCTCCAATCGTATTGTTCTTCGGAAAATGCTTCACCTAATGATACCACTTGCCCTTGGTTATAGGCCAAAGTACTTTTTAAGGTAGATTGTACGGAACTGTCTTGGGCCGAAATTGAAAAAAAGCACATGACGGTAAAGAATGCGATAAAATATTTCATAGTGTCTTGAATTTAAGTGTTAGCAATGTCGAAATGCGTCAAAAAAAGGCATAATAAGATAAACCAAAATTACCTTATCGTCAAATGTTTTTTGGATTGTTTTTATAGATGGAAGAGGAATAATGCATAAAAAAAATCGGTTTTGACAAGATATTGCTCTGTCAAAACCGATAGATGAACTGCTTTCAAATTATCCTAAAAACGGATACCGATAATCAATCGGTGTTACAAAAGTTTCCTTGATCAATCGGGGTGACACCCAACGCAATAAATTTTGGGCAGACCCTGCTTTGTCATTGGTGCCGGAGGCACGTGCACCACCAAATGGCTGCTGCCCGACTACGGCCCCTGTAGGTTTGTCGTTGATATAAAAGTTTCCTGCGCAGTTCTGAAGCGCTTTAGTCGCTTCTTCGATGGCGTAGCGGTCTTGGGAGAGCACTGCTCCTGTAAGCGCATATTCCGAAGTGCTGTCGACCAACGTCAACGTTTTCGACCAGTCTTTGTCATCATATACAAATATCGTTACAACGGGGCCGAATAGTTCGGTCTCCATAGTCGTGTAATGCGGGTCGGTTGTCAAAATAACCGTTGGTTCAATAAAGTATCCTACCGATTTGTCGTGTCCGCCACCGATTATAATTTCGGCGTTTTCATCCTTTTTGGCTTGGTCGATGTACTTGGCCAGTTTGTCAAAAGACCCTTCATGAATGACGGCTGTAATAAAATTCGACATATCTTCAGGAGAACCTGGTTTGTTAAAAGAGGCTACATCCTTTTTTACCAAATTCAAAATTTCATCGGCAGTAGATTTTGGCAAGTAGACTCTCGAGGCAGCACTGCACTTTTGTCCTTGAAACTCAAAAGCACCGCGTGTAATTGCTGTAGCCACTTGTTGCGGTTTTGCCGTAGGATGGGCAATGATAAAATCTTTGCCCCCAGTTTCCCCCACGATTCGAGGATATGTTTTATAGTTATGAATGTTGTTTCCGATTTGCTTCCATAATTCTTTAAAGACATGGGTAGATCCGGTAAAATGAATTCCGGAAAAATCAGGACTGTCCAAAACAGTCTTGGTGATCATGACGGGATCACCATAAACTACGTTTATCACCCCATCAGGTAGACCTGCTTCCTTAAAAACATCTACGATGACCTTGGCGGAGAAAATTTGACTGTCACTGGGTTTCCATACCACAACATTGCCCATCATAGCCGCGCTTGCAGGAAGGTTTCCGGCAATGGCCGTGAAGTTAAACGGAGTTATGGCATATACAAATCCTTCTAAAGGACGGTATTCCACCCGATTCCAAATGCCTTCGGCGGAATCTGGTTGCTCTTCATAGATTTGTGACATATACTCCACATTAAATCTAAGAAAATCAATCAATTCGCATGCGGCATCGATTTCTGCTTGATGTATGTTTTTTGATTGGGCAATCATAGTCGCCGCATTAATTTTTGCTCGATAAGGCCCTGCAATTAATTCGGCAGCTTTCAGGAAAATAGCTGCACGTTGCTCCCAGCTAAGATTGGCCCATGCCGCTCTTGAGGCCAAGCAATTTTTTATGGCTTTCTCAACATGTTTTTGCTCGGCGAGATGGTAGCTTCCTACAAGGTGCTTATGGTCATGTGGAGGAGACATGGGCTTTGTGTTGCCCGTTTTGATTTCTTCTGCTCCGATATAAAGAGGTACCTCGGCATTTCCGTTATAGTATTCCTTATATTGCTTGAGAACTTCATCACGCTCACTGCTTCCGGGAGCATAGTCTTTAATCGGCTCGTTTATTGCTGTCGGTACTTGAAAAAAACCTTTGCCCATATCAATTGTTTTAGGGTTTAGAAATGGTCTCAAAGGTATAAAAAGGGAAATCGATTAAAAACTAATAAAGGGTTAAAACAATCAATTCAGTGCGAAAGGTGCATGAAACTTGAAAGTGGGAATATATACCCTAAATTTTTCTGTAGAACTGAAATTAACCATATTGTAGTGTCCTTTCATGGCTCCGATAGGGGAGGCCAAAAGACAACCCGAGTTATAGGTATGTGAATCACCGGGTTTGATGACCGGTTTTCTACCGATTACACCCTCGCCATCTAAAATTTCAAGATCATTCAATGAATCGTAGATTTGCCAATGGCGTGAAGTTAATTGAACGGAGTCTTTGCTTTGATTTTCAATGGTAATAGTATAGCCAAACGCAAAATGCATTTTGTAATTTTTGAAGAAAGTACCTTCAAAATTCGTGTGTACTGAAATCTTTATGCCCTTGGTTACTTGTGTTATCATATTTATGGGGTCTAATATGTTATGATATTTCTGGCTACAAGCACTAATATCGAAAACGTAGCCAATATAAAAAAAATAGCACTTAAAAAAAGATATTTAACAGTAGCTTAAAAAGTTCATTGATTTATAGTGTAAATCACAGATGTACTAAAAAAACTAAAATATCTGGTTGCCGTTCGCGTCAATTTTTTTTAAAAACGCTAATAATGAGCAAGATAAGCAACAGTTCGGTATTGTGAAAACTTAAGGTGAAATGATCGGTATAATTGTGTTTTTTTCTGACATAGGCAGGTGCTATGTGGGGCTATCGGGCTAAAAAATAGAAAAATGTGGTGAATGGCAAATTTGAAATTAGCCTGTCTATAAAACATTTTTAGTGGTGTTGAAATTCATAAAGCTTCCCTAAAGAACTAAAAGAAAATGATTTACTGGTTTTCGGCTAAGGGAATTTGAAGGTGTTCGGATAGTGTTATATATGTTTTAACTAGGGGGGCTAAAAAAATGACCTATAACTATACGGGTGAAGTTTATGGCAAAGTTTCAACCATGATGACGATTAGGTCATTTATGCTACAACATTTGTGCTGTGTCTTTCTTAATCTAAAGTGCAGGCGCCCAGCATGACATGGGTTTCAAATTAAAAACACATCAGTTGCTTATATTTCTGGAGTTTGCCGAGCCAACACCTATGATGCTGTCATAAAGGTCTCCGAAATTTCGATAGTAAACTAGAATCAGGTAATTATTCTCGGTAAAATGAAAATTGCCGCCGATGGTATTGAGTTCAATCGTTCCATCTTCTCGCCTGATGGCATATTTATAGTTGTAGAAGCCCTGTTTTAGTTTGATCTGGGCTTCCATCATGCCATTATCTTCGTTGTAGACCATTTTATTCTCCTCGGTAAGTTGGTAATTGTTATACTTTCCAAAGATATAGACATCATCTAGATTCAATAATTGATCGTAAGGAAGGCTAAAATGGACATTTGAATATTCCGCCTCACGTGAATTATCATCGCCCTGAAGCGTTCTAATAACAAAATCGCCATTAATGTCAGGGTAGTAGGTATAGGGTCTGTCATGGCGATACATATCGGAGAACAAATAATGCTGATAGATATCAAGCAATTCTATCTTTGAGATTGCCGAACTTGGAGCTCTAAGGTCTTTAGTGTCAAAATTCAAAAATTCGTTACCCCCGAAAAAACTGGTTTCTTGGTCATATTTATAGACAAGTTCACTGCCCATCGTAAATTGTGGAGGTATATTGTAGCGGGCAGTTGGCCAATAGTAATTCTGTAATATGGCAATTTTAACCTCCTTTTTGGGGTTGACCAATTGAAAATTATTAGCGTTTATCGTAAATTGAACTACCTGTTTCTCATTTAGAAAGTTAAAATCCCTTGAGCGTTTTACAACGCCCCCTACCTGAACTAAATCTTTATAGATTACGAATCGTCTTGAGAATTGTAGCTCATTGGTGCTGTTATATATCTCAATTAGATAGTTGCCGCTTACTTTGAGTCGCACATTGTCATTGGGTATGGTCAGCCTGTAATTTGAATAGGGTTGTAATGTGGTGTAACTATTTTCATAGTCAATGATCCGCTGGTTGTCGACCCCGTTCAAATATTGTGACTTTAATAAAGAAGATGGGGTCCAATCGTAGTCGCAATGAACTATTTTGTAATAGTAATCTTGTTCACTGGCCGAAAGGTCATCAAATTCAAGGTATATCGATTCGCCGATTTGGGCAATGGGAAATTGATCTTCGGTAGGTCCTTTAAAAATCACCGACTTTATATGTTCTGGTGGTGTGACCTCTTCTTGAACTTGCGCAAAAAGTGAAGTTGAAATAAGTAGCAGCAAAAGCTGTTGAAGAATAATGCGCATTTATGTACAATTTTTGGGGCAAAGGTAAACAAAAAGCATACCTAAAAAATTAACATCGTCGTAATGCCCAAATTTATAGTCAATAATTATGAAAACTTTTTTTTAAGTACTAAATTTGCACGAAATTTTAACATAAGGTCTACATAAATATGTCCAAAGACATCCGAATTAAAAAGGGCTTGAACATTAACCTCGTCGGTGAAGCTGAACAGACCATTTCCAAAGCCGTTTTAAGCAATGTTTACGCAATAAATCTCAAAGATTTTCACGGAATAACGCCGAAGATGCTCGTTAAACAGGGAGCTGAGGTGAAAGCTGGTGAAGCGCTTTTCTACAACAAGAACAATCAAGACATGCTATTTGTCTCTCCTGTGAGTGGCGAACTTGTTGAAATTGAACGCGGTGCACGCAGACGTATTCTGACTTTAAAAATACTGGCAGATAAGACCCAAGGTCAATTAGAGCATGAGAAGTTCGATTTCAAGAACGCTTCTGCCATTGACATCAAGGCCTATTTGCTTAAAGGTGGTTGTTGGCCATTTGTAAAGCAACGACCTTATGATATTATTGCCAGTCCTGATGATACCCCCAAGGCTATTTTTATTTCTGCTCATAGTACGGCCCCTTTGGCTGCGGACTATGATTTTGCGTTACAGGGAAAAGAAAAGGAGTTGCAGGCGGCAGTTAGTGCTTTGGCCAAATTGACCCCAGGTAAGGTTCATGTCTCAGTCGGAAAGTCTTCCGGCTCGCCTATGAACGGTTTAAGCGATATTACACTACATAATGTTTCAGGGCCGCACCCAGCAGGTTTGGTCGGTACCCAAATAAATCGAATAGATCCAATAAACAAAGGTGAGGTTGTTTGGACGGTTACTCCGCAAGACCTTGTGATTATTGGAGAATTGTTGTTGACGGGAAAATTCAATGCCGAGCGTATTGTCGCGTTGGCAGGGTCTTCGGTTAAAGCGCCAAAATATTACAGAACTAAGATTGGTACTGAAATTTCTACCTTTTTGTATGCCAGTGGTGTCAATAGTGATAACTTTCGGGTTATCAACGGTGACGTACTTACAGGATACAAGAGTAGGCAGGATGGTCATTTAGGCTATTATAATAACACGGTTACGGCAATTCCCGAAGGTGATGATTACGAGTTGTTCGGATGGAACAAACCTGTATTTAATAAGGTGTCGGCTACCCGTGCATTGACCTTTTCTTGGTTGCAGCCCAATAAGAAATATGAATTGACTACCAATACTAATGGGGAACATAGGGCGTTCGTAGTTACGGGAATGTATGAAAAGGTTTTTCCGATGGATATTTACCCCATGCAATTGCTTAAAGCGTGTATGGTTCAAGATTTAGATGAGATGGAGCAATTGGGGTTATATGAAGTGGCTCCCGAAGATTTTTCATTGACTGAATTCATTTGTATATCGAAGCAACCACACCAAAAAATCATTAGGGAAGGGCTAGATTTATTATATAAAGAAATAGGATAGAGATGAGCGATAAAAGATTGACTTTTAAAAAGAGATTGCACATTTTAAAGCATCATTATCGGGACAAGAAAATGGCCCCGGCCTTCAATGCGATTCATACGTTTTTGTTTGCGCCTGATGAAACGACGCACTCCGGTTCGCACGTTCGGGCCGCCGACGACTTGAAACGTACGATGAATACGGTGATCATGGCGTTGATTCCAGTATTGTTGTTTTCCTTTTTTAATACAGGTTACCAACACTTTTCAGCAATCAACGGCTTTCCAGAAAACTTTTCGGTATGGAATGATTTTCTTACTTGGGAAAATTTTTGGGTAGGAATCACGACCGTCTTGCCTTTGGTCATCGTCTCTTATGGAGTCGGTCTTGTCGTTGAGTTTATTTTTGCGGTAATCAAGGGTCACGAGGTAGAAGAGGGGTACTTGGTTACTGGTATGTTGGTGCCTTTGATTGTTCCGGTTGATACTCCACTTTGGATGTTGGCCGTGGCGGTGGTCTTTGGTGTAGTCATCGGAAAGGAAGTTTTTGGAGGTACCGGAATGAACATTCTCAACCCTGCTTTGACCATTCGGGCCTTTTTGTTTTTCGCTTATCCCACATGGATGAGTGGCGACAAGGTTTGGGTTCATGAAGCGGTCGATTTGGCTGGTGGTCCCGATGCTATTTCGGGAGAGACAATTTTGGGCTTTTTGGCACAAGGCCATGAATATTCCTATTCTGTTTCCGATATGTTCTTCGGCTTTATTCCCGGTTCAGTAGGTGAAACTTCCACATTGCTAATCCTGTTGGGCGGACTTTTCTTGATTTTCAGCAAAATTGCCAGCTGGCGTATAATGGTCAGTGCCGTTGTTGGTTCTTTGGTTATGGGGCTGGTCTTTAATGCGGTCGTCGATCAAGGATGGATCACCGAAACAAGCAAGTTTTACGGACTGATGAGCTTTGATTTCTGGAAACATTTATTGGTAGGTGGTTTGGCCTTTGGTATTGTCTATATGGCCACTGATCCTGTAACAGGTGCGCAGACCAATAGAGGAAAATGGATTTATGGCTTTTTGATCGGATTTATTTCAGTGATGATCCGCGTGTTCAATCCGGCGTATCCTGAAGGTGTTTTCTTGGCCATTCTTTTAATGAATGTTTTTGCACCGACAATTGACCATTATGTTATTCGTGGCAATGTAAAACGAAGAATGAAACGTCTAAAAAATGCGACGATTTTGCCCAAAGATTCAGAGGGTGCAGCAAAAGAACTTAAAGCAGAAACAATTTAGTTATGGCGATCAACACAGATAAAAATATATACACCGTTGTCTTTGCGGCCGTAATGGTTGTAGTCGTTGGATCGGTTTTGGCTTTTTTGGCCACTGGTCTAAAAGAAAAAATCGAAGAGAACGAGCGTTTTGAAAAACAGCAGAATATTCTCTATGCCATGGGGGTCAACGAAAATGCCGATGAGGGCAGTGTTAGTTTTGTGCCTACGGATGTGGTTGAAGATCAATTCTCGAAATATATAAAGGAACAATTGGTTATCGATGGCGGAAATACTACTCCCGACAATGAGGCTTACCTAATTGATTTGAAAAAGCAATTGGCCATAGCAAAGAGTGGGGGTACTCCAAAATTACCTTTGTTTATCGGTGAAAAAGAAGGAAAGAAATTCTATATAATTCCTATGTACGGAAAAGGACTATGGGATGCTATTTGGGGCTTTATATCATTAGATGATAATTTGGTGGTACAAGGGGTGTATTTTGATCATAAAGGAGAGACTCCCGGACTCGGTGCTAACATCAAGCAACGTTACTTTATGGACGATTTTACTGGGGAGTCGATTTTAGATGGAACGCGATATGCCGGTATTGCCGTGGCTAAGGGGAATAATGATCCGTTGAACAATACGAAAGATGATAATGAAGTAGATGCTCTCGCAGGAGCCACTATTACGGGTAACGGCGTTTCTGCAATGATAAAGGAAAGCGTGAATCTGTATAAGGATTATTTAGAAACCATAAGAAAGAACTAAGCATAAAAGACTATGGCACTATTGACAAAAAAAGATGCGAATCTGATATTAGATCCCTTAGCCGATAATAACCCGATTACCATACAGGTATTGGGTATCTGTTCGGCCCTAGCGATTACCGCCGAATTAAAGGCTTCTATTGTGATGTCGGTTGCGGTGATATTCGTATTGGGCATCGGTAACGTTGTTATTTCATTGATGCGTAATATCATTCCTGCAAAGATTAAGATTATCGTGCAGCTCGTTGTTGTGGCAACCCTGGTTATTGTAGTAGATCAGGTATTAAAGGCATTTGCTTACGAGCTCAGTAAAACGCTTTCGGTATTTGTTGGTCTGATCATTACCAACTGTATCATTATGGGTAGGTTTGAGGCTTTTGCATTGGGCAACGGCCCGTGGAAATCTTTCTTGGATGGAATTGGTAACGCCCTTGGCTACGGAGTGATTTTGGTTATCGTAGGCTTTTTTAGGGAATTATTGGGTTCAGGCACACTATTCGGTATTCCGGTTTTAGGAAATCCTATTGAAAAAACCGGACTTTATGCTACTGGCTATGAAAACAACGGCTTTATGATTATTCCGCCAGCGGCATTGATTGTGGTGGGTATTGTCATTTGGGTACAGCGTTCAAGAAATAAAGCCTTGATCGAAGACAATTAAATAAGAATTATAATAAAAGAATTATGCTAGAGCATGTAGAATTGTTTTTTAGGTCAATCTTTATCGATAATATGGTTTTTGCCGTATTCTTGGGAATGTGTTCCTATTTGGCCGTTTCTAAAAAAGTGGCTACGGCCGTTGGTTTGGGGGCCGCCGTTATTTTTGTATTGGCAGTGACCGTACCCCTGAACTGGTTGCTTGACAAGTACTTGTTGCAAGATGGTGCTTTGGTCTGGCTAGGACCTGAATATGCCGATTATAACCTAAGTTTTTTATCGTTTATCCTGTTTATCGCTACGATAGCCACAATGGTACAATTGGTAGAGATAGTAGTAGAGAAATTTTCGCCCTCACTTTACAATTCCTTGGGAATATTTTTACCCTTGATTGCGGTGAATTGCGCGATTCTCGGTGGATCATTGTTTATGCAATCACGACAGATAGAAACTTTAGGTCTGGCTTTTAACTATGGTGTAAGCTCAGGTATCGGATGGTTCTTGGCGATATTGGCAATTGCGGCGATACGTGAAAAAATCCGCTATTCGAATGTTCCACCACCATTGAGGGGGTTGGGCATCACTTTTATCATTACCGGATTGATGGGAATAGGTTTTCAAAGTTTTGGTGGTATGTTGACTGGGGGGGACGATGCTGCCCCGGTGGAAGAAGAAAATACGGCTGCAAAGACGGAGAAGAAAAAAGAAATTAAAAAGGAAATCGACGAAAAAGAGGTTTCTTATAACGATGCCATAAACAAATAAACATGATTTTAGCTGCAAGTACAGGTGGAACCATATTGATTACTGTAGTCTCATTTATGATACTATTATTGCTCTTGGTCGCACTATTATTGTTTACCAAAGAAAAATTATCACCTTCGGGGCCTGTTACCATTACGATTAATGGTGAAAAGAAAGTTGAAGTAGGTTCTGGCAACTCTTTGCTTACTACTTTGGGTAACCAGAAAATATTTCTTCCTTCTGCCTGTGGCGGCGGGGGTACCTGTATTCAATGTGAATGTCATGTACTTTCCGGTGGTGGTGAGGCATTGCCTACTGAAACCCCACATTTCTCGAAAAAGGAATTGAACCATGGAGCGCGCTTGGCTTGTCAGGTGAAGGTAAAACAAGATATGGATATTACCATTCCCGAAGAGGTATTCGGGATAAAGAAGTGGGATGCTACAGTTGTGCGTAACTACAACGTGGCTTCTTTTATCAAGGAGTTTGTCGTTGAGATTCCGGAGGATATGAACTATAAAGCCGGGGGGTATATTCAAATCGAAATTCCTCCATGTGAGATCAAGTATTCCGATATTGATATTACTGCACACCCAGAAGAGCATGAAACTCCTGATAAATTTCAAGCTGAATGGGATAAATTTGGGTTATGGCCGTTGGTAATGAAAAATCCTGAGACTGTAGAGAGGGCCTATTCAATGGCTTCTTACCCGGCAGAAGGAAGAGAGATTATGTTGAATGTCAGAATTGCTACTCCGCCATGGGATCGTTCAAAAAATGGTTGGATGTCCGTTAATCCTGGTATAGCTTCCTCTTTTATCTTTGCACAAAAACCAGGGGATAAAGTCGTTATTTCAGGACCTTATGGTGAATTCTTCATCAATGAGTCGGATTCTGAAATGCTTTATGTCGGTGGAGGGGCCGGTATGGCACCAATGCGATCACACCTGTACCACCTTTTCAAAACTTTGAAAACGGGTAGAAAGGTTACGTATTGGTATGGTGGACGTTCAAAAAGGGAATTATTCTACTTAGAGCATTTCTATGAATTGGAAAGAGAGTTTCCGAATTTCAAATTCTATTTGGCGCTGTCAGAGCCTATGGAAGAAGATAATTGGAAGGTAAAGGAAAACATTGATGCTCCGGGCGATGGCTTCGTAGGCTTTATCCATAACTGTGTTATCGATAACTATCTGAGTCTTCATGAATCACCTGAAGATATAGAGCTTTATTTCTGTGGACCGCCGTTGATGAATAAAGCGGTTCAGAAAATGGGTGAAGATTTTGGTATCCCTGATGAGCATATACGTTTTGATGATTTTGGTGGTTAAAAATCACGAAGACCGATTTATCAATACACAATCTTAATTAACAAACCTGGCAGACTTTAAACTGTCAGGTTTTTTTAGCTTAATTTTAAGTATGGGTAAACCTTTAACAGAACAGGAATTGCACAATTTGGCCATGAATATTGTTGGCAAGGAATTGGAGGGCAAAGGATATGAGTTTATGGGAGTAAATAGTAAACCCATGAAGAATCCGCAGTTTGTTTGTCTTAAAGAAAAGGAGCTTCATTTTATCGTAGTTCGCGGTGTAAGTTATCCTGAAGACCCCACAAATTATAATCGTTCGTTAATGCGAAAAATGAAAGATCATGCCTTAAAGCACGAAGCCCGTACATATTATGCAGGCGTCGGGTTATATAATGCCACAAATCAAGAACTTCCGGTATATTTGAATGAAGAATATATTGTACATTATCACGGACTTATTGAAATTGGCAATGAGTAGAATTTTTACCATACTTTGTATATCTATTTTTATTTCTTGTACTTCGAATAGTACGACGGTCATCAGAAATGATACTTCTGGTCAAGCGTTGGGCACAACCTATAATATTATTTATTTGGCTGATAGGGAACTCGATTTTCAGATTGAGATCGATTCAGTCTTTAATGCTGTAAATCATTCCTTATCGACCTATATTCCCGATTCTGATATTTCAAAAATCAATGGAGGTGATTCAACGGTGGTGGTAGATGATATGTTTCATGATGTTTTTGTGCTTTCCAAAGAGATAAATTATAAGACCAATGGTTATTTCGACCCTACCGTAGGCGTATTGGTCAATGCTTGGGGCTTTGGTCCAGGGGAGCAAATTAAGATGGACAGTATACAGGTCGATAGTCTATTAGATTTTGTGGGATTTGATAAAGTATGCATGACTGAAAAAGGCACCATAAAAAAAACGAAACCCAATATCTATTTTGATTTTAATGCTGTGGCAAAAGGCTATACGATTGACCGTTTGGCCCTTTTGTTCGATGCAAAAGGAATAGAAGACTATCTTATAGAAGTAGGGGGGGAACTCGTCGGAAAAGGCTCGAACAAACTAAAGAAAAAGCCTTGGACGGTCGGGGTGGATGATCCCCAAATGGAAGAGATGCGAAAAATGAAGTTGATGATCGGGTTGAAGAATAAGGCGTTGGCATCATCTGGCAATTATCGCCACTTTAGGGTAGATCCGGTCACGGGAAAAAAATATGTGCATACCGTTGATCCCATAACGGGGTTTACAAAGAATTCGAATACGTTGGGAGCGACAATTTTAGCGAATACTTGTGCCAAAGCAGATGCTTATGCCACCGCATTTATGGCTATGGATTTAGATGATGCCTTAAAATCACTATCTAAGCAACGAGAACTTGAGGCCTATATCGTCTATCTTGATGAACAGGGAAACACGCAAGAGTTTATGACCGAAGGATTCAAAGCTTTGGTAATCAATTAAACTGAGTGCTTTAGAATCAGCTGTGGTTTTTCTGTCTATCGTCAAATTGTCACCTACAGATTCGCTAGGGAAATTACTTCCGTACAAAAGGTATGATTTCTCCTTTGGCCAAACGATATCTCTCAATTTCAACTTCGGGTAATGCAGCGGTAAAATCTATTTCTTCGACTTGGAATCCGATGTTGCGTAGTTTGTCAAAATAATCCCTTCCATAGATGCGTACATGGTCATATTGGCCAAATATTTTTGCCCTTTCCCTGCGATCCGTAATGCTGTCGTCTTCAAAGGTTTTTTGACGGCTCAAATCTTGCGGAATTTGAAAAATACCCCACCCGCCCGGTCGCAGTACACGATATAATTCTTGCATGGCTTTGGTATCATCGGGAATATGCTCCAAAACGTGGTTACAGAAAATCACATCAAAAGAATTATCGGGAAACGGAAGCGCACAAATATCGGCCTTTACATCGGCCAAAGGCGAGTTTAGGTCGGTGGTAGTATAATCTAGGTTAACAAGCTTTCTAAAGCGTTTGTAGAAGGCTTGCTCGGGTGCAAAGTGCAATACCTTGTGCTTGGCTGTAAAAAAATCTGTCTTGTCTTTTAAAAAAAGCCACAAGAGCCGATGCCGCTCTAACGACAGCGTAGAGGGGGAAAGCACATTTTCCCGGGGCTTTTCATAACCGTAAGTAAGAAACTTTCTAAAACTTTTACCGTCTATAGGATCGGTATAGGTGCGCCCCCGCATAAGGAATGCAATAAGTGGACCTGCCCAGTAGCTCAGTTTGATGAGTAATGGCCTTGGTACGGTATTAAGTATGAGCTTAGAAAGTTTTTTCAACTGGTCATTGCCAACTGTTAGTTGTTCACTTTTTTTCGGAATTCATCCTCTTCATCACTCTCGATTCCCAATGCATCGTAAATGTATTGAAATGTGGATAGCAACTCTGGTTTACCATCTACAATGGCTACATCATGCTCAAAATGGGCGCTGGGTTGTCCGTCTGCCGTGAGAATCGTCCAACCGTCTTTGAGTTGTTTGATTCTTCGTGTTCCCATGTTGATCATAGGTTCAATGGCTACTACCATGCCTTCGACAAACTTTTTGCCTCTTCCGCGCTTGCCATAATTTGGCATTTCAGGACTCTCATGTAATTTTTTTCCAAGTCCATGACCTACCAATTCTCTTACTACTCCGTAACCATGGCCTTCACAATAATTTTGAATGGCATAGGCTACATCACCGACTCGGTTTCCTTCTTTAAATTCACGAATGCCTAAATAAAGTGATTCTTTGGTGACCTTTAATAATTTTTTGGTCTCTTCGGAAACTTCACCAACTTCAAAGGTATAGGCATGATCTCCGTAATATCCATTTTTAAATGAGCCGCAGTCAACTGATATGATATCACCGTCTTTTAGGGGCTCGTCATTAGGTATTCCATGAACGACTTGGGCATTTGGACTCATATTCAGGCTGTTGGGGAAGTCATACATGCCTAAAAATCCGGGTTCGGCCCCGTGGTCACGAATAAATGCTTCTGCCATTGTATCTAACTGTAAGGAAGTAACGCCGGGCTTTATTTCCGAGGCTAACATACCTAGAGTCTTAGAGACGATCAAAGCACTTTCGCGCATTAATTCTATTTCCTCGGGTGTTTTAATTATTATCATAGTTTGCAAATGTAAAACATTTGGTTTATTTGCCTCAAACCAAAGGTTTTTGGGTCATTAATTTAGGCTGCTCGACCCCCATCATTTTTAGTATTGTAGGAGCGATGTCTCCCAGCACTCCATCCTTGATTTCCTTGATATCATTATCCACCAAAATCAATGGCACAGGATTCGTAGTATGCGCGGTATTCGGACTGCCATCTGGGTTGATCATGGTGTCGCAATTGCCATGATCGGCAATTACTATGGTAGAATATCCGTTTTCGGAAGCGGCAGTTATAACATCTTTGGCACATGAATCGACGACTTCGCAAGCTTTTATGGCTGCTGCCATATCACCTGTATGGCCGACCATATCAGGGTTGGCAAAATTTAGACACACGAAGTCTACGTCGCCTTTTTTCAATTCGGGTATAATGGCGTCCCTAATTTCATAAGCACTCATTTCAGGTTGCAGGTCGTAAGTTGCCACTTTGGGAGAGGGGCATAAAATGCGTTGCTCACCGTCAAAGGGCACTTCCCTTCCACCATTAAAGAAAAAAGTAACGTGTGGGTATTTTTCTGTCTCGGCAATACGTATCTGTTTTTTGCCGGCATTGGCAAGTACTTCACCTAAGGTCTCTGCAATATTCGCTTTGTCATAAATTACATGTATGCCATTGAAAGAATCGTCATAATTCGTCATGGTCACATAGTATAGGTTGAGTTTATGCATATTCTCTTCATGCCTATCTTCTTGATTGAGCACCTGAGTCAACTCTCTTCCTCTATCAGTTCTGAAATTGAAGAAAATAACGACATCATCCTCTTGAATACTAGCCTTGGGCTTACCATTGCCATCTACCATTACCAGCGGTTCTATAAACTCATCGGTAATATCTTTGTCATAACTTTCCTGCATTGCTTCAGCTATATCGGTCGTCTTTTCGCCTTTGGCGTTGACCAAAACATCATAAGCCAATTTTACACGCTCCCATCGTTTGTCCCTGTCCATGGCATAATACCGTCCGATTACCGAAGCTAATTGGGCATTTTTATCGGCACAGAAAACATTGAGATCTACCAAATACCCCTTGCCACTTCTTGGGTCGACATCACGACCATCGGTAAAGGCATGAACGAACATTTTGTCAAGACCATAAGTGTGCCCAGCCTCGATTAGACCTTTTAAATGAGCGGTATGGCTATGAACACCTCCGTCACTGACCAATCCTAGAAAATGAACAGCTTTATTGTTCTTTTTGGCATAGGCAAAGGCATCAGTTAATACTTTTTCGTCCTTTAGGGTATTTTCTTTGATGGCCAAATTGATTTTTGCCAAATCTTGATAAACGATTCTTCCTGCCCCTAGGTTCATATGACCTACTTCACTATTGCCCATTTGTCCTTCTGGAAGACCTACGTTCATACCGAAAGTCAGTAGATTGGCATTAGGATAGTTGGTGGTTATGGAATCTATAAATGGAGTATTCGCGTTGTCTATGGCGGAAATTTTAGGGTCAGGCGATTTTCCCCAACCATCCAAAATCATCAATATCACTTTCTTGTTCATGGAATGAATTTTTATCAGAAATCAAAAGTACTGTGTTCTGCGGCGATTTGCCAATATTTAGACTTCCTTTTTTGGAGCCACTCTAAGAATTTTGGACGGCATTTACACACAATTTATGATAATGGTCGGAAATCTACTTTCAAGTACTAGAAAACAGCAATAAACGGATTGTGACATGAGCATGATATCAATATTTTTGGTATATGGAAAATAAATACCATTGCAGTATTATTGAGAAAGCTATTTATTTCATTACCGAAAACTATCGGTCTCAACCGACACTCGAAGAGGTTTCCGATTATGTTTGCTTGAGCAAGTATCATTTTCAGCGGCTCTTTCACCAATGGGTCGGAGTTTCCCCAAAACAATTTTTGCAGTTTACTACGGTAGAACATGCTAAAAAATGCTTGGAAGCAGGTCGTACTACTTTGGCAACTGCCTATGAAGTCGGACTTTCGGGAAATGGTCGCTTGCACTCCCGGGGAGTATGGAAAAAGGGGCGGAGGTCTCATTTTAAAATATCAAGTTATCCCAACTCCATTTGGGGAGATGGTCATAGCAGAATCTGATTTGGGAGTAAGTCAGTTGTCTTTTTTACCAGTGAATTGTTCGCCCAAAGAGCTGTTGAAGTCTATTTTTCCCGATGCTGTTTTTATATCTGAATTAGGAAAATATGGCGCTATGGTCAAAGCTTATTTTGCTACATGGGAAGTTCCTAAAAAGCAAATTGTGTTAGATCTTAAAGGCACACCGTTCCAAATCAATGTATGGAAAGCATTGTTGACGATACCGAGCGCACAATATTTGGCCTATAACGACGTGGCAGGTGTTATTGGGAATCCCAAGGCGGTAAGGGCGGTCGGAACCGCTATTGGTAGTAATCCAGTGGCTTATTTGATTCCGTGTCATAGGGTAATAAAGGAGTCTGGTAAATTGGGCGAATACGGATGGGGAAAGGAAAAAAAACCACTTATAAATGGTTTCGAAAACATCAAATTGAGCAACAAAAGGATTGTATGAAATGACACAATTGCCGAAATTTTGATAGTAGCGAACGATGCCTTGGTACACATATTACCTTGAGATTGTACAATACATCAAGATATTTCAATTATGTTAAAATTTTGTTATTTGCGGATGCATGACGTAACAAAACCAAAGCCTAAAAGTCTATTTATAAACAATCATATTTTATTCATCAATCAAAATTCATTCATCATGAAAAAAACAGTTTTTACAGTTATCGCTTGCTGTTTATTGACGGCTACTGTCGTAAAAGCAGAAAGTACAATCGACAAAAACAACAGTGAAGTTGTTTCAACACCAATTAAGAAGCTAGAGGTTACTTCTTTTTGTAAAGCTATTATGGAAGGCGACTACGACGTTGTAAAGCGTATGATCGAACTCGGTGAAAATGTAAATCAGAAATCATTGGGAATGACCCCGGCCATATTTGCGGCACGTTACAACAAGGCAGAAATTCTTGAATTGTTGATTGCCAATGGGGCTAACCTCAAAATAAGAAGTGACAAAGGGTATACCGTTAAAAAGTATGCCGAACTATCAAATGCAGCCGATGCCCTCGCGGTCATAGAAGCAGCTATGGGTATTTAAATTCGTAATAATCATCAATCAAAAGAAAAACCTGAAGGCATTGCCCTCAGGTTTTTTTATTAAATATTCACTTCAAATAGTGTTCAAGTAAAAGAGCGAATGTCAAAGCGTTAAAATTCGAATCCGTTTAAGGCCCTTTCTGTTAGCGCATAAACTGCCATCATCAACATTAAGGCACAAAAAACGGAATAAACCTTTAAGATTACAACCGCAATGGCTGGTTTACAATTCTCGAAGGCCTCTGTGTAGAGGTTTTTAAAATGTACTAGCGTTCCCATATAGTTTTATTTAAATGATTAATTAAAGCTATAAGGGTTAAATCTGAGGTGATAAAGATTATTGGGAGCTGTAAAAGTAAATAAATAATGATAAAACAGAAGGTTGTTCAACGAAATTAACGGTAGAACATCGGGAAGAAATACTAAAACGATATCGAGCTCCCCTGTCCATGCCTTTTATCGGATAAAAGTGTCATATAAACTATTGATTTTTATACTTTTCTATAGCCTCCCTAATTTTTTCTATTCGATTTTCCGGGTCTGGGTGCGTACTTTGAAATTCTGGCGCTCGATTCGGACCAGCGGCAGCCTTCAAGATTTCCATTACTTTGATCATTTCATTGGGGTCGTAGCCTGATTGCAGCATAAATTGAACCCCTAGCTCATCACTTTCCAGTTCATCTCCCCTTCCATTTTTTAATAAGGTGTTCTGGCCGATACTGCCCACAATACCACCGGCATCGGCACCTACCGAGGCTCCCATCGATATGGTTTTCCAAAAACTACTCTCGGCGATACGCTCTGCGGAGTGTCTACCGATTACATGGCCAATTTCATGGCCGAGAACGCCCGCCAATTGTGCTTCGTTCAATTGTTTAAATAGGGCATAAGTAATGAAAACGGGGCCACCGGGAAGCGCAAAGGCATTTATGGTCTCATCATCGGCCAATAAATGAAACTCGTATTTATAGGGTGTTTCACTAGCCACACTACTTTGTACCAATTTGTTTCCTATGCGATCAACTTGGTCTTGAAGTGCTTGGTCAGGATAAAGTCCACCATATTCTTGGGCAATTTCGGGAGAGCTCTGTAGGCCAATGGCTATCTCCTGTTCAGCTGACATATTGATGGTTTGGGTTCTTCCCGTGTATGGGTTTGTCTCTTTGTTGTTACAGCGTTGAATAAAGGCAAATGCAACAATCGCCAATCCTATTAAAATACGTATTTTCCAATTGCCTCCTCTCATGTCTAAGGTGCTTTAGTATGCTATTTCAAGATACGAAAAGCCTATAAAAGTTCGGTGTTTATATCCAGTATATTATTGCGGATGTAATCTTTGATAAAACCCGTAGTAAAATGTTCAATACCATAAAAATCTTCTTCCTTAAGCAATAGGGGAATATTTTTACCTCTGAATTCTGTTAGCATGGGTATAGAAAGGGGTGCATAGCTGTAGTGCCACGGCTCATATTTAAACCCTTTTCTTTTGGGTTCATCGGTATATACGAGATAGAAATCGAATTTTTTGGAATTTTCATCCATCCATTTTTTAAAATCTTCGAAAGGGCCACCGGCCTCGAACTTAGAAGGTACCAATACGTCGCCCTCCACTTTACGATACCCATCTATTATATCAATATCAGTACCCCAATGATGTCTGCTGGTACCGGGAATCGTAGAATATTCAATAATCTTGTCAATGGCCGCCAACGGTTCCATGCCCTTGTCTGTATAAGAAATATATTTACGTTCAAAGATAGCCGCCTGCCTGTCAAAACTCCTATAACTCGATACGATCTTAATGTCGATACCGTCACTATAGGCTGCTTTCTTCATTTTTAAAAAAGCATCATGAGCGGCCTCCCTAAGATTGATACCTTTACCAAAGAGTTCGATATCGGCTTTTCCCATTAGCTCTAAGATAGAGTATTCCCACTCTCGATTTTGTGAAAATGATACATTGGGCAAGACTGTAAGGGCCAAACCGGTAAAAATACTTTTTTCGAGAAAAGATCTGCGTTGCATCTGTTACAATTTAGGGTGTTGATTTATTTTCTTGAACAAAACTTGATGTGTTCCAATGTCAGCTACTTCAAAAATACTGCCAATTCTTGAATATCCCAGCTTTTCATAAAAACCAAAGGCATTTTTGCGGGCATTCATCCATATGAAATCTATATTTTTCTCGGAGAACAATTGCTCGCCAAAGAAGAGTAACTGTTGGCCGAACCCTTTTTTCCAGTATTTCTCTAAAACCGCCATGCCCCGCAGTTGGTAGGCATTGGTCAAGGAATGCAGAGTGTGGTCGTTCTTAAGAAATGAGCCAACGGCGACCAGCGTATGATTATGAAAGCCGCCTAGATGTACCGTAGTTTTCAGGTGATCACCATCGAAACGGCAATCTTCCAAGGTCCCGCCTTTTCGAAGTTCTCGAAGACGCACGGTATATGCTTCTTCTGCGGTAATTGGTCGTAATGTATAGTTGTTCATGGCAATTGTTGCTTATCAAGCAAGGTTATTGGGTTCTTAGCCCTACTAAAAATAGAGATTTTTATTAATTTCAGTGTAGTAGAAATTAAGAGGATATATTCTTCATGGTTTCGCGTTCCTGCTCCAATCTTGACTCATTTAACGAAATATACAAGCACCCTTGATGTTTTTATTTTAACTCGTTGAATGCGATGTCGTGAAATGAAATTCCTCCGTGATTGATTTTGTAAAATTGAAATTTATCGAACAGGGTTTAAGACATGTCAATGCGCTAAATAGAAAAAACCTTGGAAGTCCCTGTCATAATCTTTTAGGGTTACAATATAGAAATAGACCCCTACTGGTAGAGCCTTTTCGCGATCGACAACAAAATTATTCAAATTCGAATACCCCCTAAATTCATTAGTATAATTGGGCATTTCGAACACCTTTAGACCAAAGCGGTCGTAAATCTGCATATGATTGTTTGGCGAAAGCTCAAGTTCCTCAATTTCGAGCGCGTCGTTCTTGCCATCTCCGTTTGCCGTAACCAAGTAGTTATCTGGGGTGAGAAAATGCCATGGGTTGCCTAATGCACCGAAACTTATTATTTCGTAATCGTTAGGGATAAAAGGCTTAGATGATACAAAACCTTGTTCGAGGGTTCCGACTGCAGCGAAGCTGGCCAAACTTTCCCATCGAGCCTCGGATTTATTCCAGCCTACAGGGATTATTTTTTCAACATCGTCGGTAAGTTTTTCTATTTCGCTGCGTTCGTCCCAACTGATTTGCAAGGTAGCGGTGACGGTACCCTCGAGCCGCCAAAACTCCCTACTGCTAATAGCCTCAATGTTGAGCATTCGACTTTCCGTATCAAAAGAGCGGTTATAAGTTGAAGAATTATTAGGGTCTTCAAAAAAGTAAGCACATTTGGTCGTCTGGTTTACTTCTTGGGAGTGCAATATTAGGGGGCGTAATTTTAAAGCGTCGCCTACTGGGAAAGTGACATTCTGCATTTGAGTAGCTGCTGAAAAGCCATTGACCTTGGTCATGTCACTTTCACCTGTATAAAATGCATTTGACTGAAAGTTGAGGTGTATCCAAGATGTTTCGCGAGGAGTGAAAAAATCACCTGATATAAAGTTGGCATTGTGAACCACATTAACGGTGGTTTCTAAACTTACGTAAGTATCGGTCATTATTTCCATATCATAAAAAGTTGGGGATAATGCACCGGAAACGGTAATCGGGTCGTCACTATAGAAACCTACAAGTCCCTTATTATCATCGAATAAACCATCGTTTCTGAGATGTGTGTGAAAACCCATTGCTCCTTCTTCAAAGATCTTTAGGTTTCCGGTATTGTGGAAGTTTGTTTGGGAAAATCCACATACACAGAAGAATAGCGATACAATGTTTAAAATTATTTTCATTCCTATTGTATCTGTTGCCAGTCCGTTCCATCGCTCTGAATCCATAAGACCGTCTGCGGAAGAATAAGCGTTCCGTCAATATTCAAAAGTGTCTTGAATGCACTAATCACTGTGGAGCCAGCGGCTGAAGTATTCTTTATGATATACATGCGCCCCTTGCAGGTGCTGGCCGCAGGTAAAGTAATTACATCATATCCGTCGTTAATTATGGTATGATGCGTTTCATCTAGGGTTATGTTGCCACTTACGGCATCTATTGCAGTTGCAAAGGAGCCTCCAGTCTCCAGTCGAGAATTCGGACTTGCAGTACCTACGCCCATATTTTGGTCGGCATTTAAAGTCAAGGCGTCTATACCCCCTGTGGAGAACGATAGTTGATTTGTGGCAGATAGGTACACACCCGTGTTCGTATCACTGTTGAAATTATAGGCTGGTGCAAGTGCGGTTCCATCATCACTGGTGATCGAAGGTGCTCGCATGGCGCCCGTGACCTCTAATGTATATGATGGTGTGTTGGTTCCTATTCCCAACCTGTTGTTGGTGGCATCCCAAAATAGTTGATTATTATTTTCGGAAAGGTCACCACTGGAATCCGCAAAGAAGATAGACCCTTGGGTGCCGGAAATAGTGGGAAGGTCAATTGAAAAGGGAATTTCTTCCCAATTGGACGTATCAAAAATATACATTCTGGCCTCATCGGTATTATAAAGTAAACTTCCTTCGATAGAACCTGTTATGGCATTCATTTCGAGGGTAGTTGCACGGGTAAGACCCAATAGAAGATTCGCATCTATTTGACCAAAACAGCCAACAAGAGGCGCCATCAATAAAAGTTTAAATACTAGTTTTTTCATAATTTAAAGATCTAAAAGAACGAACATGAATTCTGAATCGAATCGTGCTCTTGCGGTTCCTCCATTGTCATTGTCCCCTATAATGACGTCAAAACCGTCGGTTGATTGATTGCTATAGGAAATACCAGGGTCGTCATTTCCAACACCATCCCGTCCGGGCTGGCTCAATTGAATAATATAATTGGCATCGGAGACCATCCCTACAGGAAGATTTACTCTGTAATGTCCGAATCCTAACTGTTTTGTTACTGTAACTCCCGCTGTTGCCTTTAAAGCAACACCGACAGCGGAAATTTTACCTATCGCCTTAACCATACTATTGTAAAAGGCGCCGCCATCAGTACCGGCACTGATTGAGTTATCGGTATCGGAAGAAATAACCTCCGCTGTTTGGGTCGTGCTTGCCTCATTGACGTAACTGATAACCCCTGTGGCGTCATTTTGGGTCAGATTTGTCAAGTTGCCTCCCACAATGGAAAGATTCACCGTATTTCCATCGGAAATTGTCAAGTCGCTGCCGGAAATTGAAAGCGTCTGAAATTCGTTGGTGTTATCAGTATCCAAATTCGATGGTATATTGGTGATGTTAGACCAATCGGGGGCAATTTCTGAATTATCTACCGAGAATTCGGTGCCAGTAAGGTCAAGACCGGTGCCTGCGGTGTATGTGGTATCATCATCGGGACTGGCTGCAATCTGGGTGTCCACATAGGTCTTTACGGCGTTCTGTGTCGGGAAAGCGACATCGGAAGTTCCGAGTG
>NZ_CAXBGN010000007.1:0-244996 GCF_963975415.1 uncultured Kriegella sp.
CCTTGACTGTTTCTACCTCCGGACTTTTTTAACGGAGCAAGCAAGCTTTTCTCCGGCTTATCAGTAGTAATGGCGTCAAATCCATTTACTACTCTAAAACGCTGTCCTGGAGTGATTGGTTTTAATTTTCTAACTGACATCTTTAGTCTCTATAGATTACTGTAAAAATCAATAATATCACCTTCTACTACATCAACGATTGCCTTCTTGACCGAATTAGTCTTTCCGTGCTGCACACCAGTTTTGGTGTATCGCGATTTTCTTTTTGGGCCGTAGTTCATTGTACGCACTTTCTTAACCGAAACACCATACGCAGCTTCAACCGCATCTTTAATCTGTATTTTGTTCGCTCTTGGATCTACAATGAAACCATAACGATTGAGCAACTCACTATCCGCGGTCATTTTTTCCGTTATAATTGGCTTTATCAACACACTCATGGTTTTCCTATTTATTTAAGTTTGATTGCAACCCTTCTAAAGCGCCTTCCAACAATACGATATTATTTGCGTTTAATATCTTATAAGTACTTAATTCTGAGCTATTTACGACTTCAGAACGCTTCAAATTACGCGAAGACAAATATACGCTATTATTTGAATCACCCAACACAAACAAAGATTTTTTGTTCTCTAAGCCCAAGGACTTCAAAACCTGCATAAAATCTTTAGTCTTAGGCACTTCAAAATTAAAGTCCTCGACAACCAAAATAGCTTGCTCTTTTGACTTGATACTCAACGCAGATTTTCGCGCCAAACGCTTTAAGTTCTTGTTCAGCTTCTGCTTATAATCTCTAGGCCTTGGCCCAAAAATTCTCCCACCACCTCTGAAAATAGGTGACTTTATACTACCGGCACGAGCTGTACCAGTACCCTTCTGCTTCTTAATCTTTCTGGTACTACCAGCAATCTCACCACGTTCTTTCGATTTATGCGTTCCCTGTCGCTGGTGCGCCAAATATTGCTTGACATCCAAATACACTGCGTGATTGTTCGGCTCTATTGCGAAAACCTCATCCAAAAGGTCTACCTTTCTTCCGGTTTCTTTTCCTTTAATATCTAAAACTGCTACTTTCATTACTTCTCAATCGTTACGTAAGCGTTTTTATGACCAGGCACACAACCTTTTACTACTAAAAGATTCTTTTCTGGAACTATTTTTAACACTCTCAGGTTCTGAACAGTAACACGATCACCGCCCATTCTACCAGCCATTTTCATCCCCTTAAACACTCTTGAAGGTGTTGATGCCGCACCGATAGAACCAGGAGCCCTCAGTCTGTTGTGTTGACCGTGAGTTGCCTGACCGACACCACCAAAGCCGTGTCTTTTAACAACCCCCTGAAAACCTTTACCTTTTGACGTACCAACAACGTCAACAAATTCCCCTTCTTGGAAAACATCGACACCTATAGTGTCTCCCAATTTGTATTCACCTTCAAAATCCCGGAATTCAACGACTGTTTTCTTCGGAGAAGAACCTGCTTTTTTGAAATGACCCGCTTCGGCCTTATTAGCACGTTTCTCTGCCTTGTCATCGAAACCAAGCTGAAGGGCACTGTACCCGTCGACCTCTTCGGTTCTGACTTGGGTAATCACGCATGGTCCAGCCTCAATGACAGTACACGGAACATTCTTTCCGTTCTCATCAAAAATACTGGTCATGCCTACTTTTTTTCCTATTAACCCAGACATAATTTATTTATATTTAATATTCAACTATTACTCAATTTTTTTTGCAAAAAAACAGGGCAAGAAATCATCCAGCCCTGAATGTATTCTTTTTCCGTTTTTCCTTTGCACGCAGCTCCGGACATGTTCATTCCCACGAATGCGGGAAATTAATTCCCTCCTCATCCATTTTTAGATGAGACCCGTCTCTAACGGGAAAGCGATTAGACCTTAATCTCTACTTCGACACCGCTAGGAAGCTCTAACTTCATAAGCGCATCAATAGTTTTAGATGAAGAACTATAAATATCCAAAAGCCTTTTATATGAGCTTAACTGAAATTGCTCTCTCGATTTCTTATTTACGTGCGGAGAACGCAAAACGGTAAATATCTTTTTATGTGTTGGCAATGGAATTGGTCCCGTTACCACAGCTCCAGTCGTCTTAACCGTTTTTACAATTTTCTCAGCAGACTTATCCACTAAATTATGATCGTAAGATTTTAATTTTATTCTAATTTTCTGACTCATCTTCTAAAAATTATGCCGTTACCCCTTTAGCTGCCTTAATAACTTCCTCTGAAATATTCGATGGAGTTTCTGCATAATGAGAAAATTCCATAGTTGATGTCGCCCTACCGGAAGACAACGTTCTTAAAGATGTAACATAGCCAAACATTTCTGAAAGCGGAACTGTACCTTTTACCACTTTTGCACCAGCTCTGTCACTCATATTGGTAATAGTACCTCGTCTTCGGTTTAAATCACCGACAATATCACCCATATTTTCTTCAGGCGTTATCACCTCGATTTTCATTATAGGCTCCATGATAACCGCACCAGCAGCTTTACCAGCAGCCTTATAACCCATTTTCGCAGCCAATTCAAAAGAAAGTGCATCAGAATCCACAGGGTGGAAAGAGCCATCTTTCAATACTATTTTCATAGTATCCATTTCAAATCCAGCCAATGGTCCATTAAGCATTGCAGCAGCAAAACCTTTCTCTACCGATGGAATAAACTCTTTAGGTATACGACCACCTTTTATCTCATCGACAAATTGCAATCCTTCTCCTTCGAAATCCTCATCGGCAGGGCTCATTTCAAATACAATATCACCAAACTTACCACGACCACCAGATTGCTTTTTATAAGTTTCTCTGTGAGCCGCCATTTTAGTAAGCGCTTCTTTATATTCAACCTGAGGCTGACCTTGGTTGACCTCAACTTTAAATTCACGTCTTAAACGATCAACGATTATATCCAAGTGAAGCTCACCCATACCAGAAATAATGGTCTGACCTGAAGCCTCATCGGTTTTCACCTGAAAAGTAGGATCCTCTTCGGCCAACTTCGCCAAAGCCATACCCAACTTATCTACATCGACTTTGGTCTTAGGCTCTACAGCAATACCTATCACCGGGTCAGGAAAGTCCATACTCTCCAACACAATAGGATGTTTTTCAGAAGACATCGTATCACCCGTTTTAATATCCTTAAAACCTACCGCGGCCCCAATATCTCCTGCTTCAATATAATCTATAGCATTTTGCTTATTCGAATGCATTTGATAGATGCGCGAAATACGTTCTTTCTTGCCCGAACGGTTATTTAGAATATACGATCCCGCATCTAGACGACCCGAATATGTTCTAAAGAAAGCCAAGCGCCCTACAAAAGGATCTGTAGCAATTTTAAAAGCTAGAGCAGAAAATGGCTCTTTTACATCAGGCTTTCTACTTATTGACTCACCAGTCTCTGGATCCGTACCTACAATCGCATCTTTATCCAATGGAGATGGCAAATACCTACAAACAGCATCCAATAAAAACTGAACCCCTTTATTCTTAAACGAAGAACCACAAATCATAGGTATAATAGCCCTATCCATAACAGCAGCCCTTAAAGCCGCGTGCACCTCTTCTTCTGTAATTGAATCTTCATCTTCGAAGAACTTCTCCATCAACTCCTCATCATATTCCGCTACAGCCTCAATCAAAGCTGCTCTGTACTCGCGTACTTCAGCCTTCATTTCCTCAGGAATATCAATCACATCAAAAGTAGCACCAAAGCCCTCATCATGCCATACAATAGCCCTATTCTTAGCCAAATCGACAATACCTCTAAAATCAGCCTCGTCACCAATTGGCAACACAATAGGAACTGCATTAGAACCCAACATTTCCTTGACCTGTTTGCACACCATCAAGAAATTAGAACCCTGGCGATCCATTTTGTTCACAAAACCGATACGCGGCACTTTATAATTGTCGGCCAACCTCCAGTTCGTTTCAGATTGAGGCTCAACACCATCAACCGCACTAAAAAGAAAAACCAACCCATCCAACACACGTAAAGACCTATTTACCTCAACGGTAAAATCAACGTGACCGGGAGTGTCGATAATATTAAAATGATAATCTTTCGTATCTGGTAACGGCTTCGCGTTCTCTAAAGGAAACTTCCATGTACATGTAGTAGCCGCCGAGGTGATGGTTATCCCACGTTCCTGCTCCTGCTCCATCCAGTCCATGGTCGCAGCACCATCATGCACCTCACCTATCTTATGACTAACACCCGTATAAAAAAGTATACGTTCTGTAGTTGTAGTTTTTCCGGCATCAATATGTGCAGCGATACCAATATTTCTTGTATATTTTAAATCTCTTGCCATTTCTGATTAAAATCTAAAGTGGGAAAATGCTTTGTTGGCTTCTGCCATTCTGTGCGTATCCGTTCTTTTCTTCACGGCAGCACCCTCTTCTTTAGAGGCAGCCAATATTTCGGCGGCCAACTTTTGCGGCATGCCTTTTTCGTTACGCTTACGCGCGAAGCTAATCAACCACTTCATAGCCGTTGATATTTTACGATCTGGCCTAATCTGCATTGGAATCTGAAATGTAGCACCACCCACACGCCGGCTGCGCACCTCAACATGGGGCATTACATTTGAAAGCGCATCTTTCCATAACTCTAATGCCGTTTTTTCCTCATCAGTCTTCTTTTCCTCAACAATATCAATTGCTTCGTAAAACACACTGAATGCAATAGACTTTTTACCGTCCCACATCATCATGTTCACAAAACGCGTAACCAATTGATCATTAAATCTAGGATCCGGTAAAAGCGGTCTTTTCTTTGCCTGTTTTTTTCTCATTTTTCAAAGTTTGCGGTTTGCATCGAGCTTTTATGGTTTCAGACACTGAAGCAAAAATGCTTCATATCACCAAAACAACCGGCCCACACAACCTTAATTCATTTACTTCTTAGGGCGTTTTGCTCCGTATTTAGACCTTCTTTGGGTTCTTCCTGCAACTCCTGCAGTATCCAAAGCACCTCTTACAATGTGGTATCTAACACCTGGCAAATCTTTCACCCTTCCGCCTCTAACCAATACTATCGAGTGCTCTTGCAAGTTGTGTCCTTCTCCTGGTATATAGGCATTGACCTCCTTACCATTAGTCAACCTTACCCTTGCAACTTTTCGCATTGCCGAGTTTGGTTTCTTTGGAGTAGTAGTATATACACGTGTACATACTCCTCTCCTTTGTGGACACGAATCCAAAGCAGCCGATTTACTCTTCTTGGTAATTGTGGCCCTTCCTTTTCGTACTAATTGTGAAATTGTTGGCATACTATTATATATGTATAAAAAAACTTAGCCCCGTTTTAGGGCTGGCAAATGTAACAATATTTCATAATAATTCAAATCCTATTCCATTAATTTTGTCGGATTTCTTTAAATCCCCGCAAAACACCCTCTTTACCACCCTTAAAATACCCACAAAACATCTAACCTACTATTACCCAAAAGCCAATACATGTTTATTCAAATTAAAATCACCTAAAAAAGATTAAAAACTCAACTGGGGAGAATTACCTATCAGCACACAAAAAAACAAAAGACAAATTCCGTATTCCATTATTAAGACACCAAAACACTCACTACCAATCAATCCTATTTTCATTTACATTCCAAACAGAATCAATTCTTCAATTCACCCCCAAAACAAACCCATAACGACATGTAATAGCCATATACACCCGCTATCTAGAACTTGACCAATTAAAAACCCCTTAACCAACCAATAAAATCGCCCCAACAACCGAAGTACTCCTTATAAATCTTTCGAAAGACCATGAAAAACATTAACATTTATGATTTTCTAATATATTTTTTCACATTTTATGACTTTGTCAATTATTTAACAATAAATAACCCACATCGCCCTAACTACGTAGGAATTACTGTTATATTTGTAATAAGCGCTATTTATTTTGTTAAAATAAACTTAAAATATCCCTAATGTTTTCATTATTTAACAATCAAAAAACTATGCATGCATAAGTTTTTTGCCCAAAAAGTTGGATTATTAACACGATTTTAGGATTTTTGCAGCTAGCTAATTCAAATAATTATAAAATGAAGACAAAACTGAATGGACTTTTGACGCTCGTTCTGGCGTTAGCCGTGCACATTACTTTTGCACAGCAAAAAACAATTTCGGGTACGGTCACCGACCAAGATGGTCTACCGCTTCCCGGAGTAAACATCCTTGTAAAAGGAACTACGAACGGTACGCAAACCGATTTCGACGGAAATTATTCAATTTCAGGCGAAGTTGGACAAGTATTATCGTTCACCTTTATTGGGCAAAAAGATGTGAGTCAGACAATCGGGTCTGGCAGTACCATCAATGTTCAAATGGAGGAAGACGCCCAAGCTCTGGAAGAAGTTGTGGTTACTGGGGTATTAGGTACTAAACTTCAGCCGAGAGCCCAAGGTTATGCCTCTACCAGTTTAAGTAACGATGATTTGACCGATGTAACCAATACTAACCCCTTCGAGTCTCTTTCAGGAAAGGTAGCAGGTATGGATATTACCGCACCCGCGCAGCCCGGTGCATCTGCCAAGGTAATCGTGCGTGGCTTTTCATCTATTACGGGTAGCAACTCTCCACTTTACGTGGTAGACGGCACACCTATATACAATGAATCAAATAGTAACACAGATGACAATAGTGCGGATCGAACTTTTGATGGTGGTTCAGGTGTAAATGATTTAGACCCGAACAGTATAGAAAACATAACCATACTTAAAGGTGCTGCCGCAACCGCAGTTTATGGATCGAGAGGTGCCAACGGTGCCATTTTGATTACAACTAAAAAAGGGAAGGACACCTCTAAAATATCCATAGATTTCACCACTTCAATGGATGTTTTGGAAGTATCAAGGGTTCCTCACTACCAGAATGATTTCGGACAAGGATGGAACGGATCTAGTTCTTCCGCCCTTCCCGGCAGCGGCCTGCCTGGTGCCAGTAACGAAAATGGTTCTTGGGGACCTGAATACAATGGAGCCATACGCCCCTGGGGACAGATTGTTGACAATGCCCAACAAATAAAACCATACGTGGCACTCCCCGACAATGTCAAAGATTTTTACGATCAAGGAAGCGTATATACCAACTCTATCAGGGTTAGTGGTGGTGGAGCAAATTCAGATTATTCTTTGGGTTTCACGAACACTGACAGTGACGGTGTAATACCGACCGATGCCGACAAATATGACCGTAAGGCCTTTAGTTTGAACGCAGGTATTAAAAATGAAAAAATTGCCGTTAGGGCTAGTGCAAACTACATCGAAAGAGATCAAAATGTTGTAAATACAGGCCAAGGTGATGCTGCAGGGCAAGGGAATACCTTTATGCAGGAAATTCTTCAGGTACCTCGCGATATCAGTCTTGTAGATTTGTATGATTACGAGAACAACCCGTTCAACACCAATGACAACTTTTACACCCCTTATGCATCTAATCCATATTTTGTTGTCAATGAAAACTCTACCAACATTGCGAGCAATCGTCTTTTTGGCAACCTTAATTTCACTTTTAATGTGACTCCTTCCTTAACTGCTGTTTGGCAAATTGGGGCGGACATAGAAAACTTAAAGCGTAAAAGTTACGGTGCCAAAGTAGACTATACTCCAGGGTCTGCACAACAATTACTAAATACACTTCCGATTGTCGGTGGTGTGACAGAATATCAAATTGAAAGAAAACAGTATGATACTTATTTTACTTTAAATCACGATTTACAAATTTCAAGTGATTTAAATTTGACCTCATCTGCTGGTCTTACCTACAACCAGAGATCTTTCGATGAACTTTCTGTGGCTATTACAGATTTGGACATTCCTGACTACTATGAAATCAGCAACAGTGCTGTAACCCCAACAGTAACCAATAACAATGAGTTACGAAGAACATTGGGTCTTTTCGGAACCGCTACTTTAGGTTTTATGGAAAAATACTTCCTAACCTTAACCGCGAGAAATGACTGGTCTTCAACCTTGCCTATGGGCAACAACTCTTATTTTTACCCATCGGCAACGGCAAGTGCAATCATTTTTGATAGTCGACAGGCTTTTGTTAAGTTAAGAGGAGGTATTTCACAGGTAGGTAACGACACCAGTCCTTACAAAACTGAATCTACTTTAGTTCAAGGTACGGCAGGTGCTTATTTTGGACAGATTAATATGCCCATAGGAGGTGTAAACTCGTTCGAGTTAAATTCCCAGCTTGGAAACTCCGAGCTGAAGCCCGAAATCACAACAGAGTATGAGTTTGGTGCTGACGCTGCATTCTTTAATAGAAGAATAACCTTGGATGTTGCGTACTATGTTAAGAAAACCGAAGATCTATTGATCGATCGTCTTTTACCGAGGTCAACCGGTTATTTACAGATAACTGGAAATTATGCCGACGTAAGTAACAAAGGTATTGAACTAGCGCTAGGGCTCACTCCCGTACTTACAGAAAATTTCAAATGGAACATTGGCTACACCTTTACCAAAAACGACAATGAGGTTACCGACTTAAGAGGACTTGACAGATTCGTCATTAACAGTGCCTACGGTACTTCTTTCAATGCTGAAGAAGGTAGACCTTTAGGTGTATTTAGATTTAGAGGTCCGGCAAAAACCGCTGATGGCCAATATATCGTAGACGCCAATACGGGCTTTTATGTTCAAGATGAAGAGGAACAAGACTTAGGAACTTCGCAACGTGATTTCGTAATGGGTCTTAAAAACACCTTTACCTATAAAAATGTAAGCCTTTCTTTTGGCTTGGATTGGAAAGAAGGTGGAGAGATGTATTCGTACACCAACCGCTTGTTAGGTTTTACAGGAAATTCAATTGCTACGACTTATAATGAGCGTAATCCATTTATAGTTCCGAATTCCGTAGTAGACGATGGTAATGGCAATTATTCAGAGAACACCACTCCCATCGATTTTGATCAAGTCACTAATTTCTGGGGAACAGGGAGTAATCCTGCGATTGAGCATACCCACGTAATTGATAAAACTTTCATCAGGTTGAGAGACCTTTCATTGTCTTACAAGTTTCCGACTGATGCCGTTAAGGCTATTGGGCTGTCTGCCGCTTCTGTAAGCGTCTATGGCAAGAATTTATTCTTATGGACTCCGGATGAAAATCCGTATGTCGATCCTGAGGTAACTACTTTTGGTAGTGATCTTGCCAGTGAATTCGGAGAATTCGCCGCCAACCCGGCTCAAAGAACATATGGAGCCGCCCTTAAATTATCATTTTAAAAAAATAAAAATGAAAGAGATGAAAAAAATAATAGTAAGTGCTTTATGCATGATTTTTCTATTCGCATCTTGCGAAGATGATTTGGATATAAACCGTGATCCAGATAGACTATCTCCTGACGGCGTAGCACCCGCTACAGAATTACCTTCTGCCATAACGGGTATCGTTGGTGCACAGGGAGCTGAATTCGCGATAATCGGTGGAATGTGGTCTCAATTTTGGGCGCAGAGTAATGCTGCAAACCAATACCGGACCATAGACGCCTATTCTATCAACTCGACAAACTACCAAGGAGCATGGAACAATATGTACGATGCGCTTGGTGATGTTAGAAACATTAAGAGAAATGCATTTGAGGCGGGCAATTGGAATTATTATTTGATTGCCACCACCCTTGAAGTTTATGGGTCTCAAATTCTGGCTGATTGGTATGATGACATTCCTTATGAGGATGCGAATGATTTTACCAACTTTGAACCTTCCTTCAACACTGGTGAGCAGGTATATGACCTAATGATCGCCGATTTAAACGACGCTCTGTCGAAGAATTTAGCATCATCACAAGGTAGTGCCCCTCAAAGTGATGATTTCATTTTCGCGGGAGACATGAGCAAATGGGTACAGTTCGCCAATACTTTAAAGTTGAAGATTTATCTTAGACAAACGAATGCCAGACCTTCTGTAGCTCAGAGTGGGATTGCGACTTTAGGAAACAACTTCTTATCTGAAGATGCTGCAATGACACAATTCATAGATGAAGCTAATAGAAGTAACCCATTATATGAAAGTGACAGAAGACAATTGAATACGGCAACTAATCTTAGGGCCAGTACTACAATGCACTCTTTTCTTTCTGATAATGCCGATCCAAGACTCGATGCTTTTTATGGCACGGGAGTTCCACTTAATCAAGGTGATTACCAAAGTGGTGCAGCTCCTGCCTCAATTTCCATTGTCAACCTATCGGCAACCACCCCGGTTTATTTTATCTCTGCAGAGCACAGTATGTTTATGCAAGCAGAAGCTAGGGAAAGATATAGTGCCGGTGCGGGAGCGAAGGCTCTGTACGATGCTGCAGTGACCGAGTCCTTCAACAAATGGGGATTTGATGCCGCTCCTTTCATTGCAAGCGGTGGCGTTTATGAATATCCAACAGCGGGTACACTAGAAGAAAAACTAGAAGCTATTATTACCCAAAAATGGATTTCAAGTTTCCCAGGTAACGGCTTTGAGTCGTTCTTTGAACATAACAGGACAGGTATTCCTGCAGAATCAAGTGTAGCTCAATCAGACCCTGGCTATGTTTCAGGGCAATTTGCCTATTCAGTAGAAGGCTCAACAGGTGGAGAATTCCCCCAAAGGTTGGAATGGCCCAATGATGAATTGACCAGAAATGCAAATGCACCGAGCACTCCAGTTAAGATAACAGTTCCAGTTTGGTGGAAATAATAAAAAAATAGTATTATGAAAAATTTAATTTTATCCTTAGGGGTTGTTAGCTGTTTCTTATTTACAGCTTGTGAAACAGAATCTACAGGTGATGTTTCCGAAGTTACCAATTTCGCCGTTTTCAATATTAAGGGCAGCAGCGTTATTTTAGTTGAAAAAGGCTCAAACTATGAAGACCCTGGTGCCGACGCCGCTGAATCAGGTGTACCGGTCAATGTAGAAACTACTTCAAATGGAATTTTCAGGGGAGGTACCCTGGATGTCAATGTAGAAGACAATTACTCAATATCTTACTCAGCTGTCAACAAAGACGGGTTTGAAGCTTCAGGCTCGAGAAATGTAATTGTGGCGGAGACAGGTAATCTTGTTGATAATATTGCAGGTTTATATAGATCTACGGTCGTTAGAAATGGTGTAGTCGATGAAGATTATGAGAATATGGAATATGTCATAATTTGGAAAAATGACGATGGCAGCTTTACAATGTCTGACGGAATTGGCGGTTATTATATGTACGGCCGGGCTTATGGAAGTGCCTATGCGGCTTCGGGAGCCAAGGTAACCGTAAATGGTTTAAACGACTATACTTTCGGACCTAATTTTGCCGTTGGTGCTTTTGGAGGCATAGCCATGATTACTGAAATGACAGTAGACCCAACTGCCAAAACCATAAACTTTAAAACTGATTGGGACGCTGGCCCTTACGTTTTTGACGTGACTCTGGAGCAAGTGCAACTGTAACCTTAAAAAAAATAAAAATGAAAAAAAACATATTTTCAAAACTACTACTGTTTGTAATGATTGGTGGCCTTGTAATTTCATGTGATGAAGGAGGAGAACCAGAGGCAGGAGCGACCAGTACCGTTGAAATGTCTGGAGATTGGTTTGTTCAGACCTTTGTCGGTGACGATTTGGTATTGGATTACCAACAAATCTCGACATATAATACGGCAGCCGATGATGGTACTCAAATGTGGGTAGACGATCACGGACATATCTGGGATTTTAAAGTTAAAAGCCCCATTAACCTTGATGCTTTAACTTTTTCAGGGGAAACCCTGAGCAGCAATGTCGATGGTTATGAGGTTTCCGTGACGATAACGAATGGAGTTATCGAAAAAAACGGTACAACTTCGACCGGAGGTACAACTGTTGATAAAATCTCCTTTGACGCCGAGTTCTCTGATGATGCAGGCACTATCTATTCGATGATAGGCTATAAGCGGACCGGCTTCCCAGAAGACGAGCATTAAAAATTACTTTTAAGTGAATACATCTAAAAACCACCTCGATCGAGGTGGTTTTTTTATTTACCTTTGTCCTCATGCAAAAAACAACCCAAATCTACGGAATACGGGCCATCATTGAAGCTATAAACGCGGGTGAGCCCATTGACAAAGTCTTTATTCAAAAAGGACTAAAGGGCGACCTGTTCAAAGAGCTTGAAGGCATCCTACGTAAAAAAGGCATCAATGCCTCATACGTACCGATTGAGAAATTAAACCGCTTGACACAAAACAACCACCAAGGGGTTGTAGCCAACATATCACCAATTAGCTTTTATAGTCTTGAAGAATTAGTGGAGAACGTAACGGCGAACAAGAAACTACCCTTATTTCTACTCTTGGACCAACTCTCCGACGTTCGAAATTTTGGAGCTATCATTAGAACTGCCGAGTGCACGGGAGTTGATGGCATCATAATACAAAAAAAAGGTGCCGCTCCGGTAACCGCCGACACGATAAAGACATCGGCAGGAGCAGCCTTTAAGGTTCCCATTGCAAAAGTAGACCATATCAAAGATGCCGTTTTTTACTTGCAGGCATGCGATATCAAAATAATCGCGGCTACTGAAAAAACGAACACCATGATCTATGAGATTCCCTTTGATGAGCCATGTGCCATAATTATGGGCTCAGAAGACAGAGGTATCTCGCCCTCTATTATAAAGGTAGCAAATCATAGCGCCAAACTTCCCCTACTTGGTGAAATTGGCTCCTTAAATGTATCTGTGGCCTGTGGTGTTTTTCTTTATGAGGCCGTACGGCAGCGTCAAAATTTGCAATCCTGAATTGATAGTTTAAGAATTGGCATCGTCTCCTTTCTCTTTGTAGTGATAGGTGATTTTCACCTCTTCGGCGCCAAGCTTCATTTCATCGGCCTTGCGCTCTATAAAATTCCCATCCTCATCAAATTGCTGTAAAAACTCGTCTTCCTCCTCATTAAAATCCTCTAATTCCCAATCATATTTCTTCACGGAAGGTAGTTTTGCTTTGATGAATATGGCCAGCAGCAATCCGGTTAAAAATCCCGACAAATGGCCTTCCCAAGAAATATCGTCCTTTATCGGAAAAATATACCAGAGTAAACTTCCATAAATGAAAACAACAATGAGCGAAAGCGCCACCAGCCGGTAGTACTTACTAAAAATGCCTTTAAAAAACATAAAACTGGCCAAAACATAAATAGCCCCACTCGCCCCAATATGGTATGAAGGCCTACCGATTGCCCATGTCATAAATCCGGAAAGCAGTATTCCCAAAAACAAAACCCTCAAGGCAATATTTCTATAGAAGTAAAACAAGGCAGCTAACAATACCGCCAAAGGGATGGTATTGTTGTAAAGGTGTTCAACAGAACTATGGATAAAAGGGCTGAAAATTATGCCACGTAGCCCCACAAAATTTCTGGGGGCAACACCAAATTGGTTCAGGTTGACCTGAAAGCGTAGTTCAAACCAAAACACCGTCCAAATCAAAAGTATGGCTGTCATTGGCGCCAAAACCACTGCATTTGTAAATTTGAAATATTGATGTTCAGACATGTAGATTAAAAAATAAACCTGTTGCAACTAGCCGTTAAAAAATTATTTTGCCGCCCCCTTTATTCCCTAAAGAAACTCAAATCAAAGAGTTAACGACAAATCAAATTATTGAACTTAACATTCAAAAAACAAGAACCTCTCCATAAATATAACAACGACAAATCGTCATCTCCTATTTTATCTTAATTTTATCGCATGAATGAACCATTAGCCGAAAGGGTGCGCCCACAAACTTTAGACGATTACATTAGCCAACTCCATTTGGTTGGGGAAAATGGTTCATTGACCCAACAAATTAAGAAAGGCCTTCTACCCTCCCTTATTTTTTGGGGACCACCAGGAACAGGAAAAACCACCCTCGCCAATATTATCGCCCATGAAAGCGGTCGTCCATTTTATACGTTGAGTGCCATCAATAGTGGGGTAAAAGACATTCGGGAAGTCATTGAAAAGGCAAAGCAAAGCGGTGGCCTTTTCACTTCTAAAAACCCGATTTTATTTATTGACGAAATTCATCGCTTTAGCAAATCACAACAAGATTCATTGTTGGCGGCCGTTGAGAAGGGCTGGGTGACGCTAATAGGCGCTACCACTGAAAACCCCAGCTTCGAGGTCATTCCGGCCCTGTTGTCACGTTGTCAGGTATACGTACTTAATCCCTTTGGCAAAAGCGACCTTGAGAATCTACTCCACCGTGCCATGGAGAAGGATACTTTTCTAAAATCTAAGAAAATAACATTAAAAGAAACGGAAGCTTTACTGCGACTTTCAGGGGGAGACGGTAGAAAACTTCTTAATATTTTCGAATTGGTTATAACATCCGAGGCGTCGGATACGATAATTATTACCGATAAAATGGTTATGGGAAAGGTACAAAAGAACACCGTTCTCTATGACAAAACCGGCGAGCAGCACTATGATATTATTTCTGCGTTTATCAAATCGATCCGTGGAAGTGACCCGAACGGAGCTGTCTATTGGCTGGCACGTATGATCGAAGGAGGTGAAGATGTAAAGTTTATAGCCCGGCGAATGCTTATTTCGGCCTCGGAAGATATTGGCTTGGCCAACCCGACAGCACTGGTCATTGCCAACAATGCTTTTCAAGCTGTCACCACAATTGGCTACCCGGAGGCACGTATTATTTTAAGTCAATGCGCCATCTACCTAGCGACTTCCGCCAAAAGCAATGCCAGTTATATGGCGATAGGCAAAGCCCAACAGGTCGTAAAACAAACAGGGGACCTCTCTGTTCCTATGCCCTTGCGCAATGCCCCGACGAAGTTAATGAAAGACCTCGGGTATGGGGCAGATTACAAATACGCCCATGACTTTAAGAATAATTTTGTGAATGCAGAATTTTTACCTGAAGAATTGACGGGTACTTCATTCTACAAACCAGGCAACAATCAGCGGGAAAATGCCATACAGGACTTTTTAAAAAAACGATGGAAGGATAAGTACCAATAGAATTATTAAAATTTAATGTCGAGCTCGTCAGCCTTCAAAACACCATCCTCATAATATTCAAAAATCCATTTTCCGTCTTTTTTTAGCAACACTCCATCAGTACCGTCCTTCTTTCCTAAATAATAGTCTGGCATTGAAGTCTTATAAACTTTCATCAGAATTTTGGGCGTACTATCTACCAATTGATACCCATTGCCCTCTGGTAGTTTTTGCGCATAAAGCGTTCCGGTAGCGGCTGCCACTTTCTTAATATCAGATTGCACGGGCTTGACACTTTTATAGGTTTGTCGTGCCGTTGATGCTTCTTGTTTAATAACAGCCGCATTTTCATTATTTTTTTGAGCGACCACCTCTTTCTTCTCTTCCAATTTTTTTACATCGTTCTTGAAATTAACGGTTATTGGGGCTGATTTTTGCGAATTATCTTTACCGTCATAAACATAGTTAACAGTATTAAATGAATCAAAAGCATCGCGAATGGCATCGCTGTAAGCCGCCTTGAACTCTTTATTCTTACTTTTACCATCTTTGGTAGCGAAGACTTCTTTCTCTGCGCAATCTTTAAGAACCAATTTAGTTTTGGTCGTAAACATAGAAGAACCATCAATTAAATCGACCCAAAGACCCAAGCACCTATTGCTGTTCAACTCATCGGGCAATTCATCCCCATACAAGGCATTAAAACCTTTCTGTTCAAATAAATATTTTACCAACGTACTGGTCTGGTATTGATTCTCCTTCTTAAATTCATTGAATTTTTTGGGAACTATAATATATTTATAATTATTCAATTGGGCACTGACGGTGCCAACAAAACCTCCGATAAGGAGTATCGCAAAAAACATTTTTTTCATATAGGGGTACATTTAAAAGCTGGATTATTATAAACCACGCTAGTATATTAAAAACTAAACATTGAATCAAGAATATATTTGGTAAGATGCAATGTATCAACAAAAAACATCTTTCCGATATACTTATCATTCAAGTATTCAAAAAGCATGCCCTTCTATATAAATTGAAATGAAGGTATCAACGCTGCATTCAAAATATCAATTCTTTCCCCAAGATATGATATTTAATCCTAACTGAAAAGAAGTATACTGGCTAGCCGCCAAATTTTGATAGGCCAGAAGGTTGTCGGCCATAAGATATAAATTTACGGGTCCGGCCTGTATGCTAACACCCAAACCTACGTTTGTAAGAGAGAACTTATCTACCGTGTACGTAGCTTTTGCTGCCATAATGTTACCAAATCGCCGATGATAAAAAGCGCTAAGTGCAGTTTGCGGGCCTCTAGGCCTATTTATCATGTAAATTTGCGCCCCTACTCCGTTTGCATATTTTAAACTACCCTTATTGCTAGACACTGAATAATTACAATCACAGTCTAACCTTGATCGCACCGGCTTACCAAAGTTATACCTTAATGACGCATATAATTTTGTTGGCCTAAAGGCAATATAACTCTCAGAGTTATCTTCAAAGGGCACTAGGGCGTCTACCTCATCAACAAAATCTTGCCAAAAATCCCTGTCGGAATCAGACAGGGCACTGGGCAGAATAATCTCTATTCCCTCTACCGTAGCGCTTCCATTTAAGGTATAACTCTTGACGTCGTTGGCGTGATAAATAAACCCCAGATCTAAAAGGCTGCCCGTTACAACAAGTTGCTCATTTATATTATAGGAAAAACCAAAATCCAGTCCCACCCCCAAATTGCCACCAAAAAAACCGCGCTTAACAATCGTAGAGGCTAAATTCCCCTCATCCTGAGCATTTTCCAAGGCATTGAGTCCCGAAGTTCTAAGTTGCATATCGGCATTCAAGGTACTTGCCAAAAGGTTGTTCTGCCCTTCTGTAGTTACAAAATAGCCCCGGTTACCCGTTGAATTGAAGTCTAAAATACTTGAATATAGCTTGCCCCTTAGCCCTAGAACCAAGCCATCATCCATACGTTTGTTCACGCCAAAATGAAAAACATTCATCATTTCTCCCCGGGTCTTCAAATGACCTAGGTCAAATCTTTTATCCAAATAATCAGCATTACCTTCAAAAGCGAGAATCGCATAATCTTTGAACCAATACCCAATGGCATCCCCTTCGTTATAAATACCAAAGGAATAAAAATTATTGGGATTTCTACCCTGAAACCCACCGGTTAACAATTCTACCTGATAGGTTCCGCTGAGTTCATCCTTGATTTTCATACCACCGATTGCCCGATCCCGCACCTTATCGTTGATATCGAGACCGTCATCTGCAAAAATATCATTCGCCGAAATTCCACTTGACCCTGCTTGGAGTGAAATACCGGAAAGCATTGGAATACCCGCGTACCACTTAAAATCTATTTTTGTACCGGGATTGACCATCAATGATTGTGGAACTTCCCCAAAATCATATAAGAGCTGTTTATTTTGGCTATGGGCATAGCCGCATACCAGTAAAATGGTCGCTAAAAAGGTCTTTTGGAATCTCATTTTAAGGCAACGGTAAATTTACCACTCGATTTTAAGGTGATTTTAGGATCCGACAAATCAGAAGTGCTTGAATCAGCACCAACCGTGGCGCTTACCCGAAAGCTTGAAGTATTTCGTATAATATCTATATTTTCACCACCGGGGCCAAAAGTAATCTCTCGTTGTAAAACTGCGGTCGGGGCTGGCGGCACATAAAAACTTTCTGTATACAGCACATTTTCGGTTTCATCCAAAAACTCCACAAAAATTGGATCAAACTCTCTATTGGTCGTATTCTCCACTTCATAGGTAATTACTCCACTGCGAACCCTTTCGGCAAAAACACTTTCAGAAAAAGCGTCAAAATTAAAATCCCTTGAAAAAAAGGTTGTCGATGACACGGCATCTATAGCACTTTCAGGTGCTTCAATATACAATATACTAGCCTCATAGGTCGGACGTAATCTAAGATCTTCGTATTGATCGAAGTTTTGTTCTTCCATACAAGAACTCAGTAGGAAGACCAATACAAAACTTGCAATTAAATAGGTTCTGAAACTTTTCATCTTAATAATGCGCGATATACACCGATTTCGAATCGAAAATGGAAGGGTGCTACGGTTATATAACTCTATAAAAAGGTTTTTATTTCACGTAAATCGTGAATCACTTGGCAAATTTCGTGCATTGGTTCATTATGTGCGTTAAAATGCATTACATGAAAGCCAACGGCCCTCGCCCCCAATATATCGGCCTCTATATTATCACCTATCATCAAGGCATTTTGAGCTTGCACATTGGCTCGTTCCAAGGCCATTTGAAAAATAAGTGGGTTGGGTTTCTTGACCCCTGCGATTTCAGAGTCGATAACTTGGTCAAAATAGCCATGTATTCTAGACCCCTTCAGTTTTTTCTCTTGAATCTTGTTAAAACCGTTGGTTATAATGTGAAGTTTATAATTGGGGCTCAAATAATCCAATACTTCAATTGTGTAAGGTAACAAATGATCAAATGAGGACAGATGTGTAATATAATCTTCTGATAAGGTATGGATCGTATCATCGTGGATCGTATAAGTCAACTCATCAAAAACTGATTTAAGGCGTTCGTAACGCAGGGCCTCCTTTGTTATTCTCTCCTCCCGATACAATTTCCAAAAAGCTAAATTTTTAGGAACATATACTTGTAGAAAATCCGACAAATCAACATCAATTCCGTTGTCTTTAAAAATCTTTGCAAAAGTAAGGGCCGAATTCTTGTCAAAATCCCAGAGTGTATGGTCTAAATCAAAAAACACATCAGTTACTACATTCTTAAACATGATATTTTGTAATTATTGTTTGATACAAGTCTTTCCAATCCAACTTTGCATCACCCCCCAACAATTCATTTGAAAAGATGAGCACAAAATTGCCGTTCACCTTTCTTATTTCATGATATAAAGTATTTACCTGATCTAAAATGGCCGCTTTACTCTTTGTGTTTATAAATGCATAATCGTGTACAGCGAACGGATGAACCTTGATAGGTTGTTGAATCTCCATAGTTATATCATAAAAATAAAAAGGATTACAGGTACCTGCCCTAAAGCCAACCTCATGTGTGTAACCCATGGTATAATCATCGGTAAACTCAGCATCGACCAAGTTTCTGTACGTTTCAGGAACGTCAACCCGGTTATAGCGTTGTCTAGAGTAGCTTACAGTGCGATTGATTACGGCTTCTAAATTTTTCTTTTCTTTTTTTAATAGCTCAACATCTTGAAAGGAACTATAGGATGCTGACAAAGCCACCAAGCTATAATCGGCAATGTACTTAATCAAAAAACGGAAATTGTTATTATTGGGCGACACGTTCTTGTCATAAGTCGAGTACGAGGCAAATTGAAAAAAAAACATACTCTTTACGCTGAATTTCTTATGCGTTTCTACAAGGTAATCAAAATTATTATAGGGATCTTTACCTACATTGAACCATACCCCGACCCGTTGCGCAACCCTTTTCAGCCTTAGGTTTCCCAAATCAAGAAACAGCCCCGCCAAACTACGACCAAGGCCCCTATAAGCAAAACAGTGTGAGGTAGTAACATCAACAATCGAAGTATATCTATAAGTCTTCGCAGTATATTCGATATCAGGAAATCGCTCAATCAACTTCTTTAACAATTTTAGCATCCAAATATCGACTACCGGTTGTTGTAGAAATTCATTCTGGTATGCCAGACTTTCCTTGGGAGGAAATCGACCATGAATATCTTTCACATGGGGCAAATATTCTTCATAACGACTCAGCAGAAAAAAACTGGCAGCAAAAATATCAAAAGGAATATTACTTCGTTCCCCTGCTGAAAAGAAACAGGGAGTGCCCTCCCAATCGCCCATAACAATTCGAAAGTCATTAATACCCTGTTCAAACAACAAATCATTGCTTCTCACAAAAAATTCGTTCTGCAAGGGTTGCTTGGTATAGGTTATCTTAGGGCCAGTATGCTTTATAAAATCTTCTACCTTAGTACAATACGACACCTCTATACCTAAAATCCGCGTAAACAGTTGCCTCATAATATAGCTAAAACGGGGCGTTATTTTATGGGTATAGATCAGCAACATAATTGTCGAAAATTAAAATTCCAGTTAAAAAAATCAAGAGCTTTCATTTGGTACTTTACCGAAAATTGGTAAGGAATAATTTTCACTACCGTCTATCAGAGCACTCCTTCATCGGCAAAACTAAAATAATCCTTTTGGGTAATGATCAAATGATCAAGAACTTTTATATCCAAAGCTTCAGCACCCAATTTCAACTTTTGGGTAATCTGTTTATCGGCGGCACTTGGTTTTAAAGTGCCAGACGGATGATTATGTGCCAATATCAAAGCAACGGCCCCAAGTTCCAAGGCTTGCTTCATCACAATTCGAACATCGACCAATGTGCCGGTCAAGCCGCCCTTGCTCAGTTGCGACAACTGTAAAACACTATTTGCGTTGTTTAGGTAGACAATCCAGAATTCTTCGTGTGGCAACTCGCCCATTGTTGAATGCAATAATTCAAATGCATCGCGACTGCTACTTATTTTAGTTATTTTCACAGCATCTTCTCCCCTTCTTCGTCTTCCTATTTCAAGTGCTGCTGCTATTGTCACCGCTTTCGCCTCACCAATCCCCTTGAATTGCATCAATTGTTTTATGGAGAGTTTCCCCAACTCATTTAAATTATTATTGACCGAAGCCAGTATGCGCTTTGATAGTTCCACTGCACTTTCGTTTCTACTTCCAGAACCAATGAGAATAGCAATAAGCTCGGCATCCGAAAGCACAGACTTCCCTTTATACACCAACTTTTCCCTGGGCTTATCATCATCTGACCAGTGTTTTATAGAGAAAGATGTTGGTTTTTCTTGCATAGCGTAAATATAGCCAATTGCCTGCAAGTTTGGAATATCGGTTCGAACACCTGAGTTTAACTAAAGGGCTAATAGTTTAGAATTACGCCTTAACAAGAGCCGCAGCGTCAAAAACCCCATAGCTATCTATTGAACGAAACAATCAATACTAAAAGCAGATATTTTTCAAAAAACTAACTTCACGAACATGCCTGAGAAAATGCTATCCCGTAAAATGCTTGGTAAATTCTTCCAGGTTCAGGCCACCATAATTGCCCGAACTCATCAACAGCAGTGTACTGTTATCGAATTTTTGATCAAAAAGAAATTTTTGAAATGAGGCTGCATCGGTAAAAATTTTCAGATCGTCGCGCTCGAAAGCGTCTGAAATCTGCCTGGGAGTCACCTCCTTTAATTTTTTGATTTTAACCGATTCAGGCAAATAGAAGACGACAGCCTGATCTGCGGCGTTCAAAGCCCCTTTATATTCCTTTAAAAATTCTGCATTGAAACTGCTATAGGTATGAAGTTCAAGACAAGCGATCAACCTACGATCCGGGTATTGTTCTTTCACCGCATTGGTGGTAGCTGCGACTTTACTTGGTGAATGGGCAAAATCCTTATAGGCGACCGAATTTCTATTTTCGGCAATTTTCTCTAACCTCTTTGAAGCCCCATTAAATGTAGCGATGGCTTCATAAAAATCGTCTTCATCTACACCCATATTTTGACAAATCCATTTAGCGCCGGCGAGATTGCTCAAATTATGCCTTCCAAAAACCTCAATGGGCATGGCCCCTTCAGGCGTCTCCAGAAACGTTTCACCATTCTCTACAGTGTAAGAAGGAGTTTGATAGGGTAATTTTCTAATGGCATTCACTGAAGCTTCAACAACCTTTTTTACTTCTGAATCTTCTTCGTTATAGGTAATGCTTCCGCCTTTTACGATACTGTCTACAAAAATTTGAAACTGTTCTACATAATTTTCAAAAGTGGGAAAAACGTTAATATGATCCCAGGCAATGCCGCTCAAAAGTGCGATATTAGGTTTATACAAATGAAATTTAGGTCGTCTGTCGATTGGGGAAGACAAGTATTCATCCCCTTCCAAAACAATAAAATCATTTTCTTCGGTCAAATGTACCATACGGTCAAACCCCTCTAACTGGGCACCTACCATATAGTCGACCGGCTTATTGTGATAATTCAATACATGAAGAATCATCGAGGTTATCGTCGTCTTACCATGACTACCCCCGATGACAACCCTGGTTTTATTCTTCGACTGCTCATAGAGAAACTCGGGATAGGAGTAAATTGTCATTCCCAATTCCTTTGCTTTCACCAATTCAAGATTATCCGCCTTGGCATGCATGCCTAATATGATAGCATCTAGGCCCGAATGTATTTTTTCAGGAAACCAACCAAACTCCTCGGGCAACAATCCTTTATCGTCCAACCGCGATTTTGAAGGCTCAAAAATTACATCGTCGCTACCCGTAATAGTATACCCTTTATGGTGAAGTGCGAGGGCCAAGTTGTGCATGGCACTTCCCCCAATGGCAATAAAATGAATTTGCATGGAAAAAAATTATAGTCCAAAGATACAGATTGAAAAGGTGATCGCAAACTGCTTCTTTAATGGGCAGATTATTTTTATCTTGCATAGTCAACATACATAGCTATGAATATATCTTTGAAAAATAAAAAAGCGCTTATTGGCGGAAGTAGTAGTGGTATCGGAAGGGCCATAGCGGAACAATTGGCAGAAAGTGGGGCTACTGTAACCTTAATGGCTCGAAATAAAGATAAATTAAAAGCCATACTATCGAAATTGCCTACAGCAGACGGACAAAAACATCAATATCTTTTGGTTGATTTTAATGATTTCGAAGGATATAAAAAAGTGATTTCCGCCTATTTCGAAAACAATGCAGTCGATATTCTCATTAATAATACCCAGGGGCCCTCAGGTGGCGGAGCATTGGAAAAAGACGTAAATGATTATCAAGATGCGTTTGATTTGCTCTTCAAAACCGTAGTTTTTACCAGTGAACTCGCGCTCAAGCAAATGCAAGTAAATGCATGGGGGCGCATTATAAACGTAGCTTCGATATCTGTCAAAGAACCCTTATCATACTTGGCGTTGTCAAATAGCATTCGGGCGGCTGTAACTACTTGGGCAAAAACATTGGCATCTGATGTGGGCCAATACGGAATTACCGTGAACAATGTTCTCACAGGTTATTTCGATACTGACCGTATAGCCCAACTCAACACCAAAAAAGCGGAGAAAATGGGGGTTACCCCAGAAGAGGTGCTAAAGGAAATGGAAGCAAGAGTACCGGTAGGCCGCATCGGCGACCCCAAAGAATATGGTCATTTAGTTGCATTTTTGGCGTCAGAAAAAGCAGCCTATATCACAGGCACAAACATACCGATCGACGGTGGCTTGCTGAAAAGCATGTAGCAGCTATTTCGCCTAACTTAGAAAACACCTCCCTAACCCAAAGCACTGCTTCCCTCGTTTATTATTGAGCAATAAAGCAATCGGCACCATATTTGTTCCGTAATTTTACGTTATACGACCGGCATCCGAAAAGGACTTCGCCATGGCTTAAATACCCCTGATGATGAAATATATAGCAACACTGTTCACCATAATCCTGTTTTCACAAATGACGCAGTCACAACAACATAGTGAATCATACGAAGACCTTTGGAAAAAGGTGCAAAAGCTCGAAGATCAAGCTCTGAGCAAGTCTGCACTGACACTTGTGCAATCAATTTCGGAAAGGGCCAAAAAAGAAAACAATTCGGCGCAAATAATCAAAGCCCTTTTATATTCTTCAAAATATGCCATGACTTTAGAGGATGATAGTCAATTGAAGATTATTGGTGATTTTAGAGCGGAAATTGAAAATACAGAATTTCCGACCAAAAACATTTTAGAAAGTTATTTGGCTAACTTGTATTGGCAGCATTTTCAACAAAATCGTTATAAATTTTACGCCAGAACAAAAACTACACAGCGAAACAGTACCGATTTCAGAACATGGGACCTTACCACTTTATTCGAGGAAATTAGCATCCATTTCGATAAATCTCTCGAAAACCCCAAAGGGCTTCAAGAATTGGACACCTCCAGTTTTCAAGATATTTTAAACGAACATCCAGGTTCTAAAACCTACCGCCCCACCCTATTCGACCTTTTGGCCCATACGGCTCTCCAATTTTATAAGACCGCCGAAAATACTATTACCCGACCCGCTGAAAAATTTGAAATCGCCTCCACGGAAATATTGTGCGGCGCCTATGAATTTACACAACTAAAAATCAATACTGAAGACAGCACTTCGCTTCAGGCAAAAGCGTTGGCAGTCTACCAACAACTGATACAATCTCATTTCCCTGATGCGCAATTGGATGCGCTTGTCGAGGTCGATACCGAAAGACTAAGATATATTCATGAGAACGCTACATTCGATGATAAAGACCAGCTTTATCTCGATGTTTTGCAGCAGGCGGCACAAAGTCTATCGCACAGTGAAGTCTCAGCGCTTTATAATTATGAAATAGCCTCCTTGTATCGGCAATGGGGAAATAAGTATATCCCCAATGTTAATGAAGAGCACCGATGGAAACAGAAAGAGGCGTTGGAGATTTGCCAAGAAATTATTGCCAAATTCCCTGAAAGTAGGGGTGCCAAAAAATGCAGCGCCCTACGAGCGGAAATAACAAAAGAAAGCCTTCAACTGACTACCGAACGGCACATACCGGTTAATAGACCATCGCGATTATTGGTCGATTACAAGAATCATGATGGGCTGCGACTATCCGTCTATGCCATTTCGCAAAATGAGCTACGGCATCTGAATACACTTTACCCCGAGCCCATGAAATTGGCCTACATCAAAAAATTAAAAAGAATCAAGGAATGGGGTGTCGATTTAAAAAACGAAAAAGATTATCAATCACATAAAACGGAAGTTTCCGTTCCGCTTTTGGCTAATGGGCAATATTTGATTTTGGCAATACCGGAAAGTGGTTCGGATTCCGATTTTGCCTATAGCCCGATACAAGTGACAGATTTGGCGCTCGTCGAAACGCGCACACCGCAATATCATAAATTCCAGGTGATAGATAGAACCAATGGCAGCCCAATACATGGGGCAAAAGTTAAATTCACTTACCGAAAGAACTATAATGGTCCCGAGCTAACCGATACTTTTTCTACTGACGAATTGGGAATGGCAGCAATCTTACTGGATAATGATTATTGGACCAATGTCAAGACCGAGGTTACCTACCAAGGAGACACGGCTTATTTCGGAGATTACTATGTCAATCAGAAACAGGACAACGGTACCCCAAGAACGAATTATACATCCTTTCTTTTCACCGACCGAAGTATCTACCGACCCGGACAACCATTATATTTTAAGGGAATAGCCATCAAAAAAAATAAGGCCGCTTCTTCCGTACTAGAGAACACGACCGTGTCAGTAATTCTATATGACGTAAATCGCCAAGAGGTCGGCAAGCAAGAATTCATCACCAATGAATTCGGGTCTTTTAGCGGGGAATTTCTTCTTCCCTCGGCAGGACTTACAGGAAATTTTTCGATGGAAGTAACCTCAAAAGCAGTTAATCTTCATGGGAATACAGTTTTTTCGGTAGAAGAATACAAGCGACCAAAGTTTGAAACTTCTTTTCAACCAGTGACTGAAACTTATAAGGTAAATGATCGTATATCATTAGATGGAAAAGCTATTGCCTACGCAGGAAGCAATATCACCGATGCCAAAGTAAGCTATAGGGTAAAACGCGTAGTATACTTTCCGAGATGGTATTATTGGGGTCGCCCCCAGCATAACGGGGTTCCCAAAGAAATCGCCCACGGTGAAACTGTTACCGATGCTTCAGGCAATTACAACATAGAGTTCAAAGCCATACCAGATGCCGGCCTAGACCCCAAAACACAGCCTACTTTCACTTATGAAATCACTGCCGATGTAACCGATATCAATGGGGAAACCCATAGCACAAATACCACTGTTCGAGTAGGCTATCATACCCTAACCGCCAATATCGGAGTATCCGACACTTTGAACAAAGACAAAGATAATACCGAACTCACGATTTCGACCACTAATCTTAACGGGCAGTTTGTTCCCGCAAGGGGAACACTGAAAATGTATAAATTAAAAGGGCCTGGTATAGTGCTCCGAAATAGACCTTGGCCTACCCCCGATTATAAAGGTTTTTCAAGGGAAGAATTCAAAACACTTTATCCCCACGATGCCTTTGAAAACGAACATGACCCCACAACTTGGGAAAAGGGAAAATTGGTCTGGGAAGTTCAATTCGACACAAAAAAATCGAAGAAAGTTATACTGAACAACACCAAAAAATGGTCCTCTGGAAATTATTTAATCGAGCTGGAAACCGAAGATAAATTCGGTCAAATAGTAAAAGATGCGGCCCACACAAGATTATTCAGTGGTAAGGACAAAAAATTGGCCGATTATCAATTGTTCCAAATAAAAACGGACCGACCGAAGTACAACATTGGTGACAAGGTCGAAGTTACATTGTTGAGCAGTGCCATAAATCTTACCGTATCGATATTTGTGGAAAAAAACCAAAAAATCGTCGATAGTCGAACCGTTCTTCTGAGCGAGGGCTCCAAGACCTTAAGCATACCAGTAAACCCTGATGATTTAGGTGGGTTTGCCGTCAACTACAGCTTTTCTGCCTTTAATTCCTTTGAGTCGGGCACGGTTCCTATTTTTGTTCCCTACCCTGCTACAGATCTCGAAATAGAGACCGTTACTTTTCGTGATAAACTAGAGCCAGGCACAGAAGAAACATGGACTTTTAAAATAAAAGGACCAAAGGGAGATAAAGTAGCTTCCGAGGTATTGGCGAGTATGTACGATGCCTCACTCGATGCCTTCCGAGAGCATAATTGGAGTTTCGACCCCAATTGCCGTCCCAATTATTATTCATCCATTTACAGCAATGCCAATCAAAGCTACGGAACCAGTTCCTTTCTAACATATTCTAAAACTACAGATACCTATAAATTTCAGGGGTTTGACAGTTTTAATTGGTTCGGGTTCCACTTTGGCTACGGCCGAGAACGGTTATACAATACCATGGCCGTGCGAAAAACTTCTCCTACTATGGGGATGATGGCTCCTGAATCAGAAAGTTTAGATGAAGTCGTAACCATAGGTTATGGCGAGCAGGAAAAAAGCGATGTCGCAGGAGCCACCAACGAAAAAACAGATAAAGCTTCCGGTACCGTTCAGATTCGAAAAAACCTCCAGGAAACCTCCTTTTTCTTTCCACAATTGCATACTGATACCGAGGGAAATACTTCCTTTAGTTTTACCACGCCGGAAGCCTTGACCCGATGGAAACTACAGCTGCTGGCCCATACGAAGACATTACAACACGCCTTAACCACTTTCGAGACCGTTACTCAAAAAGATTTAATGGTCATTCCCAACGTACCACGATTTCTGCGGGAAGGCGATGAAATCGTAATCAGCTCCAAAATTGCCAACCTAACGGATAAAGTACTTTCAGGACAATCAAATTTGCAATTGACCAATGTTGTCACAGGCAAAGATGTTACGGAAGACTTGATTATTCTCGCTCCTTCGGAAGAAATAGCAAAACAACCTTTTACAGTAGACGCTCTAGGCAACACGCAAGTATCGTGGCGATTAAAAATCCCCGAGGGTCTTCAAGGTATTCAGTATACGATTACGGCAAAAACAGGGAGTTTTAGTGATGGGGAACAAAATGTACTACCTGTTTTAACCAATAGAATGCTGGTCACCGAAACCTTACCCATGTGGGTACGTAGCAACCAGACCAAAACTTTTGTGCTTGAAAAATTACAAGAAAATAATTCGACTACACTGAGAAACCATAAACTTACACTTGAAATCACTTCTAACCCCGCGTGGTACGCTGTGCAGGCACTGCCTTATTTAATGGAATATCCGTACGATTGCAATGAACAAATTTTCTCGAGATACTATGCCAACACTTTGGGCAGTCATATAGCCAACAATAACCCGAGAATTCGCGAAGTTTTTGATCAGTGGTCAAATTCGAAAGCCTTACTGAGTAATCTCGAAAAAAATCAGGAATTAAAATCAATACTGATTCAAGAAACCCCATGGCTGCGCGATGCCCAATCGGAAACAGAGCAAAAGAAGCGCATCGCTTTGTTGTTCGACCTCAATAAAATGAGAAGCGAACAAAACGATGCCTTGTATAAACTTAAAGAAAATCAAATGTCATCGGGAGCCTGGGCATGGTTTAACGGCGGACGCGAAAATCGCTTCATAACCCAACATATTATTTCAGGGCTAGGGCATTTAAAACAATTACGTGTGACCGAAACGAATGGTAATGCACAAGAAATAATCGAACAGGCACTACAATTTCTCGACAAAGAATTTGTTGATGAATTCGATCAAATGAAAAAACAAGCCATAAATCTAGAAGCCGACCATTTAAGCCATACACAGTTACATTACCTGTACATGCGCAGTTTTTTCAAAGATATTCCGAAATCAAACGCCGTAATTGACGCAATGGCTTATTACAAAAATCAAGCCCAAAAATATTGGCCCAAGAAAAATCTCTACGCCAAAGGGCTGTTAGCCTTAAGCTTGAATCGTATGGGTGACGATACCACTTCCAAAAAAATCGTACGGTCGCTCAAAGAAAATAGCGTCAGTTCGGAAGAGTTGGGCATGTATTGGAAAGAAAATACCAACTCTTGGTTCTGGCACCAAGCACCAGTTGAGACCCAAGCCTTAATGATCGAAGTGTTTTCAGAACTCACAAATGACAAAACCACCATAAACAATCTCAAAATTTGGTTATTACAACAAAAAAAGACCAACCAATGGAATTCGACTAAAGCCACCACCGATGCCGTTTATGCACTCTTGCTCCAAGGTGGCGATTGGCTTGCGGTTACCAATGCCGTAAATCTCCAAGTGGGTGAAAAAAAAATAGACCCATCCCAATCGGAAGATATAAAAATTGAAGCGGGCTCTGGGTATTTTAAAACCACCTGGAACAGTAATGAGGTACACAATGAAATGGCAAAGATACAACTTGATAAAAAAGGTGAGGGCATCACATGGGGCACCCTATACTGGCAGTATTTTGAAGATTTAGATAAAATCTCTTCCGCAAAAACTCCTTTGCAATTGAAAAAGAAACTATTCCTCAAAAAGAACACCGCTTCTGGCGAGGAAATCTCAGAAATAACCTCTCAATCCACACTAAAAGTAGGTGACCTAATACGTATACGAATAACACTACAAGTCGACCGCTCTATGGAATTTGTTCATATGAAAGACATGCGTTCTGCTGGTACCGAACCTATAAATGTATTATCACAATACAAATGGCAAGATGGTCTGGGTTACTATGAAAGCACCAAAGACGTTAGTACAAATTTCTTTTTTGATTATCTACCGAAAGGTGTATATGTCTTCGAATATGATTTACGCGTGAACAACTCAGGAGATTTCAGCAATGGTATTACCACCATTCAAAGCATGTATGCACCCGAATACAGCAGCCATAGTGAAGGAGTTAGACTACAAATTAAATAAGTATTTTTTAAGAAATTCACAACAATGCATTGTTATTTTTATTAATTTAACATACAACAACTAAAAATACAAAAGCATGAATCCTACATTTTCTTTAGCAATTCGCATCGTTTTTGGTCTTTTTCTTATAACATTTGGTGCCAATAAGTTTTTACACTTTATGCCAGCGGCCCAAATGTCAGAGGCTGCCATGAATTATTTCTCGGCACTCATGAGCACAAACACCCTTAATGTGGTGGCAATAGTCGAAATACTTGCCGGTGTTTCCCTTTTGATAAACAAATTCGGAGCACTAATGATGATCATTTTAATGATTATATCAATAAACGCCATATTGTTTCATGCCTTTTTAGAACCTGGTTCAATTTGGGGTGCTGTAGTTCTGCTTCTTTTTAACATCGTTATGCTTTTTTCTTACAAAGACCGATATACAGATATTTTAAGACCTTGAAAGTTTTCTTACGTAAAAAAAAAGGAGCGGATTCGTTTGAATCCGCTCCTTTTTTTTACCAGTATATTATAGACGATTTACATGATGGTCCTTTAAAAATCAGTTTTTACGCTTGTTTATCGGATATTTAAAAACCCAAAACATCGAACAAATAAATCCCTAATAAATAACCGATTCCCAAACCGATAAACACAAGAAGATAAAGAAGCCCTCTCGAATTTTGTGTGGTAAAATTCACCAAAGTCAAAGGTGTGCCATTTTTGCATACTTCAAAATACCTCCCCTGTGGCTCTGTAATACTCAACTTCGGTCGAATTGTATATTCGTTATTTTTTATCTTGAATTGATGGTGCTTGCCGAAAACAGATTTCTTTTTAGATATCTCATTACCATTAAGCAAAATCCGCTCTTTCCCGAAAGAGCTATTATAAACTTCTATTTTGTGGTTTTCAATATAGTATTCAGCGCATTTCATATTTCAATACAAGGGTGTCAAAATTTAAAAAATTAGCTCTTTAGGGGTCACAAAAACATCATTCAAAATTTGAATGAAAAAAAATACTGAAACTATTTATAAAACAGTCTCCGTTAATCTAGGGGATTCCAAATAAGAGATTTTCCCATTTGGGAGACGCAAAATAGAAAATTAAAAAAGAATTGCAAACGAAAGTTTTCAACAAAAGAAATATTCTTACAAACATCGTTGGTTTATAATGTTAATATCGAATTTAAGCCTAAAACTATTCTGATCCAAATCTTAAATTCACTGTCACTCCACTAATAACACCAAAAAAAACAATGTTCTGAAAATTAAATGGTTAATATAATATTTCAATGTAATTACCCGATATTCCCGGCACTCATTCGGCTATCAAGAAAAACCGGAGCAACGTATATTTAATGCGAAGATTTGTTAATAATATATATTCCTTAAAAAATAACGCATAACAATCCTATACCGAGTTCAACAATAATCCATAAAAGTCGTAATGATAGAAAAAAATAAGGCTTACGAACAAGCCCGAAAACAGGAAAAATCACACCCACCCTCCTTAACTATTTGGGTGGATATTTCACCAGAACCTTTTCGACAATTTGTCGAAGGTTTTCCTCTCGAATATCCGGAGAAGCATTTTCTTTAAAACTACTCTCACTAATAGCCTGCCAGAAAAGCATATCTTTCTGACTATCTACAAAATCGAATCGTATTTCTCGAAACACATCAGGCCGTCCAACGGGAATTCCTACCGAAACACCACCTCCCACACCACGACCAGTACCCCCAACACCTACCCCAACCGTATTCTTTTTTGGTGTCTGAAAAGTGGTACTTTGAATATTTACAAAAAAATCTGGCTCAGTAGAAAATCGCAAACCTTTAGATTTTAAGGCTTCATCAAAGACACGTATTAGCCGTTTCGCATCCAACTCACTGAGGCCCGTATCCATATCGCCATAATAGCTATAGGTAGTATAGCTCGCAAAGTCAGCATCTTTTTCATAATCATAGTTGACACGAATGGCGTTGCAAGAGGATACGACCACAAACAGTACCAGCAAAAATGTGTTATATTTCATTTTCATAGACTAATTACTTCCGTAAAATCTCTTTTTGGATCTCCATTTTCATGGAACTCAGTTATCATTTTTTCAATAGTACATTGCTCTAAATCAAAAAATGATTCGACAGACTTGGTCTCCTGCAAACATTCGAGCAGGATAGAGTCAACCTTCATGGTACTATAGCGCTTTATCAACCAGAGTGAATGAGAAGATTGTTTTAAATCAAATACTACGTCGTACCGAACACCATCAACTTCACGACTTTCCAAAGCAACGACAGTATCTAAATAAATTTCTTTCAGACCCTTTATCTCATCAACATAATTGACGGTTTTCGGAAGGTTGGAAAGCACACAATATTCTTCAGTCGCCGTCACCATATCTTTGACCTTCACCTCTCTGACAAGCGCTTGTTTTGACTGACATGCACCAAAAACCAATAATACGAAGAGCAACATTCTCATTCTCCAAGCCTTAAAGTGATTTGAAATTACAAAAAAAGATAACTCAAGAAAAAAGAAGTCTAATCCGGGGAATCATTGAGCATCACCCAAAGTCTATCTTTTAACTCTTGAATACCCTGTTGTGCCACCGAAGAAATAAACATATAGGGCACCGAGGCTAAATCTTTATCAAGTTCGACCCGCATCTCATCCATCAGCTCTTCATCGAGCATGTCTGATTTTGAAATGGCCACCAATCGATTTTTATCCAACAATTCGGGATTATATCGACGTAGCTCATCCAACAAAATCTCATATTCTTTCGAAATATCATTACTATCGGCGGGAATTAAGAACAGTAATGTTGCATTGCGTTCGATATGTCTCAGGAAATAGTGCCCCAAACCTTTACCCTCTGCCGCACCTTCAATGATACCCGGAATATCCGCCATCACAAAACTCTGAAAATCGCGGTACTCCACAATTCCCAAATTGGGCTTTAATGTAGTGAACTCGTAATCGGCTATTTTTGGCTTTGCCGAGGTGATAACCGAAAGCAACGTTGATTTACCGGCATTAGGAAAACCTACCAATCCTACATCGGCCAAAACCTTAAGTTCTAGAACAACCTCTCTTTCTTGTCCTGAAACCCCTGGTTGCGCATATCGAGGCGTTTGATTGGTAGCCGTTCTAAAATGCCAGTTACCACGACCGCCCATGCCGCCTTCCATCACCATTTTTTCCTCACCATCTTCGGTAACCTCAAGTATAACTTCATTAGTTTCAAAATCTCGGACAACGGTGCCTAATGGCACATCTATAAAGATATCTTCACCATCACCGCCCGAACTTCGATTCTTACTGCCGTGTTCTCCATGACCGGCTTTGAAATGCTTCTTGAACTTAAAATGAACGAGTGTCCATAAGTTTTTATTTCCTCGAAAAATAATATGCCCCCCACGGCCACCATCGCCACCATCAGGACCACCTTTTGTTATATATTTTTCACGATGTAAGTGTGTTGATCCTTTACCTCCGTTACCGGAAGAAAGATATACCTTTACATAATCTACAAAATTGCCTTCAGTCATGTTGTCTCTTAGAAAATTAAGCACTTAAGATTGCAAAAGTACACAATTCAAACGACCAAGGACGGAATAAAAATGGAGATTCAGCAAAGCCAAAGCAGTACATTTCGAGGCTATAAACCGCGTACCAAAAATCATCAAGACCAACAACATGGTCAGTAGCGAAACCATCGTTATGGCTCTATTAAGATCTCAGGAGAAACAGAACAGCACAAAGGCTATCTAAATTCGCAGCTCACCTATATAGTACGCTATGAGGTTTACGCTTCTTGTAGCTGATTGATAACAGCATGTAGGCGCTCGGTAATTTCCTCAATTTCTCCAATACCATTAACAACATGAAACTTTCCCTGAGCCTCGTAGTAATCACGTAAAGGAGCCGTCTTTTGGCTATACTCATCAAATCGGTTTCGTATTTTTGCCTCATCAACATCATCACTACGACCGCTGGTTTTGCCCCGCTCCAAAAGGCGCTGAATCAAAACTTCGTCGTTGGCCTCTAAAGCTATAGTTGCATCGATCTGCATATCTTTTGATTCCAACAAATTATCCAAGGCTTCGGCTTGTGCAGCTGTTCTAGGAAATCCATCAAAAATAAAGCCACTGGCATCAGGGTTCTTTTCAACCTCATCACGAAGCATCTTTATAGTAACTTCGTCTGGCACCAAATCACCTTTATCGATATACGATTTGGCCAACTTCCCAAGTTCGGTTCCGTTTTTAATGTTATAACGGAACACATCCCCTGTGGAAATATGCTTTAGATTATACTTTTCCTTTAAAAATTCGGCTTGGGTACCTTTTCCAGCACCTGGCTTTCCGAACAGCACAAGATTGATCATATGCGATTGGTTTAATTGGTAAATAGCACGAAGGTTACGCCCCAGTTCGTTGTAGTCGAGTCCGTAACCTACTATAAATTTATCGGGTATCTCCATACCAAAGTAGTCTATGGTATATTCCCCATTGTATATTGCTGATTTGTAAAAAAGCGTGGCGACCTTGAATTCCTTGATATTCTTATGTGAAAAAAGATGCACCAGTTCTTGAAGTGTTCTGCCCGTATCGATAACATCCTCCAGAATAATAAGGCTTCTCCCCTCAATATCCTCTGAAACATCAAGTAAAGTTTCGACAATACCCGTTGAGGTCAAGCCCTGATACGAGCTCAATTTTATAAACGACACCTCACACGGATGTTGATAATGTTTTAGAAAATCAGAAACAAAGGCAAAGGCCCCATTAAGCACTCCCACAAAAATTGGGACTTGGTCTTTATAGTCAGCGGCAATTTCATCGGCGATTTTTTTAACCGCCGTTGCAATCTGCGCTTCGCTCAAATAGGGTTCAAAATACTTGTCGTGTAATTTTATCAATGGTAAAATTTTAACGGGATGCCAAATATAACATTTTGATTTCTCTTTTTTGCGCCTACGGGACTCGTTTTAAGAATTCGGTGTATTTTTGTGCGTGTACCACAGTTGGACTTAAAAAAATACAATGTCATATTTTTCTTCCGATTTTAAGCTAGGAATCTTAGGCGGCGGGCAGCTAGGAAAAATGCTTTTGCAAGAAACCCGGAAATGGGATATTCAAACCAAAGTAATGGACGCCTCAGACGAAGCCCCTTGCAAAATAGCTTGTAACACCTTTGTAATAGGAGATTTACTCGATTTCGATGCGGTATACAACTTTGCCAAGGATGTCGACGTTCTCACTATCGAGATTGAAAATGTAAATTTAGATGCACTGGAAAAACTTGAAGACGAAGGTAAAAAAGTATACCCTCCGACCAGAGCCTTACGTATAATACAGAATAAAGCGAAGCAAAAACTTTTTTATGTCGACAATGGCATACCTACGGCCGACTTCCATCGTTTTGCTTATAAAAGTGAAATCGAAGACACCATTGCCAATGGTGGGCTACGTTTCCCCTTTATCTGGAAAGCTGCCCGATTCGGCTATGACGGGCAGGGCGTTAAAGTGGTTAGAAAACTGGAAGACCTTGAAGGCCTCCCAACTGATGAATGTATCGCCGAGGATATGATTCCGTTCAAGAACGAACTAGCGGTAATCGTATCGCGGAGCGTGAGCGGTGAAATAAAAACCTATCCTGTAGTCGAAATGGAATTTCACCCTGAGGCCAATCAAGTCGAATATGTTATTTGTCCGGCCCGTATTGAAGCGCATGTCGCGCAAAAAGCCCAAGAAATAGCCTTGAAAGTATCCGAAAAAATTCAACATGTAGGCCTATTGGCGGTAGAAATGTTTCAGACTCAAGACGATAAAATTTTAGTGAACGAAGTAGCTCCCAGACCACATAATAGCGGCCATTATAGTATCGAAGCGAGTTACACCAATCAATTTGAACAACATTTGCGCGCCATTTTAGACTTGCCCTTGGGCAGCACGGACAGCAAAGTCGCTGGAATTATGGTGAACTTAGTAGGTGCCGAAGGATATACCGGAGAGGTAGTTTATGAACATATGGAAGACATCTTGAAACTCGAAGGGGTCACCCCACATCTATACGGGAAAAGACAGACCCGTCCTTTTCGTAAAATGGGCCATGTGACCATAGTAGATCAAGACATTGTAAAAGCCCGGGAAATTGCACAAACGGTAAAAGAAACAATTAAAGTAATTAGTAAGTAAACCAGAAAAGCCAATGTTAAATACAAAAAGTATGAGCATTGGATTTCAGTGGTCAAAATTTAGAAGTTTATGAACAAAGTAGCCATAGTAATGGGCAGCACCAGTGATCTTCCTGTAATGCAAGAAGCCGTTGACATCTTAAAGGAATTCAATATTGCCGTTGACGTCGACATCGTTTCCGCACACCGTACTCCTGAAAAGCTTTTCGATTTCAGTAAAAATGCCCATAAAAATGGCTATGCTGTAATCATTGCCGGTGCTGGGGGGGCGGCCCATCTGCCCGGGATGGTCGCGTCAATGTCTCCACTTCCCGTTATTGGAGTTCCTGTAAAAAGCAGCAACTCTATCGATGGGTGGGACTCTATTCTTTCAATTCTTCAGATGCCAGGAGGCGTTCCCGTAGCTACTGTTGCCCTGAACGGGGCAAAAAATGCAGGAATCTTAGCGGCCCAAATTATTGGCAGTTCCGATAATGAGGTATTAAAAGCAATCATCTCCTATAAAGAAAGCTTGAAAGAAAAAGTTATTCAAGGAGCAAAGTCACTAAATAGTGAGCAGTGAGCAGTGAGCAAATTAAAACGATTCAACAGTAACTCTTGCCGAACCGAGAAATAGCATTTATTAAAATCGTGTGATTCTTATAGGTTACTAACGGCAATTAATTCACAAAAATATATGAACCCCTTATTGACCCCTTTCGATACCGCCCCCTTCTCAAAAATAAAAAATGAAGATTTTAAACCTGCTTTTTTGGCTGCCATAGCAGATACTAGAAAAGAAATAGCTATTATTACAGAAAATTCAGAACCCCCCACTTTTGAGAATACCATCGAAGCCCTTGATTTCTCGGGGCAACAGTTAGACCGCATTTCAAGTGTGTTCTTCAATCTAAATTCGGCTGAAACCAACGAGGAAATACAAAGAATTGCCCAAGAGGTTTCTCCATTACTTTCTGAATTCAGTAATGACATTACCCTTAATGAAGACTTATTCAATAGGGTTAAAGCCGTTCACGAACAACAAAATACACTAAAGTTAACTACAGAACAAAAGACCTTACTTGATAAAAAATATAAAAGTTTTAGTAGAAACGGTGCGAATCTAACGGCAGACAAAAAGAAACGCTTACGTGAAATAGACGCCGAACTTTCAAAATTAAAACTGAAATTCGGCGAAAACATTTTGGCCGAGACCAACAAATTTGAAATGCACCTTACCGATGAAAAAGATTTGGAAGGGTTGCCGGAAGGAGAAAAGGAAGCGGCCGCTCAATTGGCCAAATCAAAGGGTAAAGAGGGCTGGTTGATAACGTTGGACTACCCAAGCTATATACCTTTTATGAAATATGCCAAAAACCGTGCATTGCGAAAAGACCTCTCTATGGCTTTCGGAAGCAAAGGTTTTCATAACGATGCTTTGGACAATCAGGCAAACGTTCTAAAAATAGCCAACCTTCGACACGAAAGGGCCAATCTTTTAGGGTATAAGACCCATGCCCATTTTGTCTTGGAGGAGCGCATGGCCGAAACTCCAGAAAAGGTCCATGCCTTTTTAAGCGAACTTTTAGAAAAAGCAAAACCGGCGGCCGAGAAGGAATTCAAACAATTAGAAGATTTCGCCAAGAAATTAGATGCCATAGACTGCCTGGAAAAATGGGACGGCGCATATTACTCTGAAAAGCTGAAGCAGAAATTATTCGATCTTGACGACGAAAAACTGAAGCCCTATTTCAAATTGGAAAATGTTATTGACGGAGTGTTCAAAGTAGCCGAGAAACTTTATGGCCTCCAATTTGAAGAAGTTTTTGACGTTGACACCTATCACAAAGATGTAAAAACGTACCGTATTTATGATGAGGACAAAAATCTAGTTTCGTTATTCTATGCCGATTTCCACCCTAGGGCCGGGAAACGCGGTGGCGCCTGGATGACTTCCTATAAATCACAATATGTGCGCAACGGCGAAAATGTACGCCCACATATTTCAAACGTCTGTAATTTCACAAAACCCACTGAAAGCAAACCGTCGTTACTGACCTTCAATGAAGTAACCACTTTATTTCATGAATTTGGGCACGGACTTCACGGCATGTTGGCCGATACCATATACCCAGGTCTATCAGGAACTTCTGTCTATTGGGATTTTGTCGAACTTCCGAGTCAAGTATTAGAGAACTGGTGCTATGAAAAAGAAGCCTTGGAACTCTTTGCGACCCACTACGAAACGGGCGATTTAATTCCGATGGATCTGGTTCAAAAAATAAAAGAATCTGCGACATTTCAAGAGGGTATGCAAACCTTGCGACAATTAAGCTTTGGCCTATTGGATATGGCATGGCATGGTACCGACCCTACATCTATCACAGATGTAAAGGCATATGAAGAAAAAGCTTTTGAGGGCACCAACCTATACCCTCAGACCAAGAAAACCTGTATGAGCACAGCCTTTTCCCATATTTTCCAAGGAGGGTATGCGTCTGGTTATTACAGTTACAAATGGGCAGAAGTTTTAGATGCCGATGCCTTTGCCTATTTCAAGGAACAAGGGATTTTCAATCGTGAGGTCGCCACAAAATTCAAGGATAACGTGCTCTCAAAAGGAGGTACCGAAAACCCAATGGAACTATACAAACGCTTCAGGGGTGCCGAGCCTAAAATAGAGCCTCTTCTAGAGCGTGCAGGACTCATCAATAGAGTGGTATAAAATAAAAACCCACAACAAACTTGTCAAATGCAAAAAATCTGACACGTTTGTTGTTGTACACATTTTTATGGCCTTAACTATTTACTAAATCTTTAATTCTTCAAAATGCATTTCATACGTAGTTTCTTTTTTACGTACTTCGCAGAAAATCGATATTTATGACTTTATTCGTTGACATGGACGAAGTGATGGCCGATACTTACGGCGCTCACATTGAAATTTACAATCGGGATTATCAAGAATGCCTGACACCGGATCTCTGTATGGGGAGTGAAGTATGGCAGAAAGTTCCGGTCGATCGTCAAGATAGTGTTCGACAACACGCGACCAATGTCGGTTTTTTTCGCAACCTTAAACCAATAGCCGACAGTATAGAGGTCTTAGAGGCGCTTTCCAAAAAATATGAATTGTTCATCGCATCTGCAGCGATGCAATTTCCCAATTCCTTAATAGAAAAATCGGAGTGGCTTGATGAACACTTCCCTTTTGTGCCATGGCAAAACCGCATCCTTTGTGGTCATAAGCATATTCTAAAAGGTGATATTTTAATCGACGACAGAAGTTATAATCTAGAAAGCTTTGAAGGAAGGTCACTCTTGTTCACTTCCCCCCATAACATAAACTCAAATGGTTTCGAACGCGTAAACAATTGGCAAGAAGTCGCGCGAAAATTACTCTAGGTGCTGGTTAACACATAATCCCGATGCTTGGCGGGGCATCATAACCCCAAACAAATCGACTACCTCCGCGAAGCCTAAAGAATCTAAAAACAGGCACCGCCTTGGCACTTCGACCTACCCTATTACGGTACTCATAAACGGTCTTTTGCTTATCTAACATCGCCCTGCTTTCTAGAATAGATATCGAACTGGGTGATACTTATCGCATTTTTCAAATCCTCTGCCGTAAATTCTTTCGGGATACCAACACTCAGCAAGATCCCGTTATTTAAATCCATTCGTGAGAATTCTGTGATAGGTTTTGACTTACTTTGTGACTGGCAAGAACTTATCTATAAAACCAAGGTAAGAATGTAAACGGATTTTGTAGTGTTTTCTTTGCTCTCAAAACAAACATTTATCAAGACATTAAAAAATAACAATAACACCATCGTTGGAATTCAATTATTTCAATATTAGTATATTAACTATAGTATAAGACAATCAACATTTACTGACAGTCACTTTTTGGGAGCATTCAAATCGAAGTTTAATTAAAATTCACCTACTTTTGATAACATCAAAAACTAGTATGACAGCGCATCAGCTAAAACCGGATACTTGGGTAGATTTGTACGCAGACTACCTTTTCAATTATGCCATAGCAAGAGTCAACGATGTAGAAATCGCTAAAGACTTGGTGCAAGAAACTTTTTTTGCCGGATTGAAATCTGCCAAAAATTACAAAGGGGATGCCGCCGAACGCACTTGGCTCATCGCCATTTTAAAGCGTAAGGTTATAGATTACTACCGGAAAATAAATTCAAAAAAAGGCAAGGCCGAAGTACGAATGGGTTACAGTAACCATACTGATGCAGAAGGTGATTGGCTCGAAGAGCAGGTATCAGACCCTTTCAGCACTTTTGAAAACAACGCTATTGAAAACGAAGAATTAGGCGAAGCCATACACGATTGTATATCAAAATTACCCAAGAAGCAATCGTTAGTTTTTACAATGAAAACTGTTCAAGGTATGAGCACCGAAGATATTTGTAATGAACTTAGCATTAACCCGTCTAATCTTTGGGTGATGATCCACAGGGCAAGGGCTGCCTTGATGGGGTGCCTTAATCAAAATTGGTTTAAACTATGATTTCTTGTGAAAAAGCCGCAATGATTTGCGATAAGATGCAGTACAAAGAGGCCAGCCTTAAAGAAAAAATTCAGTTAAAGTTTCACTTGCTAATATGTAAAACGTGTTCTGTATTTTCCAAGAAAAATACGCAATTGACCTCTTTGTGCCAAAAGGCAGATTTACACAGTCTTTCACAAAGTGAAAAGCTTAAAATGAAAAAGGAACTGAAAGATAAGATTTAAAGCACTTTTGAAAGACCCCATAACAGAATTGCCCAAAAAATAGGTATTCCTTCTACCCAGAACGATGCAAAATACTTCGATTGGTTCCTTCGAGTAATAAATATCATACTCCCGAGCGCTAAAAACATAACTCCCCTGCTTACTGCTTCAAGCTGACTAATATCATCTTTAAAGAGCGTCAAAAAGAAAAAAGGCAAGGTAGCGAAAGCCCCAAAAATCTTGGTCCTTGTAACCCCATAACGCTGAGGCAGCGTGTTTAATTCTGGTGCATCGAATTTTAAATCCCTGATTTCGAAGGGCACGAGCAATATCAAAACCAAAATAAATCGTTGCATAATTTCTATAATTACATCGCAAGAAATATTCATATCAACCATCAATACGGGAAGTAGTACCGTAGTACCGGCCCACACCAGAGCTACAAGAAAAATTTTAAAGCCACCGAAGCTTCTTAGGTTTTTGGTGCCTGGCAAAACAGGCAGTGTGTATAGTCCGATTAAAAGCGAAAGAACACCCAAAACAAGCAACACTTCAACATGTAAAAAGAAGGCAAAATACAGCGCAATGCCCAAACAGAGTAAACTAAAAAATTGAATATTCTTATGATATCGGCTGGCCACTAGAATATACTTATGGGCCTCGACACCATACTTCATAAAATTGTAGCAGGCAATGGTTCCGAAAAAGACAAAGCCACCCAGGTAATTGTCAACCGCGATATCAAAAAAGCAGGAAGAAACCCATAGCAAAGAATAAACTGCCAAAGCGACATGTATACTTGCATCTATGTAAAAATCAAAAAGATGTTTTAGGTTCCTCATCAAATAAAAGGCGTGGAGTGTTTATAACCTTCGCTTTTGGTTAAAAACTTTATCCTTTAGACCCATCCAAGGTATCTATTTTACAAGAATTAATAACTAATTTTGCTCACGTTTATTTTAAGACACGGTATTATTTATGAGAACGGACGTATTTGCAAAGCGCCATATCGGCATCAAAGAAGAAGACCTTCAACATATGTTAGCGACAATCGGTGTCGAAAATTTGGAACAACTCATTAACGAGACACTTCCCGATGATATTAGACTCAAAGATTCGCTCAATCTTTCAGATGCAATGAGTGAGCACAAATTTCTGGCTCATATTCAAGAATTGTCCCTCCAAAACAAAATGTTTCGTTCCTATATTGGGCTCGGTTACCATGAATGCCTAACCCCATCGGCAATCAAAAGAAATATTCTTGAAAACCCTGGTTGGTACACCGCCTACACGCCATATCAAGCTGAAATAGCACAAGGGCGATTAGAAGCTTTACTGAATTTTCAGACCATGGTATGTGACCTTACGGCAATGGAGCTTGCCAATGCTTCGCTGTTGGACGAAAGTACGGCCGCTGCAGAAGCTATGACCATGCTCTACGATGTACGTAGCAGGCAACAAAAAAAAGACAACATCGTTAAATTCTTCGTCTCAGATCAAGTATTGCCCCAAACCCTGTCTCTTTTACAGACCCGGTCTCTACCATTAGGCATAGAGTTGGTTGTTGGCAATCATGACGAATTCACTTTCACATCGGATTTTTATGGGGTTTTATTACAATACCCTGGGAAATATGGCGAGGTATACGATTATGCCAATTTTGTAGCCAGGGCCAAGGAAAATGATATTCGAGTTGCTGTATCCGCTGATATTTTAAGTCTTGTTTTGCTTACCCCTCCCGGTGAATTTGGAGTAGATGTCGTTGTTGGCACCACCCAGCGTTTTGGTATTCCTTTGGGATATGGGGGGCCTCACGCTGCATTTTTCGCCACAAAGGAAGCGTACAAAAGAAATATTCCTGGTAGAATTATTGGTTTGACCAAAGATACCGACGGAAATCCTGCCCTTAGAATGGCCCTTCAAACCCGTGAGCAACATATTAAACGAGATAAAGCGACATCGAATATATGCACCGCCCAAGTTTTATTGGCCGTTATGGCCGGAATGTATGCGGTTTATCATGGACCTACAGGATTGCGATATATTGCAAAAAAAGTGCATACCACCGCCATCACCCTTACCAACAAGTTGGAGCAACTAGGGTTCCAACAAATTAACAACGTGTATTTTGATACTATTCTCATTGAGGCCGATACAAATATCATTCGACCTATAGCAGAAAATAATCAAGTCAATTTTCTATATGTCGATGAGAAAACAATCTCGATTTCTGTCAACGAAGCGACCTCGCTAAAAGACCTTGAACAAATTGTTGCCGTTTTTGCAGAAGCTTCGAACAAACAACCCTTGCAAATAGATAGCTTGCAAGATGACCCTATTATTTCGGGTGCCTTGCTACGTTTATCTCCCTATTTAGAGAATGAGGTTTTTAACTGTTATCATTCGGAAACCGAGTTCATGCGCTACGTCAAAAAACTTGAACGCAAAGATCTCGCCCTTAACCATTCCATGATTTCGCTAGGTTCCTGCACGATGAAGTTAAATGCCGCTTCAGAGATGTTGCCTTTGAGCATGCCCCATTGGAGCAATATCCATCCCTTTGTTCCTATCGATCAAGCCAAAGGATATCAAATTATGTTAAAGGCATTGGAAAAAGACCTGACCACCATAACAGGATTTGCCGCCACCTCGTTGCAGCCGAATTCTGGCGCACAAGGGGAATATGCCGGTCTGATGACCATTCGGGCCTATCACGAATCAAGAAATGAAGGGCACCGGAACATCTGTCTCATTCCCGCATCGGCGCACGGTACCAATCCTGCCTCGGCTGTAATGGCCGGAATGAAGGTCATAGTTACAAAAACAGACGAAAGAGGCAATATCGATGTCACCGATTTAAAGGAAAAAGCAATACTTCATAAAGATAGTCTAGCCGCCCTAATGGTGACCTACCCCTCGACACATGGAGTTTTTGAATCTTCCATAAAAGAAGTTACGCAGTTAATTCACGACAATGGCGGACAAGTATATATGGATGGTGCCAATATGAACGCCCAAGTCGGGCTTACAAACCCCGCCACCATAGGAGCCGATGTTTGCCACCTGAACCTACACAAAACCTTCGCCATTCCCCATGGCGGTGGCGGACCTGGAGTGGGCCCTATTTGTGTAGCCAAACAATTGGCTCCATTTTTACCTAGCAACCCTGTAATTACCACTGGAGGAGAAAAGGCAATTTCCGCAATTTCTGCAGCTCCCTGGGGCAGTGCTTTAGTTTGTTTGATTTCCTATGGATACATTAAGATGTTAGGGGAAAGTGGACTCACAAAATCGACTAAAACTGCCATTTTAAATGCCAACTATATCAAACAACGTTTGAGCGGAAAATTCGATGTGCTGTATACCGGTGAACAAGGTCGGGCCGCACATGAAATGATTATTGACTGCAGACCGTTTAAAAAGAACGGTATTGAAGTATCCGATATCGCAAAACGATTAATGGATTACGGTTTTCATGCGCCCACAGTTTCTTTTCCCGTAGCCGGAACACTTATGATCGAACCCACAGAAAGTGAAAGCTTGGCTGAGCTAGACCGATTCTGTAGTGCAATACTAGCTATTCGCGAAGAAATAGATACAGCTTCGATCGATGAACCGAACAACGTTTTAAAAAATGCTCCGCATACATTGGCTATGGTTACTAACGATGAGTGGAGTTTTCCTTATTCAAGACAAAAAGCTGCCTTTCCCTTGCCTTATGTTACCGAAAACAAATTCTGGCCGTCAGTACGCCGTGTAGATGACGCCTATGGAGACCGTAATTTAATTTGTACTTGCGCACCCATAGAAGCTTATGCCGAGGTATAGAAAATAGGGCAACTACAACGATCTCGGGCCACCTCGAGTTGTTCACTGTGTCTGGGTAAGAATTTATTTACTTCCCATTTACTTGTGAACATCATATTCATAGAGCCACAGAAATTGTATATACAAAGTGTTTCGATACCTTGTAAATAACAAAACGTAAATGCTATGAATATTGGAATCATAGGAACAGGTTGTTATGTTCCCTCCCGAATTATTGAAAACAGTGACTTCACTGCACATGAGTTTTTTAATGCCGATGGCTCCCGTATTCCACAAACCAATACCGTGATTATAGAGAAGTTCAAATCGATAACCGGTATCGGTGAAAGGCGATATGCGAAAGACCATCAAAACACTTCCGACCTTGCTTTTTTTGCAGCGGAAAGCGCGATTACAAATGCAAAAATCGACAAAGAAGAATTGGATTATATCATTTTTGCGCACAATTTTGGCGATGTTTCTTTTGGAAAATCGCAAGCAGATACCGTACCTACTTTGGCAACACGGGTAAAACATCATCTAGAAATAAAAAACCCGAAGTGTGTGGCCTATGATATATTATTTGGCTGCCCCGGTTGGATAGAGGGCGTGATACAGGCAAAAGCATTTATCAAAAGTGGGATGGCCAAAAAATGTTTGGTCATCGGAGCCGAAACACTTTCTCGAGTAGTTGACAGAAATGATCGAGACTCCATGATTTATTCCGATGGGGCGGGTGCAGCCATCATTGCAGATACCGACGATGGAGGTTCGATTTTAGCCCATAATTCGGCCACCTATGCAAACGGGGAAGCAAATTATCTATTTTTCGGAGCATCGTATAGCAAATCTTCCCAAAAAGATACGAACTATATAAAAATGTACGGCCGAAAGATCTATGAATTCGCTCTCACAAAGGTTCCCCAAGCCATGAAAGATTGCCTAGACTCCACCGACATTTCAATACAAGAGGTAAAAAAAATCTTCATTCATCAGGCGAACGAAAAAATGGATGAAGCGATTGTCAAACGTTTCTATAAATTATATGCTCTTGAAATGCCAGCTGACATCATGCCCATGAGCATCGAAAAATTGGGGAATAGCTCAGTAGCTACGATACCCACCCTTTTAGATCTTGTAAAGCGCGGAAAACTCGAGAATCAGCGCATCAAAACAGGAGATGTTATTATCTTTGCCAGTGTTGGCGCAGGAATGAACGTCAATGCGATAGTTTATAGATATTGAGTTAGCATGTACGAAAATACATTTCCGAGCAAACGATTTCAACATACCTTGGCTTTTCTTCAAAAACACATTTCCAAAGATGAGTCTATACTCGATTTGGGGGTTGAAAATCCCTTTTCCAAAATATTGGAAGAACATGGATATGTTGTAGAAAACACCAAAGGTGAAGATTTGGATATTGATTTTTCTGCTGTAATGCAATCCAATGCCCAAGTAATTACCGCCTTTGAGATTTTCGAACACTTATTGGCGCCGTTCAATGTATTGCGAGAAATAAAAGCGAACAAATTAGTAGCAAGTATTCCGTTGAAATTATGGTTTTCGTCTGCTTACAAAAGCAAAACCGACCCTTGGGACCGTCATTACCACGAATTTGAAGATTGGCAATTCGATTGGTTATTGGAGAAGTCTGGATGGGAAATACAAGATCGAGCCAAATGGACAAACCCAGTTAAAAAAATAGGAATACGCCCTTTACTACGTAGTTTTACACCAAGATATTACATTGTTTACGCCACTAGAAAAACAGATTGATAAAGCATTCTCATTTGGTATTTACCATTTGACACTTGAATGATATGGACTATTATATAATCATTCCGGCACATAACGAAGAAGCCTTTTTGGCAGATACGCTAAATTCTGTATTGCGACAGACCCTGCAACCTAAAAAAGTTATTGTTGTCAACGATCATTCCACCGACGCGACAGAGGCCATTATTGATGAATTTTTGACACTGAGCCCTATTATTGAAAAACTGAACACTACTTCTTCCGAAGCACATATGCCCGGTAGTAAAGTCATCAGCGCTTTTGAAAAAGGCCTTCAATTGCTCGATGAGGACTATGACTTTTTGGTCAAATTGGATGCCGATATCATCTTACCGGATCATTATTTCGAACGTATCGCCTATATTTTTAGAGGGCATCCTGAAGTGGGTATTGCGGGAGGCTTTATTTACGAAAAAGATTCCAGCGGAGGCTGGCAACTGAACCACCCAATGAACAAAGATCATGTTCGTGGTGCCTTTAAAGCGTATTCAAAAAATTGCTTCGCTACCATAGGCGGCCTTAAGAATGCCATGGGATGGGATACCGTTGATGAATTATTAGCGCAATACCATGGTTTTGCCATTTTCACAGATGGCACTCTAAAAGTAAAACACTTACGGCCCACAGGTGCCGCTTATAATAAGAAAGCAAAGCTGCTTCAAGGGGAGGCTATGTACCGCATGCGCTATGGATTTGCAATTACTTTAATCGCCTCTTTAAAAATGGCCTGGAAACAGAAAAAGGGACATGCCTTTCTAGATAATATGGAAGGTTATTTTGTCGCAGAAAAAGGAAAAAAAACCTTTTTAATTTCAAAAGACCAAGGAAAATTTATCAGACAACTACGCTGGAAAAATATGAGAAGGAAGCTTATTTAACCACTGTTTGCTTTAGCTGAAATTAAAACCAACCTGCTCGCCCTGTATAATTTGCATTTACAAAATCCGACTAGTTTGAAGTATTCAAAAAAATTATAACATAAAAAAAGACCGCCCATTGCATGGGCGGTCTTTTTTATTTATCAGTAAACTTTATTAAAGTCCCAATTCTTTTTTTACATCAGGCAAAAGATCCTTACCATTAGCAACGATCAACCCTCCACCAGGCTGGGCATCGATTACATAGTCAATACCTTGTGCCGCAGCAACCTTTTCGATAGCTGCTTTTGCCTTTGCTGAGATTGGGGCAAACAATTCCCCTTGCTTTTTCTGAAGCTCTTGCTGAGCTACTTGGTTGGCTTCCCCAATGCTTTTTTCAAAACCTTGAAGTTCTTGAGCTCTTTTTTCATTCTCTTCTGGAGTTTTAGAAGGAGCCTCGTTCTGATATAATGTTACTTTGTTACGCAATTCAGTCATAGAACTCTCGATATCGGCACCATAAGTTTCTTGCAACTTCTTAAGCTCAGCTTCGGCCGACTTCATTTCTGGCATTGCAGACAAAAGTTTTGTCACATCAATATGGGCAACTTTACTTTGTGCATTCACAAACCCAGTAGCGGCTACAAATAATACTAGGGCAACGGCTATTTTCTTTACTTTCTTCATGATTTTCTGTTAAACAATTTTAGTGTTAATTTTTGGTTGATGTATTCTCGTTTTGGTTAATTTATTTTTATTCCTAATACCTGTTCAACCTCCAGGTGTTTCATTTATTCAATTTTCCTCTTCTGTACTTGCATTGCGCTCTTCAAGCTTTTCTTTCTTTTTGGCTTCCCGCTCTTCCAAGAGTTTTGCCCTACGGGCTTCATACGCCTTTTTTCGTTCCTCTCTCAGTTTTAACTGTTCGGCCCTTTTCTCTTCTGTCGATTTGACTCGTTCTTCTAAAGCCTGTTGTGCCTTCTGCTGTCGTTCTTTAAGCGCATCACTTATAACATCTTCATCGGGTTCTCCCTCAAAATCATCTAAACGACTTCTCGAATCGGCTTTCTGTCGAGGTTTACTTACTTTTCTAGTTCTTGCAATACCCCTGAGAATCAAATCACTTATGTCGTGTCTTTTTTCAGAATACAACATTACAACATCCGCCGATTTATCAAAAATAAAATCATATTTTTTATTGGCTCCAATTTTTTGAACCTCATTAAAAACTTGATCTTGAATTGGCTGGATCAATCGGCGCTTTTGAAGCACCAAATCTCCTTGCGGACCAAAGCGGTCTTGTTGATACTCCAACATCTCCTTTTCCATTATGTCAATCTCCTCTTCCCGCTCACTGATTAATTCGTCGGTCAATAGCACCTTCTCGGCCATCAAATCTTTCTTCATTTGTTCGACGTCGCTCTGCATTTGCTCAATCTCGACTTTCCACTTCTGCACTTTTGTCTCTAATTGCTCACCGGCATCCCTATATTCTTCAACATTTTCGAGAATATATTCCATATCGACATAACCGATTCGAACTCCGCGCTGTGCGTGAACATTTGCAGCAAATATGACTGCAGCAAGAATAACAAGAACTTTTACTTTTGACTTCATTTTACTATTCGTTTTATCCTAAAGAAAATATCGTGCCAAAATTAATAAATAATTTAAAATGAAGCGATTAGCTCATTACACGACTCTTAAATTAAAACTGCTGGCCAATAATGAAGTGTGTCTGCCATCCACTTGGACCCGGTGTTCCCGTAGCATCTGGATCAAAGCCATAGCCAAAGTCAATACCGAGAAGCCCAAAAGCTGGCATAAAAATGCGTAGCCCCACTCCAGCCGATCGTTTTATTTGAAACGGATTAAAGTCTTGAAAATTGTTGAACGCATTACCACCTTCTAAAAAAGCTAGACCATAAATAGAAGCGGAGGGCTTCAAAGTCAATGGATATCTTAATTCTAATGAAAATTTATTATACACTAGACCACCTTCTTGCCGTCCGGTCAAGGGGTCGACAGGGGTCAAAGATTGGTTTTCATAACCCCTCAACTGCACTACATCCCTTCCGTCTAAGGTAAAGTTGCCTAGACCATCGCCTCCTACGAAAAATCGCTCAAAAGGCACATCACCTACATCGTTATTATAATTACCTAGAAAACCGAATTCCGTATTACTTCGCAATACCAAGTCACCCACCAAAGTAGTATACCAATCACCTTTAAACTTGATTTTATAATATTCCAACCACTTAAAGCGTTCGCCATCGACCTCTTCTAGCTCTCTTCTTTCTTCAGTATCTGCATTCCCTTGGGCAAATACGATAGGCGTCAATTCTTCACTGCGGTCACGCAGTGCTTCAAAATCCTTATTACTAAAAAGTGAATACGGCGGGGTCAATTTAGCGGTAATCTCAAAATTCGAACCTCCCCTAGGAAATATTCGTCCTCCTAATTGTGAATTTCTTGAAATACCAAAAGTATAGGTCAGCGCATTGGAAGCTCCGTTTCCAAAATTAAATAGCCCCGTATAATAATCACTAAACTCGTATAATTGATACCCTAGTGCATGCTGAACCACAAAATAATCATCTGGCCATAACACCTTTTTGGCCAAACCTAGTGAAACACCCGTTATGGAAAAACCACGATCTTTATCGACATCTATGTTTCCACTACTGGTGTACGAGGTTCCAAATTGTTGGGTTCGGGACAATGATAAATTAAACCGAACCGGCTTTTTACCTCCCAACCACGGTTCCGAAAAGTTCAGGCTATATACCCTAAAAGATCGACTTGCCTGAAGGCGTAAAGCAAAACTTTGGCCGTCTCCCATTGGCACCGGCTTGTATGCTTCTCCCTTAAACAAATTCTGCATGGAGAAATTGCTAAAGGAAAGCCCCAAGGTACCGATAAAACCGCCACCGCCATAGCCGCCCTGCAACTCAATTTGACTCGATCCAGATTCTACCAAGTTGTAAGCAATGTCAACCGTACCCGCATTAGGGTCCGGATTTTGAACATCGGGTACTATCTGCTCGGCATCAAAAAAGCCCAACTGCCCCAATTCACGAATACTACGAATAATGTTCGATTTATCGTAACGTTGGCCTGGCCGCGTACGCAATTCCCTGAAAATAACATGGTCATTGGTTTTATCGTTACCATGAACGGTAATATGATCCAAGAAAGTCTCTTTACCTTCAATAATACGTATCTCAAAATTTATGGTGTCGTTTTCAGCAGAAATTTCGATTGGGTTGATACTTGAGAAAAGATAACCGTTATTCTGATATAGATTGGTCAAATCTTGTGCATCGGGTTTTTCATCTGCAATTCGTTCCCGCATCAACACTCCATTATAAGTATCTCCTTTTTTTATGCCCAAAACCCTGCTCAAGTGTCGATCGTTGTAAACGGTATTACCTACGAAATCTATATCACCGAAGTAATACTTGTTTCCCTCTTCAACTGCAATCTTTAAATCTACGTTGTTCTCATCGACCTTTATGATAGTGTCTGAAACAATACGTGCGTCACGGTATCCGTTTTCAGCATATTTATCTACCAAAAGCGTTAAATCATTTTCGTAGTCTTCTTCGATATATTTAGATTTCTTCCAAAAGCGATAAAACCGTTTCTTCTTAGTCTTCTTTAAGGCCTTTGCCAGCTTTTTATCGGATAATTTCTCATTACCCTCAAAAACAATGTGCTTTATCTTTACCTTATCGCCCTTATCAACATTTACGACCATGCTCTGGGTATTGACCCCCACAGTATCCTTAGCTGTCGCGATATTGACTTTGGTGTTTAAAAAACCCTGTTTTTTGTATTTGTTCTGTAAGTAGTTTTTGGTGTTGGCAATCAAACTTTCTGTAATCTTCTTTCCCTTTTTAAGGTCAGTATCCTCCAAAATATCATCTACCTTACCCTTTTTCACTCCGTTCAAAGTAACTTTTGAAAGTGTGGGACGTTCGAATATCCTAAGTTCTAAAAAAACTTTATTATCATCTTCGACATGATAATAAAAGTCAATAGAGGTAAAAAGCTCCAGCCCCCATAACTTTTTGATTATTTCGCTGATTTCATCTCCTGGAATGGTAATCGGCTGACCTTCCCGCAGGCCGGTATAAGTCTTTACCGTCTGTTCATTATAGCTCTGAAGACCAGTAACTTCCAACCCCCCTAAGATATACTTCTTACCGTCATCATAGGAAACATCCTGCGCAGTTATGGTAGTCGTCGTAAAATTTAGTAGGAAGGTAAATAAAAGTCCTAGTGACAAGGACATTTTCATGCCGCTATTTGAGTTGTTCGCTGGTTTTTCCAAATCTTCTTTCTCTGTTCTGGTAATTTTTAATGGCCTCCACCAAATGATGCTCTTTAAAATCGGGCCAAAACACATCTGTAAAATATAATTCTGCATATGCTATCTGCCACAGTAAAAAATTACTGATCCGATGTTCGCCACTAGTGCGTATGAGCAAATCTACATCAGGCAAATCGTGCGTGTAAAGATGAGTATTAATAATGGTTTCATCAATATTTTCAGGAGAAATTATATTATTTTTAACTTTGATACTTATCTCCTTTATCGCGCTTTTCAGCTCCTCTCGTGCACCATAACTCAAAGCCAATGTCAAGGTCATTCCTGTATTTTTGCCAGTCTTCTCCATGACTTCCAGCAATTCTTTATGAGCTTTCTTGGGCAAGGATGCTATATCACCTATTGTATTGAGCCTTACGTTATTATCGTTAAAAGTAGAGAGCTCCTTTTTTAACGAGGAGACCAACAATTTCATTAAAGTGTCAACTTCAATTTTCGGGCGCTTCCAATTTTCCGTAGAAAATGTATAAAGCGTCAAATACTCCAGTCCTAATTTAACACAGTTCTCTACCGTGTTTCGCACGGTATGGACTCCATTTTCATGGCCAAAAACCCTAAGTTTCCCTCGTTGTTTGGCCCATCTTCCATTGCCATCCATAATAATGGCAAGGTGTCGTGGTAAATTTTTATTCTTTATATCCTCTATCGTGTCCATGTGCTTTACTCAAAACAATCAGAGCAGGGTTTTCTGCCAAATGTATAGGTCAACGTAACGCCTGAAAATACGTACCAATCGTCGCTAAAAATATTCCCAAAAGCCACACCTAATTGATCGTTAACATTAGACTTCTCAGGATTGCTCGCATCTAAATTATCGGTAAATGTATACCTCGCCCCTATTTCGGCTCCCAATATCAAAAACTGATTCAACCTCATTTTGGCGCCCACCGTCATAGGAATAGCAAAAGAACCGGCCCTTTGATTGAGTTGTCGAAAGACACCTGCATCAAAATAGTTGTAATCGTATCTGAAATAGGTGACACCTGTATATAAATAAGGTGTAAACGCGGGGCCTAATTTATGTAAATTATATTCAACAAAATTAAATTCAATACCGGCCGACATTTCTAAAATAGAATTATCCATAACATACCCCCTTTGCCTTCTTGAGGAAATACTTGATTTCGAATCGTCAGCTTTGAATTTTCCGTAAATCATACTGGCGCGCCATGCATACCGTTGACTTTTATTCCATTTAAAAAGTCCGCCAAACGCCAGATCTGAAGGAAGAATAAAATTCGTTCTCCCAACATCACCAATATTATTGGCTCCTCCTGCAAACAATCCTATTTCATATGTTTGTGCGCTCATGGTAAAGCAACTAAAAATAAGAATGGCGATGACACATCTTCCCATAGATTCTAAAAGTTTGCAAATATAGCAATTTCAGCCATTTGGCCTATTTCATTGTTATATTCCTGTTCTCTTTTTGATAAACAGCTTTTAGCAAATTTTATTGTTTCGATACATTTCAATTACGTCTGTCTTGGCCCCACAACAGTTTGTTTCGAAGTGTTTTCAAGAAGCTTTCAGAAGTATATTCAATCATTTTTACCGAAAAACCCGCTTTCTTCACAATTATCTCCCTCCCATTTTCCAGGGATGCAATCCTCGAATCCAATGACAATAGGTGGTTTTCCTCCCTTCCTGAAACTTTCAATCTTATAATGGTATCATCAGACACCACTAAGGGCCTTGCATTTAAATTATGTGGGGCTATCGGAGTCAACACCAATGATTTTGCAGTTGGCTCGATTACAGGGCCACCGCAACTCAGCGAATATCCTGTAGAACCTGTGGGGGTGGAAATTATGAGTCCGTCTGCCCAATAATTGGTCAAATACTCATCATTTAGATATGTTTCAACCGAAATCATCGAAGTAGTATCTTTTCTACTTACCGTTATTTCATTCAAAGCAAAGTTCAACATACCGAATTCCGAAATCGGTTCAGGCGAAGCTACCTCGACCAAACTGCGCTCTACTATGTGATAGTCACCCTTTATAAATTCTTCTACTACTCTTTTTACATCTTCCTTCTTAAAGGTAGACAAAAAACCCAATCTTCCCGTATTCACCCCGACCATAGGAATACCCAACTTACCAACGTAAGTCGCAGCCCTCAACATGGTACCATCACCACCAAAACTTACAAAAATATCAAAAGATGAATCGAGCCCTTCTTTATCGGTAAAGGTTCCGTAACCTTCAACTCCCTTTCGATCACGCAAAAGATCGCAGAAATCGCGCTCTATGAAAACAGTTGCCGCCACTTTTTGAAGTTCATCAAGTAGTTGCACCACATAATTGACCGAATTATCATAATACGTTTGACCGTAGACAGCAACCTTCATGTATTCTAAACGTTAAGATATTTATCTAAATAGTCAGACCGTTGCTTTAAGTCTTCAAGAAATTGATCGTCTTTATTACCCATTAAAATATTGTAGTTATAACGTCTAAAAGTCTGAACAACATCATTGAGATTTGAAGATCCTATTTTAAGCGTTATCTGTACCACATCATTTCTAACATCGGTAATAAAGGCTCCGATAATCTTGGTATTATTGCTTTCAACGATTTGAGCGACTTCACTGAACGAATAATCATTAGCGCCTTTCGCCACAACTAAAATTGCGCCGGTTTCGGTAAAAAACGGTGTATCTATAAAGGCTCCTACGATATCTGAAAGTTCATAATGGCCGACAATTTCATTCTGACCATCCAAAACAGCCAAAAGATTCGCCTCATTTCTGGCAAAAGTTTCAACAACATCTAACCAATTACTATCGTTACGAACAAAAAAGGTTTCTAGGTTATACCTATAATCCTCTATTTTCTTATCCTTTTCAAAAGAATCCAGATCATTCTCGCTCAATACTCCCACATATTCACCTTTTTGAGTAATAGAGGCATGTGATAAGGTATTCTCCTTAAAAAAGCGAATAACCTTTTTAACGGATTCATTAATATCAAAAACCGGAAGATCTGTAATTATGTGGGTTTGGATGTGCATAACTTTAAATATAACGCAAAATACTAATTTAATATATCAAAAGGCATGCCTAATTTGTATTTTTGTCATTGTTAAAAAGCAATTTATAACATGACAAAGCTAAGCGTAAACATAAATAAAATCGCCACCCTTAGAAATTCTCGAGGAGGTCAAGTGCCCAATGTTCTGAAGGTAGCCTCCGATATTGAAGCCTTTGGAGCACAAGGAATAACTATCCACCCGCGGCCCGACGAACGACATATTCGATATCAAGATGCACGCGATTTAAAGAACATTGTAACTACCGAGTTCAATATAGAAGGCAACCCCATACCGAAATTCATCGACTTAGTGCTAGAAACCAGGCCTACACAAGTTACCTTAGTACCTGATGCTATTGATGCGGTAACCTCAAATTCAGGATGGGACACAGTTTCAAATATGGACTTTCTCAAAGATGTTATTGCCACTTTTAAGGAAAATAGCATTAGGACTTCGATTTTTGTTGACCCTGACCTAAAAATGATCGAAGGAGCAGCCCTAACCGGTGCAGACCGCATCGAACTCTACACCGAGAGTTATGCCGATGCGTACACCGCAGGCAACCTAGAAGAAGGCGTCAAACCATTTACAGAAGCTGCCGAATTGGCCCACAATCTAAAACTGGGCATCAATGCCGGTCACGACCTAAGCCTAGACAACATACAATATTTCAAGAGCAAGGTACCCTATCTTGAGGAAGTCTCCATAGGTCACGCACTTATCTGTGAGTCTCTATACCTAGGTCTTGAAAATGTCGTAAACATGTACTTAAACAAACTGAAATAATGGCGCAGTTACACTCAAAAATCATTGGTCAAGGAACTCCACTTTTGATTCTACATGGTTTTCTTGGCATGGGAGACAACTGGAAAACCCTTGGTGCACAATATGCCGAAAACGAATTTCAGGTACATCTGATAGACCAGCGAAACCATGGAAAAAGTTTTCATTCGGATGTTTTTGATTACGATATTCTCGCCGAAGACATCAAGACCTATATCAAGGAGAAAGAACTTCAAAGCGCAATGATTTTAGGGCATTCCATGGGAGGAAAAACTGCGATGCAATTTGCCTGTTCCCATCCAAATTTGACACAGAAACTGATTGTGGCCGATATTGCGCCCAAATATTATCCACCACACCACCAAGACATCATCAACGGCCTTCAACAGCTGAATTTCGACCAAATAGCATCAAGAACCGAGGCAGATAAAATCTTAGGAGGATATATTTCAGATTTTGGGACCCGGCAATTTCTTTTAAAAAACTTGCATTGGGTCTCTAAAGATAAGTTGGGGTTTCGCTTTAATTTGGAAGTGCTCGCTGACAAAATGGAAGAAATCGGAGAAAACATTGAAGCAGTCGATATCTATAACGGTCCCACACTTTTTCTTAGAGGTTCGAAATCGGAATACGTCATGGAAAACGACCTTCCAGAAATAAAGAGACATTTTCCTCAAGCCCGATTAGAGACTATTCAAAATGCTGGTCATTGGCTGCATGCCGAAAATCCGAAACAATTTTTCGAAAAGTCCGTACAATTTCTTAAAAGTTAGACCGAAACTTTTAAAACTAAAAAGAGGGATTGAACATTTATAATTATATTTAAAACCTAAACCACGCCCTATGAAACTCATTTTAAGAATACTTTTAAGCGCTTTGGCAGTTGTCGTTTTGTCTAAGATTTTACCCGGGGTGGGCGTTGATTCTTACGCCACTGCCATCATTGTAGCTATTGTACTGAGTCTTTTAAATTTTATAGTGAAACCCATTTTGATCATTTTCACCCTTCCTGTCACGATTATCACTTTTGGCCTTTTTTTACTGATAATCAATGCAATTATCATCTTATTGGCCGATTCGCTAGTCGATGGTTTTCAAGTATCTTCTATCTGGTGGGCCCTTTTGTTCAGCCTACTCTTATCATTCCTTCAATCCATTCTTTTTTCGCTGTTAAAGGAGGATAAGTAAAGTACCGACACACTTCTGAAATACAACAATTTAAAACTTGTCGGGCTTCATAAAATGTGGTATTTTTGCATCCCGTAATTTGTTAGCGGAAAAATTAAGAACACAATTTCCGTAGAGTTACACCGAAAATTGTTCAAGTATATTGGTTCACAGAATCCCTTTTTGCTTTGAAATAGGCAAAGAAAAGATATGAGTAAAAAGAAAACAGCATGAATATTACGAAAGAGCAGATTGATGAATTGAATGCCGTTGTCAAAGTCGCCATAACAAAAGACGACTATCAAGACAAGGTTGAAAAAATACTAAAAGATTACAAAAAGCAGGCCAATATCCCAGGTTTTAGAAAGGGTCAAGTTCCTATGGGGCTTATTAAAAAACAATATGGAAAGGCAGTTCTTGTAGATGAGGTAAACAAACTCATACAAGACAACCTTAACAAATACCTTACTGAAGAGAAATTAGATGTTCTCGGCAATCCTTTACCAAAACAACAAGACAATTTTGATTGGGACGGAGATGATTTTGCATTTGAGTTCGAATTAGGGTTAGCACCTGATTTTGCAGTGCCCCTAGAAACAAAAAAGCCCTTGACCCGTTATAAAATCGTTGCTGACGAGAAAATGGTCAATGAGCAAATCGAACGAATTCAGAAACAATACGGCAAGCTGGTTTCCAAATCTGAAGTAGGAAAAACAGATGAGGTCAATGGCACCTTTAAAAATGAAGAAGAAGAGATCGACAACAAAACCACGGTAGAGCTAGACAAGATCGACTCTAAAAAAGTGGCGGAAAGCCTTATTGGGAAAAAGGTCGGTGACACCCTCACCCTAAAGACAAAAGGACTTTTCAAAGAAGACTACCTTCTTTCAAGTGCCCTAGGAATACCTGGAGACAAAGCCAAAACCCTTGATATTGAAACAACGTTCACTATCGAAGAAATAAACGAGCGGCAGCCTGCCGAACTTAATCAAGAGCTATTCGATAAATTATTTGGTGAAGGCACGGTAAGTTCAGAGGCAGAGCTTAAGAACAAGATCAAAGAAGACTCCGAAAATCAATTCGAACAACAATCGGACCAGAAGCTTCTAAACGACGTGACGGAGTATTTTATCGAAAACACTAAATTCGACCTGCCAACCGAATTTTTGACGAAATGGATACAAATGACGGGAGAAGAACCGCTTAGTCAAGAACAGGCCGATGCAGAATACGAAAAGTCGGAAAAAGGACTCCGCTATCAGCTTATCGAGGGTAAAATAATAAAAGACAACGACATTCAAATTCAATTTGACGAACTTAAAGAATTCGCCAAAGGATTTATTAAATCTCAAATGGCCCAATATGGTCAATTGAACCCTCAAGAAGAAGAATTAGATAATATTGCCGCCCGTGTTCTTGGCAACCAAGATGAGGTAAAGCGCCTTTCCGAACAATTGATGAGTCAAAAGCTACTCAACCTTTATAAGGAAAAGGTAAATTTAAAGACAAAAGAAGTCACTTACGACAATTTTATCAAAGAGGTCTACGGATAAATATTTCGTCTTCAATAAATTGCCCACTAACTTGTGCGGATATTTCTGAAAGAGCTAATTTCAAAAGGCCAAATTTGGCCTTTTGAAATTAAATTCTCATTAAGAATACCTATCTTTACGAAGCCGAGAATATAGTTTTCGGCCTTTTTTATCTAAAAATGTGAACTACAAGTAATGGATTACGGAAAAGAATTCAAAAATTACGCAATAAAAGATCAAGGAATCAGCAGTACATACTATGACGAAATAGTCTCTAGTATTTACCCTGTAAACCTTACTCCCAATATTATTGAGGAGCGGCAAATGAATGCAGTAGCCATGGATGTTTTTTCCAGGCTAATGATGGATCGTATTATATTTTTGGGCACGGGCATCAATGACCAAGTCGCGAATATTGTACAGGCGCAACTTCTGTTTTTAGAAAGTACAGATGCCTCCAAAGACATTCAAATTTACATTAATTCACCTGGTGGAAGTGTATATGCAGGTTTAGGCATTTATGACACCATGCAGTTTATCAAACCAGATGTAGCTACTATCTGCACGGGTATGGCGGCCTCAATGGGAGCCGTATTACTATGCGCCGGGGCTGAAGGCAAAAGAAGTGGTCTCACACATTCACGTGTTATGATCCACCAACCAATGGGAGGTGCACAAGGTCAAGCCAGTGATATTGAGATTACGGCCCGTGAAATTTTAAAACTAAAGCAAGAGCTTTACGAAATCATCGCACGTCATTCAGGTCAAAGCATAGAGCAGGTCAACGAAGATAGCGATAGGGATTTCTGGATGAAGGCCGACAAAGCCAAAGAATATGGTATGATCGATGAGATTTTGGTAAGGGATAAAGATTAATCTCGACCAATTCTTCAATTACCTTTATTTATCATTATCCAGAATAGACCAAAAAAGAAAATACTGCGTTAGATTAGCAGTGTTCAAAGACAATAATTGTTATGGCAAAGGAAAATTTGGAATGCTCTTTCTGTGGAAGAAAAAAACCGGAGACCAATCTATTGATTGCCGGTCTAGATGCACATATTTGTGATCGCTGTATTGAGCAAGCCCATGGTATTGTAGCAGAAGAATCTCGACAAACCAAGACTAACGACCTTTCATCAGAGCTAGTTCTAAGAAAACCCCTAGAAATAAAAGAATTTTTAGACACCTATGTAATTGGCCAAGAACGCACTAAAAAAGTAATGGCGGTAGCGGTTTACAATCACTATAAAAGACTGCTTCAACCTAGTTCTAAAGAAGATGATATCGAAATTCAAAAGAGCAATATCGTAATGGTAGGGCAAACGGGTACAGGTAAGACCTTAATTGCCAAAACCGTTGCAAAAATGTTGAATGTTCCACTTGCCATTGTAGACGCTACAGTACTTACCGAAGCAGGTTATGTTGGCGAAGATGTGGAAAGTATTCTGACCCGACTTCTTCAGGCAGCAGATTACAATCTAGAAAAAACAGAACGTGGCATTGTATTCATTGACGAAATTGACAAGATTGCCCGCAAAAGCGACAATCCTTCAATTACAAGGGACGTCTCGGGCGAGGGGGTACAACAGGGCTTGCTTAAATTACTTGAGGGCACAGTGGTAAATGTTCCTCCAAAAGGAGGTAGAAAACACCCAGACCAGAAATTCATTGAGGTAAACACCGAGAATATTTTATTTATAGCTGGTGGCGCTTTTGATGGCATAGAACGTGCGATTACCAAAAGACTGAATATGCAAGCCGTAGGCTACAGTGCATCTAAAGCAGATGAAAACCTGGATCAAGACAACATTTTACAATATATCATACCCAAGGATTTAAAAGATTTCGGACTCATTCCTGAAATCATAGGACGGCTCCCCGTGCTTACATATATGAATCCTCTTGACCAAAAAACACTTCGGGCCATACTTACGGAACCAAAAAATGCTATTATCAAGCAATATAAAAAACTGTTTGCGATGGATGGTATTTCATTCAAAATCACAGACCAGGCATTAGACTATATTGTTGAAAAAGCTATTGAATACAAACTGGGTGCTCGAGGCCTGCGTTCTTTATGTGAGGCCATATTCACAGACGCCATGTTCGACATGCCTAGTTCTGGGGAAACTGAATTTAAAGTTACGAAGCCGTATGCTGAGAATAAAATTTCTCATGATACAATAAAGAAACTTAAGGCGGTTTCTTAATTCCAACTACTATTAAATAAAAAAGCGGGGCTAATCTCAATTGAGATTAACCCCGCTTTTTTATTAATTATTTTATCGGCTGGTTTTAGACAGCTTTTTTGGCCCTCCCCCCTACGGTTTGGGTCACGGTCGCCAGAAGATCTTGACATACTTTTCTGATATTCTTTTCATCAGAATACAGCGTATGTCCGAAGCCTTCTACAAGTTCTATTTCACATCCTATTTTTTTCGCCCATTCTTCCGATGGCCTATTTTCATCTCTTTCACCATACATTAATTCAACCTTGTTGCTTGGCCTAACAGTTTCATAACGTAAACGTGTCGCCGAAATCGCATATAATGATTTCATAGGCACACCCTGTAGCGCTGCCTTCCATGCAATGGTTCCACCAGTACTAAAAGCCAAATAATGGCTAGGCTCAGATTCCTTGTGCAACAAGTGCGCCACTGCCGTCTCGATTCCTCCATTAACAAAGGATTTATGAACATTTTCTTCGGTATACACCTGTAAATCCAAATTTGCGAGTTGCTGACAATCGTAAAAAACAATATCAAAATATTGCTGTAAATAGCCCAAGTAAGAAGTTATCCACAGTCCTTTTTTTGCACCCCACATATCGGATACCACCACAAGTCTTTCGGCCATAATATTATTTTTTGTTTTGTATAGGTTAAATCATAAGATCAAGATGAACAATAAACGCTGAAAATCAATATTTAATTGTTCATCTAAGTATATTTCTCGATGTACTTACGTTTGTACCTATCAATTTGGTTTTGGGAGAGACAGTTATTACCATTTCCAGAATGCGAATTAAATGTACAGCTCGTTTCCGAGCTCTAAACTCTAAGTAAGGAGGATATTTTAACTGCCATCACCCTAATTCCTTCTTTTTGCAGAATGTCAATAAGACTATATTTTCCATAATTAAGGGAACGTTAACTTAATTTAAGACAAAAAAGTACCACAAATTGTATCTATCGAGGTAGACAACATTAGAAATCCACATTATATTGCGTCAATATTAACAATTACATAATTTTATGCCTTTTTTTTAAAAAATAATTAACAAACAAACATCTAGAACACTTATTTAATAATTTATATGGAAAAATTCTACTTTAACAAATGATTTTACCTACTTCTCAATTTCATTCGCAATTCAATTTTAAAGATTTACGAAACTAACCAACAAAAAAACCATTTTATGAACTTTAGACTTTATCATCTTTTTACATTTATAATTATGCTAAGTCTGCAGACTATAAATGCCCAAGATGTGACCGTAACAGGAACCATAACCGACGGTAGTGGAACTCCCCTCCCCGGTGCAAATGTCATTGAAAAAGGAACTACCAATGGCGTTACGGCAGATTTCGACGGTAACTTTTCAATCGATGTGTCCAATGCAAATGTCATCCTGACCATTTCCTATCTAGGTTTTGCCCCTCAAGAGCTACCCTTAAACGGAAAAACAACAATAAACGTGGCTCTCTTGGAAGACGCTTCTGCTCTAGACGAAGTAGTGGTGATGGGTTTTGGTACCCAAAAGAAAGAAGCGGTTGTGGGTGCGATGACCTCCATTACGCCATCTGAACTTAAGATTCCATCGAGCAACTTGACCACGGCCCTGGCCGGAAGAATTTCGGGTATGGTATCTTATCAGACCAGTGGTGAACCTGGCGCAGACAATGCCCAATTCTTTGTTCGCGGAGTAGCTTCGTTCAACGGGCAGAACGGACCACTAATCTTAATTGATGGTGTAGAGTTGACCGTTGACGACCTTGCCAGATTGCAACCTGATGACATTCAAAGCTTTTCAGTTTTAAAAGATCCTACTACAACCGCTATTTATGGTGCACGCGGGGCCAACGGAATTATATTGGTAACCACAAAGACCGGTGTAAAGGGCAAGGCTGTTGTTAGCTTAAGATACGAGAACGCCTATAATTCGCCTGTTTCGGTAATTGATTTGGCCGACCCTGTTACCCACATGCGGTTACAGAATGAAGCGGATAGAACTCGAGGACTTTTCCCCACCTTTACAGAAGAAAAAATTGCCGGTACCGCCAGGGGTGGTAATCCTAACATATATCCTGCGGTCGATTGGTTCGATAAATTATTTCAAGATTGGGCCGGTTCACGACGAATCAACCTTAATGTACGCGGTGGTGGCGACAAAGTTCGCTATTATGTTGCAGGCGCACTTAACTCTGACGATGGACTACTAAAAGTTGACGATACCAACAGCTTTACCAACAATATCAAATTAAATCAATATGTGCTGCGATCGAACATAAATATCGATTTGCATGAAAACACTGAAATGATTGTACGATTGCATTCTACTATAGATGATTACCGGGGGCCCTTACAAGGAGGTAATGCCATTTACAATGCCGCCGTACGTACCAGTCCAGTCCGTTTCCCTGCTGTTTTTGAGCCCGATGCAGCTTTACAGGGGGTTCCGCACATTACATTTGGCAACGACCTAGGGCCAAGACAAAGTGGAAACCGGGATAATGGAGCCGTTTGGTACAACCCCTATGCTGAACTTCAGAGAGGCTATAGAGATTATAGACGACAACTTTCTTTGGTACAACTGGAATTCAAACAAGACCTAAATTCAATATTGCCAGGTCTTTCAGCACGATTTTTAGGTAATGCCAATACCACTTCTTCCTTTGAAAACAGGAGGTCATATCGACCGTACTTCTACAGGGTTTCGACCTTTGACTCCAATACTGAAGAATATACCTTGACACGAACTTCCGAAGGTGATGAATCTTTGGAGTTAGATCCCGATCACAATGCAGTGAACAATTCGGTGCTATATATGGAGATGGCCGCCGATTATTACAACACCTTTGCAGAAAAGCATACCGTTTCAGGGCTATTGGCTTTTACCGCCCGGGAATTTTTAGACGGTAATGCAAACACGGTACAACTTTCGCTGCCAAGTAGAAACCTTACCTTGGCAGGTCGGTTCAACTACGACTATGACAACCGATATTTTTTGGAAACCAATTTTGGTTACAACGGATCAGAGCGTTTTGCCAAACAAAATCGATTCGGCTTTTTTCCATCCTTTGGTGTTGGCTGGTTGGTCTCGAACGAAAAATTCTTTAAGTCAGATTTAATTACCAGACTTAAGTTTAGAGGCTCATACGGTTGGGTGGGTAATGATCAAATCGGTAATACCCGGAATGACCGCTTTTTCTACCTATCTGAAGTAAATATAAATGACGGTGGTCGTGGGTACACTTTTGGTCGTGATTTGAACCAGAATGTAAGCGGGGTCTCCATCAGTAGGTATGCAAACCCTTTGGTTACTTGGGAAACAGCACGTAAATTGAACATAGGGGTTGACCTTAACCTCTTCAACGATGCAGTTCAATTCAGGGCCGATGTATTTCAAGACAACAGATCCAACATCTTACAGACAAGATCCGATATACCCACAACTCTAGGGCTACAGTCTGTAATTCAGACCAATGTCGGTGAAGTAAAGTTACAAGGTGTAGATGCCTCTTTAGACATCAACCACTCCTTTAATGAAAATTTCTGGATGCAAGGCCGAGCAACTTTTGTCTATACCGACAACGAGTACACTGTCTTTGAAGAACCCAACTATGCCGAGCTCGGCGCCCCATGGCGATCGAACATTGGCAATAATGTCAATACCAGTCAAGGTTATATCGCAGAGCGTTTGTTCGTTGATGATGAAGAAGCGAGAAACTCACCAGTTCAGTTTGGAACTCCAGGAATCGATTATGGCGGGGGCGACATCAAGTACAAAGATTTGAACGGGGATAACCTGATTACTTCTTTAGACCGGGCAGCGATAGGCAAACCCGATGTACCTAAGATCACCTATGGTTTTGGTATCTCCGCAGGCTACAAACGTTTTGACATAAGCATGTTTTTTCAAGGCTTGGCAGAAACATCCTTTTTTATCGATCCCTACCGAACAGGACCCTTTATAAACAGTATAATAGGCTCTCAGACCAATCAAGTCGGCTTATTGATAGGGCCTGGCAATGGTATACTTTCTGAGAACGGCCTACTACAGGCCTATGCCGACGACCATTGGTCAGAAGACAACAAGAACGTATACGCCCTATGGCCAAGACTATCGACCACCCCGATAGAAAACAATCTACAGACCAGTACTTGGTGGTTACGTGATGGCTCTTTTATGCGCCTCAAACAACTAGAAATAGGATTTGATATCGGTAAAGGATTGGAGGATAAATTGAAGATTCAAAAACTTAGAATGTATGTTACCGGAACCAACCTAATAACTTGGAGCAAATTCAAATTATGGGATCCCGAACTTAAGGGAACAGGTTTAAATTATCCATTGCAAAGAACTATCAATGTTGGTCTCCAACTTGGCTTTTAAGCAATGGAAGAAAGTTTCTACAATAGCTATAACTTTAAAGAAAAAAAGATGAAAATAAAATTGATAAACAGTTTACTTACTATAGCGTTTCTCCTTATAGGGGGATCCTGCTCCAAGTATGTCGACGTTGTTCCCGATAACATTGCCGTTATTGAAGATGCTTTCGAGACACGTGATGCGGCAGAACGCTTTTTGGCAACCCTGTACGGCTACCTCCCGCCATTTAACGGTATTCAAAACCCAGCGCTTGTAGCTGGTGATGAAATAGCGGTCAACGATAATGTATCCCGTAATTGGGACGGCCGCGCCATAGGTCGTGGAAGCCAGACCAAAGTCAACCCACGATTAGGATATTGGGGATCAAATAGTGTCACCAACTTGTTCATTGCTCTCCGTGATTGTAACATTTTTCTAGAAAATGTAGACAAACCTTTCGACATCCGAGAAGACGAAAAGATTAGGTGGGTTGCCGAAGCCAAGGTTTTGAAAGCTTATTATCACTTTTATTTGATGCGTATGTACGGTCCGATTCCTATCATTCGTGAAAACATTGAAGTAAGTGCCGGTGTGGAGGCCGTACGGGTTACCAGGGCCCCAGTAGATGAAGTGGCGAATTATATTGTAGAATTGTTGGATGAAGCGATGGGTGATTTACCTACTGTAGTGGAGGATCAAGGTACTGAACTTGGTCGACTAACAGCTCCTATAGCCGCAGCCCTAAAGGCACGTACACTCATGACCGTGGCCAGCCCTTTGTTCAATGGAAATGGGGATTACGCCGGTTTTACCGATGCAGAAGGCAATGAATTGATCAGCACTAGTTTTGATGCCGAAAAATGGACCCGGGCCGCCGCCGCTTGTAAAAGTGCCATAGACATGGCCCATGAGGCGGGTCATTCTTTATACAAGTTTATTGGTGCACCGGCAGACTGGTCCGACACTACAGTAACCAAACTAAGCATAAGAGGCAGTATCGCCGAACGATGGAACGAAGAAATCGTCTGGGGTGCTTCCGGTCGCACCATGTCAACTTTGCAAAACTGGTCGCAAGCCAAAATCGCCCTAGATTTGACCGCAGAGACACGGGAAAGCGTTCAATCTTATTACAACGCCCCTATGCGAATAGCTGAAATGTTCTATTCGGAAAATGGGGTGCCCATTGATGAAGACACCAGTTACGATTACTCCGGTCGCTTTGAGGTATCTGCCGCAGATGAGGCCCACCAACATTATGTTAGGCCCGGCTTCGAAACGGCAAACCTTAACATGCACCGCGAACCTCGTTTTTATGCTTCGCTCGGTTTCGATGGAGGCACTTGGTTCGGTCATGGACAACTAAGTGATGACAACGAACTGATTGTAGAGGCAAAAAAGGGTCAAAGAACGGGCAAGACCGATGCCAACCGCTGGGGGGTATCAGGGTATTGGCCGAAGAAATTGGTCTATTATGAAAATGTTCAGCGTGGTACATCATCCGGATATAGCAATAGGGCCTACCCTTTTCCAGTGGTCCGATTGGCAGATCTCTATCTTTTGTATGCCGAAGCACTCAATGAAACGGGCCAGACCACAGCAGCCTACCCATGGATCGATCTCATACGGGAACGTGCCGGGCTCGATGGGGTAGTCGAATCATGGACCGCCGCATCAAGAAACCCGAACAAACCTACAACGCAAGATGGTCTTAGAGACATCATTCATGACGAACGAATGATCGAATTGGTTTTCGAGGGTCACCGATTTTGGGACCTAAGAAGATGGAAAAGGGCTGCAGAATTTTTGAACAGTGATATACGGGGGTGGAACTCCGAAGGCGAGAATACCGAAGATTACTATAAAGTGATTTCGGTAGGTAGCTATCGCTTTTTGAACAGGGATTATCTTTGGCCAATAGCCGAGAACGACATTATAACTAATAGCAATTTAGTGCAAAACCCCGGTTGGTAATATGTACGTTATAAAAAATAATTATATCATGAAAAATTTCAAATTGTTTTGTTTAACGGTTTTCACCCTATCTATGGTCGTTATTTCTTGCGAAGAGGAAGAGCGAGGACCTTTGGTGGGAGATGATGTATCTCCTAATGTAATTACAGATGTGACCGTCGAGAATTTACCCGGTGGGGCTATAATCAAATACAAGTTGCCCGAAGACGAAGATGCGCTTCTTGTGGAAGCCAGTTATGTGCGAAATGGTGAATTGATTTCTGCAAGGTCTTCCATTTTTAAGAATTTTATTAGCATTGAAGGACTCAAGGAAACGACCCCACAAGATGTGAACCTTACAGTTGTCGACCGAAGTAATAACAAATCAACTGCCGTAAAGGTTACCATAAACCCCGAAACTGCACCAATCGACAAGCTTTTTTCATCATTTGAATTGGTCCCCGATTTCGGTGGTGTTCGATTAAAGTATAATAACGAGGATAATATTAAGGCTGAATTACTTTTATATGCCGCTGACGAGAGCGGCTCCATCAGTTATAATCAATCTGCTTTTATAGATAATGACAACCGGTCACACTTCACCTACAGGACATTTTCACCGACCTTGCAGAACTTTGGGGTGGCCGCAATCGACCGCTGGAACAACATTACCGCTATAAAGCGAACGGAGGTTCTGCCATTGGCGGAAATACAACTTGATATTCAAGAGTTCGACAACCTTTTTCTCAACGGTGACAGGGCGGATGCCTTTGGCTGGATCATGCCCAATATGTGGAACGGCTCTATCGACGGTTCAGGATATCACACCTCTCAAACAGAGCCTGGTGTGACTATAGCCCCGTATACAGAACCCTTTCACATGTTCACTATGGACCTTGGGGTGACGGCCAAACTCAGTCGGTTTAAATTCTGGCAAAGACAAGGTTCTTGGATCTTTACCCACGGCAATCCTAGGTATTTTGAAGTATGGGGTATTGATGAACTTCCGGCCGATAATGGAGATTCCTTTGAGGGGTGGACCCGATTAATCGAGAATGGAGAAGTTGTAAAACCATCAGGAGGCGCCATTGGCCTTAATAGCGCGGAAGATGCTGCATCTGCCGCCTCAGGTGAAGAATTCGAATTTCCTATTGATGCCCCACCCGTTCGTTACATTCGCTTCGTAAACCTTAAAAATTGGTCGGAAGGAAAGTTCATTCATATCATGGAAATCAATTTCTGGGGACAGTTGGCCGAATAACCGAAAACTAGATCACTAAAAAATGAATCAAATTCAACCAAGTAGAATCCTAGTTACCGCTAAACTTAAATATCTATAAAAAAATGAAAAAGTCAACACGAATTATATATCTCACCCTTGTGGCCATAGGCGCAATCATCGGCGTTGCCTCGTGTGAAGAGACGACAGAAACCTATAGTGAATATACCAAAGACGGGGAAATCATATATGTAGGAACACCCGATACCGTATTGGTCGCCCCGGGTTTTGAAAAATTGGAATTTTCCGTAGTAATCAATGCCGACCCAAAAATAAGTAGTGGCGTTCTACAGACCAAGGATAAATCATTTATACAGGAATTTGATGTGGTACGTAAAAATGCCGGCCAAGATACCATTGCTTTCACGGTAGATTTAGCTGAGGGCGAATATAATTTTGATGTCATTTTAAAAGATGATGCCGGACACACCTCAATTCCTCGTGAAGTGAACACCGTAGTTTATGGTACGAAATACCAAGAAGCCCTTATCAGCAGAGGTATTTCAAGTATAAAAGCTTATGAGACCGATGCCTTGGTGACCTGGGGCAACGTTCCCGATGGAAGCATTTCGACTTCCTTTACTTATGAAGATGCAGCCGGTGCCTTGCAGACGATTGAAATACCCAATGATATTGGTGAAACAGCTTTGACCAGTTACAAATTGGGCGGTCAGATCATGATCGAAAGTACCTATGCCCCTGCAGCAAATGCCATCGAAGTATTTAATTCCGCATCGGAAACAATGTTTCCCGATAAGTTTCAACTGGACCATTCGCTAATAACCGCCCTAAAACTACCTTTCGATGCATCGGACGGTTGCCATGGATCCACCTATGAAAGACTTACCGACGGTGCCACGGGTGAATTTTGGCACAGTTGCGATTCGCCAGAAGATTTATATCCATTTGTTATGAGTTTTGATATGGGTGTAACCGCTGATTTAAGAGGGTTCCGTCTAGACAAAAGATCAGCCTGTTGTGGCGGCAGAAGTCCTGGAGCCTATCAAATTTGGGGAACAAATGATTTAACCGGAGCTGAGACCGTAGACATAGACGCCGGTGAGCTGGCCGACTGGGAAGTGGATGCTATTGCAAAAGGCTGGGTTAAACTACTGGACGTTGCTGACAATACCCAAGAGACCATTGAAGCTGATATTCCAGAAAACGCAATGAGTTTTAGATACATCAGAGTAGTAGGCATATCTTCAATAAATGGCGAAACCACTGCAAATTTCGATGAATTCACATTTATGGCCACCGGAGTAGAGTAGTTTCCGTATTACCATTTTAAACACAAAATTGGCAGTAAATATTATTTCAATATTTACTGCCAATTTTGTTCATTTCTAAGAGCTCTTCAACATAGTCCCTTCTATTTGAAAGTCTTGGAATCTTATGTTGGCCGCCAAGTTTATCCTTTGATTTCAACCAATCGTAAAACAAATTCGCCCTGGCTATATGCACCTTAGGCATTTTCAAGGTAATATTATTATATCGCTTGGCTTCATAATCTGAATTTAAAGACTTCAGGGCATTATCTAGAAATTCGGTGAAGTAATCTATTTCATCCGGGGGTGTTCTGAACTCGATGATCCATTCGTGGGCACCTTTATCTTTTCCGGACATAAAAATGGGACCGGCCGTATAATCCTTGATCTCGGCCCCAGTCTTTTTACAAATGCTCTTAAGGGCTTCCTCTGCATTTTCAATAATTAATTCTTCCCCAAAAACATTGATATGGTGTTTAGTTCGCCCCGTTACCCTTATTCGGTATGGGCTCTTTGAGGTAAATCGCACCGTATCGCCAATCTTATAGCGCCACAATCCTGAATTTGTAGTAATTATTATCGCATAGTTGACCCCGATCTCTACCTCCCATAATGGTATAGCCATTTGCTTCGGCGTACCGTAGATATCCATGGGAATAAATTCGTAGAAAATACCATAATCAAGCATCAACAGAAGATCATCGGCATTGTTTCTATCTTGAATAGCGAAGAAGCCTTCCGAAGCATTATAAATTTCATAATACTTGAATCGTTTACGCGGCAGCAATTTTTCATATTGCTCTTTATATGGAGTAAAACTTACGCCACCATGAAAATACACCTCTAAATTCTCCCATATTTGAAAAAGATTTTCTTTTCCGGTTTCCTCAAGTACATTGTTCAGCAACACCAACATCCATGAGGGAACCCCGGCCAAGCTCGTCACATTCTCTTGGGTACTTTCTTTAATAATGGCCTTTAATTTACTTTCCCATTCGTTCATCAAAGAAACCTTGCTGCTTGGTGTGCTACTGAATTCGGCCCAGAGCGGCATATTATCGATCAAAATAGCCGAAAGATCACCAAAAAAGGAACCATTATCTTCGTACAATTCCTTGCTACCGCCCAACCGCAGACTTTTACCCGTAAATAATTGAGAGTTTTCATTGTTGTTCAAATAAAGACAAAGCAGGTCTTTACCTGATTTGTAATGACAATCTTCCAAAGCCTCTGAACTTACAGGAATAAACTTGCTCTTGGCATTCGTTGTACCACTGCTTTTGGCAAACCATTTAATACTGGTAGGCCAAAAAATATTCTGCTCACCCTTTCTAGTACGTTCTATCGTAGACTCTATTTTCTCATACGATACGATGGGTACTCGATCGGCAAAGGCCCTGTAACTCTTAATGGACTCAAAATCATATTCTTTGCCGATTTCAGTTTCCTCGGCAATTTCCAATAACTGAAACAACACTTCTTCCTGTACCTCTTCTGGGTACTTTAAGAAAAGTTCTATTTGATGATAGCGCTTTTTCAGCAACCACGAGGCTATCGAATTAAATAGGGTTATTGGCATTTTTAGGTATCTTTATCCCGTTAAAAATAGTTTTTAAAGATATCATTTTCAAATCGATTTTGTTCAAATTTAATAGTGATGCAATACCAAGGAGTTCTAAAAAAAATGCAGTCGGAAATAGGCAACCCCATTCAATACTATTTGGTTTTCGAAAATGATTTTCTCAACATGAACCAAGTCTTGGACAAACAACTTCAAATCGATTTTATAAAATATCAATGCCTGAACTGCGGATTGGACAAGCCCATCTACCGCCAAGGCTTTTGCAAGTCTTGTTTTTATGAAATTCCGTCGGCTGGCGATTGGATTATGCGACCGGAGTTGAGTACCGCTCACCTAGACCAAGAAGACCGTGACCTGGCTTATGAAAAGAGCGCTCAACTGCAGCCTCATATTGTCTATCTGGCCAACTCGAGCAACGTTAAGGTAGGTGTTACCCGCAAATCACAGGTACCTACCCGCTGGATCGACCAAGGAGCGCATGAGGCCATTGAAATTGTAGAAGTACCCAATCGCTACTTGGCCGGAATCACCGAAGTCGCCCTAAAAGAGCATGTTGGTGACAAAACCAACTGGCGTAAAATGGTGACCAATGATGTAGATGATGAAAATTTGACAGAATGGAGAAGTAAACTACAACCATATATACCCGAGGAAGTGTTACCCTATTATATCGAAAATAATCAGGAGACTGAATTGGAGTTCCCCGTTTTGCAGTATCCAAAAAAATTAAAAAGCTTAAACCTCAAAAAGACTTCACGCTTTAAAGGTGTCTTAAAAGGAATTAAGGGTCAATACCTCATTTTTGAAGATGGAACCGTCTTTAACGTTAGAGGAAACGAAGGATATTATATCGGTCTTGGAATACACTAATCGTCTCGGCACCCCTTAAGTTTTGCGTTGGACACTTAGAATTCGGACCATTATTTGGTTAGTCTTCAAACGTATTGAACTAAATCACTCTTTTGGGATAAAAAAAATTGCTTATGCACCACTACTTGTAGGTGAAAAAATTGATATTCCAGTTTTACATTCAATTTTAATCTTAAAGCATAAAAAATGAATCAGGTCATTTACCTCAGAAACAGGCCGGAAGGCAGACCGAGTCTCGATGATTTTCAGTTTGTCCAAGAAAAAATGCCCGAGCCCGGTTCCGGTGAAATTTTATTGAAGACCAAATTTGTCTCCGTTGACCCTTATCTTAGGGGAAGAATGCGTGATCAAAAGTCGTATATCGAACCTTTTAAATTAAATGAACCGGTTGAATCGGGTATTATAGCACAGGTTATCGAATCAAATAGCGATGATTTCGAGGTGGGCGACCATGTAAATGGTATGCTACAGTGGAAAGAGTTTCAAACCTCACAGGGCCATGGCCTGAATAAAGTAAGTGCTTCTACCGCCCCACTCTCTGCCTACCTCGGTATTTTAGGATTAACGGGAATAACTGCCTATTTGGGACTGGAAAAAATAGGAAAACCTAAAAAAGGGGAAACATTACTTGTTTCCGGTGCTTCTGGTGCCGTAGGAAGCGTGGTGGGCCAAATAGGAAAAATAAAAGGTTGCCGTGTTATCGGAATTGCAGGCAGTGATGAAAAAATTGACCTAATAATGGAAAAATTCGGTTTTGATGAAGGCATCAATTATAAAACGACCGATAACATACAACAAGCCATAGCCAAAGCCTGCCCTGACGGAATAGATGTTTATTTTGACAATGTTGGCGGTGAAACACTCGATGGAGCCATCAACAACATCAATAAATTCGGACGAATCATTAACTGTGGTGCAATTTCGCTGTATAACGAAACCGAAACGCCCATGGGCCCACGACATGAGGGCACTTTCATAAAGAAAAGTGTGCTTATGCAGGGGTTCACGGTTCGCGACTATGTCAAAGAATTCGGACCACCAATGCAGCAATTGGCAGAATGGCTGAAAAACGACCAGCTCACCTATTCAGAAACTATCGTCGAAGGGTTCAATAAAATTCCACAAGCATTTCTAGATTTATTCGATGGTAAAAACAAGGGCAAAATGATTGTTAAGGTATAACAGCAACATTGCTACTGTACCTAATGTATCTAAATGAAGCCAATCGCACGAAAGTCATCATGATTTATGAGTGAAATGCGCGAACATAACAAACCCGCAAAAAAAAGTAAGACGCCCCTATTTCTCAGTATTGCCTTACTTGTTACGGTAATCATTTGTTATTACTCCGTGCCTGCCGTACATGATTTTTTAAGTTCGGCATGGAATGTACTTACCAGCGATGATGAAGACAAAATAAGAACATGGGTTTCGGGTTTTGGCTGGTTAGGCCCCATAGTTCTCATTCTCGCCATGGTACTCCAGATGTTCTTAATAGTGGTGCCGACCATTGTGCTCATGGTTGTCTCCATTCTAGCATATGGCCCTATATGGGGCAGTATTGTCATTTTCGCATCCGTATTTGCAGCTTCTTCGGTCGGTTACGCTATCGGAAGTTATTTGGGAAAAGACACGGTCGAACGTCTAATAGGTCATAAATCGGAAAAAAAAGTGTCTGACTTTCTTGATGATTACGGGTTTTGGGCTGTCATAATTACACGTATCAATCCGTTTTTATCGAACGATGCTATCAGTTTTGTTGGTGGAATACTACGAATGGGCTATTGGAAATTCATTGGAGCTACCCTAGTAGGCATCACTCCACTTGTCATATTTATTGCCATATTGGGTAAAAACACCGATAGTCTCAAAACAGGCCTCCTGTGGGGCTCGGGAATAAGCCTCCTTCTTTTCGGAATTTATATCTGGTGGGACAAAAGAAAAAAGTAAGTCCACACTACTATGAATTATCGGTTGATAGCTTCTTTCTTGACCGTGTCTTTTTTCTTTCCGAACAACCCCCCTAAAATATCCTTTGCCTTTTCTTTGACTGCATCCTTTTCAGGGGAAACACTATCGGTATTCAATTGGGTCGTATCTTTTTCAGTTTTCCCATTATTCAATATTCCACCTAAAATATCTTTTACCTGATCGCTTTTACCATCCTCTTTTTTTGATGTGGAATCGGTCTGGGACTGATTTTTATTAAGAATATCTCCGATAAGGTCTTTTGCCTTGTCTTTTCCTTTGCTTATCAATTTTTGCTTTTCTATCTCTACCAATTTTGAAGTCAAACTTTTAACGCCTGCGGTCAAGTCGGTGCTAACGTTGGGGCTGGTGTAGTTTCCGTCAATATTAGCCACTACAGGGATTGTCAAATTCTCTAGGGAAGAATCGTCAATTTTAGCAATCAAATCGCTAATCTCCTTACCCAAATACTTAGCAGGAACCTCCATGGTCGCCTTATAGTTCAACTTCTGATCGAACGTGTGGCCGCCATCCACAGTTATGGCAATATCTTTATAATTCACGGTAAACGGCTTCACACTAACCAGTCCGTTTTCAAATGAAAGTTTTGTTTTCAGATCCTTTAAGTTTAAATCCTTCAGGTTTATAAAATCAAGTTTACCATCCAGCGCCGACAATAAGGGAGCCTGCTCGGAATTGATTTCTTGGGTCATCACATTTGCCAAGACGTTACCAGTCAGGGTCAATAGATCTGGGGTAAAATCATCGGTAAGATTTCCGGCCAGCTGAATATCGGAATCTAATTTTCCCTGTAGAATTTTAGCGATCGGAGCTAAAACCTTGAACATTTCCAAAGCTTTAAAAGTTTCACCGATCTGAAGTTGGTCCATATCTAAATTCATGGCAAAAGTCGGTGTCACATCTTTAGTAGAGACTTCACCATTAAAGGCCATTTTACCATCAAAAATAGAAGAAGTCATATTACTCAAGCTGGCCTTTTCATCTTTGATACGTAAATTCCCCTTTACTTGTTTTAGCGTTAGGTTATCGTACAGCACCGTATTTGCAGACGCATTGATATTGGCATCCAAAAATGAAGGAATTTTAATTTTCTCTTCAGCTGTCTCCTTATTTTCAGGTATTTTATTCGTCCCATCACTCTCTGATGGTGTATTTTCTTCCGCTACCATAAAATCATTCAGGGCAAAAACATTGGAATTTAGGTTGAAGTTCCCTTCTACATTCTCGTCATTGAACATAAAACCTAAAAGATTATTTATCGTTCCCGAAATATCAAAATCGGTTCTGCCCGTACTACCTTTCATTTCATTCAAGGTGACCGTCTTAGGATTGAATGTCACTGTCGTAGCACTCAATTTGACAGGATTTGGAATCTCATCCGATTTGTACTCAAAATCTTTAACGCCTAATTTACCCGTTGTATTCGTCTTTTCATATTGCTTCTTTTCAACAGAAGCCATATCGAAAGCCGTGGCAATATCGACGTTTAAGATTCCTTTTAAATTAAAATCCGACGGTACGGGGTATGCCTTTGATATATTGGCCAAATTCATCTTACCATCGACATCGGCGTTCACCTTCATATTGCCCATCAACTCTTTAATATTAGCGGTCATATTGAACTTGTCTTCATCAATCATAAACGATAGCCTATCGATAGCAACATAAGTGTCTTCAACGAGACCTGTGGTATTGCTGATTTTTGTATCAATAAAAACATTGCTCACAGATTTCGGTAAATCAGGGTATTTGAACGAGGCGTTATCCGAATTTATCTTGATATTGAATTTAGGAATATGGGTTTCATCGACAACGCCATTAAACGTACCCTCAACCACAAAATCACCTGTAGTCTTTACATTTTCAATATTCTTTGAATATTCCGCTGGAATAACCGCAAGAAAATTCTTAAAGTCTGAAGAAGGCGTTTTAAAGCTAATATCAACTTCTTGGTTTGTCTCGTTCACTTTTACGTAACCATCAAAGACCAAAGGGAGCTGATTGAGAATGGCCTCGTTTTTCAAAAATGAATATTTATTTTCGTTTAAATCGATTCCGATCAACGCATCCAATTGTATCTTATTTTTATTTAGATAATTGGTACTGTCCATTTCAAAAGAAACAAAAGCATTGGTATGGGTGTTCAATTCCGAGGTTTCAAGAGACAAATCTCCTGTACCTTTATGCTGAAAATCAACAAGCTCGAAAGACATTTTTGCCGCCTTATCATTATATGATATTCTTGAATCGGAAATTTCATAAGACTGCAGATCGAGCGTAAAACCACTAGAATCATCAGTCGACACCGTAACTTCTGAACCTGAATCTTTCGCTACATCATAACTTGCGTTTTCCTCTTCATCTATCGTAATGTTCAAAACGGCTCCTTCAACAGAAAGATTTTTTATTTCAATAGGTTCTTCAGCCCCTTTGAACAATTCCCCGATACCCATTTTTAAGGCTACTTGCTTTGCCGCAAAAAGTGTATCTCCCGCAAAGGGAGCTTTATTAATCAGCGAGACTCCATTCAAACTGACTTCAGCATTCGGGAAGCTTCGGATCAAACTCAAATCTGCATCGGTAAAATCTAACGTAGCGTTAAGATTATTGTTTGCATTGTTCTTAATAATATCCCCGATTTTTGCTTCAAGTAGAAATGGGGCAGCAATCAGCACACCAATCACCAAAATCAAAATAGCTCCTAAAATTTTAAATAACTTATTTTTCATATAACTCAAATCTTTTTAAAGATTACACATCTTTTACCAGAACCTTTTCCCAAATACTATCTTTACCAGGGCAAGTTGAAATAAACAACAACGCCGTTCTTGTTTCAATGTTTTTTTATCCACTACGCCAACCCATCCCAATCACCACAACTACGACAAAAAACATCTTACAAATTGACGCTATTGTCTTATTTGTTGATGCTTTCGATAACAACAGAAAAAAACAATAAATATTATGCCTCAAGGTCGATTTCCTCTCCCGTGGTTAGGTTAAAACGTTTTCTTAGAAGATATACGAAAAAATATAGGAAAGGGGTGTCGATTAGCGCAACAAAAACCTTAAAGAGAAAACCACTGATAACGAGGCCATAAAATAGACTCCATGGTAAAACTTGAAATATGCACAAAAGTCCCACGACAGTGAACGTGTCAATGAATTGTGATAGAAATGTGGAAAAATTATTTCGTACCCAAAGATGCTTTCCCTTAGTTATCCGTTTCCAAAAATGATATATCGCGATATCGACATATTGCGCAAATAAATAGGCTATCATTGAAGCCAGTACGGCAATGGGGGAAAGAGCAAAGACTTTGGTGAAAATTTCATCGTTTATCGGGGACGACGGAATTGCCGGCGCAACCTCTGCCAACAATATGATACCCATGGAAAAAAAAGAGGCAAAAATACCTGCGGTTACAATTTGATTCGCTTTTTTCCTGCCATAAATCTCGGAAATCAAATCTGTGATCAAAAAGGTGATGGGGTAAGGCAAAATTCCTACGGAAATCTCAAATAAAGGGGCACCAAACACCGTGATATCTCCAAAGGGATTCCAATAAAAGAACTTCTGAAAAATCAGATTCGACACCACCAATGAGGTTATAAATAGTGCGCCCAGATAAAGATAAATTTGGTACGCTAATCGCTTATCTTTCAAATTCATAAGTATTTTCCTATTAAATAATGTCGATTAAATGTGCAATTATCTTGATACACGGTCGTTATTCAAGCACTGTTAAAAACAAAAGTAAACCAAAATTAGACCAACATGAAAAAAACAATTTTGATACCATTATTGGTGCTTGCTGGCCTTAGCGCAAAAGCACAATCTTACATTGGTTACCTTTCCGACAACTATAGTGGTGTTCACGGCCTGATTTCCAACCCCGCCAACATAGCCGATTCGCGTTTTAAAACGGACGTAAATCTTGCAGGCGTTAGCACGTTTTTCAGCAATGATTATTATGGACTAAAATTAGGAGATGTAGTCACCTCCGATTTTGATTTTGATTCAGATGGCAAAAAATATCCAAAAGAGAGTAACAACTTTTTTGGAAATGCCGATGTTATGGGGCCATCATTCATGTTCAATATCAATAAGACCAGCTCCATTGCAATCTTTACTAGAGGTCGTGTCAGTTACAATGTCAATAAAATAAACGGCACTACATTTGAAAGCTTATCAAACGAATTTGATGAAAACGAAGATTTTATAGTAGATGAAGACGACCTTTACCTAACCGCCAATGCTTGGGCCGAAGTAGGAATTACTTTCGCCAATGTGCTAATGAATAAAGATCAGCATTTTTTAAAAGGGGGTATCTCGTTAAAATATCTTCAAGGAATGGGAAATGCCTATGCTAGTGGTAAAAATATAAACATTGCTTATGATGCTGATGGTACCGACCTCGGAGGAGGCGAAACAACGGGAAGTATCACTTCACAGGGTAGCGTAAATTATGGCCATAGTGATAATATCAATGACGATTTTGATGATTTCGAGTTTGAAATTGTAGATGGTGCCACAGGTTTCGGTGCAGATCTTGGTATTGTTTATGAATGGAGACCAAACTATGCTTCCTATACTTCGCAAGATAGGCAAGGCAATCCGTTTGTTCCAAAACATCTAAACAAGTACAAATTAAAACTCGGACTTTCATTGACCGACCTAGGGGCCATTAAGTATAAAAACGGAACCGAAAATGCTTACGATATCACAGGAACCGTGAATGAAGAAGACTTTGAAGATCAAGATGGAATCGAAGATATTCTCAGCACCCTGTATACCCAAACAGGGTCTGGAGCAGCAGCAAAATCGGCATTGCCAACAGCTTTACATCTAAACATTGACTACAACTTACATAAAAAGTTCTATTTGAACCTCAACACTGATTTCTCACTGAGTTCGAACTCAAAGGCCAATACCAATAGAGTGCCTACAATGGCCTCTATTACACCACGGTTTGAAAGCAAGTGGTTCAGTTTTTATATGCCTGTAAGTCTTATTCAGGGTTCGGGAGCGCAGTGGGGGGCCGGTTTTAGAGCCGGACCATTGTATGTAGGCTCGGGATCCGTACTTTCTTTACTAATGAGCGACAATTCAAAAGCGGCTGATATATATGCAGGCATCAAAATACCTGTTTATCAAGGCAAGCCCAAAAATAAAGAAAGTGATGACGTAATGGGCGAAATGTAAGCCCTAAAAATAGAAGAGCAGAAATCAATCTTGTCAAATAAATTGAACCAATAATTTCTACCTTAACCTCATATTTAAAGATCGTTACAAAATTAGTTTTGTGACGGTCTTTTTACTTTATGTCAAGAACGAACGGCATCCGCGCCTGAACTCCCTTTTGTTCCATGACAGATTTGATTTGTTTCAAGATGGTATAAGCCTCTGTACCTATTTCCTCCTCGATCAACTGTTTTTTTGCCTGAGCACCCGACATGTCTTCCAAAAATCGCTCAAGACCTGATTTATATCTTGGAAACTTCTTTATCCCATAATTTTCCAACCCGGCAAGATTGGCCGCTTCATCAATGGCATCTTCCAAAGTACCCAGTTCATCGACCAAGCCCAACCTTTTGGCATCAACGCCGCTCCACACCCGGCCCTGAGCTAGACTATCAGCTTCTGCAACCGATATACCCCTACCCTTTGCAACACGCTGCAAAAAGGTATCATAGGTTTGCTCAATGCCTTCTAGTACTACATTTCGAAAATCATCTGTCATTGGTTCGAACAGTGAATATTCTACCGAGTTTTTGTTAGTCCCCACCTGTTCGGCATTGATACCCATATTCCCGGCCAATTCCGTAATATTGGGGATTGTACCGAAAACACCGATAGACCCAGTAATTGTGGTCGGCTCCGCGAAGATTTTATCAGCACCAACGGCAATATAATACCCCCCTGATGCCGCCACATTTCCCATAGATACCACTACGGGCTTTACCTCTTTAGCCAATTGAATTTCCCGCCAAATGATATCTGACGTCAACGCGCTTCCCCCTGGGGAATTTACCCGTAATACAATCGCTTTCACTTTTTCATCATCACGAGCTTTTATAATGGCGTCATTGATAATTCCCTGCCCAATAACGTTTGGCCCACCTTCCCCATAAAGAATCTCGCCTTGAGCAAATACAATGGCCACTTTATCATCTCCCTTTCGAATATATTTTTTATTGGAACGTTTTACGTAGTCGCCCAAGGTTACATAATTGATATCATCTTCCGAATTCAATGCTGTGGCGTTCCGTAATTTTTGCTCGTATTCATCATAGAAGAGAATGCCATCGACCAAACCAGATGTTTTGGCATACTGCGGCGTTCTTCCGCCCAAGGTATCAGCAATAATGTTTAGATCGACCGAGCTCAGGTTTCTTTCCTCTGAAATTTCGGAAACCATCGAATTCCACAACGACCCAATTAGTTCTTGGAGTTGCATTCTATTTGCATCACTCATTTCATTGGACAAAAAAGGTTCAACGGCACTTTTATATTTCCCATGCCGAATAACTTCCATTTTAACTCCTGTTTTTTCCTGCAAATCTTTAAAAAATAGTACTTCAGTAGAAAGCCCCCTAAAATCTAACGCACCAACCGGGTTCATGAAGACAGAATCGGCTACACTGGCCAAATAATAATCTTTCTGCATATAAAAATCACTATAAGCATAGATAAATTTACCGTTTTCCTTGAACGCTTTCAAGGCTTTACGAATGGCCTGTGTTTGTGCCAAGCCCGCCATTATAAAATTATTATTGATGCTGATACCTTTAATATCATCATCGTTCTTAGCTACTTCCAAAGCATGCAAAATCTCGTCCAGCCCTTGAGATTGCTCAAAAAGACCTGTAAAGGGATCTAAATCATTGTTTCCCACGTAATCGCTAATCGGCTGTTGTAATTGTAATTCTAGAATTGAATTCTTTCCAATAGCAACAGCTTCATCGGCACCCTCCAATAAACTCACAAAAACCAACAACATGACGAAAAAAATTCCGAAAGCGATAAGACAGCCCATGATGGCCGCCAAAAGATTTCTCAAAAATTTCATAGTTCCACTACATATAATTACGGCTCAAAGATAACCAATGTGGATTTGTTTTGTTTACTTTGTTTTCAGATTATGAAAGACTTAAAAACAGTATACCTTTCTATAGGAAGCAATCTTGGCAACCGGCTTCGAAATCTCCAAAAGGCAGTTTTTTCACTGGATCGGGAGGTAGGAACCGTCGTAGCCCTCTCTAGGGTTTACGAAAGTCCTTCTTGGGGTTTTGATGCAGGTAATTTTTTAAATGCCGCAGTAGGTCTAAAAACGGCATTATCACCTCAAAAAGTATTGAAACAGCTATTGGCCATCGAAAAAGAAATGGGCCGGGTACGTTCGGCTTCAGTCGGGTACCAATCACGCAATATCGATATCGACATTATTTATTATGAGTATGAAATAATAGAAACTCCTGAACTTACGATACCGCATCCGCAAATGACCAAAAGGCGTTTCGTTCTGAGACCGCTATCCGATATCGCTCCCCAGTTTTACCATCCCGTCTTAAATAAAGACACCCGTAATCTTATACAGGAAAGTAGGGACAAGACCAACCCCGAAAAAACGAATTATCACCTTTACAAAGACCGACAAGAGCTTTTTTCAAACACCCAATTTATTGCAATCGAAGGAAATATCGGTGCGGGAAAAACTACTTTGGCAAAAAAAATGGCCAACGATTTCAATGCGAAATTGGTTTTGGAACGTTTTGCCGAAAACCCCTTTCTACCCAATTTTTATAAAGACCAATCACGCTATGCCTTTCCTTTGGAAATGTCATTTTTAGCTGATCGTTACCAACAATTTACCGACGACACATCACAATACGATCTTTTTAAGAATTTTATGATAAGTGATTATGATATTTTTAAATCGTTGATATTTGCTGGAGTAACCTTACAAAAAGCCGAATACGAGCTTTATAAAAAGGTTTTTAATTTTATGTACAAAGAGGTTAAAAAACCGCGTATATATGTATATCTCTATCAACAGACCGATCGCTTGATGTACAATATAAAAAAACGGGGAAGAGACTATGAACAGGGGATTACACCAGAATACTTAAATCAGATAAACAGAGGCTATTTTGATTTTCTCAAAAGTTATCCCGAAGAAAACAGCCTTGTAATCGACATTACCGATATGGACTTTGTCGAGGATGAAAATGATTACAACGACGTGGTATCGAAAATTCAGGATTTTGCCATTGGACAGGCCCTTTTAACATAATTTTAGTAATTTACTTGCACAAATGAAGATGATTTACGTAATTGCGCCCTGAATTAAATTGACTAACTCAAGCTATATCCAAAACCTCGATGTTTATAACATTGGGGTTTTATTTTTTACATTTAGTTTTGACCAAAGGTCCCACACCACAACGCCCGTGCTCACCGAAATGTTCAAGGAATGTTTCGTACCGTATTGCGGAATTTCCAAAACAACATCGCACTGATCGACCACCTTTTGTGCGACCCCTTTGACTTCGTTTCCAAAGATTAAGGCAAACTTATTTTTTTCATCCACTTGAAAATCATTGAGCATGGTAGCTTTTTCAGCCTGCTCTACCGCCATCAGAAGGAAACCCTTAGATTTGAGTTCCGCCATAACCTCTGTAACACTTTCACGATACTCCCAATCGACGCTTTCAGTAGCACCCAAGGCTGTTTTATGAATATCTTTATGGGGTGGTTTTGCAGTAATACCACAGAGGTATATTTTCTCGACCAAAAAGGCATCAGCCGTTCGAAAGACCGATCCAATATTGTTAAGGCTTCGAACATTATCCAAAATAATAATCATAGGGGCCTTTTCGGCTCTTTTGAACTCTTCGACATCGAGTCGGCCCAATTCTTCATTTTTTAATTTGCGCATTTTCCCATTTATAATAACGAAGTGTATTACCGGCCATGGCCCGATAAGCTTGAAAACTTATCCCCAAAATATCAACAATAGATTAAATTCAAGGGCAAAAACAGTACATTCGTTAGTTGACGATAATGCTGTAAAAATAGGTTAATAAAATCGCTTTGGGAAAAACAGAAAAAACAAAGAAGGTCACGCCTTTGATGAAACAATATAATAGCATCAAAACCAAATATCCCGATGCGCTATTATTATTTCGCGTGGGTGACTTTTATGAAACCTTCGGTGAAGATGCCGTCAAGGCCTCCCATATTTTGGGCATTATATTAACGCACAGAAACAACGGTGGAGACCGTACCGAACTTGCAGGTTTTCCCCACCATTCGATAAACACCTATTTACCCAAACTTGTAAAGGCGGGGCAACGTGTTGCGATCTGTGACCAGCTTGAAGACCCTAAGCAAACCAAAACCATTGTAAAAAGAGGAGTAACCGAACTGGTCACCCCAGGTGTGGCCTTAAATGATGATATTCTAACGGCCAAGACCAACAACTTTTTAGCAGCTGTACATTTTGGCCGCAAGCTATTAGGCGTTTCATTTCTTGATATTTCTACGGGTGAATTTTTAACTGCAGAAGGCAATGAAGAACAAATCGACAAGCTTCTTCAGAATTTTGCCCCCAATGAGCTTTTGGTATCCAAAGCACATAAGAAAGAGTTTTCAGAACTCTTTGGAGACAACTACCACACCTTTTATATGGAAGACTGGGTATTTCAGGAAGATTACACCCAAGAAACCTTGCTCACACATTTTAAGACCAAGAACTTAAAAGGCTTTGGCGTTGACCATCTAAAACACGGTATTATCGCCTCAGGCGTTGTATTACATTATTTATCGGAAACACAGCACCGGCAATTGCAGCATATCAACACCCTAAAACGAATTGCCGAGGAAGAACACATCTGGATGGATCGTTTTACCATTAAAAACTTAGAGCTTTACCATTCGACAAATGCCAATGCCGTTACCCTTATCGATATTATCGACAAAACCATTTCCCCCATGGGTGGGCGTTTATTGAAACGCTGGCTTGCATTGCCCTTAAAAAATACTGAAAAAATACGACAGCGCCACCAAGTCATCTCTTATCTGTCGCAAGAAGAAACCACACTTCAGAAATTGCAACATTATTTTAAGCAAATGGGAGATCTCGAACGCTTGATTTCCAAAGTGGCTACTGGCAAAATCAACCCCAGGGAAGTTGTTCAGCTAAAAAATTCTTTGGAAGCCCTTGTTCCTATAAAACAGTTGACCTCTACCAGTTCAAATGAAGCACTTATGCTCATTGGAGACCGATTACACAACTGTGACCTGTTGCATACCAAAATCAAGGATATGCTTAATGAGGAGGCCCCGGTCAATCTACTAAAGGGTAGCACTATCGCTATGGGCTATTCTGTAGAACTTGACGAACTCCGCGGTCTGGCCCATTCAGGCAAGACTTATTTAGACAACATGTTACAGCGAGAAACGGAACGTACGGGTATCACATCATTGAAAATAGCTTCGAACAATGTGTTCGGCTATTATATCGAGGTACGCAATACGCACAAAGACAAAGTACCTGAAGATTGGATTCGAAAACAGACCTTGGTCAATGCCGAACGTTACATTACCGAGGAACTTAAAGAATACGAATCTAAAATACTCGGCGCCGAGGAACGCATTCTACAACTCGAACAGCAGTTATTTTCCCAGTTAGTCGTATGGATGCAAGAATACATTGCGCCGGTACAACAAAATGCCCAGCAAATTGCCAAGTTAGATTGCCTCTGCGGATTCACCCAATTAGCGAAAGAAAATAATTATGTGGCTCCGGTCATCAATGACGCTACCGAAATCGAAATAAGAAATGGTCGGCATCCGGTCATAGAAAAACAATTGCCCCTTGGAGAGTCGTACATCGCAAACGACGTCATTTTAAACCGAGACAACCAACAGATCATCATGATAACCGGGCCGAATATGAGTGGTAAATCGGCCATCTTACGCCAAACCGCCCTAATCGTACTCTTGGCACAGATGGGAAGTTTCGTGCCAGCCGAATCGGCTCAAATTGGTTATGTCGATAAAATATTCACCCGCGTTGGCGCCAGTGACAATATCTCTATGGGCGAATCTACCTTTATGGTCGAAATGAACGAAACTGCCTCTATTTTGAACAACCTATCTGAGCGTAGTTTGGTATTGCTCGACGAAATTGGGCGCGGTACTAGCACATATGACGGTATTTCTATTGCATGGGCAATTTCAGAATACCTTCATGAGCACCCTGCTCGGGCCAAAACTTTGTTTGCCACTCATTACCATGAGCTCAACGAAATGGCCACAACCTTTGAGCGTATTAAAAACTTTAATGTTTCGGTGAAAGAACTCAAAGACAAGGTGCTTTTTTTACGAAAATTAACAGCAGGAGGCAGTGAGCATAGCTTTGGAATACACGTCGCCAAAATGGCCGGAATGCCACAACAAGTCATTCACAAAGCCAACAAAATTCTAAAAAAGTTAGAAAAATCTCATTCTAGCGAAGAGCTTACCGATAAATTAAATTCGGTTCAAAATGAGATGCAGCTCAGTTTTTTTAATTTAGACGACCCTCTTTTAGAACAAATCAAAGAGGAAATCACTCATTTAGACATCAATACGCTCACTCCGGTCGAAGCATTAATGAAGTTGAATGAAATAAAAAGATTGTTAACAAAGAACAAAAAAGCAACCTCTTAAATCAACCAAAATAGAAAGATTTTACATCTATTAACTTTTCGATCGAAATTTCTTTGCCTTTTAGAGAATTGTATTAAATTTGCATCCGCTATCGGTTTTAGATAGCACGTTCTTTTATCATGCGAAAATAGCTCAGTTGGTAGAGCGCCACCTTGCCAAGGTGGAGGTCGCGGGTTCGAATCCCGTTTTTCGCTCCATTGTAAAATCTATTCTGCCTTTAGCAGCTAGGCTCGAGTGGTGGAATTGGTAGACACGTTGGACTTAAAATCCAATGGACATTAGTCCGTATGGGTTCAAGTCCCATCTCGAGTACAAATAACCCTGTTAATCCGCTGATTTTCAGGGTTTTTTATTTCTACTACACCTACAATTGGGCAACAAGGGAATTAGACCCCTGTCAAATACTGCCGACCCAAATTGACAATGACAAGATTAAAACATATATAAACAAAAGAAGCCAAGATTTACAATCCTGGCTTCTTCTTTTTTTATAGATATTCCTAAAACCCCAGTGTCAGACTTGGCTCAATTCACTTACCAAGAGCACATTCGAAGGAACCTTCTCCCCATTGGTGATACTGCTTGGTGATACCAGATCACCATTATCTGAAACTATAGATGTTACATGTGACGCGGAGTTATCAATTCGATATTCCTTTCTAAAGCCTATTAACTCCACCCAAATGTTCTTATCCCTAGAACCGTGGTACACAAAATCCTTTATCAGATGTAGCACGTCATGGTCTATATATACCGTATTCGACGCATCTATAACGATTTTGCTATTTTCAGGTAAATGGATGAACGTCTGTTTTATGGCGGCCTTGTTCAAGAAAGAAACCTCCTGTGCCAATTCCATTTGTATAGTTTCCCCTTCAACATGTTTGTCTTTCTTAAAAAAGTATGCAAGTTTCAGGTTACCCCTAAGAATAAAATAAACACTTACGGCCAATCCTATACCCACACCCATTAAAAGATCTGTAAACACAATGGCTACAATAGTGACAACAAAGGGGATGAACTGAAATTTCTTACTATTAGACCACATATGGAAGAATTTAGCAGGACTTGCCAACTTGTAACCGATTACCAGTAGAACGGCCGCTAAGGACGCCAACGGAATCTTGTTCATAAAAGAAGGAAGAGCTACAACAGCGAGCAACAAAAAAGCAGCATGTGAAATGGCGGCTATCTTTGTTTTTCCACCTGAGTCAATGTTTGTCGAAGTTCTTACAATAACAGAAGTCATCGGTATGCCCCCTATCAAACTACTGATTATATTTCCAACCCCTTGCGCCTTTAATTCTGTATTGGTATTGGTATAACGCTTCAGGGGATCTAATTTATCGGCCGCCTCGATACATAACAAGGTCTCAATACTAGCAACTGCCGCAATTGTAAGTGCTACAATCCAAACATCGGTATTACCTATCTGGGTAAAATCAGGAAAACTGAACTGGCTCCAAAATTCACCTATAGATTCTGGTACCGGAAGGCTCACCAAATGGTCATCACTAATTGCCAACGAAGACCCGGTCAACTTGAAAGTCTCATTAATCGCTATACCTGCCAAAACGGCCACCAAAGCCCCCGGTATTGATTTAATCTTCTTTAAAAACGGCACCTTAATAAACGCTATTAAAATGGCGAGCGATACCAATACTACAACAATTGCCCCGGGATGAATGAAATTAATGGCATTGGCGAAGGTTGTAAAAATCTGGTGCTCACCAGCTGGATTGATATAAAAATAATCACCTTCATGCATCTCATCAAATCCCACCGCATGTGGAATTTGCGATAGGATAATAATGATACCTATTGCAGCAAGCATTCCTTCGATGACATTCGAAGGAAGATAATTCGAAATGATACCAGCCTTCGCAAAACCTAATATTAATTGTATTACCCCCGCTAAAAGACCGGCAAGCAAGAAAGCCTCGAAAGAACCCAAACTTGCTATAGCTGCCAAAACAATGGCCGTCAAGCCTGCAGCAGGACCTGAGACACTCAGTTGCGAGTTACTTAAAGCACCCACTACCAAACCTCCTACGACGCCCGAAATGATGCCCGAAAACAGTGGAGCCCCACTAGCCAAGGCAATACCGAGACACAATGGCAAGGCAACCAAGAAGACTACTAAGCCTGATTTTATATCGGATTTTAAATATCTTGTTGTGAAATTTTTCATAGTTTTTTTATTATGTAAAATGAATATGATTAGACTCCTACGTCAGCAGAATTCCTATAAATTAAGAAGACCTGAAAGAGAGAATTTTGTTTTTTGATACTCCTCGGTCAACTCGAAAGGAATCTCGATTACATTATCAATATTACTTTTAACAAATCGAGTTGGATCAAAGCATTTAGAATTATCGACATGCAGAAATTTTCCTTTTGGGACAATCGCATCTTTTACGCCCAATTGTTCAGCGAAATTTCGAAATGCAAAGGAATTGCTCCCTGTAAATAACTCAAACCGTAAGCGCACGATTACGTCGCTGTGTTCGCGAACAAACATATTCTTGGCCTTGGCAAAAGCATCAGTGTTCAGCTTATTGACCTCTCTTAATGCAGAAAAATGTGTAAGCCCCCATCGGGTATCGGGCAACTTAAAACCGTGTACAAGAATGATGTCAAGTTTTGTGTCAGGAAAATTCAAAATAGCATACTCTATGAGCTGCAGTGATTCCACGGTAAAATCGGTAGGAATAATTATTTTTTTCATCTGTTTATTATTTTCCTAGCGAAAGTAAGTCCAGACAATTAGAACGGTTTAAGAGCGAAATTAGAATAAGATTAAAATTTCAAAAAAGGGTTTATCAATATTATTTCCTCTAAATCGGAGTACTTTTCAAAGGAAACTTTTTACGTTTCAGAAGCTGTCCAGCATCTGCAGGAATGCTTTCAAAACAAACTTACACGAAACAAAGATTTGTTTTATAAATAAGGACTGAGCAAAAATGGAAATGGTTATTACCCATCAAAAAATGATCAAGACTTCAAAGAATTGTATTTCTCTTGAGTAGGAAGTTTGATCTTTACAATAGTACCCTTACCCACCTGTGAAGAAACGCGAATGTCGCCGGAATGAAGCTTTATAATACGATAGGCCAATGGAAGGCCAAACCCAAAACCTACTAAATTTCGAACATTCGACCCCCTATAAAAAGGTTCGAAAATATTCTTAAGCTCGTCAGAAGGTATTCCGATACCCTCGTCGGTAATAATCAAAAAGATATAACCATCATCGGTCAGTAGTTTTAAAGAAACCTTTTTGTTGTCTGAAAACTTACAGGCATTTTCCAAGATATTGCTCAATGCCACCTTAACAAGTGTCTCACTTCCCAACATCGTGATCAAATGTTCGTCTTCGGGTAAATGGTCAAAGTTCAGTTTTATACTATTTTTAGGGTTCACCACATCCAAATTTTGCTTGATCTCGATTGCGGTTTGATCTAAACGGATAGCTTCGATGACCAGGCCTTTCGAATCAAAATCTGTTTTAGCCAGTTTTAACATGCCATCTACCAACGTATCAAGTCTCGAAGCTTCAAGATCGATATTGTTAAGTGTGGACCGATATTCCTGTATGGTTCTTCTTTTACTTAATGCGATTTCGGTCTGTCCTAGTATAGCAGTCAACGGATTTCGGAGTTCGTGGGAAGCATTATTGATAAAGTTGCTCTGTAGATCGAACGAAATTTGTAACCTGTCCAACATACTATTAAAAGTTCGGGTCAAATCGGCAAGTTCATCCTTTCCATTAACATTATCCAATCTAAGAAAAAGGCTCTCGGCCCGGATGGAATTCACCTTTTCAATAATCTCCGAAATCGGACTCAGGGCCTGCTTTGCATAATATTGACCTAAAATAGAAATGAAAATCATGCTTACGAAAAAGGCAATAACAAGAATATTTCTCAAATTATCTTGCTTCCCGGCTCCATAAAGATCTCTAGCGGATAGCAACACAATAAAGTCACCTTTTTCATCGTGATATAAAAGTCCTGTATAATAAAACTCGCCCTTTTTAAATTCGGCATATTCTTTATCGAAAATTTTTTGGAAAAACGATTCGGGGAGATTAGCGTCAAAATCGACCAGGGGTTTCTTTTGTTTGGCATCAACAGGATAGATGACCTCTTTTTCATTAGGCAGGGTCTGCAAATGGCGAATACGTATATCTTCGTAAATATCGACATTAACCTCACCTTCATCGAGGTGCGCTTGCGCGGCAATAGTTGCCCTTTGGCTCAAGCGCAGATAGAACTCATTTTCGGTATATTCTTCAGAAAAATAATAGATGAGTACGAAAATCCCAATTTGAAAAAGTCCCGTTAACAATATAAAAATGGCAGTGATTTTTGTTCTTAACTGCATACGGTTTTTTCACTTAATCTTTGATAACATAACCCATACCGATAACAGTCTGTATGAGTTTGGAATTGTAGTTTCTATCAATCTTGTTGCGCAAATAATTCACATAAACATCGACGACATTGGTGCCCATATTAAAGTTGATATCCCAAACGTTTTCAAGGATATCAATGCGGCTAAGCACCCTATTTTTATTCTTTAATAAAAATTCTAAAAGGCGAAACTCGGTAGAGGTCAGACTGATTTCTTTACCGGCTCTTCTCACGGTCTTGGCATCAGTATCCAACTCTAAATCTTGCAAGACCAATTTCTGAGCTGCGGCCAAGGCAGCCCCGTTTCGTCTTGTCAAAGCACGTATTCTTGCTAAAAGTTCTTTGAACTTAAAAGGTTTAACCAAATAATCATCGGCCCCTGAATCTAGTCCTTTGACTACATTCTCGGTATTACCCAATGCAGTCAGCATAATAATAGGCACATCTTCATAACCCAGCAACCTAATCTTTTTGGCGACTTCCCTACCATCCATTTTAGGCAAAATAATATCAAGTATGATCAAATCAATTTCCTTGTTCTTCAAAAGTTCGATGCCTTGCTCCCCCTCATAAGCCAAAAAAACTTCATAACCAACTTCCAGTAGGCCTTGCTTGATGAAAGTAGCTACATTATGTTCATCCTCTATGACTAATATTCGTTTGAGCATTTAAAAATATCGAAGGTAATATTAGGTTTTCTTGCCAAACCACAAAGATAATGAAAGACCTTCATAGTACTTTGTTAACGAAATTAGAATATTATTAGAGTTTATGGTTATTTGAGTTAGCGGACTCCTGTTATACTTCTGAAAAACAAGTGTTTTAACCCTGTCTAGCGAATGAAGAAAAGAAGGTATACAAAAAGTCAAAACACATGGTCTTTGCAAACAAAAGGAAGTAATCCGCTTATTAGCTACCTACATTTTTAGGATTGCTTCTTGCCTCCCAATGTCTTAAATAAGAACTTTTTGACACCTTCTTTGATTTTTGAAGATAATCTAAGGTTTACGGTGGGGTTTATCTTTACCCGTAAAACCCACTCCCTTATTCAGGCCTTGTACTACATATTTTTTAACTCCGCGACCAAATCGGTAAGTGCGGCCTTGGCATCACCGAAAAGCATTGAAGTTTTAGAGTTATAGAACAATTCGTTTTCAATACCGGCATAGCCTGCATTCATTCCCCGCTTATTCACGATGATATGTTTTGCATTCTCTACATCTAAAATAGGCATACCGTAAATCGGACTGGCAGGATTATTATGTGCCGCAGGGTTTACCACGTCATTGGCACCAACCACTAAGACAATATCGGTATTGCTGAACTGAGGATTGATGTCGTCCATTTCGACCAACATATTATACTCTACGTTCGATTCTGCCAACAATACGTTCATATGGCCCGGCATACGCCCTGCAACAGGATGAATAGCATATTTTACGCTGACTCCTCTTTTCGATAACATCTCTTCCAACTCATGAATTACATGTTGTGCTTGTGCGACGGCCAAACCATACCCTGGAACAATCACTACATTCGATGCATAATTCATCATAATGGCGGCATCACTAGGGTTGGTACTTTTAATAGACCCCAAAGTCTTGTTTCCGACCGCTGCGGCCTCCCCTCCTCCAAAAGCTCCAAAAATCACAGAACCCAAGGTTCTGTTCATAGCCTTACACATTGCGACTGTCAAAATAATACCCGCAGAACCAACTAAAATACCTCCAACAAGCATAACCATATTATCATATAGAATACCTGTAATAGCCGCCGCGATACCGGTCAATGAATTCAACAATGAAATGACGACAGGCATATCGGCCCCTCCAATAGGGAGCACAAACAAGATGCCGTAGGCCAATCCAGAAGCCAATAACGCATACAATAGCAATGGACTGTCAACACCCGTAGCAATCATAAATGCGGCAAAAGCAATTATCCCAATAAAAAGCAGGTTATTGACAGTATTATAAAAAGGAATTTTCACAACGCTTCTCAAAGAACCATTCAATTTACCCCAGGCAATCAAACTTCCTGAAAAAGTAATGGCCCCAATAATAATACCTGCGACGATGGTCGTAGCTTGGGTGAAATCGGCGACATTCTTGCTATATTCGACCAACCCGATCAGGGCCGCACTAGCGCCACCGAAACCATTGAACAAAGAAACGAGTTCCGGCATTTTCGTCATTTCCACTTTAATGGCAATCAACCACCCTATAATCGATCCAATGAGAATTGCTAAACCGATTAAGATATAAATTAAAGGAGGAACCTCTAATTCATGGATAAAAATTGTTCCCAGAATGGCCAAACCCATTCCTGCGGCCGCAATTAAATTCCCATTCTTAGCCGTTTCCGGATGCCCCAACTTCTTTAAGCCTACAATAAATGTAATTGTAGCAATCAGATATATAATATTCAGTAAAATATCCATTATTTTTTCTTTTTAAACATTTGCAACATTCTATCGGTAACCGCAAAGCCACCCACAACATTTAAAACTCCTAATACCACAGCGATAAAGCCAAGGGCGAGCGCAAGATAATCGGAAGGGTCAGCATGTAACATTACCAGAATGGCACCTACGATAACCACCCCACTCAAGGCATTGGCCCCAGACATTAAAGGGGTGTGCAGCACCGCAGGAATACTTTTTATTACTTCTATACCAACAAATATGGAAAGAATAAGGATATAGATAATCTGAAGATTGTCGTTTATAAATTGCAAAAAATCAGTCATTTCTTTCTTCTTTAGTTTTTTCTAATGGTTCCGTCTTTAACGATCAAGGTTTCATCGGTAATTTCTTCGTCTAAATCCCATTTAAATTTGGTGTCTTCCGTAAGATGTCTGATGTAGTTATAAATATTCTTCGCGTATAGATCACTCGCATTTGTAGAAACACTTTTGGGGTCGATGCTAGTACCGATAACCTTCACACCATTCTTGACAACGGTTTTATTGATTTCACTGACTTCACAGTTTCCTCCCTGAGCGGCTGCCAAATCGATGATTACGGCCCCATTTTTCATTTGGGACACCTGCTCTTCGGTAATTAAAATCGGTGCCTTTCTACCTGGAATATTAGCAGTTGTAATAACCAAATCGGCTTGAAAAAGCGATTTGTTAACGGCTTCCTTTTGGCGTTGTGCATAATCTGCCGAGGCTTCTTTGGCATACCCCCCTTCAGATTCTTCACCGGCATTATCAACCGAAATAAATTTTGCCCCCAAAGATTCGGCCTGTTCCTTGGTTTCTGACCTAATATCAGTTGCTTCCACTACGGCACCCAAACGTTTTGCTGTAGCTATGGCCTGTAATCCCGCTACCCCTATACCATAAATCAACACCCGTGAAGGTGCAATAGTACCTGCGGAAGTCATCATCAACGGAAATATCTTGGTCATTTCAAAGGCCCCCAAAATTACCGCCTTGTAACCGGCTAGGTTATTTTGCGAACTTAACACATCCATATCTTGAGCTCTTGAAATTCTTGGAATGGCATCCATAGAAAAAGCGGTAGCTCCTCTAGCTGCAATCGCCTTGATAAGATCTGGGTCTGATTTATGATACAGCTTACTGATCAAAATCTGTCCTTTGTCGACCAATTTTAAATCTTCATTATCAAAAGGGTTGATTTTCAATAGTATTTGGGCCTCATGAAAGACTACCGCCCTTTTTTCAATAGTGACATTTACGTCGGTATAGTCGGTGTCTTTAAAGGAAGAGTTTTCCCCGGCCCCTTCTTCGGCAAGAATTTCAAACCCAACAGCAATCAACTGTTTTGCAATGGTTGGGGTAATTGCAACCCGCCTTTCACCATCTTGGGTCTCTTTTAGTACGCCTATTTTCATTGTGGTTGGTGGTTTAGTTTAAAAAAAATAATACTTGGCTAGAAAAATACTATTTTCCTAAATGGCGCTAAACTAAGACATCATTAAAAAATCTAACATATTTTATAAGAAAGATTACAATTTCGCCATCAATTGTTGCATAATTTGCGGTATTGAAAAATTCAATTGATTTTAGCTATTCAAATTTTATGGTTTATAATTTGTCAATAATGCTCGAAGCTGTAGGTCTCCCGGGCATACTTTAGGTATATTTAAGCTAAACAAAGTATCGGAATATTCAATGAATTTAAAAAATAGGCTTCTGTGATTTTGAATGCCCAAACCAAAAATCGCTTTGAATTTGCTTACCTTTAGTTTTCAGTCTTATTCGCTCAATGAAAAAAAGGATATTTTGGATTCTTGTACCAATGGTCGTTGTTTTTTTTCTTGGTCTTTTTTTATGCAATACAATCGTTGATTCGAATGCCGAAGAAAAAACGTATTACCATCTTGACAAAATACCCCATAATCGCGTAGGTCTCGTTTTAGGCACTTCAAAGAGAATCAAAAGCGGACATCCCAATCCGTATTATTCATTTCGAATAGAAGCTGCCGTAAAATTATATAAGGCAGGGAAAATCGATTATGTGCTGGTCAGCGGCGACAATGGCTCGGTCTACTACAATGAGCCGAATACCATAAAAAAAGATTTAATCCAATATGGGATTCCCAAAGAGAAAATATATTTAGACTATGCCGGTTTCAGAACTTTGGATTCCATGGTACGGGCAAAAGAAATTTTTGGTTTGACCGAAGTGACTATTATATCACAGAAGTTTCACAACGAACGGGCCATTTATTTGGCAGAAAAAAAGGGCCTGACGGCCATCGGGTTCAATGCTACCGATATTTCGGGATCGGAAGGTTATAAAGTACAGCTTCGAGAGTACTTTGCACGGGTAAAAGTGTTCTTAGATTTGCTTATGAATACCCAACCGCGCTTTTATGGTGAAAAAGTAGAAATCGAATAATACAAACCCGTAATTTAGATTCTTGGGCCACGCAAACCGCCTACTTCAAAGAATATTCCAGTACTTGAAGAGGGGCGTCATTTTTGGCAAATACAATTCGCTTTCGACCCGACGAATTCGAATTCATCAGAGCAGCATTTTTAACATCTCCCTTGACAAACAATCCGCTTTCATAGGGAAACAGTGATTCAAACTCCCCTTGCCCGTTGCCTAAGAGTAAATCACCATAACTCGCATCGCTCCTTGGAGTTTCGACTTCTGATTGGTATAGATTACCTGACAGCAAAGCATCGGCATGACCATCGTCGTTAAAATCATCGATGAGAATGCTATTGACCGATGAGAATTGCGCCAATTCATCAAGCTTATGCACTTTAAACTTAAAATCACCTAAATTTTCTATGTAAGAGGTTGCAAAAGTGGTCGCTTGGTAATGCAATGCATTTTTCAATTCTTCTTCACCATAGACGGTTGAGAGATCGGCCGTACCAAAATCATCGTAGCTGGGAAACTTCTTTTTAATGAAGGGCATCTGATCGGAAGAACATTGTCGCCCTCGTAACGGATACATCTTTCCTTCTTCATGATAACCAAGTACAATATCTTGCGAACCGTTCTTGTCAAAGTCGCTCGTAAATACTTCAAACGGTGATTCAACAGAAGCCTTGTATTTGTAATTTTCACCCAAGTTACCTACGATAAAATCCATGTCTCCATCTTTATCAAAATCTTCCGAAGCAACGCTGAACCACCAACCTATTTGATTGTCAAGACCTGCTTTTGTGGTACTATCTACAAATTTGCCATTATCATTTTCGATGACTCTCACGGCCATCCACTCCCCGACAACAATCAAATCGAGATCACCGTCATTATCAACGTCTACCCATTGTGCTTCCGACACCATTCCGAATTCAGCCATAAACGGAGCGATATCTGGTGTAGCATCTTTAAATTCGACGCTACCAGGTTCACTTTCATTTTTAAGTAAATAACTTTTTGTCGGAAAAGGATATTTGCCCGGCACCAACTTTCCTCCTATGAAAAGGTCCAAGTCTCCATCATTATCAAAATCCCCGGCTTTCACAGTGGATCCACTTGTCACTATTTTAGGGGTTGCATTCGTACGTTTCAAAAATTCACCATCTCCTAAGTTTTCATAAAAGCGATCTTGGTAATAATCATCATTTTCCTTTGCCTCATTACCCCCGCTAACTACATACAAATCGAGGTCGCCGTCGCCGTCGGCATCAAAAAATTCAGCCGCTAGATCCTCGTGCCCTTTATCATCTTTCCATGGACTTCGCAGCCGTTTAAAATCTCCGTTTTGCTGTTGTACCCATAATTCAGAAGTTTCATTTTTCGCTCCTCCTATGTAAAAATCATCTAAACCGTCATTCGTAACGTCTCCCACCGCTAAAGCGGGGCCATTCTGTGAAAACTTATGAGGAAGCAGTATTTCTCGTTGAAAGTCATCAAAATTATTCTCTGTATGCTCATAAAGGCTTTCCAAATCATGTGATACATCCTTAAAAAGAAGCGCAGAATCGTTTGAAAGGTCGTTCGCAAGAATTATCTGGGAATCGTCATAATTCAATAGCAACTCTTGATTTGCCGACACATCTTTCAAAGTCTGATAATTTCCATCAGGCCACATTATCGAAACTCTATTTATAATAGCCGTTCGACCAATACCGTAATGCAACCTATTACTTACCGAAGATTGAAACCCCCTTGACACATAAAGTTCTTTAGACTGGGCAACATCTTCATACTGCAATGAAATTCGCGCCCCTATGCCATTCACATTTCCGTTTTTACCCTTTAATTTGATAGTCAAATAATTATTATCAGGTTCCAATTCACGACTGTTATTTCGGTAAATTGTCACTGGATCATTTATATTGTTTCCCACAATATCTAGGTCACCATCATTATCAAGATCGGCATAAACGGCCCCATTGGTTGCAGTAGGGGCATTCAATTGCCACGATTGGTTCATTTCTGTGAAGGTATAATCCTGATTGTTCAGATAGAGTAGGTTTACTTCCTTTTTTTCTGGCATTACCACCAAAAGGTCTTTGTAATAGGATGCAATCAATGAATCTTTATTATGATATTTTTTCATATCGTCATACAGTTTGGCTACCCGCTGTCGCTTATAGATAACAAAATCGTTATTCCTAAACGAACGCAGCACTCCATTTGAAACAAATACATCTTGCCATCCGTCATTGTTCATATCAAAAAACAAAGGAGCCCAGCTCCAATTGGTCTTAGACAGTCCGGCGAATTGCGCTACATCTGAAAAAGCCGGAACCGTGCCATTTTCCAACATATTGCCATTGCTCAATTGTAGTGTATTAAACATGTATTGATGATGTAGCCCCTTACCCACTAACTCATGAAATCGTTTGGGATTCATACCGCTCATATTGGTCTTTAGGTCATAATTGTTATTCGAAACCATATCGACCGATATAAAATCGAAATAACCGTCGTTATTGATATCGGCAATATCATTACCCATCGAAAAATTAGAAATATGATTCGTAGCCTTTTGTATAACCTCTTGAAATGTTCCATCTTTCTGATTGATATAGAGGTGGTCTTTTTCTGAATAGTCCATACCCACGATCATATCGGGCCATTGGTCATTGTTCAAATCTCCAATTGCAATACCGAGCCCATACCCAATTCCATTATCAATAATCCCGACCTTTTCAGAAACATCAATATATTTCCCATCGTTATTCTGAAATAATTTATTGCTGCTATATTCCGATTTTTGACCAAGTAGTTTGTCGATATTCATTTCGGTTTCTGCCGGGTCAATACCGTGGTTTAAAAGAAACATATCGAGATCCCCATCTTTGTCATAATCAAAAAAAGCGGCCTGGGTTGAATAATGAGGCAAATCGAGACCATATTTGCTTGCTTCTTCCATAAATTCGGGATCTCCCTTATCATTGAGCCCTTGATTTATGTAAAGTTCATTTTTACGATGCTCAGGATTTGGATAATTTCCTGATTTCGAAATATAAATATCGAGGAGCCCATCTGAATTGATATCGACCATGGTAACCCCTGTCGGAAAACCTGCCTTACCCTTCAAGCCTGCTTCCGCAGTTTTCTCTTCAAAGACCAAACCTCCTTTATTTAGAAAGAGCTTATTACTATATAAATTGGATATAAAATAGAGATCTTGTAAACCATCATTGTTCACATCACCGACCGAAACCCCACCACCATTATACAGATATTCATACAACACACCATTTATCGTAGGACTCTCATTGATAATGTTTACGAAATTTAATTGTGTTTCGCTTGGTGCCAATATGGTAAAAAGTGGCTGAGATACCTTCGTAGTTGAATCTTTGCCCTGATGCGATTCTTTATCATCAGTGCAATTCCAAAAAAGCATACAAATGACTGCAATAATACTGTAACGTCGACTCATCATCTCTCGTGATTTTGGCATTCCATCTCTCCCAACTATTTGGTCGGCCCCTATTTAATAAAAGAAAATAATATCACTTAAAAAAACAAATGGTTTCCCTAAGGAAGAAAGAACCCTTAAGAAAACCATTTGATCGGTATTCAATATATTAGGATCGATCGAGAGCAATCAATTTGCCTCCCAATAATCCTTACTAATAATTTTCATTTTGAATCAACACACCATTACTCAAATCGATTTCCCGCTGGGGGATGGGAAAATAATAATGCTTTGGCCTAACGAACGTTCGAGGCGGATCAAACTGCCCTCTGTCTTCAGCATAGATAGCTGCGATATCGACGATGTTGGCCTTATCCCAGCGCATCAAGTCTTGATGGCGTTGATTTTCCCCTACAAGCTCTACGCGTCTTTCATGTATAAGCTCGGGCATATCGGCATTTTCAACTGGTGCAAGACCTGCTCTTCTACGAACCTCATTAATTTCAAAGTCGCCAGAACCAGGCCCGTTCAATCGAATTTTTGCTTCGGCAACCAAAAGATATACATCGGCTACCCGTAACACTGGCACATTCTGATCACCATTTAAATTACCATCTGCCTTATAATTAGCATATTTGGTCAAACTGAAACCTGTTTGTGTCAAATCAGGGGTAAATTCTAAAACACCACTTTCGCCTCGGTCAACCATGTCACCAGGACTTAGAATCGAAGAAGCCAAACGAGTATCTCCCTCTTCAAATTCATCAACTACACTTTGAATAGGGTCATGAAAATCCCAGCCCCCCCAAGGTCTAGGAGCATCGAACATCTTCGGAACATCGCCCCAATTTTCTTCTCCTTGCACAGAAAACAACATTTCAGGATTATTCTCGGTTGCAGGTTCAAAGTTGTCCCTAAAATTATCCGCCAGCGGGTACGGACCATCAATAACGGCTTCACCAGCATCTATAGATTTTTGAAATTCCTCTTCGTACAGGTATAGTTTTGACAAGAGTCCGTTTGCAGACCCCTTGTTGACCCTTCCTAAATTTTCTGCATCGTGGGTTTCGGGCAATAGGCTAGCCGCCATAACCAAATCAGATTCTATTTGCGCACGAATATCGGCCAAAGATGATTTTGGAACATTAAAATTACCCTCTATGGAATTGGCCTCTAGAATCAAAGGAACTTCACCATAAAGCACCGAAAATCGCCAGTAAGCGAAAGCTCGTAAAAAATGCGCTTCGCCTAATATTCTATCTTTAAGCGCCGCATCAATATCTTCAATATTCGGCACATTGATCAATACTGAATTTGCCCTTGAAATGATCTCGTATTTTGCTCCCCAACCGTAACGAAAACCATCATTGCTCGGGTCAAATGTAAAATTCTCCATGGCTTCTTCGTAACCATGATCCCCAGCTCTATAAATATCATCGGAACAGTTGTCGAATACATTTTCACTGTGGCCATACATATCTTCCCATCGCAAAGGTTCATACATAGCAGTAGATGCAGCGACAGCGTCAATTCCATTACGCCAAAATTCTGCCGATGTCGATTCGCCGTAGGGTATTGTATCCAAAACTTCATCGTTACAGCTACTTAGCAGACCTATAACGGCGACATAGGGCAGTAACTTTAGTTTAATCGTATTTTTCATAGTTTGTTTTTATTAGCTAAAATCAAAAGCTAAGATTTACACCAAGTAAAAATGTTCTTGCCTGTGGAAATTGTGCAAAATCTACGTTTTGCTGTAAATTGCCATCGGTCAGCCCCAATTCGGGGTCCATACCGGAATATCCTGTAATGGTAAATAAATTTTGTGCCGTTACGTATAGACGTAACCGACTCAGGTTAATTTTCTCAATATAATCACTGGGTAGCGAATAGCCAATTGTCAAATTCTTCAAGCGGAAATAATCACCCGACTCTACAAACAAATCAGAAGTTCTATGGTTCAAATTCGTTCGAAGTGTAGACACTCTTGGTATTGAGTTACTAGTGCCAGGCCCCGTCCATCGTCCTTCTATATCTGAATACACGTTAAAAGGATATGAAGCATCTAAGCCTTGCATTCTATCGGCATTGTAAATATCGACTCCGGCAGCACCTAAGAAAAAAGCTGTAACATCAAATCCTTTGTATGCGATATTCGCATTGATGCCGTAAGTCATATCGGGGTGGGGGCTTCCTATTATGGTTCTGTCTTCATCGTCGATTACCCCATCTTCGTTGATATCAACAAATCGCACATCACCGGGCACTGCACCTTCTTGAGTAGCATGACCGTCAATATCACCTTGTGTTTGAAAAAGACCGTTGGTCCTCCATCCATAGAAAGTAGCGATAGGCTCACCTTCAAAGGTTCTGGAAAGCTCTTGGTTTGGACGTCCGTAAAAATCGGAAGCCAAAAAGTTGCCATCGACCAATTTGATTACCTTATTCTTAACAAACGAAGCATTGGCACCAACACCATAACTTAAGTCGCCTTTGGTATCTTGCCAGTTCAACTCAACTTCCAAGCCTTTGTTCTCAACCTCACCAACATTTTGAAATGGAGAAGAAATAGTACCCTGACTACCAATGGCAGGTGGTTGCAAAAGCATGTCCTCGGTATTCTTGATAAAGTAGTTAAAGTTAGTAGTAAGTCTGTTATCGGCAAACCCTACATTCAATCCGAAGTTGGTCATCACAACTGTTTCCCAAGTTACATCAGGGTTGGCATAACTTGCCTGTGCAACACCTTCTACTTGATTACTTCCATCAAGACCGAATGAATACCTTCTACCACCACTCAATCGTGCCAAATACTGTAGGCGGGAAATATTTTGATTCCCCAGTTCTCCCCATCCTCCAGTTAATTTAAGGTCGCTTATCAAAGGAAAATCAAAAAAAGATTCTTCGGAAATTCTCCAACCCAATGAAAAGGCCGGGAATGTTCCTCTTTGATTTCCTTCTGCAAATCGTGAAGACTCATCGGACCTTAATGTAGCGGTAACTAAATATTTATCTTTATAGGAATAATTGAGTCTCCCAAATATTGATCTCAGCCCATCATGTGTACGAAACTCGCTTGCGGTATCGGCATCACCGTTGGTCAATAACTTTTGACTCTCGCTACTTTCAACATTATAAGTTCTTGCATTAAAACCTTGGGAATCGAATGATTGCTCGGTATACCCTGCAACTCCCCCAACAATATGGTCACCAAAAACCTTATTGTACGAAAGGAAATATTCCATAAGAAATGAATAGGTTTCTTCATACCCTCGATATCTACTACTGGTTCCCCGTTGTCTAATCTGGTCTAAGATTTGGGCATCATATGACTTTTGATCACGAATTTCAGCATCGACACCAAAATTCGCTTTAAACTTTAACTCCGGTGTAAAGGAGATTTCAGCCGCAACATTTGATAGAATTCGTGTTTTTCTATCCTTAGCATCATCAATATTGACCGTATATATGGGGTTATTGATATCACCAAACTCACTGCTTACCTGAGACGAACTATAGCTACCATCGGCATTTCGAACCGGAAGCCCGGGATGAAAACGTATAGCACTCCAAATCAAACCAGTTTGTGCCGAGGTTGTATTAAAGGCATTATCGGCCCGTGTTGACAACGAAAGGTTTTGTTCGATTTTCAACCAATCGGTTACCCTATGGTCGGAGTTCATTTGCAAACTCAATCGATTTGCCTTTGCTTTTTCAATAACACCCTGCTCATCATAATAGCCCAAACCGAATAAGAAAGATGATTTTTCGCTAGAACCGGTAATGGTCAAATCTACATTTTGCGTAGTGCCCGTTCTAAAAAGTTCATCTTGCCAATTGGTACGTTGCGTCAAGTATTGCGAATCGTTCCAAATTTCATCAACCGGAATACCATCGTTTGTATAACGCTCTCTCTTGATTTCGGCCAAGGCAGGAGCATCGAGCACATCGATGGTCTTTACAACGTTGGAAAAACCGGTATAGGCATCAAGTGTCATTTCGGTCCTCTGCCCTCTTCTTCCCTTTTTCGTTGTGATTATCACCACCCCGTTAGCAGCTCGTGTACCATATATAGCAGAAGCGGAAGCATCTTTTAAAACTTCAATAGACTCAATATTATTCTGATTGATTCCTGAAATGCTACCCGTCGGAACACCGTCAATAACATACAGCGGATCAGAATTATTTACGGTTCCAGTTCCTCGAATCCGTATCGATGCGCCGGCCCCGGGTGCCCCACCATTGTTCACTACTTGAACCCCGGCCAACCGTCCTTGAAGGACTTTGTCAACGCTGGCGACCGGTAAATTCTTAAAGTCATCACCATCTACCGAAGAAATAGCCCCGGTAACATCCTTTTTAGCGGTAGTACCGTAACCGACCACAAATACCTCATCCAATTGCGAGGCATCGGGTTCCAATGAAATATTTAACGTAGATTGGTTTGCCACCGCCACTTCTTTTGTCGCATATCCAAGATAAGATATCACTAACACAGCATCTCCGCTAGCAACTTCAATAGAATAATTACCATCAAAATCTGTAGTAACACCTATAGACGTATCTTTTATTTGAACAGTTGCTCCTGGTAAGGGCTGACCGGTCTCATCAGACACCAACCCTTGAACGGTCTCTTGAGGCACCGCCAAGGCATGTGTTGAAAAAGTATTTCGATCATTCTCAATCGAAACGGTATTGTTTGCGCTTACCGTAACCGCAAAAAACATGGCCAACAAGCAAAAAACGGAAAGGCCGTAACTGCTTTTGGCATAGGTCAAGTAAACCCTATCGTGATATTCTTTTTTCATAGTCTATAGTTTCTCTGATGAAGAGTTTTTTTTGCAATTTTCAATTTACCAAATGCCAGCAGCGCTTCTGACATTTTAATAATTCGTATTCCAATAATTACTGTCTGGACTAGCCAATCCCTGTTGCATCGGCCTAAACTTCAATATTTCAGATTGTAAATATATATGCTCGCCTTACTTCCCTAGGTGTTTTTAATGTTAAGTTTTTTGCATTAAGGTAAAAATGTGTTAAATAATCATTAACAGACAGGTGTTTTACGCCAATAATAAAGAGATTTCTTACTAAATCGGAATTAGCACAAAAATGACAGCTCCGAGTACACTCAGTTTCAAATCAAAAAAACCAATACCAAATTTCCCGAAACCGCCCCCCCCTTAAACTACCTTACAGGGGTGTTTTATATTAAAAATTAAAGGTCCCATAAGTCATTAAAAAAAACTATTTTGGCCCATAAAGTGAAATTAATGATATCTAAAGCCAAAAGGCTACTCCAAATTCTTGGTCCGGGACTATTATTTGCAAGCATGGCCATTGGAACTTCCCACTTGGTGCTATCTACTAAAGCCGGAGCACAATATGGATGGATAATGGTCTTGCCCATTGTACTTGCTAATCTATTTAAATATCCTTTCTTTGAATTCGGAGTACGATATACCAACGTAACGAACAAGACCTTGATAGAAGGTTATCGCAATCGCGGCAAAGGCTATTTGTGGTTTTATGCCTTAATCACGTTAGTATCTACCTTTACCATTTTAGCCGCTTTATATACGGTTACGGCGGGTCTCTTCATTAATCTTGCCCAAATAACGAACGTTTCAATCAGCCTAATCGCCTTGGGTTTATTTTTACTCATTAGCCTCCTACTCATTATTGGGCGCTATACATTTTTAGAACGCTCTCTAAAATTGGTCGTTACGATTTTATTCATCGCCCTTATCATCACCACTTTTTTAGTTATTTTAAGAGGGCAGGTGTTACCAGTAGAAAATTTTGAACCTCTGCCCATATTTGATGAAGCAGGGGTTTTATTTTTAATCGGATTAATGGGCTGGATGCCCACAACGGTAGAAGCTTCAAGTTGGGTCAGTCTATGGAGTGTTGAAAAATGGAAAACCAAAGAAAAGCCTAGTTTGCAAGAATCGCTTCAGGAATTCAATATTGGCTACCTACTCACAAGTATTTTGGCCATTTTCTTTTTGACCATTGGCAGCATGACCTTATACGGCACCAATACCGAACTCAGTGGTAACGCTGTGACCTTTGCTGATCAAATCGTACAATTGTTCACGTCCCATATCGGATCCTGGGCCTATATCTTTATAGCTGTAGCGGCCTTCGCAACTATGTTCAGCACCTGCATGACCGCTCATGACGCCATTGCCAGAGTAAGTCTGGATATTATCGGCCTACTCGTACCCAACATCAAAATGCACAGAAAGAAAATCTATTATGGCCTCGGAGTACTAGTTTTGGCATTGATCAACTATATTGTGGTCAGTGCCTTTAGTGCAAATATGGGGCAGTTGGTTGCTTTGGCAACTTTTGTGTCTTTTGTGGTAGCACCCATAGTTGGGTACATGAATCTTAAAAATGTAATGAGCAAAGAACTTCCTATTGAACAAAGGCCCAAAAAGAGGCTTCAAGTGCTGACATACGCAGGCATTGTTTTTCTCTCCTTCTTTTCGGTATTATACCTTTGGATGATTGTTTTTTAACAGCTACAAATTCGTAAGATTTTCACACCGATATATATTTTCCGAATAGCCAAGGGAAGGTAAAAACCTTATAAAAAATATGCTTTAAGTAAGCTGTGGTTTCTATTGATTTATCAATTCATCATAGTTGTCAACGACAAACAGGCTACGTACATTTTGATCGTGCAAGAAATCTAAACAGAAAGCGCCATTGGTACAGCTATTGGTTATCTGCTCTTCCCCGTAGCCCAAAACCCCAATAATATTCTCTGAAGGCACTCCCTTTTTCATCAAATAGGAATATAAGGCTTCCGAACGTTGCTGGGAAATTCTTTTATTACTATAACTACTACCACGACTATCGGTATGAGATTCTATTTTAACTCGCATTCCGGGGAACTTCAGAAGCAGGTCTGCTACTTTATCAAGCTCTACCAAAGTTTCAGGAGTCAAGTTACTCTTTGCCTTGGCAAACTTTATCTTTTGCAATTTCAACACCATCTTATCTTCTTTCGGCTCAACCACATCTTCCAAATAGGCCATTTCGATAACCAAAGGTTTTTTCTGCACCTCCTCCTGATCAGCACCTACATATTTTTGACTAAAAACCGAATGCTTCTTTTTTGAAATTTCCAAAAAGACAGTTTCCCTCCAAGGAATCTCCAATTGATAACTTCCATTAGCTTGAGTCAAAACTTCCTTAATCGTTTTTCCCTCGGCATCCAGAACTTTAACCGAAGCTTCGGCAATACCTTGACTGCTACGAGGTTTTAGCACCGTACCCTTAATTGCGAAAGTTTTTAGCCCAGGTTTTTCAGCCACCTTGAAACCATAGATATCATCATTGCCCTTTCCACCGCTTCTGTTTGACGAGAAAAAACCAGAAAATTCATTAAGTCCGCTTTCCTTAATTATAAATCCAAAATCATCAGCATCTGAATTTATGCCCCTACCAAGGTTTACGGGGATACTGAACGTATTATCGGGACGCTGATTCGCCTTATAAATATCCATTCCGCCCAACCCATAAAAAACATCGGAAGAGAAATACAAACTACCATCAAAAATAAAGGGTGCTATCTCGTTGGCTGCGGAATTAATACGTGGGCCCATATTAACGGGCTGCGACATAATCTGACCATTGAAAGTACTTACGTAATAAAGATCCGTTCCCCCATAACCTTCATCAAAATTGGCGGAAAAATATAGGCGATCGGAAGCCTCGTCATAATATGGATAATAAAAGGAAACACTTAAATCTCTCAGGAGATAATTAAAAGGTTGGTCGGCCCCTGCTCCATTCTTGACAATGACGATGGCCAATGCATTTTTTCCTTTTTCATCGAATAAAAGCTTACCACGTTCTTCATTCGAAGCGATATAAAATATCTGATTCAACTTTTTGGAGAAGTATGGAGTTGCTTCGTGGTATTTTGAATCAGGAATACCCGTGAACTCATTGATGTTGACAACATCTCCGTTAGACTCAACTTTTCCACGGTAAATATCAAGATATGATTCACCAGAGGGCGCATAAACATCTTTTGATTTTTGAGTACGTCCACTACTGAAAAGGAGCTCGTCTTTATAAAAAGTTGGTGAAAAATCGGCTTGCGCACTATTCCCCTTAATATTGAACACTTGAAAATCTTCAGAAGAATTGGCTGAAGTCTCCAGTAATTCAAAGTTAAATTCAGCATTCTCAAAAAGTTCATCGTGTAACGACCCGCGTCTTGATTTCAATAATGATTTTACCCGATCTTTCTCAGCGGTCTGGGCCAAACTTTGCAACATCTTATTAAACCGATGGTTTGATATCGTCGAATCGCTTTTATTGACCTCTAAATAAATTTTTGACGCATTGGCGTAATCTTTTGTTTTAAAATAGGCATCTGCCAAATTTAGCCGCTGTTCATTGGTCAATGTACCTTGGGTCATCTCTTTGCGATATTCAAGAATAGCATCGGCATAGGCATAACTATAGAAATATTTGTCAGCCCGCGACTTCGTCTCTTGTGCATGGGAAAGGCCCCAAAACAGACCAAAGAACAATAAAAATATCTTTAGTTTCATCTGTTACTATTGTTTGTTTTAAAGGTCGGATTTTATTCTCCGATAACATTTCATCGTAAAAGGTCAATTAATCGTTCGCTATGACCAATCAACCTCACGTTTAAAAGAATCTTGGCGTATCTATTTGTTTGGGTTGCCCTTTACTTGGCTTCGTTCGCTTACCACCACTGCCAGTATTACCAGTATTAATGCTTGGACCACTACCTTTGCCCAAATAAAATTTCAAAATAACCTCATGTGAACCGCTATTGAAATTTCCTAAAGGGTTGGTATCATAATCGTAAGAGTACCCGATAAACGTACCACTGCCAATCTGAAAACCGGCCAATCCACTAACCGCATTTCCTACACGATAAGAAGCTCCCAATGTAAACCTTTCATTAATCAAAAAATTGGTCGAAACATTTGCATTCACCGGAGATCCCTTAAGGTAGTTAACCAAAAACGCCGGTTTGAATTTCAGGGTTTCCGATAAATTAAAAACATACCCTCCAATAAAATTAAAGTGCATCTTATCTTCTACTATGGAAGCTACGTCATCATCATAAATACCATCAGTCAAGAAATTAGGAATGGAAACACCTAAATACCAGACATCTTGACCGTACAGAAACAGACCTGCACCTACTGTGGGGTAAAACTTTTTTACGGGTGTACGGTCTAAAACCGGTTCTCCGGGGTTTTCAAAGGTTCCCTTCGAAAAATCGACATTTAAAAATCCGCCGCCCACATCCATACCAAAAGAAAGTTTCGTATTATCGGAAACTTGAAACTGATAGGAATAAGCCAAATCTACATAGGTCTGTGTAACCGGCCCCAGTTCATCATTCACGACATTGAACCCAAGGCCATGTTTATCGTTCGAAAAGGGAATATTTGCACCAAAACGCATTGTTCTGGGCGAACCCGGAATATCTAACCATTGTGCCCGATACAACCCTATGAGTTCAGGTGTTTCAACAGTGCCCACATAGGCCGGGTTAAAGCTACCGATATTATACATGTATTGGGTATATTGGGGCTCTCGCTGCGAATAGCCAGTATATACATTAAACAATACAAGACCGATTAATAAATACAGACAGTGATATGTGGGGTTGTTTATATTGTATGCCATTGATTTCGTTATCTGATAAGCTGTATCCAGCCTTTTTGAGTTTTAAAGGGCGCTACATCATCTCGATCTTGAACAACATCTAAAACATAAAAATAGGTGCCGTCTGGTGCGTCTTGTCCTTCCCAACTGCCATCCCAAATTACTTCTTCGGTCATATCATCGCCCTCAAAGACCAAAGCACCATACCTATTGAATATTTTAATGGAATAGATTATTTCAACAACTTCGTTCGTTTCACTGTCTATTCGGTTTATTTTAAGTTCATCATTGGTTCCGTCTCCATTTGGCGAAAATTGATTAAAGATAATTCCGATTTCCAACGGAGTGCGCTCACTTACCTCGATCTGAATTGTAGATTGACTGTCTTCATCGTTCACTTTACTTTCATGTGGTGAAGAATTTTCAATGGTTGCAGTGTTAAAAAGCGTTCCTATTTCTTCAAAAACCATGGATATTTCAAGTAGCGCTTCTTCACCTACCGCTAAACTTTCAATGACCCAAACATTTGAATTTTCGTTATAGGTTCCATTTACGGTAAAAGCGTCGAGAATGGTAAAATTCAATTCATCACTATTGGTTATCGAATCACGCACCACGATGCGCGACACTGCATCTTCTTGGGATTTATTGGTAACTTTAATCGTAAAAATCACTTCTTCCCCAATCAACGGACTCACCCGGCTACTAACATTTACCGTGTTCTCACTGTTGTTTATTCTGGCGGTTTTCTCTACTATTAAATTGATTCCTTCCGGCAAGTCTATATTGAGCGTGACCATCGAGACATCATTGGTGCTATTATTATCGATTGGAAAGGAATCTAAAAGTTCTGCCGTATTTGTATATACCCCACCTTCTAACACATCAACTGTAACTTCTAAAGTAATGTTGGCTAGCGGTTGCATCTCAAAAACATCCCAAATACCAGTTTCCGGGTCATAACTGCCTAAGGAAGCTGTATGCGCTATATACTCGAAACCGGTTTCTAATAAATCACCAATTTTCACCCCTAGCACCCTACTATCTGAAAGGTTATTTGCATGTATCGTAAAAGTAACTCGCTCACCCACAAGGGCATTTTCGTTATCTACTTCTTTTATGATTTCTAAATCAATCGGGTCTGGTTCACAATCTGGTGTCAGATTAGGGTCACACGGATTCAAAGGATCAGACCCGTTCGCTTCTTCGTCGCCGTCAGTAATACCATCGCCATCAGTATCACAAAGATTGTGTGAATTATCAGGTACACATGGATTGTCATTGGCCGGATCTTGTTGATCGTTCACGCCATCATTATCAAGATCTGTGATATTTGAATCTAAGGCGTCAATAATGCCATCGTTATCTTCATCTAATGGCGCTGCTATAATATCGCCGACCTCAACCCCATCATTGACACCGTCACCATCTGTATCAGGATTATTTGGATCTGTCCCCAATGCTTGTTCATCACCACCAAACAATCCGTCACCATCATTATCCGTATCACAACTACTAACAGAAACAGTCACCATCGACGATTCGTTAGCGCAGGGTGCCTGTGCCCCTGTTGTACTAAAAGTAAAAACATAGTCGCCGTCAGGTTGCCCCTGAAAATCTACCGTACCCGTACCATTGGTAGGACTCCCCAAACTACCTCCTGCTGGCTGAGAAGTTACTGCCCACACCCCCGCATCTTCGCCAGCCAATTGACCAGCCAAATTCAACGTTGTTGTTCCAAACCGGGAATCATTACAAGACGAGGTATCACTCGGTATACCCGGAGAAGGTTGTGGAACCACCGTAGCAATTACTTCCACCCTCGGTGAAGGGCAACCGTTTTCGGTTGCCTCTACCCAGAAAGAATGATTTCTTGGTTCTAAATTCACGCCCTGAGAAACCGTCGGGGTATAACTAGCTCCAGTATCTACAGGCGTACCTCCCGTTTCGCTGGTGTACCAATTAAATGTAGGACTCCCCGTTGCCGTGACCGTAAGCTCTACTTCACCTGGGCCGCAGCGCGTGCCTCCCTCGGTACCCGTTATGGTCGGAGTTTCGTTCAGCGCCAAAGTAACCTCTAAAAGTGGACTAGTACAATCGTTATCCGCATCATAAAACAAGGCGTAATAGGTACCTGGCAAAGGATTATTTATACGGGTATTCGTAAGATGTGAACTCACATCGGCAGGATCAGCGGAGTCGGTGGTCCATTTCAATACCGTGCCGGCAGGCGGAACAGAAGTCGTAAAATCACTTAAACTTAAGGCATCGGGAAAAGCATCGCAATAAACCGTTGCGGGCGGGTTAGCTATCAACTGTGGACCCGTACTACCTGCATCACAACACTCAATGACCGTAACAGTAACGGTTGCCGTATCATTTACACAAGCCCCGGTTGCCGTATTTGTCGTATAGGTAAATATATATTGCCCTGTGGCGCGGCCATCAAAATCAATTCGGTTATTGCCCGGAATTGCCCCAACTGAAGGACCTCCTGTCTGGGTCCAATCGCCGTCGTCTTCATCATCAATATGATCATCCAAGTCTACCCTGCTCTCTCCAAAATCTTCATCGGAACACGCACCGGCATCGGTAGTTGTACCAGCCGATGGCGAAAAACTTTGTGTTATGGTTACTGCAGCAGTAGGGCTAAAACAGTCATATGTGGTATTGTCTACAAAAAATGCATAATATACACCAGGGACTGTCACAGGACTTCCGTTTGCCGGAGGTAGCCAATCTCCCTGTACCGAAGGATCAGGGTTTGTCGTCCATCCCAAATCTGTATTGGCGGGCCTCACCCCGATAAAATAATCATCCAAGGCCTGGGAAAACGTATCACAAAACGCTTCGGCATTTGTACTCACCGCCGGGGCGGTATCCCCTGCAGCACAATCATCATCGATTATGGTAATAGTGGCCGATGCCGGAGTCCCAATAGAAAACAAAACCGGGTTACTGGTACTATTCAATGTTATCGTGACCGTTTCATCAGGTTCGGCCACAGCATCATCCACCGGCGCCACGCGTATGTTTCGAGCTAATTGTCCTGTGGTATTATTAAAGGTCAAATCTACCGCATTGGTCAAGTTATAATCTGTTCCACTAGCGGTACCTGAAATTGTATAGTTGACCGTTACCGGACTTGCAGTACCATTGGGATTGTCCAATACAATTCGAAATTGCCCGTATGAAAAAGTCCCGGAACCATCTTCATTGACCTCGTCAATAAAATTTGCCGAGACCGTATCCAACGAAATAACACCCGTATCATTATCTGTAATGCTAACAGTAGCTTCGCCCGTTCCGGCAATAGTATAAGCAAAACTCGGACTCAAATTGAGTACGACTGATTCTGTGCCCTCTACAAGATTGTCATTTACAATACCGCCAACTGTAATATCCTCAAAATCGTTACCGGCAGCACCTGTAAACAGGAATACGGTTCCAGAGGCGGCTGGCGCATAGATGGAGGCGTAGTCGTCACCTTGTGTTGCCGTACCCGATATTATATACCCCACCGAATAAAAACTACCAGGAAGTCCTCCTGTAATAGATATCCTAAAAGTACCGGAAGTACCAGTTTCTGAAGCAGTGGCAACGGTCGCATTAACTGAAACCAGCTGCCCTTGAAGCATAAGTCCGGAAAGTAGGGCAGCAGCAAAAATAAAGCGCTTGTAAAGCGAATTATCTCCTGGGGCCAAGGAAAAATAATTTCTTTTCAATTTCATAAACTGTCCGTTGAATTTATAAGAATTCAATTCACAGCAATGTAAGTAGATTTTTTTATAGAAAATGGGACCCAATATTACTAAAAAAAAAAGCTATGGCCCCAATTATACCGTTAAATATGCTTTTTTCGGATGAAATACAGAATTCGTAGATTAACGTATGGTATTATAGCGCAGCAGAACTAGTTTCAGCCGTTGGTTCTATTTTTTTAACCAAGCCTTGTAAAACTCTTCCCGGCCCAACTTCAATATATGATGTGGCGCCATCACTAAACATGTTCCGAACACTTTGTGTCCATTTCACAGGTGCTGTCAACTGAGATATCAGGTTACCCTTAATTTGTTCGGCATCAGTGACCGCAGTCGTCGACACATTTTGGTATATGGGACATTTGGGCTCTTTAAAAAGTGTACTTTCTATGGCCGAAGCCAATTCTTCTCGAGCGGGTTCCATCAGTGGCGAATGAAAAGCCCCACCTACAGGTAAAACCAAAGCTCTACGGGCACCGGCTTCCTTCAACCGTTCGCAGGCCGTATTTATAGCCTCAATTTCTCCAGAGATAACCAATTGACCTGGGCAATTATAATTTGCGGCTACGACAATACCAGATATTGCCCTACATACTTCTTCCACAATTTTATCATCAAGACCTAAAACTGCGGCCATGGTACTGGGTTTCAATTCGCACGCTTTCTGCATCGCTAAAGCTCTTTTGGAAACCAATTGCAGTCCATCTTCAAAATTTAGGGTACCATTTGCCACGAGTGCCGAAAACTCGCCCAATGAATGTCCAGCAACCATATCGGGTTTAAAATTATCGCCCATGACCATTGACATTATCACGGAATGTAAAAAAATAGCTGGTTGCGTAACCTTGGTCTCCTTTAAATCTTCGGGCGTACCTTCGAACATGATGTCCGTAATCGAAAAGCCAAGTAATTCATTGGCCTTCTCGAAGAGTTCCTGAGCTACTGGATACTTCTCGTATAAATCTAATCCCATTCCTACAAACTGTGCCCCTTGCCCGGGAAAAATATATGCATTCATTTTTTCTGTTTTGATGCCTCAAAAGTAGGAATTAATGTTCAAGTGTACGAATCAAGCGTATGTTGAAAAGGCCAAAATTTTGTGAAATATGCATTCTACGGTTGCCATTTACCCCTTTATCAGTCTATTCAGTCTATTTTTCCTTGAACCAACTTGAATATTTAACATAGTTATTTGCGATACGATCTACTTCACCAGCACTCAATTCTGGACTTATATCTTTTATTTTTTTGGCGGGCATACCGGCGAAAACAGCACCTGAAGGCACAAGTGTTCCTTTGGTTACGACAGCTCCCGCTGCAATGATGCTATTACTTTCAACCACACAATCATCCATAACGATACTCCCCATGCCGATCAAAACATTATCGGCTATGGTACAGCCATGCACTATAGCATTATGCCCTATCGAAACATTATTACCGATAGTAGTGGGCGATTTTTGATACGTACAATGAATCACCGCCCCATCTTGTACATTCACCTTATTGCCCATTTTAATGAAATGTACATCGCCCCGAATCACTGCATTGAACCATACACTACATTGCGCGCCCATACTTACTTCTCCGACAATTGTCGCATTTTCGGCTATAAAGCAATCCTCACCGATTATGGGCGTTTTTCCGTTAATTGTTTTTATCATTCTTCTTCCCTATGAATTTTCTATTATCGACTTCGACTTGACACCCATTTAAAAATACGCCAACAATTCCTTTTTTCTTGATGCAGAGACCAAAAGTTCTTTGCCATTGGAAACAATAACACTTCCACCCTTTCCCTTTCTGTATTTTACCACTTCATTGACATTGACCAAGTACGACTTATGGATACGGGCAAAAGCAAAACCGGACAAGGCTTCCTCAAAATACTTCAAGGTTTTGCTTACCAATATTTTCTTATTAATCAGATAAATTTCCGTGTAGTTGTCATCGGCCTTACAGTAAAGAATTTCTGAAACGTTCAATACTTGAAACCCATCTTGTTGGGGAAGCGTAATTTTACCGAGTACCTGCCCTAACTTTGGTCGTAGCACCCGGTCTTCCAGTATATCTTCTTTTTGTTTGATCTCTATCACATACTCAACCGCCCGCACCAACTCGTCTATATTGATCGGTTTCATCAAATAATAGGCTGCATGGTTGTTCAAGGCATCTTTGGCATATTGATCATATGCTGTAACAAATACCGTCTGAAAGCTTCTATCGGGCAATTGGTCCAATAGGTCGAACGCATTGCCAAAAGGCATTTCAACATCTAAAAACAACAGGTCGGGCTCATTTTCTTGAATAAGCTGAAGCGCTTCATTTATAGATGATGCCTCGCCCATCAGATTGACCTCCCTGCAGTATTTAACTATATAGTTTCGCAATATTTCACGACTATTGGCCTCATCTTCAACTATGATCGCGTTTAATTTCATTAATTTTTATTTAAAGTGAATACCACTTTCGTGCCCGTACCATTAGCCAAATCTATAATATCGACCTCAATCTTGTTCTTGTACATGTCATTCAAAATGGCAATGCGCTTCTTAATGTTTCCCATACCTTTCGATTTTTGCTTTCTTTGGTTCTTGGTCTTTAGCTCTGCAGATTTCGCCCTGCCTATACCATTGTCTTCAATTGTGATTACCAAGGATGTGGCATCTATCTGTTTTACATGGATTTTCAAAGAACCTTTATCCGCTTTATAGCGCAGCCCGTGCCATATTGCATTTTCTACGTATGGCTGCAGCAGCATGGGTGGAATTTGAAAATCTGTAACATGCACTTTCTCATCAATAGTAATCTTATAATCGAATTTATCAGGAAAACGAGTATGCTCTAATTTAGTATAGAGCTCCAAAAGGGAAAGCTCTTTGCTTAAGGAAATAAAATCTTCTTCGGAATTTTCAAGCACGGTGCGCATTAAAGTCGAGAACTCACTTAAATATCTATTGGCGCTACGCTCATCACTTTTGGCTATGTAATTGTTGACCGAATTCAAGGCATTAAAAATAAAATGCGGATTCATTTGGGAGCGCAGCGATTTTAATGCCAACAAGTTGTTCGCCAATTTTTGCTGTTGGTCGCTCCGATAGAAAAAGAAAACGGCCAATCCCATCAAAATCAAACCACAAATCAAGGAGTATATCACCCATCGTTGTCTTTTGTTGGTTTCTTGAATCAATTGCTGCTCGGTCAGCGCTAAGTCATACTTGCTTTGAAAAAGTTCCCGGTCTTGCTCCAACCCTAAAATTCTACTCTGTTTGTTCGATATTTCGCGATTAAATCGTGCGGCGCGAGAAATTTCCTGTTCTTTACGAACATATAGGGTATCAACCACCGCTACATACGCTTGGTAAGTTTCCAAGGCTTTGTTATAATCACCTTTATGCCGATAGACTTCCGACAACTTTCGAGTGGCATCTTTCTGCACCACCAAATCATCTTGGTCGTCGGCCTCCGCTATGCTCTGCCGCAAATACGGAATAGCCTGGTCGTATTTATCCTGAGCAATATACGCGTTGGCAATTTTATAGTTGATGCGTTGGGTGGTAATTGAATCGACGGTTGCAATTTTTGTTGCTACACTAGCTTCAGGTTTTGACAGTTTTTTTAAACCATCGAGTTCGGTCAAGCTCTTTTTTCGTAATTCGATTTCATCTTCGAACCGACTCTTCTGGTTATAAAAATCTGCAACTTTTTCCTTTTCTTGAACAGCACGTTGGGGCGCCTGACTATTGGCCAATTTTAAGGAATTACCATAAAAAGCCTCCGCCTCAGTAGACCTATCATTACTGGCATAGGCGTCACCGATTTTAGAGTTTAAATCGGCCAATTTAGGAGCAATCTGGTTCTTTTTCGCCACTTTCAAGCCTTCTGAATAAAAAGATACCGCCTTTTCTATTTGATTCATACCGGTATAGGAATCGCCCATAACCTCATAAAGTTCCGCACGCTGATAAGGAACCATTCCCTCAACTTCCAATAACGGCACAAGCACTTTCTCTGCAGCCCTAAAGGCCTTGGTGCGCACATACACCTTTCCTAAAAGCAATGTCGTTCGTGTCGATTTGTTTGCCTCAAGTGCATCAATATAGCTGGTAATAGCGAGATCGTACTGTTCGTAATATTGGTAGACCTCACCAAGTGCGGTCAAAGAAGTAGCCAAATCTTTTTTATTTGCTTTCTTGCCAAGCTCGGCAATGGATCGTGTGATAAAATCGATACTTTTTCCAATATCCTTTCTCTTATAAAATGCTGCGGAATCAAGGTAAGCTTGATGCTTTGAAATTTCACGACTCGCCCTTTTGTCCGATACTTGGGCAAAAACCGTAACAAGTCCAAAAAACAGAAATACTCCTATGAAACAATAGTTCTTCATAACCTTATTTACAACGTAAACTTAGCTGATTTAAGCGGTACAAAAAAATGGGAAATGGCCAATAACCACGCCATAACAAGCCGTTTATATTCTATTACGAAGTCAAAACGACACTTTACGCATTCAAACAGGACGTTCACTCAATGGTCGTTTTTGAAAAAAAAGTTCGGGCTTACATTTATTCCATATTAACACTAAAATCAGTAATCTATGAAAAACATAAAGCAACTTTTAGGAATGGGCTTAATGAGCTTTACGATAACAGCGGTCTCCGCATGTGAAACGAAGTCAAAAAAACAAAGTGTCGAACCGCTGATTGCCCAGGTCATCACAAACGATGAAAAACCGGACGACAATACAGTGAAAATCGCTCTTCTGCTCGACACAAGTAATAGTATGGATGGCCTTATCAACCAAGCAAAAGCACAATTGTGGGATATTGTAAACAAATTTACACATGCCAAGTGTGGCAATGAAGCCAGACCAAAACTTCAGATTGCCCTGTACCAATACGGAAATGACAATCTTTCTTCTAGAGCAGGTTATATTGAACAGGTATTGAACTTCAGTAGTGACCTTGATGAAATTTCAGAAAAACTCTTTTCATTGACTACTGATGGGGGCGAAGAATACTGCGGTACAGTGATCAATACCTCTTTGCGACAATTGGAATGGGGAAAAAATCCTGATAATCTAAAAATGATATTCATTGCCGGTAATGAACCTTTCACCCAAGGCAAATTAAATTATAAGGACGCCGTTACCGATGCGAAAGAAAAGGACATTGTTGTAAATACTATTTTCTGCGGCGACTATGAGCAAGGTATAAACGCGGAATGGAAAAAAGGAGCTGCACTAACAGGTGGAGAGTACATGGCCATTGACCATAACCGCCAGGTAGTCCAAATCGACACACCTTATGACGATGTCATCATTCGGTTGAATTCAAAATTGAACAAAACGTACATTTCGTACGGGGCGTTAGGACAATCAAAAATGCGATTACAGGCAGCGCAAGATGCCAATGCGGAGACTTTGGAAGAGGTGGTCATGGTAAAACGGGCAGTAAGCAAAAGTTCACGCTTGTATTCGAACTCTTCATGGGATTTAGTCGATGCTTCGGATGATATGAAATTTGATGTTTCTAAAATTAAAAAAACGGAGCTGCCAAAAGAGCTACAGGGCAAAACAACTGCCCAAATAGCGACATACATCAAAGAAAAAAAATCGGAACGAACTCAAATACAAAAGGAGATTCTGGAATTAAATGCCAAGCGTGATGCCTATATCTCCAAAAATCAAAAAGAAGGCGCCACTGGAGAATTGGAGAACGCTATGCTAAAGGCTATCGAAAAACAAGCTGCTCAAAAGGCGTACAAATGGGAATAGATCAACTGAAATGGGTAACGAAAACTTAAAGCGGCGATAATGTATGAAAGTACCTTGTCGCCCTGTTTTTGACAGCCCTTATCTTTAAAAGTGCTGCCGCCAGCAAAAATGCGGCTCAATAAAGACGGTCTGCATCACGGAAGGTTTTATTGGGCGGCAGGGCAATAACAATCGTATTTACGCTCTGTTTGTCCAAAATCGTAACCCAGGGTAATTTGATGGAATCCACCACTATCAAACCGAATATCACCCATTTGATACGAGTAGTTATAAGACACCATGAAATTCTTGATATTTGCCCCCACAATGGGTGTAAAAAGTTGTAATCGCTGTACCACCAAGGCATTGCCTGATTGGTACTGTGCCCCATCAAAACTTCTTCGATACGATACTCCGCCCCAGACCCTTCCAAAATCAACATCGCGATATACTTTCGCATTTATATCCAAACTTTTTTCTTTGGTAAAATCGGTCATTTGAAACAAAACCGAAGGTTCAAGTTGCCATTCGCTTTTCCCGAACACATAACCCACCGAAAACAGATAGCGTCTAAGGTTATCGATTACGGGCACGTTATCTGGATTCTGTCTTCCGTAGCGATATAGATTACGTTTGCTTTCCAAGGCATTTAATATGGCAAAATGGGAGTAGAACTCCATATGGTTATACGATAATCCTAAATCTACATTGAAATAGCCTTGACTAATCTTACCCCCAGTAATGGCATTGTCTATTTGTACCGACCTGAATTCGCTTTCGTCGAGACTACTTTGTAAATATGTAGGACTCAACCCAAAAGAAAGTTGATTAAGGTTTCGAATATCACCACCAAGCTTTAGATGATGTGCATAAGTCAATTTGATTCCCGTCTGGGCATGATATCCATTAGCATCATTGAAAAATATGGCCCCGACGCCGCTATTGCTATCCCCTAGTCTAAAATTCGCATTTATGGTCTGTAGATTGGGGGCGTCATCGACGCTGAACCATTGCATTCGGGCAGTGGCCCTAATTTTCCCTCCTTCACCAATACCCGCCATTGATGGATATACCAGGTAATAATTGTCTGCCAGATAGTCGAAATATACCGGAATTCCTTCCTGCGCGTATGTATTTAGGCCAAAGGCAAAGGAAGCGAGTAAAAGAAGCAAACGATTTTTCATCTATTTGGTTGGAACAAAAGTTCGTATTATCGACTAAACATAACTAATAACGGATGAAATACAACAATATTATCTCAAATAACCATCCTTTGGAAGCGCTTAAGGCACTTTAGTTAAGACACCCATAAAAGCCTACGTACTTTGCAAAAATGATTGTATTTTTACATAAAATTAAAAGCGATGAAAGAGTATACCATCACCACGATCAAAACCAACAACCCCAGCATATTAAAATTCGAGACGAATCAGTTTTTGGTTACAAATAAGAACTATGAGTTCAAAAATATTGACGAAGCCAAAGACTCTCCATTGGCCCGGCAATTGTTTTATCTTCCCTTCATCAAAACGGTTTATATTTCAGGCAACTTTATAGGCCTCGAACGTTTCGATATTGTAGAATGGGACGATGTCAAAGACGAAGTTGCCCAACAATTGGTGGAATACCTGAATGCAGGTGAACCAATCGTTATAGAACGTGAAGATTCAAAATTGTCGCCAGTGACGGTCTATGCCGAGGTAACACCTAATCCGGCCACCATGAAATTCGTGGCCAACAAACGTATTGTTCCGGCAACATTCGAGTTTAAAAATATCGATGAGGCGGCAACATCCGATTTGGCCAAACAACTTTTTCATTTTCCTTTTGTAAAGGAGGTCTTCTTTGACGAAAACTATGTTTCCATCAGAAAATACGATGTTGCCGAGTGGAACGATATAACTATGGAGCTTCGCGAATTTATCCGAAACTTCCTGGCCGAAGGCAAAGAAGTCGTTTCAGCGGAAACCCTAAGCCAAGAAAGTTTACAAGTCGCCAATAGCGAGGTAGCCAGTAAAAATTTGGATGACACCTCACAAGAAATTATCGACATTCTTGAAGAATATGTAAAACCTGCGGTCGCCAGTGATGGCGGAAACATTCTTTTTCAATCGTATGAAAAAGAGAGTAAAACAGTCAATGTTATTCTACAAGGAGCTTGTAGTGGATGCCCCTCATCAACTTTCACTTTGAAAAATGGAATCGAGAACATGTTAAAAAATATGATGGGTGACAAAATCAATGAAGTAGTAGCGGTAAACGGCTAATTTTCAACTTGGATTTTCGTCTTTGCGGTTAATATTCATTATCTTCAAGGAAATCAAAAAACCCATACACTATGTCAGTTTTAAAAGTTATTGAAGTATTGGCGAATTCCGATAAAAGTTGGGAAGATGCGGCTAAAAATGCCATTGAACATGCCTCGAAATCGGTAAAGAATATTCGCTCGGTGTATATCAACGAGCAAAGTGCTACCGTCAAGGATGGCAAAATGGATAATTACAGGGTCAATGTAAAAATCACTTTCGAAGTGAATTAAAAATTATCCTGACCTATAGAAAACGTCTGGTACTTACCGGACGTTTTTTTTATCACGCTTTCTCTTTCATCACCATTGTTGAAAATGATACCGATGTCACTCCAAGAATTATCGACAGCAATAATCATAACACACTAAAGAGCTTCTCACACTAAAGAGTTAAGTTATATTAACAATAGTTTATTCCTTATTCTTTGATGAGCATTAAGTTTTTTGTTATGTTGGCAAAAATTAATTAAACTATTTTATGAAAGAATTAACGAATTATCAAGAACACATTGACAACGCCATCGCATGGGTTTGGACGGCATTGCCCAATCTCATAACGGCCATTTTAATTCTAGTCATAGGATTATGGGTCGTGCGTTTTATCAATCGTATGGTTCGCGGGTTTTTCGCAAAAAAAGATTACGATCTTACCCTTGAAACCTTTTTACAGAGTTTTATCAGTATTGCCTTAAAAATAGTACTGTTCGTTCTCGTAATAACCCAATTGGGCGTACAGTCTTCTTCCCTTATTGCCATTATAGGTGCAGCCGGATTGGCAATTGGACTTGCTTTGCAAGGCTCATTGTCAAACTTTGCCGGGGGCGTACTCATCTTACTCTTCAAACCTTTTAAGGTGGGTGATTTTATCTCTGCGCAGGGAGTCGATGGAACGGTTAAGGAAATAACGATTTTCTACACTAAGCTAACCACTTTTGGCAATCAAATAGCTATCGTTCCGAATGGACAACTATCGAACGACAATGTTATCAATTACAATGCCATGCCTACTCGTAGAGACAAGATAAATGTGGGTATCGGATACACTTCCAATATAAAGATCGCCAAGGAAATTTTATTACAGATCTGTGCCGACAACGAAAACATTTTGAAAGAACCGGCACCGGAAGTCTATGTAGATGGACTTGGAGATAGCTCTGTAGACCTAACGCTTAGGTTTTGGGCAGAAAACAGTGTTTTTTGGGGTGCTCATTTTCACGTAATAGAGGAAACCAAAAAAAGATTCGATGAAGCCGAGATAGAAATTCCGTTCCCACAACGTGATATACATGTTAAAGAACAGGCTATGAAGGCATAAAGTCCTTCTTTTAGCAACCTCTCCACACATATCCCGAAACAAGCCGAAGGCACTAGTTGTCCCAAGCAAGTTTTCGGGATTATTTTTTCCCTTGAAGTATAAAATCTTTAAGGTAGTATGGCTCAAAATAGGCGACATTTTCAAAGTCGCCTTCTTGGAATTTTTTATAAGATAACGAGGCCATTTCCCGAGCCGATGGAACGGCACTTAATTCAAAGTTAAAGTTCGAATGTTCTAACACTTGTTTGCATTTATCGGCACCACTGCCAATCACTAGAACTTTCTCCTTCCCCACTAGCTCTCGAAAGGCATTCTGATCAATGATTTGTGCCCGTGTTTCACGAATTTCACTTCCTGTTTTATCAAAAATTGCAGAATATACTTCCATACGGCGTGCATCCAACACAGGAACAACAAAATCGTAAGCGCCAAATTCGACCTGATGGGCCAGACTCTTTAATGTCGAAATCGAAATCAGGGGAACATCCAAAGAAAAACATAAACCCTTGGCCGCCGAAACCCCTATACGCAGCCCTGTATATGAACCTGGCCCCTTACTTACCGCAATTGCATTTAATTCGTGGAAAGAAATGGAAGCCTCTTGCAAGACCTTTTCAATAAAGACGTGCAATTGCTCCGCATGAGAGTAATTAGGCGTGTCGTGCTCTTTAATTACGAGCAGTTCGCCATCTTTAGCAATACTTACCGAGCAATTTGTACTCGCAGTTTCAAGGTTTAAAATCGTCGCCATAATGGGCACAAATATAACCCTATTTACCCAAATTATTTAGGTTTAAAAACCCCATCGGTACTAATACCCCTCAAGATCAAGTTTAACACCAAAATAGAACTCCAATACCTTGATCCGGAACATATAATCGTATTTGGTACGCACCAACTCGGCCGCGGCATCGTCTACCCGGGATTGAGCCTGACTAAAATCAAAGGCATTCATCAAACCCACGTCATATCTTTCTTTAGAATAATTAAAGGCCAAACGTCTTGCGGCCAATGTTTTTTGTGCCGCTTCATATGCTTTTGAAAAACTTTTAACATCTACGTAGGCTTGATTAATATTGGTTTCCAAGCCCAGTTTTTCTTGCTCCAACTGTAGTTTGGCCCTTTCAACATTGATTTGGGAACGCTTTATATTGTTCTTTACACTAAAACCGTTAAAAATGGGAATATTCATTTGCAAACCATAAGAAATACCATCATTCATCCATAATTGATCACCAAAGCTCTCTCTAAATAGCTGCCCTGTGATATTGTCAAACCTTTCTTGGTTTGAAAATCTGGTATTGTAATTAAAAAAACCTCCTAAGGTAGGCAATAATGCGCCTTTGCTTATTTTTAAATCTTCGATGGCCAAATCGATATTTGATTGCGAGAACTTGATATCGTTTCGAAAAGTCAAGGCTTTGGCAAAAATTTCCTTAGGCGAATTATTCAGAATATCGGTCGGTGGTATTTCAAAGTCAACATCAACTACGTCAAAATTTTCATAGTCTGTTATCTGTAAGAGCTGAGCCAGGTTTATTCTTGAAATCAGGACCAAATTCTCCGTATTTACAATTTGCTGCTCCAAATTGGCCGCAGTAGCCTCTATTTCCAACAAATCGCCCGACGGTAAAACACCTGCATCAACCAATTCTTTGGTACGCTTCAAATCTTGCTCTGTAACGGCATATCGCGCATTAAATACCTTCAATGTCTCTTTGTTCGACAATATCTGCAAATAAGAATTTGCTACATTAAGACTGATATCGTCTTTCAGGTCATCTAAACGATATTGATTGGCAAGGGCATTCAATTTCGCCCTGTTTAACCGGTGAATATTACGAAGACCGTCGAATAAAGTCACCGAAGAGGAGAGTCCGCCGCTAGCCGTCATAATGGTTGTTGTAACCGGCTCTTGAGTCGTAGGATCAAAAGAAAGACCCGTATTTCCCGAGGTGCTCATCGAGCCATTGAGATTCGGAAGCATGTCTCCCAATGCATCTGATTTATCGATATGTGCACTCAAAAGATCGAGTTCATATTGCTCAACGGTCAGGTTATTTTCGACGGCATATTCTACACATTCAAGAAGTGTCCATTTCTTTTGCTGTGCCGCTATGCTCCCCACTGTAAACAACAGGAGTACTAAAGCTGTTTGTTTAAAATTCATTTGATTATGATTTAATTACGATTGATGATTTTTAGCCTTCCGTGTCTTCCGACTCTTCTTCATCTTCACCTTTCTTAATAGGCTCTGTTTTATTCCATTGCTTTACTTCATCATCTTCACTAAGTCCGGAAACAATTTCTACATTTACGCCATCTGAAATACCAATCTCAATATCTTTTCGCTCAAACTTTTGATCGACAATCGCGCCCACGGCTACCTCAACATAAGGCTTGTCGGTTTTCTTATCAAATTGCAGTAAGGCTTCGGGAACAACCAAGATATCATCTTTCTTTTCAAGCGTCAATGAGGCATTGGCACTATAACCGGCCCTTATAAAAACATCATCCTTAATCTCTACATCACCTTCTATCTTAAATTGAACAGCCCCGGTTTCCTCAACACCCTTGGGTGCTATAAATTTTAATTTAGCATCCAATTCTTCGCCTTCGATAGCACCCAGGCTAATTTTCAATGGCATTCCCACTTTTAGCTTACCCACTTCACCTTCATCAACCTTTCCTTCAAAAATCATTTTGTTTAAATCTGCAATTGAGGCTATTGTTGTACCATCATTGAAGTTATTGCTTTCAATCACCTGATCACCTTCCTCAACAGGTATTTCCAGTATGGTTCCGGCAACAGTTGCCCTTATGTTGGTATTTGCAGTGGCAGAACCACTTGCCGAACCGCTACGAATAATTTGATAATCTGACTTTGCATTCTGCAGCTCTTGTTCTGATTGGTCAAACTGTAATTGCAACGTATTAAAATCTTGACTAGAAATCACTCCTTTATCGAACAGCTTCTTATTTCTCTCATATTCAATTCTCACATTGCCCAGTGCTATTTCAGCATTTCTGACCCTGCCCCTAGATTGATTCAAGGCTTGTTCGTTCGGTACGATTTTAATTTTAGCTATTAAATCGCCGGCCTTGACCTCATCGCCCTCTTCCAGATAAATTTTATCAATAATACCCGAAATCTGAGGTTTGATTTCCACTTCTTCTTCAGGAATAACTTTGCCGGTTGCCACTGTTTTTTGTTCAATGCTGGTCACAAAAGGTTTTTGGGTCTCGAAAGTAATTGCTGATTTACTATTGGTTTTTATAAAAAAAGCTGCCGCCCATAGCGCTCCGAGTACCAATAAACCTATTAGTATGTATTTTACGATCTTGTTCATTTTAAAGTTGTATTTGTTGTTATTGTATTCGTGGTTTTTAGTTAAAAGTTTACGTGTACTCCCATCTTATTTTCAATAGCTTGTTATTCTTCCCTTAATGCATCAATAGGTTTAATGCTTACAGCCCGTTGTGCCGGTATCAAGCCTATCAAAGTGCCTAAAACCACCATTATCAACAATGCCCCAAACACATAAGGGATAGGAACCGTAGGATTGGTATAAGGGAAATCAATGTCTTTAGTCATACGACTAATCAAACTAAGTGTACCAGCACCCAGAATAATTCCCATGATACCAGCAATCATGGTCAGGAAAACAGATTCTAAAATTATTTGTGAACGCACCTCTTTTGGTGTGGCCCCTAAAGCCCTTCGCACCCCTAACTCTTTGGTTCGTTCCTTTACCGAAATCAACAAGATGTTTCCGATACCGATTACACCGGCTAAAATGGTAGCTATGCCAACAATCAGTGAGAGAAAGGTTATACCTTTTGCGAATCCAATTATCTTACCGAATTGTTCACCCAAATTAAAAGACCCGAATGCCCTTTCATCATCAGGGTGCACATGATGTATATTCTTTAAAAGATTTTTGATATTTTCTTCCACCTTGACCACATCGACATCGTCATAGGCAGCAATGGAAAACCAGCCCACATTATCACCTGTATTGTAAAGCTTCTTAAAAGTTGCAAAAGGAATAAAAATATCGCCATCACCACCAAAACCACCACTTGCATCAAATTTGTGCACTCCCACTACCTGAAAAAACACATCATCAATTTCAATGAAGCCACCTATTGTCTTTTCTCCTTTCTTAAAAAGCTCTTTCTCTGTACGTTCACCAATGACACATACTTTTCTCGCCTTTTCTATATCTTCATCATTTAAAAATCGACCCCCATCGTATATTTTTTTTGGGGCAATCTTTGTGAAGCTGGGAAAATCACCAAAGACAGGATAACTACCAGACTCTTTTCCCCGTCCTACCCTAGCCGGGGTAGAACCAAAAAAACCTTTTACGTTGCGCGGCGCGATATACTGCACTTCCGGTATTCTATTTTCAATCATTATGGCATCGCCAAGTTTCAGTTGCAACTGCCTGCCTGTTTTAAAACCTTCGTTGGGCATACTTGTACTTTGGGCCCAAACGAACATGCTATTTCGAGCAATAGTTTCAAACATACGCTCGAAGCCATTGTCCATCCCCTTTGACGCTCCAGATAACGTGATATAAATAAAGATTCCCCATAACACTCCCACAATGGTTATTATCGTTCTGATTTTGTTCTTTCCTATAGAACCAAAAATCTCTTGCCACGTATTTCTATCGAATAAAAATCTCATACTATTCGTCTCTTAGTGCTACAATAGGTTTTATACGCGCAGCCCTTCTAGCAGGCACATACCCCGCTATAGCTCCGAAAAAAATCAGAATCATTGTGGCAAAAATCGCCGTACCCGTATCGATATATGGATTGGTAATAAAAAAGTCTTTCAACTTCTCCCCAAGCGAACTCAGAATAGCGATACCGATCAACATTCCGACGAACCCCGATATGGTCGTAATAAACACTGACTCTAATAGAATTGTGCCTATAACCGCTTTTGGTGTTGCGCCCAAGGCCTTTCGTATTCCTAGTTCTTTTGTTCGTTCCTTTACCACAAAGACCATGATGTTACTTATTCCAATAATTCCTGCGATAATAGTACCGAATGCGACAAGGGCTACAATTATCTGAAGTACCCTGGCAAACTGCTGATTCTGTTTCAACTGATCCGCTACGTTACGAATGAAAATTCCGTTTTGGTCTTGTGGGCTTATGTACTTTTTTTCCCGAATAAAGCGGTCGAGACTTTTTTCAAATGCCATAGCGCCGGCATAACCAATTTGAGGCTTGAACCCCACAATAATCTGATTGATCTTATCGTTGTTTTTTTCAATCAGTTGCCGTGTGGTGTAAGGTATTACTACAACACGCTCTTCATTGTCTCCCCCATCATCTTGAAATACGCCCACTACCCTGAAAGAACTACCTCCGATATCAATAAACTTTCCAACCGAATTTTTTGCACCAAATAAATCTTGCTCTACCAATCTGCCGATAACCGCATTTTTGGTCTTATTCTTTATATCAAGCTTGTTCAGGTAACGACCTTTCATAATGATAGTCATTTCGCTAAGCTGATGCGATGGAGCAACCCCAAGGGTCGTATAACTATTCGATTCTTGCTTATATTTCACGGTATCTTGCCTTGAAATACGGGGTGTTACATATTCTAGGAAAAGTGGAAAATTCTTTTCAATATCGGCCAGATCGCTATTTTCGAACTCAATAGTTCTGTTTGACTTGTACCCTTTGTAGGGAATCGTAGTTCGACCGGGAAAAATAAAAAAGACATTCGTGGCATCATCTCCAAAAAAGTCATCAAAAGTATTGATGAGACCATTACCAAAGCCAAAAAGAACCACAAATATCAGAATACCCAGCGAAACCGTAAAACCAGATAAAAAGGTTCTTAACTTATTCTTTTGAATAGTCTCAAAAATCTCTTTCCAATTGTCTCTGCTAAACATAAGAAGATGCTCTGACTTGTTCAACCTTTTTATCTTCTACAATGACACCATCTTTTAAATGTACGATGCGCTTGCACATGTGGGCAATATCTTCTTCGTGGGTCACCACCAAAATAGTATTACCTTGATCGTTGATTTTTTGAATGAGGTCCATAACCTCATAGGAAGTTTTACTATCCAGGGCCCCTGTTGGCTCATCGGCCAAAAGCACCTTTGGCTCAGCAGCCATTGCACGGGCTATGGCCACACGTTGTTTTTGCCCCCCTGAGAGTTCATTCGGCAAATGGGTGGCCCATTCTTTTAACCCTACTTGACCCAAATATTTCAACGCTTTTTGCTCTCTTTCCTTTCGAGGAACTCTTTGATAATATAAAGGGAGCGCCACATTTTCCATGGCACTTTTGTAATTGATCAGATTGAAGGACTGAAATACAAAGCCCAAAAATTTATTCCGGTATTTGGCCGCCTTAGTTTCATTGAGGTTCTTAATGGGAACACTGTCAAGATTGTATTCCCCCGAATCTGCTTCATCAAGCATTCCCAAAATATTTAGCAAAGTAGATTTCCCTGACCCTGAAGAGCCCATGATTGCCACAAGTTCGCCAGCCTCTATCACTAAATTGATTCCTTTTAAAACATGAAGGGAATTACTTCCCATTTTATATGATTTGTGAAGGTCTTTTATCTCGATCATGTGGAAGATGTTAGTTATTCAGGTTTAAATCTTAGCAATAAGACTAACAGTGCCTACCATTGTTACAGACCAATATGCAAAAATTATGTTAAATAAACCGAAAGTTCATTACAGGCAACCACCGCCCTTCAATAATGACCGAATCTACACTTTGAACTAAACGCATCCTCTATAATGGGTCACCGAAAACAAGGGTCAGCATACAAAGAAAGCTTCCCCAATGAAATTTATAAAAATGTGTTTAGATAGGTTGATCAGAAATTATAGAGAATCGATCCGATAGTTCTAGGTGCGCATTTTTTTGTAGACAAAATAAAAGAGTACGGCCACCAATATGTAGGGTACCGCCATCAAATAAACGATGCCATTATTAATTCCTTCAGCAGCGCCGACATTGTCACTACTTTCCAACACGGCCCGACACATGGCACACTGGGCTTCCGATATTCGGGGAAGCAATAGTAGCACTAAAAATAATAAAACACCATTGATTCTTTTCATAATGCTTTTCAATTGTAACAAGACCAGCGTCAATTTACATAATATGGAGAAATCATCATATAAACAACTACACCCGTTATGGCTACATATAACCAAATTGGAAAGGTAATTCGTGCCAGTTTTCGATGTGCTTCAAACTTTTTCAAGTAGGCCCTGGCATATGTTTTTAACACTAGTGGAATGATTGCTATCGATAATATAATATGTGATATCAGAATAAAATAATATATATATTTCACTGTGCCCTCACCTCCATAGGTTGTCGATTCAGAAGTCATATGATAAGCCACATACATCACCAAAAAGAGTACCGACAACCCGATACAGCAGGTCATCACATTCTGATGCAATTGTTTTTTTCCATTTTTAATGGCCCAAACGGCCACAAGCAGCAGAATGGCAGTCACTCCGTTAATGGAAGCATATATAGGAGGAAGAAATGACAATGGCTCCACATTCGGGAGCTTCACCCTAAAAAGAACCGCTACAACGAGCGGAATAACGACAGATACCAACGTAATCAATCTATTGAACTTTCGCTCCTTTGCCAAATCAAATCCCATATCACTCATCCAGCAACTTTTTAATATCCTCTTTTAAAATAGAAATTTGTTGTTTTTCACCATGTTCGTTCTCACCATCAGCTTCAGAAATAGCACCTCGATAATACACGATTGGATTTCCGAATCGATCCGTTCTTGACCGAAGAAACCCTTCCTTATCGATAAGTGCAAAAAGACCGGAATGTTCAAACCCACCTGGAGCGTCGGGCACTTCTGCCGCAAAGATATTGAACCCGGCATTCGCCAATTCATAAATTTTTTCTTTATCACCCGTCATCAAATTCCAGTCCATATCGGTGACACCATACTCTTCGGCGTATTCCTTTAACACCTCTGGGGTATCATATTCAGGAGTGATAGAAAATGAGGCTATACCAAAATCATCAAATTTCTCAAACTCATCTTGCAGTGTTACCAAATTTTTATTCATCTGGGGACAAATCGATGGACACGTGGTAAAAAAGAACTCAACCACATATACTTTGCCCAAATAATCGTTATCAGTAATTAACAAACTGTCTTGATTAATAAATTCAAAAGAGGGAACCCTTCGCTTTTGACCATTTTGCGTTATGTACTGTAAAGGAATTTTAGGTGGTTCGACACTCATACGGTCGGTTTCAACAATTGTTCCGCCTTTGATACGGTCAACAATTCTGGGAATAAAAATTATTCCGAAAATCAGAATTATCAAAGACACCCATATATATGTGTACTTTTTATTCATTATTTTTTTCTATCGGCATTGTTATTTTTAAGCGCCAGGCGATATTCAGCCAAAATAATCTTCACGTCATCAACCATTTTATTATTTAAATCGGCCACTGAAGAGGCGTCAAAACCATATTTTGTTCCTTCATCCTCATCATTCTTTCGACCACGAAGACTTCTATCTTTATCAATAATAAAAACATACGGAACCCCTAAGTGTTCATCTAGTTCATTATCGGTTTTCAATTCTTTGAAAAAATCACGAATCTTGTTCTCTTCGGCGAACACAAAGTTCCATTTCTGCATATCGACCAACTTACCCAGTTCCTTTTTTATCGCTGCCACTTCCTTTTCTTTTCCCAAAGGAACCATCATCACAAATTGAAAGTCATTGAATTTATAGAAACGCTTATAGATTTTTTGGTTAAGGTTAAAGGCAATTCCTTTCTTATTCGAGGTGTCATCTCCCAAAAAACCCAAGACGGTAATCTTGTCTTGTAGTGACACCGAACTATCGATAGCGCTGATTTCCGGCACATTTTCAGTAAGTATTGGCAACCTGCCAAAATTGTTAACTCCCGAAGCAAAGAAGAGATAAATAACAACAGGGAAAACGAACAAGACTACGAGTACAAATGTCTTTTTCATGGTAGTTTAAGAATGGTACAAAAATAAAAAAGACGGTTGTTATACCGTCTTTTCATTCTGTTAATTTTACCTTAGAAATTCCAAGTTACGAAGCCATCTTTAAAGACGTTGTAAATATAGTCAGCTTCAAAGAGGAGAATAAATATCAGATAGGCCACAAGAAAAATAGGTGTCCATACTATCGCTCTTCGCAGCGCACTTTTTTCATCACGTAAGTGCATAAAATCCCAAGCAATATAGTAGGCCTTTACTAAAGTTAGTATAATAAATATCCAGTTCAGCACTTTCATACCCAAAAAGTACGAATGTGTCATAGACTTGGGCTTAATAATACCTAAAGCCACTTCAATTGTGGTAATTACGGTCAAGAAAATGAGTACACCCCAAATTTTCTGTGTATTGGACTTGAACTTTAAAAGTCCCCTGAATATTTCTAATTTATGTTCGTGTGCCATGTTATAAACAGTCTTGTTACTTAAATATCAATCTTTAATCAAAAATGACCATCAATTTTTTTAAACCAAATAGAAAAAGGTGAATACAAATACCCATACCAAATCTACAAAGTGCCAATATAATCCTACTTTTTCAACCATTTCATAATGACCACGACGTTCGTAAGTTCCTAATATCACATTAAAGAATATTATGATATTTATCACTACACCTGAAAATACGTGGAAACCATGAAAGCCTGTTATAAAGAAAAAGAAGTCGGCAAAAAGTCTACTCCCATATTCGTTGTGAATCAAGTTCGCACCTTCAACGACCTGTGTCGCATTCTTCAATTTAGCTAAAGACTCATCTCTTGAAAGAACAATTTTTTGATGATCATCATTAACTGTTTCGATTCGTATCAAAACATTAGGGTCGGCCTTAAAGCCTTCAACAACCTCGTCTAAACTATAGCTCGGCATATAGCCCTCATCAAAAAACCAAATTCCGTTTTTTCTTTCGTGTTCGGTTCGCTCCCCTGGTATGGTCTTTGCAAAATCTGCCAAAGCCGTACGCTCACCAGTATCAGCTTTAACGAATTGCAATATTCTTCCCCCACGCGTCTCTACTGCACCATAATCACCACTAATAAAGGTTGCCCACTCCCAAGCTTGGGACCCGACGAAAATAGCTCCTCCAATAATAGTTAAGAACATATACCATATTACGGCATTCTTTTTCAACTTATGACCGGCATCAACCGCCAAAACCATAGTTACAGAAGACATAATCAATATAAAGGTCATGAATGCCACATAGTACATGGGGTAATTGCCATGAAAGAAAGGTACGTGTGTAAATACCTCATCGGCAATGGGCCATGTTTCTATAAACTTAAATCGTGAAAACCCGTAAGCGGCCAAAAACCCAGAAAAGGTCAAGGCATCGGACACCAAGAAAAACCACATCATAAGTTTTCCGTAACTAGCGCCCAAGGGTCGATTAGCACCGCCGCCCCAAACGTTTTCTTCCGTAGCTGTTGTCACCGTAGAATCCATATATTTTTTAACGTTTATTTAGAATTTGCACAAATTTACATTTTTTTCGACCAAACAAAAGCCCAATCGTAATCAAAACCTATTTTATTTAAAATTATTATCCAACAAAAATCATGAAAAGGAGTAAATAGATCCATAGAAGATCCAAAAAGTGCCAAAAAGTAGCCCCCAATGACAATCCGAGCATTTCTTGAGGACTATATTTACCTTTCATTTGATTATAGAGTACAACCGTCAAGGAGATTATCCCTGCAAGTACATGAACTATGTGAACGGTGGCAATCAAGAATACATATGACAATTTAATATTACTTGTAGGGCCCGTAAAATAATAGCCCTGGGCCACCATTTGCGAAAACCCATTGAATTGAAACACGATAAATGCTACTCCCAACCCGAGTGTAACAACCAGCCATGTGGTACACTGTTTCAAAACCCCTGAACGCATTGCTTTCTTTGCCAGAATATAGGTGATGCTACTTAAAATTAGTATTCCCGTACTTATATAAAAAGAAGAAGGCATTTGCAGGTCACTTATCCAATCTTCACGAGAGCTACTACTCACAATATAGGCACTTGTCCATCCAGCGAACGCCATAAGCAAGCTCGCTATACCGAACCAGAGCATCATCTTCTTAGCTCTTTCATTTTTAACCTTATCAGTCGCTTGCGTTATATCCATCATCAACTATTATATTCCAACCTTATTATCAATCTATACACCTAAGGGAGCGGGCAAAACATCAAATGCGCATCCCCTACTCCTTTTATACTATATGAATTTATCTACAACATAGACTATCTGCATCAATGTAATATAACTTACACTTGCCAACATTAATTTACGCGCCGAAACATTATCACGCTTTTCGAAAAGTCGCAGAGCAAATACCAACATGACCATTCCCATCAGAAATACGATAACCGCAGCCGGCAAAGATAATTGCAATCTTCCAGTAACACCAAAGACAGGAACGACCGAAATAACCATCATCCAAATGGTATACATTATAATCTGTAACGCAGTCCCTTTGTCTTTCCTTCCTGTAGGCAACATTTTAAAGCCGCCTCTTTTATAATCTTCGTCTAGCATCCACCCCAATGCCCAAAAATGTGGGAATTGCCAAAAAAATTGAATCATGAACAAGGTACCGGGTTCTATTCCAAACTCATTGGTTGCGGCAACCCAGCCCAGCATAAAAGGTATTGCACCAGGGAACGCCCCTACAAATACCGCCAAAGGAGTCTTCGTTTTTAAAGGTGTATATACACAAGTATACAAGAAAATAGAAATTGCCCCGAACATCGCCGTTTTAGGATTCAATACATATAATGCGACAACCCCTAAAACGGTAAGAATTATGGCAAGAGTCATTGCTCTGCCGGTTGACATTCTACCAGAAGGAATAGGCCTGTTTCTGGTACGATTCATCAACGCATCCAAGTCTTTCTCTATGATTTGATTAAATGCATTTGAAGCCCCAACCATACAATACCCGCCAAAAGCGAGCAATAAAATCGAGATTATGTCAATCTGATAGGCTCCCAGAAGATAACCTGCCAAAGAAGAAAAAACTACACTGACCGCAAGTCGGGCCTTGGTAATCTCTTTAAAATCAGCAATTGTATTTGCCCAAACAGCATTTGTTGGCGTATTGACCACAGCCTTCATTCTCCTTTTTTTATCGGAATGCAAAGATAGTCTCAAACACTATTTTGTGCAACCTCTTGACGATGTTTATCTTTTAGCCATAAAAAAAACCCTGACAGCTCACACTATCAGGGTTTCTATATCTTGAAAAATATATATTTACTGTAATTTAAAGGTAATAGGAATACTAAAAGGAACCCTTACTGCCCTACCCCTTTGTTTACCCGGAGTCATTTTTGGAAGTTTATCAATAATTCGCGCTGCCTCTTTCTCAAGATTCTTGTCTGGACCACGCATCCTAACACCACCGATACTACCATCTTTCTGGATTACGAACATTACACTAACCCTACCTTGAATTCCCATTTCTTGGGCAATTTCAGGATACCTAAAGTTCTTACTAATGTGCTTTTGCATCATTTTGTTAAAGCACAACCTTTTGTCGCTTTCATTTTCACAACCTGGAAAAATAGGAACATCTTCAATTACCGCAAAAGGTACATCAACGTCTTCTATTTCTTCTTCGACCGCAACATCTTCAACCTCAATAATCTCTTCTTCTTGACTAGTCTCGGTAGATTCGATAACAGTTTCCTCAACTTCCTCTTCATCTTCGACAACTTCAATAATTTCAGGTGCTGCCGGTGGCGGTGGCGGTGGCGGTGTTTTAATCTGCTCCGTCATTGGTACTTCCTCATCCAAATCATCATCAACATTCATTGAAATGTCATAATCATTGGTCTTATCGTACGTTTTCCACTCTAGAGCGCCATATACTAAAAGCATTGTCAGTGTCAAACCGACAACAAAGTACAAGCCGCTATTGCGTCCTATATCTGCTTTCGGGTTCTTTTTCGGTTCCATATCTACAAATTTTAAGGTTTGCTAATTTAAATAAATAATCGATAATCAAGCAATTAATTTTCCCATTTTAATCGTGTTTTGCCGGAAAATAAAGATTTCATGCACAGCGATCCACAAACAGCACCAAGACTATTTGCCAAAACATCAAACATATCACCCTCTCTATCAAGCGTATACTCTTGCTGTAAAACCTCAATAATCATACCAAACACAATGACCATCACTAAGATTATAAGCAATACTTTTTTTAGTGGGATTTTACTTTTTGAAAGTTCCCGAAGGGCCATTGTTCCCAAAATCGCACCGACAAAATAAAATCCGAAATGCACAACCTTGTCTATATGGGGCAAATTAAAACTGGGAATATCCTCTCCTGAAAAGGATGTCAGACATGAATAAGCAACCAAGGACATCCAACTTGTGAAAGCTATGGTATACAACCAATTCTTAAGCACCAATCACCGCCTTATAATCTGCTGCGCTCAGTAGGTCTGCAATTTCGGAAGGTTCGCTAATTCTGACCTTGACCATCCAACCTTTACCATAGGGATCCGTGTTCACCATTTCAGGCTCATCTTCCAAAGCTTCGTTGAATTCGATAATCTCCCCACTTAAAGGAAGGAAAAGATCCGAAACAGTTTTCACTGCTTCCACCGTACCAAAAACCGCTCCCCTTTCTATTGTTTCATCGACAGTTTCTACTTCAACATAAACGACATCTCCCAATTCACCTTGGGCAAAATCGGTAATACCAATTGTTGCAACGTCATCTTCTATCTTTACCCATTCATGATCTTCGGTATAGCTTAATTCCGATGGTATATTCATTTCTTTCTTTTTAGGAAAGCAAATGTAACTGATTCTGAAGAGGAATTCAAAAAATAAGCACAAGTTCAAGTGCTAAATTAAGCCCCTTTACAAATCGGTTGAATTTTAAATTGACCGTTTTGTTCCTGCTTAAACCCTTCTTTCAAGAACAAGGCCGCGGCCAATACCCTTAGTTACCAAAGTTGTAACGCAATGTGAACCCCGTGTTTATTGTAGTCTGGGGGAAAGCTGTGGAAACGGCAAACTGTGAGAACGAATGATCATAAAAAAACAGGGCGTTCAAGTTTTTGCTCAGCGCATAGTCGGCAGTGAATTTCATCGACAAGAGATTCTGCCCCGATGTAATTTGATTGTTATCGATATCAAGATTGCGTATAATGGTAATATTATCGCGTAAAGTTACATCGGCCTTTAAATTCAAATCGCCCTTCAACCGCGTTTTATTCCCGCCGATATTTGTTACAAACTGTACATCTTTGACACGATAACCCAGACCTACCGTATATTCCTTACCACTGATTTCGGTCATCAAATTATTATCAAAACTAAGCGACAAGGCTCTATCGGTACGTACTTCGGCCAAAACGCTAATTGAATTTTTCATTTCAAAATCGACACGCATCAACGGATTGAACTGGTCGGTAAGCACCACATTGTTCAAAATAAGTTCAGGTAAAAAGTCATCCGTTTCAGGGTCTATAAGTCCATTCTCACGTTCCAAATTGGTCTGAAAAGAGTTAATACTATAAGAAGCCCTATACCCGTGACCCAGAGAAAAACGTTTGAATTTTTTCTTGAACCATTTATTACGCATCAATCCTGTATATTTTATATTCCAATTAGGAATAGGAATCTGTCTAAAAACATCTAGATTCACCCGGTTCACATCTTGGCCTGTATAAGCTGCAAAAAAGGCGGGAAGTAAAACGTCTTGGCTTGTTTTACTATACCGTTCGGGAAAACCATCTTCATCTAACGTACCCGGCACTCCACCTCTATCGGATACCAAACGATTTGCTATGGTCAATCTATTTTCTTTAAACTGCTCAAAATGTTCCGAAGTAAATTCATCACTCTTACCAAATGCAGTACCGATCATCACAGTTGAAATACTGAAGTTACCAAAATTACTCCCTAACAAGCTGTTATAGCGTGACCCTCCATTTTCAAGATCATCAATGACCTCAAAACTCTCTTGATAACTGCTCGAATATTGTCGATCTGCCGACAAATCTATAGTCAAATCTTGAAAAGGCTGTGCCGTAGCGGTAATATTCAATTGTTTATTCGTACGTTCTATAAACTGCTCGTTAAACTCGGTGAATCTGGTTAGCCATCCTCTACGAGCAGCTTCATAACGAACATCTGACTGGCTCCCGAAAACAAAACCCACCGAAGGCCGCAAAGAACCTACAAACCCCACAGACTGAGTATACCCCGGAAGTACTTTTCCGTTACTCTCATTATAGTTGAAGTTCAATCGTTTTACCATCGTCAAGATGTCTACAGCAGTATTGAACAAGCCACCAGTCTTCTTCTTTGCTTGTTCTGTATTTGAGGCGGGGTTACCTGCCTTGTCTCGTTGCACAGAAGCTGAATTGGCCCTGGTCTTACCCGATCGCTTTTTCAATCCGATCAAATCGTAAAATTTTTGGAGCGTCAATGCAGCCGTCAAATTATGGGTATTGGCATTCTGTACCGTATTGATATCAGAGCCAGCAACCTCTCGTAAAGCATCTCCACCGCGCTGCCAATCAAAGTTACTGGTGTAACTGTATTGTGAACTGATAAAGTCTAAAGCGGGGATTTTGTTAAAAGGCAATTCATAATTCAACTCCATCTGTTGGGAATGTCGGTTTGGTTCCCCCAAATCCCAGAAGCCATCCCAGAGCCCCAACATCTGATCTATTTCGGAATCAGGATTCCCTTCTTCCTCAAAATAGTTACGTACGATGTTATTATTGCTTCCCTTAAAATTCAACCGCAATGATTTGGTAAGACTATAGTTAACCGCGTACTGCCAATTAAATAGATAATTGCGTTGTTTTAGTGTCGGTAAAGCCAATTTATCTACACCCTCTTCCACAACATCCCTAAACCTTTGTTGATTAAACTGTCTGTTTATATTAGAATTAACCGAAACACTTGCAGGCAATAAACTAAGATTCAATTCTTTTAACCATTGCCAATACCTACCTGTGAGCAGCGAGTCTTTTTTAGCGAACGGAGCTACCTCCACTGGCTTAAAATTATGATTGTAAACAAGGCCAGTGACAACATTTTGATCTCGTAATTCTGCAATCTCAAAATCACGATGATCCGTCTCGTTGTAAGAATAATTGAATGTAAAATTCTCGATATCATAAAAATTGGCATCGGCCTCTTCACCTCTATTTTTACGCACCCCGATCAAGTTGATGCTTGTACGCTTTGTATAATCTTCGGCTTGCTCTCTTATCTCTTTTGCATTCTCGGCATTGTCGGCCGCATCGATTCTATCTTGCAGTTTAAGGTCGTCATAGACGGGATCGAATTCAGGTGTAATCAGTTGTTCCGATATGCCATAATTGAAAGGCAATTGAATACCCCATTTTTTAGGAAGCAACTGACCTGCATTTACATTGGTAACCACATCATATGATATAGCATCTTCACGCGCCCTTTCGTTGGGCATCTGATCGATAGCACCAAAACCAGATGTACTCGTGCCTCCAGTCGCAGAAATATCGGCAAAATCGGCAATATTCGCATCGAGTGCGGCTACTGCTGCCCATCCCCCATTATTATCTAGACCTGCCAACCGAAGTTCATTGAACCAAACTTCACCACGAGCGGGTAGGTCGTCGATATTCTTTACACCGACCATAACACTGCGAATACTTCCCAACGAGGGATTTCCTTTTATTCCGATTCGAATTCTCCCTAGGGTTCTGGGCGAAAATTCATCTACCTCGACCACGGTGCCTCCATCAATCTCAAAAAATCGCAGCTCGTCAAGTGGCACATCGCTTAGAGACCGTAAAGCAAGACGCAAAGACTTGACTTTATTCAAGTCGGACAAAATAACTTCCAATTCGTTCTCCTCAGGCCAAATCTCAGTATCTGACACGGCACTGAATGGGGTAAATTTTAACGGAAGTTCCATTTGATAGAAATTCTCAGAAAAATCGGTACCCATGCGTAAAAATCCTACCAAGGGCGTATCATCAATAGGGTAATCAGCGTCAAATATTTTTTCGGCATGCATAAACATTTTAAGCTTTTCATACTGACGAACATCAATATTCAAATTCTTGAATACCCCTCTCGAATCTTCCGCTTCCAAGTTTTCTACCACTAAAGAAAGTGATTGTTCATTCTGTTGAATAATCGTATTGTTGTTGTTCAGCTGCTCACGAAGTACCCCTGGAGGAAGTACATACGGAATTGGATTCCGATTCTCGTTCTCCTGAATATTTACAGCATTCACATCTAAACTCGTTCCATCATCAAGTGGGTCTAAATCTTCATCTTGTAACGTTTTAGTATAGGTACGCCAATCGCCCCTTACCAAATCCAATGTCGCAAAACGCAGTATCACATCATCGGTAAAACCGGTCATATACATACGCATTGTACTGATAGACCTAAAGTCTGTAATACCACCAATGGCATCTGTAAAATCGCTTAGTGGAATTTTATATTGGATCCACCTTGTTCGCACCGTACTACCATCAGGAATACGATTACCCGACAACACCAATGAATCACGAATATCAGTAACATACTTATCGTTAATACTGGTATTGGGCTTGATCGGAACACGATATTCATAGTAACTATTTACCGTATTCATGGTAAGATCACGGTCAATATCTTCAACATCGGGCAAGGTGGTAGACCCACGGTTATCATTTGTCACCTGTACAGGAGAGTTGCCTTGAGGATTGTTATAATTCAAATAACGATTCAAGATGTCTCCCTCCCTTTGTAAAAAGTATTCGTAATTATCGGAAGCAGGGTCTTCACCGGGACCATATATATCTACCTCGGCCAGATCATCCAGTCCGTCAAAACCGACATCTTGCGCAGCTCTACTGGCTTCATCGACATCAAAGGCGTACACCAATGCCTGTGTAGCAGGTACTACCCCCCAAATAGGGTTTTCTGGTTTCACACTACCCACCCCATTTACAGGAAGTCCGTTTTCGTACTGTTTTAGACCATCGGACAGAATATCCTCACTGATGTTTCCAAGATTAAAAACCAATTCACCCGAACTGGTAGCTGAACCATCCTCGTATGGATCCATGACCCAGAACTGCACAAATTCAACATTGCTCTGTTCAAAGTTGGTACTGCTCAACGAACGCATTATACCTCCCCAACGTTCGTTGGCCACGGCGTCATCAAAATCTTCATTTGCGTTGTACGGACCTTTAAGGTTTGGATAATATGCCAAATCTAAAGTGGTCTGTTGCGTTGTCTGGCCTTGGGCAATCTCTACTTGCGGAAATACCTCATTAACGAAAATTCTTCTGGTTTCATTAATAGAAATATCGCTATCACCAATATCGGATGGCCTCTGGTTGGTATAAAATATGGGATCTATGGTATACCAGGCCAATTTTGCGCGCTGAAAACCTGTTTCCAAACCCTTTTGAGTCGGACTATCAAGAAATTCGATAGGCGTACTAGCCAACGACCAGCCCAAAGAAGAACGAATGTCTATAAGCGCCTGCGCCCCCTCAAAATCATCAAGATATGTTGTGGTCTCTCCTTGAAAATCAGCATTTTTGGGAGAATTCGGCTTCAACCAGGCCACCTCGCCCCGGACGGAAAGATTAGAAGGCACATCAGTGTCGATGTTCGGTAGTTTGTTAACCAAACGTGTCAGAAAAGGAATTTCTGTAGAGAAATTTCCGTTAATTCCGAATATTGTATTATTCACGGGTTCTACCCCAAAATTCGATTTTTGTGTCAACGGACGTTCGTTCAAATTCAGGAACGTTGCCCCCAATACGAAGTTATCATTGAATTGATGTTCTACATTGACACCGGTAAACCTTCTGGTTTGTTGCCCGAAAACTGCGTTGTTCTCTACCGATATGTTGATTGGCGTATTGGAAGCCTCTAAACTTGGATCCAATAATTGTACGGTACCCGCCTGATAATTTACGGTGTAATCAATACCTTCCTGCAACTGGCGCCCTCCGGCCGTAACCCTTACGGAGCCCCTTGGCACGTTGAAAGCCCCTATGGGAATCCCATTACTTCCTTCAGATTTATAACTTCCTTTTAATAAAAACTTGTTCTTTTCGGGGTCTTGCAGCGCTGCCGATTTGGTCAACTCGTACATATCCCTAAACACATATTTTTGCTGGTTGGCATTATACCCTTGTCCATTGGCAACATCGTAATCACCACCACCCAATGTTTCGAATAAAAATTCCCCAAAAGGTTCCACTTTCGTAAAAATAATACTACCTCCTTGGGTATCGACCGTTATTCCTTGCACAAAATCGAAGAAACCATCACCCTCTGCCTGCACATCGTTATAAGCATTCAACCGATCGAAATTGAACACTTTCAGTAAAATATCTTCTTCTAACCCGTCAGGCCATGTAGCTTCTTCAACAGGGGTAATATAGTTTCGTGGAGTCGGATTGGAATATAAAATATTCATCTTAAAATCGTCTTGACTTAAACGAAAAGCCCCGGTCGCATAAATATTCTTCATCATCAAATCCCAAATTGGATCAGAGACATTTGTGATATTACTCTTAAGTAACTTTAAAACCAAGGTGTTATTTTCGATAACAGGATTGACACCCCCGGATATAGTAGTTGCATCTAACCCACCATTGGCAAACTCACCCACTTGGTAAACTTTTCCATTATAAGTATATTGAAAGGCTACGGCCAGAACCTCATCGTTACTCAAACGTTGATTCAAAGAAACATATCCTAATTGCGAGTTAAATTCGAAGTCTCGCCCCAATTCCAATTTTCGTGCATTCTCTAAAATAGCATAATCAAACCCTTGATTTACCTGGTAACCAGGCACATTAAAACCTTGTTCGACCGTAGCAATATCCCTAATACTCTCTGTCAACACCCCACCAGCTCCAATCAATGTTGGATCATAGTCATTGGCGTTGTTTCTTGGTAGACCGTTAGGCTGCATATCAGTCGTGTTGGTATTAAAGAATCCGGCTGGTGGATTATTACCTGCAATCTGACTATAAATTCTCGTTTTTGAATTTGCAGGACCGTTGAGCGGATCATATTCCCCCAAATCTTGAATACCTACAATATTTCTCACGTTCAGGGTTTGCTGACTCCGGTTGGTAGTCCACACTTCAAGGCGCGTTATTTGTATTCCACTGCGAATAAAAGGGTAATTCGAAAGCGCCTCGTCGTAATTGTCCCTGAAATATTGGGCAAGGAAAAAGTGTTTGTCCTCGTCATAGTCCAAAGCCGTTACAGAGAATTCATTTAAAGTCCCGCCCCCTTGTGCCACTACCGTGTTATTCTGTGATTGCTGTTCTGAAAAAACCGCAGTCACCATAGTCTTACCAAATTGCAATTGGGTCTTCACCCCAAAAAGACTCTGCGCCCCTTGAATCAAGGAACTATTGAGTGGCATACTCACATTACCCACTTCAATTTTGCGAATTATATCATCTTCGGTCGGCGTATAATCTAACTTCACAAGGTTTTGAAAATCAAAAGTAGCTTCGGTATCATAGTTGGCCGTTACTTGAAGCCGCTCGCCTATTTTCCCCAGCATACTTAAACTTATACGTTGGTCGAAATCAAAAGATAGGTTGGTACGGTTTCTCGGCGAAAGCGAAGGATTGTCGTTTTTCTGCCATATTACACCCAAATCCATGGCCACGGACCCTTGAGGAATTACTTCTATGGTATTTCCGCCAAATACAGATTGAAAAAAATTGTTGTTCACGTAGAAGTTTGGCAAGAGGTTTTTTCGAGCTTCCTCACTCCCCTCCTTTTTTCCGGAATAAGCATCGGATTTTTCCTTAAAGTAGTCTTTAATCCCCTCTTGACGAACCAGTTCAAGATATTGCTCAGGGGTTAAGATTATCGGATAGCCTATATTAAAATCACCTATGCTCTCATTGTAAATGTATCGGTCAAGTTTTGGATCGTAAATATATTTTGAAACAATGGTTTCGGGATTGGGCATCTTTAGTTTCCCTAGCTCAAAACCTGTCTTTACAGAATCCAATTCCTGTTCATCCGTTTCTTCTTCATCGGTATCTTGCGCAAAGGAAGTTTCCGTTGCCATGAAGAAAATAATGAATAGAAAGGTAAGCTTAAATGATGATTTAAGAATTTTCTTTGCCCCTGTTTTCAAACTTGTTATAAATTTTTGAGCGCGCGTTTTAGAGTTTCCTCGACGCTCAGTGTCGGGTCTTGTGCTAAAACCTTGTCAACGACCTTTTCGGCTTGCTTTCTGACAAATCCAAGAACCTCTAATGCAGATAACGCTTCATCTTTATTTGTATTGTTCGAAACAATGGAAAGTTCATCAATATTATAAATTTTCAAAATCTTGTCCTTAAGATCCAGAATCACGCGTTGGGCAGTCTTTGCGCCGATACCTTTTATCCCTTGGATGGTTGGCACATCGCCAGAGGCTATGGCATCTCTTATTTGAGATGGAGAAAGTGATGACAACATCGTTCGAGCCGTACTGGAACCAATACCGGAAACAGACAATAATAAACGGAATATCTCACGTTCCGATTTCTCTGCAAACCCAAACAAAGTATGCGAATCTTCCTTAACCTGCAAATGGGTATACAAGCTGATATTCTCATTATCGGAAACCTTTGAAAAGGTATTCAAAGATATATTGACAAAATATCCGACTCCTGCACATTCTATAATAACATGAGTAGGGTTCTTCTCAATAAGTCTACCGTGAAGATGATGAATCATAAGTTCGTTTAAGGTTTTAAAATTATGGCGATATCACACGTCAAGTTCCAATTGATTTCGCTTATCAGGTTCAAATTTGAATTCTTCAATGGCAATAGTCAAATTAATTACTTTCTATTTTTGCTTTCTTTCGTTTCTGTCGCTCTTGCGCATCGATAACGGCTATTGCCGTCATATTTACCATTTCATCAACGCTTGCACCCAACTGCAGAATATGAACAGACCTTCGTAAGCCTACCATAATCGGACCGATTGATGCGGCCTCATTAAGTTCTTTTAGCAGTTTGTAAGTAATGTTTGCCGATTCGAGATTAGGAAAAATCAAAGTGTTCACTTTTTTTCCTACCAATTTAGAAAACGGGAACTGGCTTTGGTGCAATTCTTTATTCAAGGCAAAATCGGTTTGAATTTCTCCGTCGACTACCAATTCAGGGTTCTCCTCATGCAAGATTTTAATCGCCTTTCTTACCTTCGTCGCATGTGGGTGGCTAGAAGATCCAAAGTTCGCGTAAGACAATAAAGCCATTACGGGGTCGAAACCAAAAGTAGCCGCAACATTGGCGGTCATTCGGGCAATTTCTGCTATTTCTTCAGCCGTAGGATCAATATTTATAGAAGTATCGGCCAAGAACAAAGGCCCTCTTCGTGTAATCATGATATGAACGGTAGCGGCCTTGGTTACGTCTGTCGCGCGCCCTATAACCTCAAATATTGGTTTTACCACCCTAGGATATGCTCTCGAATAGCCCGAAATCATACCATCGGCATCCCCTTCAAGTACCATCATCGCACCGAAATAATTACGTTCACGCATCTTAGATTTCGCATTGTACAAGGTAGAGCCACTTCTTCGTCTGTTTTCCCAATATTTGGTAGCATACCTGTCTCTCCGCTCATTCGATTCTAGGGCGTTGGGATCAATAATGTCAATATCCGCATCGAACTCCAATTCTCCCATTAGTTCCTCAATGATTTCACGTTTGCCCAAAAGAATCGGTATTGCGATACCCTCTTCATAGGCTATCTGAGCAGCCTTTAAGACATCTAAATGGTCTGCTTCGGCATAAACGATTTTTTTAGGGTCGGTTTTCGCCCTATTCATCAGTAGCCGCATCACCTTGTTATCGTCTCCCGAGCGCTGTAATAGCTCTTCGCGATATTTGCCCCAATCTTCAATAGGAATTCTGGCAACTCCACTATCAATTGCAGCTTTTGCTACCGCTGGCGGAATTTCAGATATCAATCGTTGGTCGAAAGGCTTGGGAATTATATATTCCCTACCAAAAGTCAGCCTAGTTTCACCATATGCAATATTTACTTGTTCTGGAACGGGTTCTTTGGCTAAAGCAGCCAAAGCTTTTACCGCCGCCATCTTCATTTCTTCATTAATTGCCGACGCCCTGACATCCAAAGCGCCCCTGAATATAAAAGGAAAACCTAAAACATTATTTACTTGGTTAGGATGATCTGAACGTCCTGTAGCCATAATAACATCCTTTCGAGTCGAAACGGCCAATTCGTATTTAATTTCAGGATCAGGGTTCGCCATGGCAAAAACGATAGGGTCTTTGGCCATCGAAAGCAACATTTCAGGCGATACAATATCTTTTATCGATAAGCCTATGAAAACATCGGCATCAATCATAGCCTCCACCAAGGTGTTAATTTTTCTATCGGTGGCAAACTCCATTTTCGAAGGGGCCAAATTTTCGGCATCTTTTCGAATTACCCCCTTACTATCCAACATTACGATATTCTCTGCCTTTGCTCCAAAAGCCTTATATAGCTTGGTACATGAAACTGCCGCGGCACCAGCACCACTCACCACAATTTTCACTTCGCCAATTTTCTTTTCAGCAATTTCCAGAGCATTCAACAAAGCAGCCGCAGAAATAATTGCCGTACCATGCTGATCGTCGTGCATGACCGGAATATCAAGCTCCTCCTTTAAGCGCCTTTCAATTTCAAAGGCTTCAGGTGCTTTTATATCTTCAAGATTGATACCTCCAAAGGTCGGGGCTATCATTTTGACCGTTTCTACAAATTTGTCCACGTCTTTGGTATCCACTTCGATATCAATTCCATCTATATCCGCAAAAATCTTAAAAAGCAAAGCCTTTCCCTCCATAACAGGTTTTCCTGCCTCGGGTCCAATATCACCTAATCCCAATACGGCTGTACCGTTTGATATAATGGCGACAATATTGCCTTTTGAAGTATATTTATATACATTATCCTTATTCTTTGCTATCTCCAAACACGGTTCCGCAACCCCGGGCGAATAAGCCAAGGCCAAATCACGCTGTGTGGCGTATGGCTTTGTCGGTACAATCTTTATCTTTCCAGGTTGGGGTTTGGCATGGTAGACCAATGCTTCACGCCGTTGTTTCTGTTTGCTCATATAGTTCGACTTTGGAAAACAAATTTAATAGTATTCTTCGGATAAAAGTCGTTGAAAGTTATTGAAATGACGTTTAAGTTCAGAGCTCCCACTTTTTGCCCCACTTTTAGATGAGGGAGTAGCCCTATCATTTTTATTAAGATACCCCTCAATGGGGTTACTTATGCATCTTCGGGAATTTTTAGGCGTATAGCAAGAATAGCGGCAATAATGAAAAATACACCTCCAAAAAGAATTGCGTTTATCGCATCGTTGTCAAGAACGTTTTTGATAATAAATCCGAAGGAAACTGTCTGAATCAGCATGGGTATCACAATCATCATGTTCACGATGCCCATATAAACACCACGCTTCTCTTCGGGAATCACTTTCGAAACCATGGCATACGGAATCCCCATCATGGCCGCCCACCCGATACCGAACAAAATCATGGGCAAAAGCAATACATATTGATCCGAAATATAAGGCATGCTTAACATCGCCACTCCTGTCAGCATTAAACTGAGCACATACACCAGTTTCGAACTGTATTTTCTAGCCAGGGGCACCAATGCCAAAGCTACCACCATGGTCACCAAATTATAAGTACCGTTCATCAATCCGGTTTGAGCCAACGCCTGTTCAGATAGTGATTGTATATTTTTCGCAAAAGACAAATCACCTGTTCCAATTACACCACCCGAATTGCAAGCCGCCATTATCGATTCGAATCTTTCAATATCTATACTGTTAATGCCGAAAAGTCCGGTTCTGAGCATAGGGGTTATGAATTGCCAGTATACAAACAAGGCATACCATTGAAAAAAATAAACGGCGGAGAGGCGCCACAGCAGTTTGGGCATATTACCTATAGCACGTACGATCTCTAAAACAGGACCGAAAATTCTCTGTATAAATGACTTCTCCTTGTCTTCATTTCTGATTTGGGCAAGTTCTGCTTCGGAAGGTGGAATCTCAGGTGTTTTAATTACAGACCATAAAATGGTTCCCATAGAAGCCACCGCACCTAAAAAGAAACTGTAATAAACCCAGGTTGGAATAGCAGATACCATCTCGGTAGTCGTTGTACAAAGACTACCGCTCCCGGAAGAAACACTGAACCAATCTTGAAACAGAAACAATGAAAAGTTCGCAAGAGTAATACCGGCACCTACGAACAAACTTTGCATTTGAAAGCCGTATGTCAGTTGATTGTCCGGCAATTTATCCCCTACGAAAGCTCTATACGGTTCCATTGCCGTATTATTGGCCGCATCTAAAATCCAAAGAAGCCCAACGGCAAACCACAAATGTGAACTAAAGGGGAATGCAAAGAGACATAAGCTCGCTACTATAGCGCCAATCAAGAAAAAAGGTTTGCGACGACCCCATCGCGGTGACCAAGTCTTATCTGAAATCGCCCCGATTATGGGTTGGACCAATAAGCCCGTAACCGGACCAGCGAGATTGAGCAAAGGAAGTTCTTCGTGATGTGCGCCAAGGAATGAAAATATGGGGTTTATGGCAGTCTGTTGGAGCCCGAAGCTGAATTGGATTCCAAAAAAACCAACATTCATGTTCCATATTTGCCAAAAACTCAACCCGGGCTTCCGTATTTTCATGGCTATACTTGTTCAGTCAAAAAAAATTCTATTCAATATAGTATTTTTAATGCTTGAAAGATTGAGAATCAAATAAAAATGAATTACAAACTGTAAGCGCCTTTGACGACAAACCTAAAGCATCTACACAGTATGAACAGCCGATTATCACTTCAAAAATTTAATATTTCGCTGTAGGCCCGTGAACTTAGTTCTTTTTACAGCCGACTTTTGAAATACTTTTTTAAAAACATCTTCAGTAATTTCCTGCCAGTCTTTTTTGGTCATCGACAACAATTCAGGATGTGGATTGAACAAGGGCTCGTTATGCGGTTTCGAAAAACGGTTCCACGGACAAACATCTTGACAAACATCGCAACCGAACATCCATTCATCAAACTTTCCCTGAAACTCATTAGGAATCTCATTTTTCAACTCAATAGTAAAGTATGAAATACATTTACTGCCATCAACCACATAAGGTTCAACAATAGCCTGCGTCGGGCAGGCATCGATACAGGCCGTACAGGTACCGCAATGATCGGTGACGGGCGAATCGTATTCAAGTTCAAGATCAACAATAAGTTCTGCTATGAAGTAAAAAGAACCAACTTGTTGTGTAAGCAGATTACTGTGTTTCCCGATCCAGCCCAAACCACTTTTAGCCGCCCATGCCTTATCTAAAACTGGAGCCGAATCAACAAAGGCACGGCCGTTAACTGCCCCGATCTCTTCTGAAATAAACTCTTGTAAAAGTTTTAATTTAGATTTAATAACATGATGATAATCATTGCCGTAAGCATATTTCGATAACTTATAACTGTCTTGATGCTGTGTTTCTTCGGGATAATAATTCAGTAATAACGAAATAACCGATTTTGACCCTTCAACCAATTTGGTAGGATCCAAACGTTTATCAAAATGGTTGGCCATGTACCCCATTTCGCCGTGCATATTATTTTTCAGCCATTTCTCTAATCTCGGTGCTTCCTCTTCCAAAAATTCGGCCTTTGAAATACCGCAGGACAAAAAACCAAGACGTTTTGCCTCGCCTTTTATGGCTTCCGTATATTCTGGTTTTTCTAACATTCCAATCTGGCCTCTTTTATTTAAATGGCGAAGGTACTAATCTTATCCAGGCTTTTACAAATGACCTACCTTAATAGGGCACATTGGGAATTCTTTCACCTCAAGATTCAAAAATTAAATAAATAAAAACGGCCGAAGTGTGCTTTTTCAAACAACTTCGACCGCATATCTTATTGGTTCATCGGCTTGACAACCAGGCTAACCACTTCTTTTTTTAATCCAAGGCCCAAACATCGTTATACTTTTGATTTAGGCTTCCATCATTTCCTCCTATCACCCATATCTTATCATCATATACGGCTGTTGTATGGTCGCCTCTTACCGGAAAAGTTTCATCTCCCGAAGTTTGTTCCCAAGTAACACCATCTGTACTGTACCAGATGTCGTTCATGGCGCCTGAAGGGGCATATCCACCGATAACCCAGAGCTTGTCATCGAATACGGCCGTCGTTGGGTTTACACGTGCAGAAAATTGAGCTGCCCCAGTGGCTTCTGTCCAAGTCACACCGTCAGTACTATACCAAACATCATTCAATCTTTGGGTACCGTCCCAACCACCTATTATCCAAATTTTATCGTCGAAAACGACGGTGGAGTGACCTGATCTTGCCGTAAACCCAGCAGATGCCGTGGTTTGCTCCCATAGTACTCCATCGGTTGTAGACCAAACATCGTTCATATAGGTACCATCATAACCGCCCATGATGAATAGTCGATCACCTAAAACTGCAGCGGTCAATCCATCGCGTTTCGCAAAAGCAGCCTCTGGGGTAAGTTCATCCCAATCAACCCCATTGGCACTTGACCATACATCATTCATATAATATTGTTCGTCTCCAGATGGATTTTCAGATGTCGGAGGTACTTCACGAATCGAGGTACCACCCATTACCCATACCTTGTCTTGAAAGACCGCCGTGGTATGGCTCGCTCTACCAAGAAAACCTGGTTCTTCGGTAACCAAGGTCCAATCGGCACCATCACTCGTTGACCAGACCTCTTCTTGAAATCCTGCTGCATCTCTTCCGCCAATTACCCAAAGCTTGTCTCCAAATGCCACTGATGAGAGTGCTATCTTGGGCGAAAAAGCAGCAGCTTCTGTTGTTGCTGCGGCAGGAACCCGTAATCCTCTTGTGGTGAAACCAAAGACCCCACTTGCTGTGGTAGCCCCCTCTGTATCACTAGCAACCACTTTCCAATTGTAGGGTGTCAAAAAATGAAGCCGCTCAGTTCCCGTAACAGTGGTGCCTCCAATTGCCCCTGACAACAAAGTGCTAGGGTCGGAAGTGGTATCTAGAAAAATATCATAACTCACCGCATCACCATCGGGGTCTGTAGCCGTTTCCCAAGTTAGGGTAGGTAGCACATCAACCCCAGCTGCTCCATTTGGTGCCGTCAGTAAATCAAAAGCCGCAGGTGCTTGATTTACGGGGTCAGGATCTTCTTTTGGTGGAGTCGAGTCGTCACTCTTACTACATGACAACAGTACAATTCCCATTAATCCAAATAAACTAATACGCATTTTTCTCATAACATTAAATTAAAAATCTAAGTTCTTTTTTCTCTATCTGAAAAATATAACACCCAAGGAATAGAAATTTCTTCTTCTAAAAAGCCCAGTGCATTTTACATTCTTACCATATTGACACCTATCATAATAAAAGTATCACAATTTCTTGTACGATTTACTATCTTTTTTACCAAAAATTAAGTAACTACCTACAAATATTCCATATCAACCTACAGTATCAAAAAATTAACGAACAAGCGCAAATTTTTTGGTTATAACACCATTTTTCATAATTGTAACCCTTAATACCGTCAAATCAAATTACAATTACATAAAAATTTGCGCTCATAATCCCGGTCATCTCATGAAAAGCATCCTTTAATACAAAATTATACGGCAACGAATTCCATTTGAGATTCCAGTCTTTAAAACAACTAAAACATATCATCAAAAATTCGGAATTGCTCTTTTTATTCCTTCTTTGGATTTTACCCATGTTTCTAAACAAACATAAAAACAAGTCATCTACACTTCTTCCCCAGCTGTATACACATTTATTCTAAAGTAGAATTAATTACATTTTATTTTCACGAAATGAATAATAGAATCAAACCATAAAGTCATGAAAAACATTTTAGAGATTATTATATGTTTACTTGTTTGTAGTGCCTTGGCACTAACCGGATGCTCAAAAGATGGCGATGTGGGACCGATCGGCCCCCAAGGACCACAGGGTGAACAAGGAATTCAGGGCATTGAAGGCGAACAAGGTATTAAAGGCGATACAGGAAATGCCAATATTAAACATTATGACTTGGTCATTGCGAACACAGATTGGACCTCAAACTTCCACTTTGGAGGAAATAATGAATATCGATATTATAGCATTCCCTCAGATAGCATCGGAGGGGTTAACTTATTCGATTTTTATGATGAAGGAAATGCAATTTTGGCTTATGCCATGCCTATTTATGCCACAGAATCAGGAAGAGCAACTGCGTCGAACATGACAAAGTTATTGCCATATACGGCAATGGTTTCTACATCATCGGATAAATTTGGCCTACTGATTAACCTGCAAGTTAACAGTAATCGACTTTTGTTGGCAAAAACTATAAATGGGTATGAGCCTGACCGAATTCCAGATGAAGACGTTCCAACCACTATTGAGTTCAGAATTGTACTCATCGAATCTTCAAATGCACTTTCAGAAACATCAGGTAAAACAACGAACGTTCTCGACAACCTAAAGTCATCGGGAGTAAATGTAAGCAATTATGCTGCCGTGATGAATTATTTTGGATTAGAGTAATTCAAAGGAGGTTTAAAAGAAAAGAGAAATGCACTTAGTTTAAGTTAAATTTCTTTTCTTAAATGCAACCAAGGCATTCTTAGGTTTTAAGGTAATTAAGGGGTTAATTTCTATTTCATCCTTCACCGGGATGATTTCAAAACGTTTAACGAGTTGTATAACGGTCATTATCATTTCGAACATAGCAAAATTATTGCCAATACATTTTCTTGGCCCTGCCCCAAAAGGAAAATAAAAAGATGAATAATTTCTGGCCTTATCGAACTGAAAGCGTTCGGGCATAAATTTTTCTGGCGTTTCCCAAAGTTCAGGATGCCTATGAATCTCATAAATGGAAAAAAGTAGGCTAGAGTCTTTTTCAAAAATGAATCCATTAAAACTATCCTCCTCTAAATTCACACGATCCATAAAATAGGCTGGTGGGTATAACCGCATTGATTCTTCAATAACCTGAGTCACAATAGGCGACGACATGACGACTTGTATTAGATCTTGGTCGGCATTCCCCACCTTTCTAAACTCGTTCATTATCTGTTTTTGCCATTTTGGATGCTGCGCCAAAAGTTGTACCGTAAAACTGAGGGTATTGGCCGTAGTCTCATGACCAGCCACAAAAAGCACTAGAATTTCGTCGATCAATTGTTCTTCCGACATGGCAGTTCCATCATCATAACGAGCCTCTAAAAGCATATCTAAAAGGTCGTCGTAACGTTGACCAGACGCTTTTCGGCGGGAAATGATACCGAGCAGAATAGATTTCGAAGTTTCAGCCAGTTTAATATGTTCGTCTATTTTGCCAGAAGCCCTAAAGTACCAACCCAAATAAGGTTGGCGCAATTCTTTTACCAACATTTTTTGATTCATTTCAGTGCTATGCTGCAACTGTGCAATTTCTTGATCACTAACGGCATTGCTAAACAAAGACCGAACCACGGTCTTAAAGGCTAAATCATTGAAAATAGGAAAAACATCGGTCGACATTCCGGTATTAACCTGATTTAAGGCATCAATTATAGTCTCTTGAATACTCGCCAATAGTCTGGCAAGTTGTTTTTTATGAAAGGCAGGCTGTATTAATTTTCGCTGCTTGCGCCAATGTTCACCTTCTGAAGTCAATAATCCTTTTCCTAGATACTTGGCCAAATCTACAGTCTGTATCGATGATTTTGTATAGTTCTTCCAATTCTTTTGCAGTACGTATTCCGCCAACGCGGCATCACGTGAAAAAATAACGGAATTCTTAAACCCAATCTTTAATCGAAAGACATCACCATGCTTTTGAAAATTAGAATGATGAAAAGGCAATGGATTTTTAAGAATATCTAATGAATGCAGTAAAAATTGAGGCAAGGAAACTACTGGAATTTTATGCTGCATTTGGTTTTGGATCTAAGGTTAAAAAAGTCCTGGTTGGCCCCCTCCCTTAATCCTTCCTAGATGTTTATAAGCCAATTCGGTAACTTCTCGACCTCTTGGCGTTCTCATTATAAAACCCTGTTGAATCAAAAAAGGTTCATATACTTCCTCGATTGTCTCCGCACTTTCAGAGACCGCTGTAGCCAAAGTCGTAATCCCTACAGGACCACCTTTGAACTTATCGATTATAGTAGTTAAAATTTTATTATCCATTTCATCGAGACCGTGGGCATCGACGTTCAAAGCCTTAAGACTAAATTTTGAAATGGCCATATCTATGCTGCCGTTACCTTTTATCTGAGCAAAATCACGGACTCTTCTTAAAAGCGCATTGCATATTCTAGGCGTTCCCCTACTCCGCCCAGCAATTTCAATAGCGGCATCGGGGGTAATTGGTACTTTTAAAATATCGGCACTACGTTCGACAATGGTAGAAAGCAACTCGGTATCGTAATATTGCAATCGGCTTTGAATACCAAATCGAGCACGCATGGGCGCTGTCAATAAGCCTGAACGCGTAGTGGCACCAATTAAAGTAAATGGGTGCAAATTGATTTGAACCGATCTCGCATTGGGTCCGGTCTCAATCATGATATCGATTTTATAATCTTCCATGGCCGAGTAGAGATACTCTTCCACAATAGGGCTTAATCGATGGATTTCATCAATAAAAAGTACATCACGTTCGTCTAGATTAGTCAGCAAACCTGCCAAATCACCAGGCTTGTCCAATACCGGCCCTGAGGTGATTTTGATACCGACCCCCAATTCGTTGGCTAAAATATGGGCCAAAGTTGTTTTACCTAATCCCGGGGGACCGTGAAATAGCGTATGATCCAATGCCTCATTACGCTGATTGGCCGCCTCTACAAAGACCTTTAAGTTCTCCAATACCTGCTCCTGCCCTGTAAAATCATCGAAGGTAACAGGTCTTAAAGCCCTTTCGATGTCTATTTCCTCAGAAGAAAAATTACCGGTGGTTGGGTCTAGATGCTCGTTCATAGGCTAACAAAGATAGACAAATTAGACATAGACCTCTATTATAAATTTGGATAGAAAAACCTAATTTTTCAATACCCCTCCATGCCCGATTAAAGATTTAAACTAGTGCTATATACTTATAAAACAAATGCAATTAATTCGTAAATTCAGCCTATGCAAAAGACAACATATTCCTCCGGTATATTACAATATATTCCCTTTTTCTATGTGATTTGGTCTGATGACCTTTTATCCGTTTCTGAAATCGAAGTTGTAAAAAAAGCATTCGATACTGATGAATCACTTAGCGATTCGGATAAAAAAACAATGCTTGAGTGGTTAAAAAGAGACCATCCGCCTGCCAATTCAGAATTGAAAAACTGGAAACATGTTATTTCGAATTCAGGGGTAAAACTTATTGAAAGTGACACCTTCCCCCTTTCCTCTTTTAGTCAAAAAATGGTGTGCAGTTATTTGGAAAAGTGCCCTTTTAATGACCAACTAAAACATATCGAAATAAATTTGGGCATACAGCCCAACCATTACAATCACCTATTCGAGGTAGCGGTAGTGCACGAAAAAACCTCTCATTATTATAATGCTTCCGAATTGGATGGCATCCTAAAAGGAGAACATGCCGAACACCTCGATAGTTTTCGCCAGTTTCTGGCAGATCCGAGTTTTACCTGGGAAATAAAAAGAAACAAAGAAGAGTTTAGGCAAAAGGTTCTTCGGCAGGTTCAATTTTTAGGAAAAAAGGGATATGGGGCAATGGCCTACCCGACAGCCTATGGTGGAATTAATAATATGCCGGCCTACGCCCATATTTTTGAAAATCTGATGTATGTCGATGGCAGTCTCACCATAAAATTCGGGGTGCAGGTGGGCCTTTTTGGAGGAAGTATTCAAAAGCTAGGAACCAAAAAACATCACGACCTGTATCTGCAAGATGCCGGCACCGCCAAATTGCTCGGATGCTTTGCCATGACAGAAACCAGACATGGTTCGAATGTACGTGGCATTCGTACAACGGCGACTTACATTAAAGAAACCGATCAAATTGTTATTCATACTCCTGGAAAAAACGACAATAAAGAATATATAGGCAATGCGCTTCACGCTAAAATGGCAACGGTCTTTGCCCAGTTGATCGTAGAGGGCAAAAATGAGGGCGTACATGCCGTTCTCGTACCTCTTCGAAATGAAAATCACGAACTTTTGCCTGGAATCATGGTGGAAGACAACGGTTACAAATTGGGCCTAAATGGTGTAGACAATGGCAAGATATGGTTCGATCAAGTTTCCGTGCCTCGGGAAAACCTACTTAATAAATACGGTGATATTGATGCGAATGGCACCTATTTTTCAGAAATAAAAAATGCGAACAAACGCTTTTTTACCATGTTAGGCACTTTGGTCGGGGGGCGTATCTGTGTAGCCCGCGCCGGATTGGGAGGAGCCAAAATGGCCTTGACCATTGCCGTCAAATATGCATTGGGACGGCGACAATTCAACGATAGCATTAAAGTTCAGGAAGACCTTATCATGGACTATCCAAGCCATCAACTTCGCTTGACACCAAAGGTAGCCGAGTGCTATATATATAGTGTCACGCTAGATCATATTATGCAGACTTATGCCGCCGACACCTCAAACGACAAACGGAAAATCGAAACACAAGTTGCCGGACTCAAATCAATCGTCACTTGGTTTGCGAACGATACGATTCAAGAATGTAGGGAAGCCTGTGGCGGCAAAGGATATCTTATTGAGAATAGAATTGCGGACCTCAAGGGGGATGTAGACATTTTCACCACCTTTGAGGGAGATAACACCGTTCTACTACAGCTAGCCGCCAAGGGTATTTTATCAGACTTTAATTCGGAATTCAACAGCCCCGGATTTGCCTCAGTGCTAAAATTGGTGGGGTCGCAAATTAGTGACAAACTCACGACTATCAACCCAGTATATTCCAACAAAATTGATAAAGAACATTTGTTCAATACCAAGTTTCACAGACATGCCTTTCAATATCGCACAAGAAGACTGACTTATACATTAGCCATGCGTATTCGCAGTTATATAAAAAAGGGAATGCCTTCGTACCAAGCATTTCTGAAGGTACAAGATCATTTACTGGCCTTGGGCAGGGCATATAGCCACGAATTGGCCTATCATACCTTTGTACAATTCACCGAAAACATTTCCGATGAAAAGAATCGACTCTTATTTGAAAAACTGGGAACCCTATATGCGCTCAACCAAATTAAGGAAAATGCTTCTTGGTTTCTCGAACAAGGCTATATTGGAAGTACAAAATCAAAAGCAATTCGGCAACGTGTAGAGCGATTATGTTCTGAATTGCGCCCGCATATTGAAGTATTGGTCGAAGGTTACGGAATTCCGGAGCATTGTATGACCGCACCTATCACAAATTGATGTTTCCTAAACCAGGACTGTCGGTTGGGTACAAAATTCCTTTTTTTAGATGGAACAAGTCGCTAAATGGATCGTTCAACATGTCTAAATGGCCGTCTAAATCGGCAAATTGAATATTCGGTCTTGACAACGCAAAATGCAGTCCGGCGGAAATTCCTAAACGACACTCGTCAATACAACCGACCATTGCCTCTAAATTTGCCGATTTTGCTACAGAATTTACATGCAGCCCTTCTACAATGCCGCCAACTTTCATAATTTTAATATTCACCATATCGATACGCTGGTGTTGCGCCAAACGAAATGCATCGGCCAAGGTTTTTATACTCTCATCTGCCATTACAGGCAGACCTACATTTTTAGTAACTGCCCCAAGACTTTTTTCCTCCCCGATTTTTGTCGGCTGCTCGAATATTTCGATTCCAACTTCATTCGTAGCCTCAACAAAAGAAATCGATTCTTCTACAGAGTACCCTTGATTACCATCGAACCGAAGAATAATTTCAGGAAAATTTTCACGTAGCAACCTCATTTTCCCAATATCTTCTTCGAGGTTAAGCCCGCCTTTAACCTTTAAAATAAAAAAACCTCGTCTGACAAACTCTTTCGCTTGTTCGAGCGTCTCCTTACTTGATAAGATGCCTATAGTAACACTCGTAGGAACACTACTTCGAAAACCGCCCAAAAATTGATATAACGGAACATCCGCCTTTCTCGAAATCAAATCAAACAAAGCCATATCGATCATGGCCAATGTCGAGGCATATCCCTTTAACAGCTGTTTTAACTCCTCAATGATGCTAATATAGGTAAAGGGATTTTTACCCTTCAAAAAAGGAATAATCGTGTTTTGAATGGCCAGTTCAACCTGATCGGCGGTTTCACCTGTGACGACTTTATCAGGTGCGGCACAACCATAGCCCACAATTAGATTTTCCGATTCGAGTTTAAGTATGAAGTTGACCGACTTTGATACCGTTTCATAAGCAATAGTATACGGTGTCGACAATTGAATATCAAAACGCTCATATGATACCTTGGTAATTCTCATCAATATCTCTTCTGGTAAAGTTCTTCCAAAGGTGTATTTTTTATCGACTCGACGAACCTGACCATATGATGGATCATCAGCTCCCACATTTTTCGTCCTTTTTCAGCACTTGCCTTGGTGGCGTCGCCCATCACCCCACTCTCTGAAATTTTATTTGTTTGAACGTACCAATTTACCCCGCGTTCATTGTCATAATCAAGAAATTTGCTACCAAACTGTATCGTTTCATTGACGGCCTTATCCATTTGCACCAAATCGGGTCGTAAAGCCAGGGCAGTGCTCGTTTCTATTTCACCTGCATGAATATCGTTAGGCGTATCGATAAGACCATACAAATCAACATCGCTGGTCTCACCGGTATCTACGCAAACAAAAATCTTGGCATCTCGGTTGATCATTTGAGCTGCATAAGTCAATGTCGGTTCGTTATCGCCATGCCCATTTAAAATGATGATTTTCTTAATCCCATTTTTGGCAAGGCTCATACCCAGATCATATACAAATTTCGAGAGTGCATCATTGGTTACACTCAACGTGCCTTTAAAATCGTCATGATGGTACGAAACCCCAAAAGGAATAGTGGGCAGCACCAAGGGTTTTGGATCCTCGCAAGCCTCAGCCACTTTAAAGGCCATATATTTTGCATCAAAATAATCAATATCAACAGGTAAATGCGGACCGTGTTGCTCTATGGCGCCACAAGGTAAAATGGCAGTATCTACGGTTTTAAGATAGGCCTCAATCTCGGGCCATGTCATCTGTTCCCAAAGGAAGCTTCCTTTCTTATATGGTTCTTTCATACTTCAAATATTTGTTAATTGGAAAAAAGCTGACAAGATGAACTCGGGAATACGTTATATTTATTTCAAATGGCCCGATGCCCATAGTGCAAAAAATATATGCTATCATTCCCCTTTATCCAAAAAATAGACCGGCTCAAGAACTTCATCTTCGATTATAAAGGTATGCCATTTTCGATCTAGAAGTCGTACGGCACCGTCACTATATTTTGATAGGATTGTAAACAACGGTTTCCGAATATGTTTTGGCAAGTCTGACAATAGGCTCCTTTCATTATCAAAACGCAATTTTACGATTTCAGGGTGCGGTTTGCCAATTTTCGAGGTATGCTCATTTCTTTCAATAAGTTTTTTTTGCAATAAAAGGTCATAGAGGTGAGCTGCGTCGCTTCCTATTTGTTTTACCTTCTGTTGGCCCAAGGCCTTAAGTCCGTTTTCGATTTGATTATCGGAGTACCCGCAACGCTTTGGGTCTTCATCCAAGGCTTTTAGCATACCGACAATTCTGCGACATTTCTCACATTTGCCGCAAGGAAGCATACGACCTTCTTCTTCATGGGCGGCATGGCAAGAAACCTGATGCCGTTGCAGATCGGGGTAGCGTTTTACCAGCACTTTAAGGATAAGGAGTTCCGATAGGCTTCTTAAAATCGAATATTGATAGATGTTCCATCCTTTTTTTTGGTAGTATCGCGTCAATGCATTGTCAAAATATTTACTTTGATCGTAGAGTCCGTTATAATGACTAATGCCGTTATGGTTTCCTTTTACCGTGGTATCATATTCATTGCCAATAAGAATATTCGCGATGCCTTTTTTTCGGGCAACCGGTAGTACACCGAAAAGGAAAACGGCAACCGTCCATAACCGGATGGGGTAAATATCGGCCCGTATGTTCTGAAAATTTTCCTTTATAAATGGCATTTGCTTTAGCATCCAATTAAAAATTCGATCGCTATTACACCAAGGTTTTACGGTATTAGGTTCTATTTTCTCAAAGTGGTCATAGGCGTTAATGGCGGTAAACCAATGTCTTCCCGACTCATTAATAAATATAGGATGCGGCTCCCCTATTTCCTTTATAATTCCGTAAGTGAGCAAACTGTCTTTCCCCCCGCTACTGAGAATGGCATACTTATTTATATCTAAAGCCACTTTGTTATTACCCACCCTTAAATTCCCAAAACGGGAATTTATAAAGTTTAAATCGGCTGCCGTATACCGTGCTAATTTTTCCGGCGAAAGACTATCAAAAGGAGGTTTTAAAAATTCATTTTTTACCAAAAACTTGTTTACCGTAATTTCACGCGAGGTATTCTCGATCATGTCTAGAAGGAAACGCTTATCGGCTGCATCGAAAAGTCCATCGAAGATGATGGTCTTAAAAAAGAGCCCATAATTAAGGGCCACCTGTGCCACCATCATGGAAGCCAAATTGGCATCTTCGGCACAACTTTTATCGAAATAGGCGTCTTTATAAGAATAAATAAGTTCATTGCTCACCGTCTCCCCATCATTTTTCACTATCGTATAGGTAGCCTTGACCCGTTTTGGTTCAATAATAATTTGATGAACTTTTAATTCATTAAAAACAACTAATGCGCGAATGTCGTTCATTTTATTTTGGACTTCAATAGGTCAATCAATTCATCAGGTCCATGGGCCAACACGTCAAAAGTAGGCAAACCAGTTTCGGTGGTCAATGCCTCACAAGCCGATACTATTTCTTCCGGTTCCATGAGTTCGTGATTCAAAGTTATAGCAATCACCTCTTTTCCCGAGATAACCTGAATAGCATGTATCTGTTCTTTTATAGAATGTAATTTATAACCAGGAAAACCATCGTATTCCAGCCTTTTCGGTGCATGCTGCAAAACAACGTAGTCTGGTCTACCGGCAGCTAAAATCTCAAAACCTCCAGGATAAGCGGGATTCATTAAACTACCCTGACCTTCAATAACTACTACATCAGGATTTTCATTGCGCCACGCGCTAACTACGGCATGTTCAATCTCTCCGGAAACAAAGTCGTTGATACAACTATCCATGACCATGCTGTACTTTGCCCCTTGCATCCAAGCCGTCTGTCCCGTTCCAATCATTTCGGCCTTTATCCCCTTATTGCGAAAACCATGTACCAACAACCAGGCCGTTGTACGTTTACCTATAGCGGAGTCGGTACCTAACACGGCTAGCTTAAGACACGATACTTCTTCAATATCACCCGTAAAAAAATGGAGCATATCGCGATCCGGCGTTTTGCGTATATCTCGTACGCGACAACCATTAACCTCGGCAAGTCGCATCAAGTCTTTATCATTGGTCAAAAAGTCATGCAGGCCACTGTCAACATTCCATCCCATTTCCAGTGCCTTTTTAATAGTAATCTTGGCTTGCACAGGCAATCTACCACCATCTGGCGCAAGACCCATAACGAGCGATTTGGGTACCTTGTTTAAATCGGTAAGTTTTTTAGTGGCCTCACCGATGCTTTTGAATATTGGAATACCATTAGTTTTTCCATCAAGTACTTTTCCTGCATCTTGACCTACGTAGTTACTATCGATAACACCAACTATATCGTAGCGCTCCGTAAAACGAACGAGGCCATGAGCCGTTTTTCCATTAGGGGTATTGAAAGCCTGTTCGCAATACACCAAGGCCCTACCATCTATAGATTCTTCTTTCATAACACTAATATTTCGCAGTTAAAACCGAAACATAGCGATCCGGTTCAAAATTAAACTTTTCATCCATTTCCAATAAGGCAATAAGTCCGGCCGTAGCTGCCGGCAGAATACGTAGTCCCTCCTTTTTAAGTAAAAAACCACTCATTTCCTTCATTTTCTTATCACTAATATTATATGCACTACCCTCTGACTGTATGAGTGCGTATAGCGCTTCCTCTCCATCAAAGCTATGCCAGTTCACCAAAGGTTCATTGTACTTGGTTTCTTTAGCGGCTTGCGGGTCCAAATCTTTACAATAGTCCAAGCCTTGAATAAAAGACTGTACAATCGGATTCTTTCGAGAAGAAGAGGCGGCTATCATTTTAGGAATTCGAGATGTCTTTCCTCTCTTATACATACTCACAAAGCCTCGGTAAATACCCGCAAACAATGTTCCGTTAGAAACAGGGGCCGCACAATATTTGGGGGCATCACCCAACTCTTCGATTATTTCAAAGGCAATTTGTGAATAGGCTGAAATCTGTAACGGGGTATTTGCACCACCCGGGTTGGCATCGTACCAATCGTTCTCTTGTGCCAATGCACTGCTTTTGTGAACTACATCTTCATAGCTACCAGGCAACTGGATAATTTCAGCACCTAGCGATTTCATCTCTTCGAAACGATCGGTCTGATACGAATCGGGTATATAAATTTTACATTTGATACCCGCTAGGTTAGCGGCCAACGCCACCGCGACCCCATAATTACCGCAGGTGGCGAGAGAGGTTACTTCATATTTTCTTCGAAGGGCATCGTACATTTGGGCAAATGCTATTCGATCTTTTTGCGTGCCTGTAGGATTGTCGCCCTCATACTTAATGTAAAGTTGTCGAATATCAAATTCCCGCTCCAAGGTTTTTGCCCTGTTGAGCGCGGTATCCCCAACCTCTAGGTTGATGATATCTTCATAACACTCAAGCCTATCGATTAGCGATTTACTTTCATCTTTAACGAAATCGGCCAACTTTTCAGTTTCAGCGGAAACCTTATTATCGGAAGTCTTTACGCCATCACGAAGATTCATATAACACAAACATTTTGCATATAATCCATAGTTTTTAAAAGCCACCAATAAATTAACTTGTCATCAGTAGAATATTTAGAAAAGTGTCCCATTTTACAGCAGAAAAACCATTCTGAATACTTTATTAAAATAAGTTAGAATTGTTGATTAATCCTAATACTATTTTAGGGGAGCGGTTAATAATTCTAAAAAACAAAATGCCATTCAGAACTAAGTAATCTTCTTTCTTGTCTCTAATGTGACACTATTCCTAAAGGTCTAATTTCATTTATTTTTCCTTGTGAAGTTCAGAGGTGTCAAGAAAGTCAAGAATAGTTATTTTGGCCCTTCCGTATAGATACGCCTTCGATGAACCACTAGAAGAAAGTTCAAAAGTTTCGAGGGCATTAACTATAGCAGTAGATGAATCATTTGAGTTCAACGTTACGTTCTTGGCTTCAAATCTTTCGGCTTTCAAGTTGGCACTCTCTAAAAGGTTTATCATAAAAGTATTGGTGGTGCCCTCCATTTTCAAAGTAGCATTCTTGTACATTTTAATCGTATTGGCCTCACTGACCGAATAGACTTGAACATCGATCCGATCTTTCAAAACAATATTAAGCGAATCACTGTCAAGGTTAAAATCACCAGAGCTATTATCTTCCATATTGATATTGATAAACGGGGCATTCGCCGAGAGTTCCAATTTCGAGCTTCCGAAGGTATTAACATTCAACTCATCGGACTTAATCACATCATTCATACGAATACGACCATCATTCATGGTTATAGCATTCAATTCAAAATAATTAATTGTAATATCCAGTTTCTTTTTCGAAGTAATCTTGTAATATGAACTTATCATCAAAGTGTTGTCTTGCACTTCAAATTTCAGCACATCAATCAAGTTATCGTCAGCAGTAATCTCATACCCTTCTTGAGATGATTTTTGAAGCGCTATTTCAAGATCATCATTTAACTCAATACTATTGAACGGTGGAAGATTTTCTACAATCTCAACGACATTTTTATTCCCCTTGATTTTCGGCTTTCGTTGGGAAAAAGCCTGAAAGCAAAAAATTATGGCACACAAAACGATTAAATTTTTCATAGTATAATTCGTATTATTCCCACCTCAAGGTATCAATGAATAAATCACAATCATTGGCACGTAGAACACCTACGATCTCATTGAATGGCTACAACTAAATATATCAAAAAAAATGCCCAACTTATATAGCTGGGCATTTTTTATTTGTTTGAGCAAGAGTTTAATGTTGCAACTCTTCTTCATCGTCTAGCAATGGCACCGTTTGCGGCACAAAATCTTGTCCGGGAATAATATACTCTCCTTTATCATCAACTTTACTGTAATCGTAAGCCCATCTGTGAACATGTGGTATTTCACCATACCAGTTGCCATGAACGGGCTCTAATGGTGTTGTCCATTCTAAAGTATTTGCTTTCCATGGATTTTGAACCCCTCGCTTTCCGTAGAAAATACTAACAATGAAGTTATAGGCAAAAATCAACTGTGCTCCCGCCGTGATAAGCGCAAAAACCGTCATTAATACTTGTATGTCCGTCAAATCATCGAACATTGGAAAATTGGTATTCTCGTAATACCGTCTTGGCACCCCGGCCATACCCACAAAGTGCATAGGGAAAAAGATTCCGTAAGACCCTACTGCTGTAATCCAAAAATGTACGTACCCTAAGTTTTTACTCATCATTCGGCCATGGAACATTTTAGGGAACCAATGATAAATACCTGCAAACATACCATATAGTGCAGATATACCCATTACCAAATGGAAGTGAGCTACAACAAAATAGGTGTCATGAACATTAATATCCAAAGTACTATCTCCTAAGATTATACCCGTCAAACCTCCTGATATAAAAGTAGATACCATACCTATCGAAAATAGCATTCCAGGATTCAACTGCAAATTACCTTTCCATAAGGTAGTAATCCAGTTAAAGGCTTTTACCGCAGATGGTATGGCAATCAACAACGTAGTAAAGGTGAATACCGAACCTAAAAACGGATTCATTCCTGAAATGAACATGTGATGCCCCCAAACGATAGTCGAAAGAAAAGCAATCGCCAAAATAGACGCAATCATTGCACGGTAACCGAAGATGGGTTTACGGGCGTTCACTGCCATTACTTCCGATACAATACCCATTGCTGGCAGAATAACGATATATACTTCTGGGTGGCCCAAGAACCAGAATAAGTGCTCATATAGCACTGGTGAACCGCCTTGATAATGTAAGACCTCACCTTGAATGAAAATATCAGACAGAAAAAATGACGTTCCAAAACTTCGATCCATAAGTAATAAAAGACCCGCAGATAGTAATACGGGAAATGATATTACTCCGATTATTGCCGTTACAAAGAAAGCCCAAATCGTCAATGGCAAACGTGTCATTGACATCCCCTTGGTTCTTAGATTCAATACGGTGACAATGTAATTCAGAGACCCCAATAGCGAAGATGCAATAAATATAGTCATTGACACTAACCAAAGGGTCATACCCAAACCAGATCCGGGTTGAGCCATTGGAAGGGCACTTAAGGGCGGATAAACCGTCCAACCAGCTGCTGCGGGGCCCGCCTCAAGAAACAATGAGGCAATCATAACCACAGAAGAGATAAAAAACATCCAATATGACAACATATTCAAAAAGCCGGAAGCCATATCACGTGCTCCAATCTGCAATGGAATCAAAAGATTACTGAACGTACCACTCAAACCTTGAGTCAATACAAAAAATACCATTAGCGTACCGTGTATCGTAACCAATGCCAAGTAAACATCAGCATCCATAACACCGTCAGGAGCCCATTTACCCAATAAAGCCTCGAAAACAGGAAAGGATTCCCCTGGCCACGCCAACTGCATTCTGAACAGCAATGACATTGCTATACCTATAACACCCATAATCAAACCAGTAATCAAATACTGTTTTGATATCATCTTATGGTCTTGACTAAATATATATTTAGTTACAAAGGTCTCCTTATGATGATGCCCATGATCTTCAACTTGTTCGTGTGCTGTGGCAGACATAATCTATTTATTTTTTTTACTATTGTTCTTTAAATCTTTGTTTATTGTGCTGAAGCCATGGTCTTACCGAAAGTCTGTTGACTTTTGATCCACTCTTCATACTCTTCCTGTGTTTCGACAATAATCTTCATTTGCATATTGTAATGTGATTTACCACATATTTTATTACACAACAAAATATAATCAAACTCCCATGGATCAGAATTTGGCTCTCCATTTGCAGCCCTTTCTGTTCGTATCTTGTTAACGCGCTCTACTTTATCAACCACATCTGCATTTAACCGCATTTCTTCGGTGGTTTTATTAGGAGTGAAAGAGAACTCGGTAATCATACCGGGCACACAGTTCATTTGAGCCCTAAAATGGGGCATATAGGCTGAATGCAAAACATCTTGAGAGCGCATTTTAAAATTGACCTTACGCCCTACGGGAAGATGTAGCTCTTTTACAATAACATCATCAGAAGCATATGTATCGGATTCATCAAGCCCTAAGACATTGGCCTTGTCGATATCGATCATTCTAACATTCGCCATACCCAGCACATTATCGTCACCGGCATATCTAGCAGTCCAACTGAACTGTTGCGCATATAGTTCAACGATTAATGGATCATCTTCATCGTTAACATCCATAATGGTAGTCCAAGTGTAAAGTCCCCATAAAATCAAACCGGCCAAAGTGATAACAGGTATAATCGTCCAAATAAATTCCAAGCGATCATTATCGGCATAAAACAAAGCCTTTTTCCCTTTCTCTCCGCGGTATTTAAACCCAAAATAATGCAATAAAGTCTGCGTCAAGGCCTGCACAGTAAAGATAATGATATAGGAAACCAGCTCCAATTTATCATAGTCGGCCCCATGTTCGGAAGCCGCTTCGGGCAACAACATTTTCCCATATTTCCAAAAGCTGAAAATTGTTATTCCATAGATGAATATAAGAAAGACAAACAGCAGATAACCGTTGTACTTGTTGTCTTCATCATTTGCAACTTCGGATGTTTGTGTACTAAGCTGAGAAAATTCAAATATCTTGGTCATTTGCCAAATAGCAATTGCCACTAGAATCAAAACAGCTAAAGTTAATATTGTAGTCATCGTATATCTTTAGATATTATACCTTAAAAAACAATTAATAATGAAAATGCCTGCTCTCTTCGATAAACGGGTTACGCTTAGGCTGAAGTGGTGCTGTAGACAATGCCCTGAAAACCCAGAAAATAAAGAATCCGGCAAAGAACAGTATCGAACCTATCTCAGGAATACCAATAAACCATTGGTCACCTACGGTAGCTGGCATTATCATATTAAATATATCCAAATAGTGCCCGGATAGAATTACAATACCGGCAAGTATAACAAACCAATTGATTCGTTTATAATCACTATTCATCAACAACAGAATCGGAAAAATAAAGTTCATGGCTATCATGCCAAAGAAGGGCAAGTTATAATCTTCAATTCGCGTTATAAAATAAGTAACCTCTTCTGGTATATTGGCGTACCATATAAGCATGAACTGAGCAAACCAAAGGTAGGTCCAAAAAATACTGATACCGAACATAAACTTGGCCAAATCGTGAACGTGACTATCATTCACATCTTCCAAATAGCCTTTCGATTTCAAATAAATAGTAATCATCGCTATCACCGTAATCCCCGACACGAACATACTTGCGAACACATACCACCCGAATAAGGTACTAAACCAGTGCGGATCGACACTCATAATCCAATCCCAAGACATCATTGACTCTGAAATAAGATAAAAGACTAAAAAGGCCGCTGATATTCTAAAATTCAACTTGAAGTTAGCGTTATCATTTGATTCATCTTGTCGTAACGAAAGTTTTCTTGAATACTCCCGGTATAAAATCCAACCCCCTAAAAAGACAGCTGCACGAATCAAAAAGAAAGTTGGGTTCAAATACCCGGCTTTACCTTGTAAAAGTTTATCATGTGCAACAACATCAGCATCCATCCAAACAAATAAATGGTTCATGTGCATTACGGAAAGCACCAGAATTACAAATACAACGATACCCCCTGGCACTACATATGCGGTTATTCCTTCCATCACCCGAAACAGCAATGGCGACCATCCTGCCTGTGCTGCGCGCTGTATGGCATAAAAGGCCAACACCCCCAACGCAATCATAAAAAAGAAAAACGCGGCTACATAGAGAGCTGCCCAAGGTCTGTTTTGAAGTTGATGTAACAAATGTTCATCATGCGAGGCATCATGCTCCTCACCATGCGCAACCGCACCATGACTTTCGACAGCATGACCAACTTCTTCTCCATGAGATTCACCATGACCACCACTATGACTTGCTACTATCGCCTTTGCCTCCTCCACTGTACCAGGAGCCGACAAAAAACCGGTCACAATACATAGCGCACCCACTATCATCAAAATAAAGGAGCCAATTTTTAATCTATTTGAAAACGTGTACATATCTATGTTCTATGTATTATTTTGTTATAAGTCTTCTTTCAATTTCATTACATATTCGGAAACCTGCCACATTTCCTTGGTGTCCAATTGTGCGGCGTAAGACCCCATGGAGTTCAAACCATATTGAATGGTGTGATACGTAGTTCCTACTGTGATATTCCTAGCTACATCACTGTAGTTAGGTACCCCTAGAATCTTTTCCCTTTTCACCAATGTTCCTTGCCCATCACCTTTATCACCATGACAAATTGCGCAATAAATGGTATACAATTGGGCACCGTTGGCCAAATTCTCATCCATTTGAAGTGAATCTAAAGGACTGGTCAGCAATCTGGCCTGTTCTTTTCCTTCAGGGGTATTTTCAATACCGTACGGCATCCAACCTCGAGGGATGGTATTTTCTGCAGGTAACATTGCCTCTTGCCCATTGGGTAAAAAATCAACTTCACCATATGTTTCATAACCCACAGGCTCATACATATTCGGAAAATACTGATAATTCGGACTTCTATCCTTTTTACAGGAAGCAACTAAGAGAACCAACCCTAATACAATTCCTAATTTGCTAAAACTGTTCATATTCAATGACTGTTTTTTTCTGATATATTAATCTCCACAGCTCCTGTATTACGCAACAAATCCCACAATTCGTTTTCATTGTCATGTATTTCAACCTCCATAACGAAGTGATCGTCGGTAGTTCGTACATCTGGATTTTCAGCTTCTTTGAACGGCCACAACCTACTTCTCAAATAGAAAGTAATAACCATTAAATGCGCAGCAAAAAACACCGTAAGCTCAAACATAATAGGCACAAAAGCCGGCATGTTCTCTATATAACTAAAACTTGGTTTACCACCGATATCTTGAGGCCAATCTTCAATCATGATATAGTTCATCATAACCGTTGCCACCGTCAAACCCAAACAACCATAAATAAAGGAAGTAATGGCAATTCGTGTCGGAGCCAACCCCATAGCCTTATCAAGACCGTGAACGGGGAACGGGCAATACACCTCTTCGATGTGGTGTTTGGCCGCCTTCACCTTTTTGACCGCATGCATAAGCACATCGTCATCATCGTAATATGCGTGTATAACTTTAGATGCCATATCTATTTTTTGTTGTTTAATTTTTCTGCCTGTCCTGCCCAATCGTCCCTTTGCGCCCTACCGGGGAAAGAACCCGTAATAGAATCAAGTAAATCGTACTCCTTTTCAGTCATTCTACTTACCTGGGCAAAAGTGTATATACCAATTTCATTCAAGGTCTCCTCCATTTTAGGTCCGATCCCTTTAACTCTTTTCAGATCATCGGCAGTCTCTTTTGACGCATCGAAAACACCAATGGCCCCCAACAATGCCGAAACTTCTTCTTTCTTTTCACCGAGATCAGCTTCTGGTTTTTTTACTACCACCTTTTCAACAACCGGTTTCGATCGGTCATCTGCCATGATATTGATTTGATAAAGCGGTTTTCCAGCGTCCCTCAGATTCTTGTACCTCTCACCTGAAGATTTTAAAATAGATTTCACTTCGGCCTGAGCAATAACCGGGAAAGTCCGTGCATATAGTAAGAACAATACAAAGAAGAACCCTATAGTACCTACAAAAATTCCAATATCAACAAAAGTCGGGGAGAACATCGTCCATGAAGACGGAAGGTAATCCCTATGTAAAGAAGTTACGATAATCACAAAACGCTCAAACCACATTCCTATATTTACCACAATAGAGATAAAGAAAGAGAACATAATACTGGTACGCAATTTTTTGAACCACATAAACTGTGGTGAGAAAACGTTACAAGTCATCATTGACCAATATGCCCACCAATAAGGACCTGTAGCCCTGTTTAAAAATGCATACTGTTCGTATTCGACGCCGGAATACCAAGCCATAAAAAGCTCCGTAATATATGCGCAACCTACAATCGAACCTGTAAGCATTATTACAATATTCATCAATTCGATGTGCTGTACAGTAATATAAGCCTCAAGATGACACACCTTACGCATGATAATCAATAGTGTGTTCACCATGGCAAAGCCAGAGAAAATTGCACCTGCCACAAAGTAAGGAGGGAATATTGTCGTATGCCATCCGGGGATTACCGAAGTAGCAAAGTCAAACGATACAATAGTATGTACCGAAAGTACCAGTGGCGTAGCTAACCCTGCCAATACCAAAGACACCTCTTCAAACCGCTGCCAATCTTTGGCCCGACCTGTCCAACCGAAACTCAACAGACTGTATATTTTTTTCTGAAAAGGCTTCACGGCCCGATCTCGAATCATGGCAAAATCAGGCAACAATCCTGTCCACCAGAAAACCAATGAAACCGAGAGGTATGTAGAGATAGCGAATACATCCCACAAAAGCGGGGAGTTAAAGTTTACCCATAAAGAGCCGAATTGATTCGGGATAGGTAGCACCCAATACCCCAACCATGGTCGACCCATGTGTATGATTGGAAAAAGTCCCGCCTGTACCACCGAAAATATGGTCATTGCCTCAGCAGAACGGTTTATAGCCATTCTCCACTTTTGACGGAAAAGTAATAATACGGCTGATATCAAAGTACCGGCATGACCGATACCTACCCACCAAACAAAGTTGGTAATATCCCAGGCCCAGCCTACGGTTTTGTTCAACCCCCAAGTACCGATTCCCGTAGAAATGGTATAAAGAATACAACCAACCCCCCAAAGAAAGGCCGCCAAGGAAATAGAGAAGACGATCCACCAATGTTTATTGGCTCTTCCTTCTACCGGAGCTGCTATATCGACTGATACATCGTGATAGCCTTTGTCTCCAACAACCAAGGGTTTTCGTATAGGTGCTTCGTAATGCGACGCCATAGATTTCTATTATAGTTACTTGCTTAATTTTATGATTATGCTTCGTTGGTATTTCTAACCTTAACGTGATAGAATACATTTGGTTTCGTACCAATATGCTCTAAGAGGTGGTACATTCTGTTACTATGGCTTAATTCAGCCACCTGACTATCTTTGTCATTGACATCTCCAAAGACCATGGCCCCACTGCTACATGCCGCAGAACACGCTGTTTGAAACTCCCCATCCTTGATAACACGACCATCACGCTTAGCGTCTAAAATGGTCTTTTGGGTCATTTGGATACACATGGAACATTTTTCCATTACACCCCTAGACCGAACATTGACATCAGGATTAATAACCATTTTCCCTAAATCATTGTTCATGTGATAATCAAACTCCTCATTATTATTATAAAGGAACCAATTGAATCGTCGTACTTTATACGGACAGTTGTTTGCACAGTATCTAGTACCCACACATCGATTATAGGCCATATGATTTTGACCCTGTCTACTATGCGATGTTGCAGCTACAGGACAAACCGTTTCACACGGTGCATGATTACAATGCTGACACATTACCGGCTGAAATGCTACCTGCGGATTGGCCGCTGGATGCTCCAACTCACCAAACCCACCTAACGAACCCTTTTCGCCTGAAAGTCCATCAAATTCATCTTTCTTGATATTATCCTCTTCAAAAGTATCCTCTGAAGAATAATACCTATCAATACGCAGCCAATGCATATCTCGAGAACGCCTTACCTCTTCTTTTCCAACAACAGGTACATTATTTTCTGCATGACAAGCAATTACACAAGCACCACAACCGGTACAAGCGTTCAAATCAATCGACAAATTAAAATGATGACCTATAGAACGATCAAAGCTATCCCACAAATCGACACTTGCCGCAGGAACTTCCTGATGGTTCAAAGAGACCTGCGGAACAATATTCCATTCAGCGTGGTCTTTTGTATTAAATATCTCTAAACTTGTTTCCTTAATGATATCGCCCCTCCCCATCAGGGTTTTATGCAATTGAACACACGCAAATTCGTGCATACCACTTGCTTTCTCCAAAGTAACGGATTGGACCTTATTAAAATTCTGATATAAAGGATAGGCATTGACACCGGTCTGCATTTCAGACTTCATACCTACCTTCTTCCCATACCCAAAAGACAAGCCAACTGAACCAGGTGCTTGACCAGGCTGAACAATAACTGGAACATTATTTAGCTCTACCCCATTAACCGTAAGCTTCGCATAACTACCATCCATACCACCATTGGCAACATGCTCGTTCACGAGGCCCAATTTCTCAGCATCTGACTTGGAAACAGTCACATAGTTATCCCATGAAACACGGGTAATAGGATCTGGAAACTCTTGCAACCAAGGATTACTCGCCTGCTGTCCATCACCCATACCAACTTTTGAGTACAATGTAAGCTCCATACCTCCACCACTGGTGGCACCTGCCAAACTTCTTACCGCGGAAGCAATAGGAACAACGGCAGCCTCAGCAACCGAATCACCGCCAGACTCCACTTCTTCTTTATCAGACTGCACACCTCCATTTACCGGATCAGACTCCGCAGTCTCTAACGAACCTAAGGAAGCCACAAAAACACCATCATGCAGCGCCTTGTTCCAATCAGAACCATTCAGTACACCAGCACTCCATGTTTCTTTTATGTAATCGTAATACGTTTTTTCACTGCCAGTCCACAACAACAACGCACTTTGAAACTGCCTTGTATCGAACAGCTCCCGAATGGTAGGTTGCGCCAGACTAAAATGTCCTTTTTTGATTTCAACATCCCCCCAAGACTCAAGGTAATGATTCGCTGCAGCGGTATATTGAGTAACTTCAGTAGTTTCATTCCAATTGGTAGCAAAAGCCACCGAAAAATCAACTTTAGAAAGACCTTCCGCAAAATCGGCAGCATTAGGCAATGAATACATTGGGTTTACCCCATCCATTATCAATGCCCCCACTTTACCAGCCTTCATATCAGCAATCAAAGCGTTCACACCAGCATTACTTCCTTGTCTTACATATCGGGGAGCTTGGGCATCAAAAGCTCTACTTCCCAACATTTCATCATTTATAGCCAATGAAACTGCCTGCGCATTAACATCATCAATACCCGTAACAACAACAGCTGCAGATTTATTTTTTCGAATAAGTGCTGCTACATTTTCAATTTCTCGTTGCGCATATTCGGGTAGCTCGCCAGACACATTTGTACCATTCAATTTTGCATAGAGTTGAGCCAAAGCAATTTTCTGCTGCATAGGAGTCAACGGAACTCGCTTATCCGCATTCGCCCCGGTCAATGACATATTCGCTTCAAACTGCACATGCCTAGACATTTTACCGTTTTTAGGAATACGCCCTTTGGCATAACCACTATCATAGCCGCCCCCTTGCCAATCAGAAAGGAAGTCGGCACCAAAAGAGACTATTATTTCGGCATTTTCAAAATCATAATCAGCCAAAGCCCGCTCACCATATCTATTCTCAAATGCTGTTAACGCAGCATCTTCAGAAATAGCGTCATAAACTACATGGTTCACATTCCCGTAAGCCTCTTTAAACTCCCGCAACAATCTTGTAGTTGAAGGACTTGCATAAGTCTGTGTCAAAACAGCGATTTGCCCGCCGGAACCCTTCAAAGCATTCAACTTTGATTTGGCGGCAGCATCCAAAGCAGACCATTCAACCGGCTCTCCATTTGCCAAAGGCCCCTGAACACGTGTGCTGTCGTATAACGACAACACTGATGCCTGTACCCGAGCGTTAGCTCCACCTGCGATTTTGGCATCGGTATTGTTCTCAACCTTAATCGGCCTACCCTCTCGGGTCTTAATCAAGATGCTTGCAAAATCGAATCCATCGGCTATTGTGGTAGCATAATAATTAGCTACACCAGGAATAATATTCTCAGGCTGCACCACATAAGGTATGGATTTAATCACAGGCCCCTCACAGGCCGCCACCGTAGCAGCCGCTGTACTGAAACCCACATATTTAAGAAAATCTCTTCTATTGGTACTGGTGGCAGACAAATTTTCTTTATCGCCTAAAAACTCGTCAACGGGTATATCCTCAACAAATTCATTCTGTCTTAGCGCCTCAACAATGGAATCGTTAGGATTTAACTCCACCTCGTTTTTCCAATATTTCTTGTTTGATGCCATACTTATCTATAGGTATTTAGCTACTTTTCTTTTAATCAATAATGACACTTTCCACACTCCAATCCACCCATTTGGGCCGCCGTAAGCTGGTCTACACCATATTTTTTGGAAAGTTCGGCATGAATTTTTTCATAGTATGCGTTGCCGGCGACCTTAACATTGGTCTCCCTGTGACAATTGATACACCACCCCATGGTCAAAGGAGCGTGTTGATACATTACCTCCATCTCCTCTACAGGTCCATGACAAGTTTGACATTCTACACCCGCCACCGAAACGTGTTGCGAGTGGTTGAAATATGCAAAATCAGGAAGATTATGCACCCGTATCCATTCTACCGGTTTAGATTCACCGGTATATTTTTGATTTTCTTCGTCCCAACCAACCGCTTTATACAGCTTTTGAATTTCCGCATTATAATCAACCCCATGAGCCTTTCCTTCCGCCAAAGTTTCCGGAGCAACTTCATAAATCGACTTGTGACAGTTCATACAAACATTTAAGGACGGTATACCCGAAGTTTTGGATACCCGAGCAGAAGAGTGACAATATTTACATTCAATCTTATTATCACCCGCATGTATTCTATGCGAATAATGTATCGGCTGAATAGGCTCGTAACCCTGATCCACACCAACCTGCATCATCCAACCATAGGCAAAATACGCACTTCCCAGAAGCAAGAAAATTGCCGTTACCAAAACTAGAAATTGATTTTGGGCAAAAGCCTTCCAAAGCGGCAATCGCTTGCCCCCCCGTTCTTTCTCTAGATCAACACCATTGGCCACAGCTATTTGTCGCAATGTCTTGTTCACCATAAACAACATCAACACCAACAAACCAAAGACCAAAACAAGTGCACTCAAGATAACTTCATTGGAAATACTAGAGCCAGACTGTTGTCCACCTTGCCCATTCGCCACTCCCGTACCAACTGCAGCAGTGGCTGCCGGCGCAGGTGCAGCCGCGGTATAAGCCAAAATATTATCTATATCTTCAGCCGATAAAGTAGGAAACGGCGTCATAGCCGCTTGATTGTACTCTGCGTATATCTTATTTGCATAAGAATCGCCGGACTTAATCATTCCCGGACTATTCTTTATCCAAGAATGGATCCACTCCTTATCCAAACCTTCGTCATCCGCAAGGCGACTTTCTACATTGGCCAACGCAGGACCCGTCATTTTACGGTCTAAAGCATGACAGGCAGCACAGTTCTGATTGAACAATGCCTTTCCTTTTACTGGATCACCACCAGCGGCCGCAGCATCTTCCTGCGCACTAAGCGAAATGGAAAAGAGTTGGAAAACTACCAGACCGATACCTAAGACTTTGGAAATTTGATTACGGTATATAACCTTTTTCATGTATAAAGTATTTCAAATCTTGGCATGATATTTTCTATTGCTTTAGATAAATTTATGGATTGTTTCCCATGCCTAAATTGCAGGCAAAAATACGACATAGACTTTATTTGCAAAATGTTAATGGATCTATAATTTATAATTTATAACAGTTCTAAATAAACACATTTTTGGTCGACTGGCTGGAAAGATTTACTTTTACAGTGACCCACTAAAACACAATACATTAGAATGAAAACAAGGATTAGCATCATCACTTTCGCCATTATTTGTCACTTAGGAATTGCACAGAAAGGGCAGATCAATATTGAACAAGATCAAAAAATAAATGAATTAATCGGCCTATACAAATCCCCTAAAGAGGATTCTGAGTACTACAGAATACAAGTAGGTTTTGGCTCTTCCAAGAAAGCACAGGAAATAAAATCGAATGTAGAAATAGATTTTCCACAATTGGCTTCAAAAACCGTTTTTGAATCACCTACCTATCGTGTACGTGTTGGCAGGTTCAAAACCAAATTGGAAGCAGAACGAAATTTTATGGAAGTCAGGGCAAAATATCCTGATGCAATGTTATTAAAACCAAAAAAATCGACCAAATAGGTCGATTTTTTTTTATTCCTCAATCAAGTCAAAATGACTTATTACCAAACTGCGAAAAATTTGAATGCTTTAGATTCAACGCTTTGATTATTTGGATTTCAACTTTTTCTTGACGGCCACTTCTTGGAAAGCCTCAACAATATCTCCTTCGAATATATCATTGTAGTTCTTGATCTGCAGTCCGCAATCATAGCCCTTCGCAACTTCCTTGACATCATCTTTAAATCGCTTCAAGGAAGACAACTCACCCGTATATACCACCACACCGTCACGAATTAATCGTATACCGGCATTTCGTAATATCTTTCCACTTGTGACCATACAACCTGCAATGGTACCGACCTTAGAAATTTTGAAGGTTTCGCGAATTTCAGCAGTTCCTGTAATCTCTTCCTTGATTTCCGGAGACAACATTCCTTCCATCGCATCTTTAAGGTCATTGATGGCATCATAAATAATGGAATACATTCTGATATCGATTTCCTCTTTTTCCGCAACATCACGGGCATTGCCCATCGGACGCACATTAAAGCCGATTATAATCGCATCAGAAGCCGATGCCAATAGCACATCAGACTCTGTAATCGCACCCACACCTTTATGTATAATATTTACCTGAATTTCATCGGAAGATAATTTCTGGAAAGAATCTGTCAGCGCCTCAACAGAACCATCAACATCACCTTTCAAGATAATATTCAACTCTTTAAAATCGCCTAATGCTATTCGCCTTCCAATTTCATCTAATGTAATGTGTCGTTGCGTACGTACAGATTGTTCACGCTGCAACTGTGATCTTTTCGATGCAATTTGCTTGGCTTCACGTTCGTCTTCCATGACATTGAACTTATCACCTGCCTGCGGAGCCCCATCCAACCCCAATATAGATATTGGTGTAGCAGGACCTGCTTTCTGAACCTCTTTACCTCGTTCATCATGCATAGCTTTAACCTTACCACTATGGGTACCCGCCAAAACATAATCACCAATCTTGAGCGTACCCGCCTGAATCAAAATGGTCGACACATAACCGCGCCCCTTATCTAAAAAGGCCTCCACAACCGTACCTAAAGCCAATTTATCAGGATTTGCCTTTAACTCAAGCAATTCGGCTTCAAGCAGTACTTTTTCAAGGAGTTCTTTAACCCCTTCCCCGGTTTTAGCAGAAATATCGTGTGATTGTATCTTACCACCCCAATCTTCAACCAATAAATTCATTTGCGCCAGACCATCTTTAATCTTCTCTGGATTCGCTGTTGGCCTATCTATCTTGTTAATCGCAAATACAATGGGCACCCCAGCTGCCTGCGCATGACTAATAGCTTCTTTGGTCTGCGGCATAATATCATCATCTGCAGCGACTACAATAACCGCTATATCGGTCACTTGAGCACCTCTTGCACGCATCGCCGTAAAGGCCTCGTGACCCGGAGTATCTAAGAAAGTAATCTTTTGACCCCCTCCCAAAGTTACGCCATAAGCACCGATATGCTGAGTAATGCCACCGCTTTCCCCGGCAATAACGTTAGCTTCGCGAACATAATCCAAAAGTGAAGTTTTACCATGATCCACATGCCCCATCACCGTAACAATCGGCGCTCTCGGCTTCATGTCTTCCGGTGCATCTTCATGCTCTTCGATTGTCTCCTCGATTTCGGCGGTCACAAATTCGACCTCATAACCAAACTCTTCAGCTACAATTGAAATCGTTTCAGCATCCAATCGCTGGTTCATGGTAACCATCAAACCAAGTGACATACAGGCAGAAATTATTTCAGTCGTAGAAACATTCATCATCGTTGCCACCTCGCTTGCCGTAACAAATTCGGTAACCTTCAAAATCTTACTCTGAAGTTCTTGCTGCTCTAAATCTTTTTCTGTTTGTTGCCTATGTTGATCCCTCTTATCCCTACGATATTTGGCACCTTTTCCCTTTTTGGATTTACCCTGTAATTTTTCCAGGGTTTCCCTTACCTGCTTTTGTACATCTTCTTCGGTAGGCTCGACCTTATTAACAGGTGACGTAAAACGTCTGCCCGGACCTCTCCTTCCGTCGTTTGATCCCGAATTAGCACCTCTTGGCCCAGTACCCCTTCCTGCCGCAGGCTTGGTGTTGTTACCACTAACAATACGGCGTCTTCTTTTCTTTCTATCACCGGAATCTGAAGCTTTTGTTTCCTCTTTCTTCTTCTTCGGCTTATTGAACTGGGATAAATCTATTTTGGCACCAGTAATTTTTGGTCCGCTCAACTTTTTGTAGTTGGTAGCTATAGTTTCTCCCTCTGTCTGTGCAGGTTCCTCCTCCTTTTTCTTAACCTCTTCCGATTCCTTTTTCGCTTCTACCTTAGGTGTTTCCTTCGGCTCTTCCTTTTTTGCAGGTTCAGATGGTTTGACAACCTCAGGCTTTTTCGGCTCGGAAGCCTTAACCTCAGGGGTTTTTGCTTCAGGCGTTTTGGTTTCAGGAACCTTGACTTCAGGAGCTTTAACCTCAGGAGCTTTGACTTCGGGCGCCTTCGGCACCTCAGCTTTAGGGGTTTCCTCAACCTCTGCCTTGGGCTTCTTCTTATTGTCCAAATCAATCTTACCAACTGTCTTTGGTCCCGCAAGTGAAGCTTTTGCCTTAATAATATTCTCAGATGCTGCGGTTCGCTTCTCCCGGGCCAAACGCCTTTCTTCCTGCTCTTGCTCCAGTTGCAGTCTTAGGGCTTCCTTCTCCTTGCGCTTTTCCTCACCGACTTCCTTTGAAGCAACTTTCTTGCTCATGTCGGTTTCAAACTCGTCGACAAGCACCTGATACACTTCATTAGATATTTTCGTGGTCGGTCGCGCCTCTACCTCGTGCCCTGCTTCCTTAAGAAAATCCACAGCTCTATCCAATGAAATATTGAGCTCTCGGAGAACCTTGTTAAGCCTAATTTTTGCAACTTCTGCCATAAATATTAATTCCTATTCTTTCAATAAAACACCGCTAATATATAGCTAATCTTCCAATTCTTCTTTTAGTATGCGCACAACTTCTGAAATTGTTTCTTCTTCAAGATCAGTACGTTTTACCAAATCGGCTACGTCTTGCTCTAAAACGCTTCGTGCCGTATCCATTCCAATTTTCTTGAATTCTTCAATAACCCACCCTTCGATTTCATCTGAAAACTCGGTAAGCTCTACATCTTCCTCAACACCTTCACGGAACACATCAATCTCATAACCAGTCAGTTGACCCGCCAATCGAATGTTATGCCCACCTCTACCAATAGCCTTTGAAACCTCTTCAGGTCGCAAATATACCTGTGCAGTCATTTTCTCATCATTCAGTTTCACCGTGGAAACACGTGCCGGACTCAACGCCCTGGTCACCATTAATTGTGGGTTACCCGTCCAATTAATTACATCGATATTCTCATTACCCAGTTCTCTCACGATTCCATGGATACGAGAACCTTTCATACCTACACAAGCACCTACCGGATCGATACGGTCATCGTACGAATCAACGGCAACTTTTGCCTTTTCTCCAGGAATTCGAACTGCCTTTTTAATCGTAATCAAGCCATCAAAAACCTCGGGGATCTCTTGAAAAAACAAAGCTTCCAAAAATTTGGGAGAGGTTCGCGACATGATTATGGTCGGTTTGCTTCCCTTCAATTCTACACTTTCTATAATACCACGTACATTATCTCCTTTTCTAAAGAAATCAGATGGAATCTGTCGGTCTTTTGGCATAATTATCTCATTGCCCTCATCATCTAAAAGAATGATGGCCTTGTGACGAATATGATGTACTTCTGCCGTATAAATTTCTCCTTCTAAATCTTTAAACTGCTTATAAATGGTCGTATTGTCATGTTCATGAATCTTTGAGATAAGATTCTGACGTAATGCCAAAATAGCCCTTCGCCCTAAATTTATTAATTTCACCTCTTCGGAAACATCTTCGCCAACTTCAAAATCAGGCTCGATTTTACGGGCTTCAGACAGTGATATTTCTTCATTTGGATCCTCAACCTCACCATCTTCAACAACAATTCTATTCCTCCATATTTCTAAATCCCCCTTATCAGGGTTGATAATAATATCAAAATTATCATCGGAACCGAATTTCTTCTTTAGCGCGTTTCTAAAAACATCTTCCAAAATCGCCATTAGCGTTACCCTATCTATGAATTTATCGTCTTTAAATTCAGAGAAAGATTCAATGAGCGCAATATTTTCCATTTTTATGCTACAATTAAAATTTTAATATAACTTTTGCTTCGTTTATATCGGCAAATCCGATTTCCTTTTTTTTTCGAACCGTAACCTTTCCCTTTCCAATGGGTTTGGGTTCGCGCGCTTTCCATTCTAAGATAATACCATTTTCGGTAACATCGGTTAGATTCCCCTCAAAGGTATCACCTAAACTATTGACCTCTAATTTTCTGCCAATATTTTTTTTATACTGCCTAGGCATCACCATCGGTGCAGCGGCACCGGCAGAAGCAACTTCAAGTGAAAAATCTTCTTCTTCCCGATCGAGATTATGCTCTATAGCCCTACTGATTTTCATACAATCTTGCACCGTAACGCCCTGATCGCCATCAATAATGACCTTTATTTTATTATCAAGTGTTACGGAAAAATCTATAAGAAAGAGAGATAAATCCTCTTGTAAAGCAGCTTCTAAAAGTGCCCTAACTTTATCTTTTAACATGAATCGTAACGTTTAAAATCTTTCAAATTACTCAGCATCGATACGATCGACTCGCTCTACTTCGCATCTTAATACCCCAAGAAAAGAAAATCTTGCAAACAAAAAAGAGGACTATTATGGTCCCCTCATGAATACTTTTATATCCTTTCAGTGGTGCAAATATACAATTTTTTTGTTTCCCACAATTTATTTGTGGCAAAGCCCTTTTTTCCAACACCTTAAACTTCTATTATTTACTGCAATAAAAAGAACTTTAACTTGCTATGTAAGGCGTATTGTTTAAAAACAACAACACAGAATAACCTGCCTACCCCATAGACGTATTGTCTTCATACAAAAAATAATCGGAGCTTCTATCATCGTTATTTTATCTTTTTCGTTTAATGGAATTTCTAAACGAACCAATATACCTTCGGTTTTAATGCTCATTGTTCTGGGCATTGTTTTACAGTTTGTACTAAAATATTTCATCGGAGACCACATTGATTTCGAAAAGGGCCTAAAAGGCACCCTGGAAATTATTGGAACCATAGGGTTTATCATGATCGTACTGGAAGCTACCTTGGAATTGCAACTTAAAAGAGAAAACTGGAACCCCTTCTAAAATCAATGGCAGTTGCCCTAATCGGCTTAATTGGCTCCGCCTGGGCGGCCGCATTGATACTGTAACGGTTCATACCCGATATGACCACGCAATCAGCCTGGCTCTGTGCTACGCCACTATCTATACTTTCACCTGCCATCATAATCCCTAGCGTAGGCGGTCTTTCCAACGACAAGAAAGAGTTCCACATCTATGAAAGCACCTTTTCCGACATTATGGGTATTATGATGTTCTATTTTTTAGCAGGAGGCCTCAATCCAGAAGAAGACCCAGGAGCCCTCGGCTTCATAGGTAATAGCGTTTTGACCATAGTTATTTCAATAGTCGCAAGTTATGCCCTTGTACTCATTTTTTAACGCATAAAAAGTCAGGCAAAGCAATTTTTGCTCATTGCCGTGTTGTTATTATTTTACGCCATAGACAAAAAAATGCACCTTTCTTCATTTATTATTATCTTAATATTCGGATTGGCAATTGCAAACGTTAAACTATTTTTTCCCGGAAAAAAGGCCATTTTCTCGAAAAGGAAAAAATGCACCAAATTTATCATGAATTACATATCATTACTTTAGAAACGGCCTTAGTGGTACGTACCTTTTTCTTTGTGATATTTAAGATGAAATAGAAAAGGAATACAAGGCAAGGGAAGAAGCCTGTGAAGAAGTGGAACACAAAACACATCAGGAGCTATACGAGCAAGTACAAAAGGCGATATCATCAAAAGACAAGGTTTCAAAAAAAACTATAGAACGACACAAAGCCCTAGAAACCATTTTTTTTGAATAAAAAGGTCTTGACAGATGATTACCATAGTCCAATCCTATTAATTAAAATTGTAAGAGCAAGGCTAGAAAAAGAATAGCTCCCATATATTTTCTAAGAAAACATATAGATCGACCCATTAACTTATAAGTTCCCTTTTTACTGAGCGACATAATCTCTGCTATCTCTTCATAACTCAATTGGGTATAGTATTTTAGATGAATGATTTCTTTTTGTCTATCCGTAAGCTTTTCAAGTGCCTTTTTTAGTTTTTGACATTGCTGATCAAAACATTGTCTTTCAATCATATCGAACTCAATTGAAGGGGTGACCAATACTTTTAAAAAATTAGGTTTTAAATCAAGGGGCATCGATCTCTTGCGTTGCTTTACAGATTCGGCGATCAGTTTTCTTCTAATAGATTTGAACAAGTATGACTTTATCGATTTCACTCGACCCAACTTATGCTTGGAATTCCAAATCTCCACAAAAAGTTCTTGAATACAATCTTTGATTAATTCTTTATCCTTAATCAACTTTAGCCCGTAACTATATAAAAAGGACACATTATCTCTATAAATAGTAGCATATGCAATATCGCTTCCGGCCTGGAACTCTTGCCATAATTGAAAATCTGCTATCCCCTTGTTATCTCTTGAGATAATCTTGGGCATCTTACTTCGCTCATCCGAAATGTAGCTCTGAAAATATGATAAGTTTAAATCCAAAATAAAATATATCCGCAGTTGAAAAATAGTTATATGCTATTAATGCTAGGGGAATTTTGGGAATATGCCAACAAAGTACAAAATAAATTAACAACTAATAATTAATACATTCAATAAAATGAATTCGATAGTTGTATAAAAAATAAAAAATCTGCAGTGCAGTATAATTTTTGAGTAGTTCAACTCCAAGCTGGATTATGATTAAAACCACGCGATATAAACTTACCTATTCAATAAAATATCAACACTTTCGAAAAATATGCTTCAACTATGGGGTAAAAATTAAAAATCCCTCTCTTGACTGTAAAGCACCACCAATTACCCAAGCTTTCATAACCACCAATCAATTGCATATTTTATGAAAAACCTAAAGACAAGACTTAAAAACGGAGAAGCCTTAAATGGCTGCTGGTTAAATCTTGGCAGCTCATTAACAGCCGAAATTGTAGGGCAGGCAGGCTTTGATTGGGTCTTGATAGATCTTGAACATGGCTCAGGGAATGAAAAAGACGCGCTCTTACAGCTTCAGGCGCTACAAGCCAGTTCAACGGGTGCCGTTATTCGAGTTGAGAGCAATGATAAAAGACGTATTCAGCGAGCCTTAGACATGGGGGCCGAAGGCATCATGTGTCCACAAGTCGAAACCCCGTCAGATGCAGAAAAAGTAATTGAGGGCTTGTATTACGCACCTGATGGAAAACGGGGCGTAGCCAAAATGGTAAGGGCAACGGATTTTGGTAAAAACTTCGATGCCTACAGAACAAAGTCGAAAGAGAACATTCTAGGGGTAATTCAAATAGAGACTACCGAAGCGCTAAACCATTTAGATGAAATTGCAGCTTTGGATGGGGTCGATGTATTGTTTGTGGGGCCTTCAGATTTAACGATGTCTTTAGGAATATTTGGCCAACTAGACCACCCGCGTTATATCAACGCCTTAAAAGCCATTATCGCTGCTGCCGACAAAGCCAAAAAGGCAGTAGGCATCCTCCTGTTCAACCCTGACGACTATAAAACTTATTATGACATGGGTATTCGACTAATTGCCTGTGGCTCCGACGCCACCTTTGTGAGTCAAGGCGCCTCCCAAATGGCCAATTTGTTAAATTCAAAAAAAGCGTAATCCACCACTATGGCCTTAGTCAGTTTTTTTTCCGACCCTTTATTTATTCTTTTAATAGGTATTGTAATTGTTGTCGGTGGAATTATCGGACTTCGTCTCCACGCTTTTCTGGCCCTATTGATCGCAGCCTTCGCTGTGGCTTTATTGACCCCAGCTTCAGCTATTGAAACTTTCGCCTTGACCAAGGGCGTCAATGGTGAAACGGCACTCCAAATGTCCCATTGGCACGTCGGCAAACGAATTGCTATTGCCTTTGGCGAAACATGTGGTAAAATCGGAATTCTCATAGCCATGGCCGCCATTATAGGCAAGTGTATGCTCGAAAGTGGTGCGGCAGAGAAAATTATACGGTCACTTCTCAAATGGACCGGGGTCAAAAATGCCCCCATATCATTTTTAGGAGGAAGTTTCTTTTTGGGCATTCCCGTTTTTTTTGACACTGTTTTTTACCTGATGATTCCCTTGGCCAAAGCGTTGGCCAACAAATTAGGGAAAAACTATTTACTTTTGGTACTTGCCATTACCGCAGGCGCCGCTATGGCCAATTCATTGGTGCCACCAACACCCGGACCTTTATTCTTGATCAGCGAAATGAACATTCCTATTGGTATGATGATGTTGGGTGGTATTTTAGTTGGACTTTTCACTATTTCAACGGGCTATATGTATGCGGTATGGGCGAATCGAAAATGGCCGGTACCCCTTCGCGATTCGGTTGACGCTCCACTAAAAGATATAAAAGCCTTGTCATTAAAATCAGATGAACACTTGCCTTCATTGTGGTTTTCTACGCTTCCCGTTTTAATTCCCTTGGTTTTTATAACCGTCAAAGCGGTAATTGATACTTTTATGAATATCGAGAACACCGAAAGCATCTTACTAACTTTGGTTAACTTTTTCGGGGAGAAGAACACAGCCCTGATTTGCGGGGCGTTATCCGCATTGGTGCTTCTGGTGCTTCAAAAAAAAGAAGACAAAACGGCTATGGGCCGGGCAGTTCAAACTGCACTCATGAGCGGTGGCGTCATCATATTGATTACCGCAGCGGGGGGCGCTTTTGGAGGAATGCTGCAACAAACAGGCATAAGCGCACGTATCGGAGAACTTACCCAGGGCTATCAAATGGCCATCATACCCTTGGCTTTTTTTATAGCCGTTGTAGTTCGCACAGCCCAAGGATCGGCTACAGTTGCCATGATCACTGCATCGGGCATCCTTGCAGGAATGTCGGCAACAATGGACCTTGGCTATCATCAACTTTATGTCGGACTTGCCATTGCCTGCGGGTCTAAAATATTTCCTTGGATGAACGATAGCGGGTTTTGGATTGTATGTAAAATGAGTAACTTGACAGAAAAGGAACTATTAAAAACATTTTCACCCATGTTGACGATAATGGGTGTAACTGGTCTAATCGTCATTCTAATTGCCGCGCAACTATGGCCCCTGGTGTAAGAACAACAAGACTAAAACATAATTAATTTTAATAAACAATAGTAGAAAAAGAACACAGCAAATGGAAAAAGTAGGATTTATAGGATTGGGAATAATGGGAAAACCCATGGCACTAAATTTAATCAAGGCCGGATATACTGTATTGATATTAGAAACTAGCGCAGAGGCCAAAGCTGTAACTGCAGCCGGGGCAAAGTCGTATAGAACGAGTAATGATCTGGCCCATGATAGCGACATCGTCATAACGATGCTTCCCGATTCCCCTGAAGTTGAAACGGTAGTTTTAGGTAAAGATGGCGTTCTTGAAGGCATACGCCCGGAATCAATTTTCGTCGATATGTCGACCATAGCCCCCGCTACCGCAAAGAAAATACACAACGCCTTTCAAGAAAAAAAGGTTGAAGCATTGGATGCTCCTGTATCCGGTGGGCAAGTGGGTGCCGAAAGCGGCACGATATCAATTATGGTCGGGGGAAGTGAAGATGCATTTAACAAAGTACTCCCACTATTTAATGTTATGGGGAAAAGTGCCGTATTGATTGGTGATGCAGGGGCCGGCCAAACGACGAAGGCTTGTAATCAAATCATTGTGGGAATGACCATTCAAGCCGTAGCGGAAGCTTTCGCCCTGGCCAAAAAAGCCGATGTAAATCTCGAAAAGATGAGGGAGGCATTATTAGGTGGATTCGCCCAAAGCCGTATTCTAGATTTACACGGCCAACGCATCATCGATGACAATTTCAAACCCGGATTTAAAGTGAAATTACATAGAAAAGACATGAACATCGCGCTTCAGGCGGGAAAGGAATTCTCCGTCCCATTACCCGGCAGTGCACAGGTCGCTTCTAACATGGATGCCCTAATCGCCCAGGAAAAAGGGGAGCTCGACCATAGCGCCCTGTACGTATTACTTGCCGAATTGGCCGGTATTTGAATGTTCCAATAGCTTGAATATCCTATTAAAATGAAACCGTGAAAATAACCGATATAGATATCACCCAGATTGCAGTAGGAGACCCTCCCCTATTAAATGCTGCAGGCCTGCATGCCCCGTACGCCCTGCGAATTATCGTAGAACTAATTACCGATTCGGGAATTACCGGACTGAGTGAAATTCCAGGAAGCGAAAAAATACATAAGGCCTTGTCCGAATTAAAACCATATCTCATCGGTCAAGACGTGTTCCAACTCAATATGATCAAGAAGTTGATCAATCAAAAATTTGGGGAACGGGAAGACCAACGGGGCGTAGCTCCTTGGGACCAAAGGTTATTGGTTCATTTATTTAGTGCAATAGAAGTTGCCTGTTTAGATTGTATCGGAAAAAAATTAGACCGGCCCGTTGTTGATTTATTAGGCGGAAGGTCTAGAACCAAGGTACCCTTTTCGGCTTACCTTTTCTATAAATACGAAGGTGCTGGTGGCGCACTCGGATCTGGTACGGACAAAGAAGCAACGGGTTGGTTACGGGCCCGACAAGAAGAAGCCTTATCACCCGCCCAAATGGTCGACCAAGCCAAAGCCATGTGCAAGGCGTTCGGTTTTCAATCCATAAAATTAAAAGGCGGTGCCCGCCCCCCGGAAATCGAATATGAAAGCATTTTGGCTTTGCGAGAAGCTTTTGGGTCCGATATGCCTTTGCGGTTAGACCCGAATGCGATCTGGTCGTTGGAAACCGCCATAAAATACGGCAAGAAAATGGAGGGTATTCTCGAATATTATGAAGATCCTGTCAGAGGCCAAATTGACATGGCTTTATTGAGTCAAAAAGTTAACATTCCGTTAGCGACCAATATGTGCACTACTTCTTTTGAAGACATTCCTGCAAGCATTCGGTTAGGTTCTGAACATATCATTTTATCCGACCATCACTTTTGGGGCGGTTTGCGCGCATCTATGGAACTGAACAAAATCTGCCAAACTTTTGATAGGGGATTTTCAATGCATTCCAACAGCCATCTCGGCATATCCATGGCTGCAATGGCCCATTTGGGGGCAGCAATACCTCATCTTGATTATGCCCTCGACACCCATTACCCTTGGCAGATAGACGAGGTAATAGAAGGCGGGAAAATTCCGATAATAGACGGATTCGTTACAGTATCGGACAGACCCGGCCTTGGAGTAACCTTAGATCGGGAGCAGCTGCAAAAACTGCATGAAAAATTTCTGGCATGCGGCTTAAAAGAACGCAATGATGAAGTAGAAATGCAAAAAGTAGACCCACAATGGCACTTTAAACTACAAAGATGGTAATCACCCCATAAGCCCAAGTCGCTAAATATGCTTTTAAAAACCTTTAAAAATGAAAGAAATTGAAAACTTAAATCGAAGAAAGGCCCTCTCTACTTTATTAAAAGGAGGATTAGGAGCTACTGCGGCATTCGGGTCAATAGGAACTATTTCGGCTTGCGGTGACCAAGCTCAAAAGACAAGTGAAGAAGCCCCGGTTACCAAGACACCTAAAAAACCAATGTTGATGAAAATTGGATGTCAACATGGAGGAACCGGAAAAGAAAACCTCGAATTTTTAGCCCGATACGGGGTTTTTAATATGGATGGTGGGTCTCCTAAAATGATCGAAGGCATTGGCTGGGACCTTGATGACTCCATGCGAAAACGGGAAGCTTGCGAAAAATACGGTATCGCGCTAGACGCCTATCACCTTCCTTTATCATCTGCCGGCATTGAAAACATTAGCACGCCGAATATTATGTTGGGTAAAAGTCCGGAACGTGACCGCGAAATCGAAATGATTCAGCAAATGATTTCCGTCGCCAGTAAAACTGGTGTAAAAGCACTGTTATATAATACCATCATACACGTCATTCTCAGAACCGAACCCACTTTAGATCCGACACGGGGCAATTCCTATTACAGCACTTGGAATCTTGAAAAGGCCCTCGCTAAAAATGAAGGGCTTACCGTTGCCGGAAAAGTAGACATCGACGAAATTTATGAGCGCATCACGTACTTTCTTGACCGCGTGCTTCCTGTAGCCGAGGAATATAATATAAAGTTGGCCAACCATATCGCCGATCCCCCGGCACCTGTAGGTTTTCGTGGCATTACCCGATGGAACAGCCCCGACGTATTTGAGGGCATAAAACGCTTTGCCCAATTGTACGACAGCCCTTCACATGGTTTTAACCTCTGTCTTGGATCGACGGCAGAAGGCTTAAAAGACCCAAGAACGGAAATTCTACCCATCATTAAATGGGTGGGCGAACGCAAACAGATATTCAACATCCATCTACGCAATATCAAAGGAGGGTATAATAATTTCCAGGAAGTCTATCCTGACAATGGCGATATGGATTTCGGTGAAATTATCAAAGCCCTACGTGATGTTGATTATGCCGGAATGGTCATGCCCGACCATATTCCGCGACACGAAGATCCGGGAAGCAATCTTCAAGGTCACGCCTATGCTTTTGGGTATATTAAAGCGCTAATGCACGCCATTGACATGGGCTATTCATAAAAGAATTAGTTAGTTTAGTTAGTCGGAAACAGCATCGTTTGATTTAAATGGTGCTGTTTTTTTTGAAAATCATCTTAAAAACCAGTTACGACAAAATAGCATTCTGTAACGCGTTCTATAGCATTATCTTCAGAAATAAAACTAGGTTGCATATACATGGGAAAGGAATACCCATGTTTGACAATATTCTTACCAAAACACTTTATATCAAGCTACTAAACACTGTTTTTTATGCAAAAAAAACAGATTTCGTTGGGGTAAAACTCAACTTTCCATCTCTTTCTAAAGACAAGTAGTAAGTCTGGGCAATTACTTGCTATAGTACCTAATGGATTGAAGCATGAAATACACCCATTACAAAGAAGAAGATTTTGTAAAGGACACCTATTTTCAGAAATGGATCTTAGACCCTGACCGTTTGACCCGAAATTTTTGGGAAAATTGGGTACTTCAACATCCCCATAAAAAGGATACCGTTGAAAATGCGGCACGTATGATAAGACTGATACAATTCGCCGGCAAAGAAGAACTTTCTGCCACGGAAATTGATACGATGTGGCAAAATATTTTTCAAAAAAGAAAGAAAAAAAGCAACAGGAACTATTTTCAACTGTACCCTTCATCTCCATTTGAAATCAAATCCCTTCTCCGGTTTGCGGCACTCTTTACTATCGTAATAAGTACCACCTTCGCGCTTTACCACTTGCTGTTCAATTCAGAACAAGGGAATATTGAGCCTATGGGCTCACGGATAACCTTAAAACTTGAAGACGGATCGGTGCACGTTCTAAAGGAGCAGGCCTCGGAAGTTATTATGAACGAAAAAGGGAATAGGATTGTAAATCAAGAGCGAAACACACTCGTTTACGATAAGAAAAGAGTTAGTGACCAACAGCACATAGCCTACAATGAGCTCGTCGTACCCTACGGCAAAAAATTCGAACTAAGACTTTCAGACGGCTCTCATGTTTTTTTGAATTCAGGCTCTAAATTGCGCTATCCTGTAGCCTTCTCAAACAATAGCGCAAGAAATGTTTTTCTTGATGGCGAAGCCTATTTCTCAGTAGAAAAAGATAAGGTTTGGCCCTTTAAAGTTATCACCAATACTATGAATACCCGGGTATACGGAACAAAATTCAACATTTGCGGTTACGGGGAAGAAGAAGAAACCGCCGTAGTTTTAGTTGAAGGAAGTGTCGGTGTCTATAAAACCAGTAATGTCTCAAGCCATGACGATATCAAAATTGTTCCAGGACAGCGCGCCCTCATGATCAAAGATGACATTTCCATCGACGAAGTAAACGTAAATAAGCACATCGCTTGGACAGTTGGAAAATTGATATTCATCGATGACCCCTTTGAAACAATTGTCAAAATACTGGAAAGACATTTTAATATCGCTATTGACAACCAAGTTGCACCATTAAATAAAAAACGATTTACAGGAACTTTCACCAAAGAATCCCTAGATCAAATTTTGAGGGTATTTCAAGAACACACCCCTTTTGATTTTAGGATAAAGGGAAGCACAATAACCATCAGGGAAAAAGAAAAATCTTAAAAATTACTGAATGAATTAAACGCAACCTATTACAAGTATGCATTCTGAAAGTGCTGAAACACCTTCAAGCAAAACACTCAATAACATAATCAACCAAAAAAGCAATTATGAAAAAACCAATGAAACTATTGGAAATTGCCCATGTGCTGCTTCCAAAATTCAATTGTCAAGTGATTGCAATCCTCTTTTTTTTCACTGGATCAATCTGTCAATTACATGCCACCTCGGGCTACGCCCAAAACACAAAAATCGATTTAGACAAAACCGGCGCTACGATACTCGAAATAATCGATGCTATAGAAGCAAAGACCGAGTTTAAATTCTTTTATAGCAAACAAGATTTAAACTTGCAACGCAAAGTAAATATACGGGTAAAGGGGTTAAGCATAGAAAAAATACTCCAAAAGCTTTTTCCCTTTGGCAAGGTAAACTTTAAGATTATTGACAAACAAATCGTACTGATATCGCATAATACGAATCGCACTACGAGAAATACGACAACTCCCATCATATTGCAAGATCCCATTGCGATAAGTGGCATCGTCTCCGATGTCAATGGTGGGCCGTTACCCGGAACAAGCATTCTTGTAAAAGGAACCAATACTGGGGTCACCTCTGATTTCAATGGCAACTATACTATAAACGTACCGAACAGTAGTGCCGTTCTGGTTTTTAGCTATATCGGGTTTACGGCTAAAGAAGTGGTCGTCGGAGAGCAAACTACCATCAATGTAACCTTAGAAGAAAGTGCCGAGGCCTTAGGTGAAGTCGTAGTGACGGCACTGGGAATCGAAAGAGACCGAAAAACTCTGGGCTATGCAACTGCCAACGTCGATTCAGAAGAATTCGCGGTAAATCGAACCCCGAATTTTATGGATGCCCTTCAAGGGAAAGTAGCAGGGGTCAATATTTCAGGGTTGGGATCTGGCCCCCAAGGAAGCAGTAAAATAAGGATCCGCGGTATTTCCTCGTTCGGGAATAACAACTCCCCATTAATCGTGGTAAACGGTGTTCCCATAAACAACACCTCTTTTGGTGTACAGGGAGACGTTGGCGAAGTAGGCAGCAATAGACGGTCCGATAGTGGTGACGGACTCAGTAGTATCAATCCTGACGATGTCGAAGACATGACCATTCTAAAAGGTGCGGCCGCATCAGCCTTATATGGATCAAGGGCCAAAGATGGCGTCATCATGATTACGACCAAAAATAGGTCTGCAGATGGCGGGGTAGAAGTTACCTTCAACACCAATTATACCAATGGTGCCCCTCTTGATTTCACCGATTATCAGTATGAATATGGTCAAGGTGAAGGCGGGGTTCGACCCGATGCGCCGTTCCCCAATACAGGGGTTTGGAGTTTCGGAGAGCCTGTAGGGGGCACACAGGTCTTATTCGACGGGTTAGTAGTGCCTTATACCCCGACGCCGAACAAAATCAGGGATTATTATCGCAATAGTTCTACATTAATGAACACCATTAGTGTTGCTTCGGGTGGCGAAAATGGCGGCTTGAATTTTTCCGCTTCCAATATGGATGCAACTTCTATTCTGCCCGGTTCCGACTATGTAAGAAGAACGGTAAACCTTGGTTTTACCCAAAAACTTAACAAGTTTACCATTTCAGGAAATGTCAATTACTCGAATGAGGAACGTACCAACCCCCCGAATATCGCCGAACAGGATTTTAGCCCTGTGGTCATTTATACCCTTGCATCTACAATGCCACTAGATCTCTTAAGGGAGAACTGTTGCGATGCAAATGGGGACGAAATTCCGTATTCAAGGTTTACCAATAGAACCAACCCTTATTTTGCACTAAAACGGTTTGAAAACAATACGCGAGATCGGGTGTATGGCAACATTACGACTAAATACGATTTTGCTGATTGGCTTTTTGCCCAAGTTCGGGTCGGGCAAGATTATTATATGCGCGATGTCGACTATAACCTGCCCACGGGGAGTCAAAGACAATCTGATCCGCCACCAGGTTTTGTAAACGGTCAATATATTCAAGACCAACGCCGCTTCAGAGAGGTCAATGCCGACTTTTTGATCAGTGCCAACAAACAATTTGGCGAGTTTGGCACCATGTTGAATTTTGGTGGTAACCAAATGTATCGACGATCTGATGTAAATACTATTTTAGGAGAGAACTTTTACACTAGAGATCTATACACTATTGGAAATGCCAGTACGGTATCGCCAAATTACGTGCGTTCGGAAGAACAGATAAATTCGCTATATGCTGCAGCCGAACTTTCTTACGGCGGCTTCCTGTATGTAAATGCCACCGCCAGAAATGACTGGTTCTCTACCCTTTCCCCTGAAAATAGAAGCATCCTCTATCCTTCCATAACAGGTAGTTTTGTTTTCAGCCAGGCCTTTAAAAATATGCCCAGCTGGCTTTCCTTCGGAAAAATACGATTAGCCTATGCAGAGGTTGGCAGTGATACTGATGTGGGCGCATACGCCGACAACCTGCCTTATCGAATCAATCCGTTACAACTTTTAGGCCAGCCTGTTGGCGGTATCGACACCAGTACTATTCCCAACACCGATTTAAGACCCATGCGTGTGACCGAGCGGGAAATAGGGTTAGAACTGACCCTGTTCAATAATTTGCGGTTCGAGGCTTCGTATTACAACAAGCTTTCCTCCGATCAGATACTCCAGGCACAAACCTCAGATGCCTCGGGCTATACCACCCGTCGTATAAATGTTGGGGAAAGTAGAAATGAAGGATTTGAAGTTTTCCTCTCGGTCAGTCCCATACGCAGCCCAAACTTTACATGGAACACCGCTGCGAACTTATCCTATAATACTTCTGAAGTATTGAGTCTTGGCGAAAGTGTCGATGATAACTTTATTACCGTCGGACTTGCCGAGTTCCATGGAGAACTTAGACAGGTGGTCGGTAAGCCTATGGCACAGCTCTACGGGTATGGATGGTTGCGCGACGACCAAGGAAACCAGGTATTCGACCCAAACAATGGATTTCCGCTACGGTCTGAAGAGCAGCTTAATTTTGGTACTGCCCTACCCGTCTGGGTCGGTGGTTTTACCAATTCCTTTAAATACAAAAACGTTACGGCGTCCTTCTTAATAGACTACAAATTGGGCCATAAAATGATTTCAGGTACCCACATCAATGCGTATCGGCACGGGCTTGACAAAGCCACTTTGGTCGGACGGGATGTCGGGTACGTCATTGGCGAAGGGGTCAATCCCGATGGCAGTGTCAATACGGCACAGGCCGATATTCAAGGGTACTACCAGACGATACGTACCCATAGGGGATCTGAAGCATCGGTTTTCAATGCGGGCTCTTGGCAGCTAAGACAATTATCAATAGGCTATGACTTTACATCACACTTGGATAAAATCAAGTTTATAAAAAACTTGAAATTCGATATTGTTGCCAATAATGTGGCCGTTCTTAAAAAATGGGTCCCCCATATCCATCCCGATCAAAACGGGATCATCGGGGATCAATACACAGGTCTAGAGGCCACCGGTCTACCGATTACCAGGGATATCGGTTTTAACATGAACATTAAATTTTAATACAAAGACGATGAAAAATATAGCAAAATATATATCGAGTACGTTTTTGATAATGGCATTGCTTATCTCATGTGACGATGGGTTCGATGACCTGAATACCGACAAAGTCCGTCTGGTCTCAATAGATCCAACCTATCAACTGAACACCGCCATCATACAAGGTGCCCCTGGTTATGGGAATAACCTGACCTATCAAGTAACAATCGTGAGACAGATGATTACTCCCTTTGCGGGAGTTGGTACCGGGGCGAATCTCAATCAAGATAACCGTGCTGCAACGCTCGAACTTTGGAACCTTGGATATCGCACCACCATCAAAAATCTAGTCGACGGCATCGCATCCATTGAAGATGATCCCGAAAAAACGAATTTATTGTCAATGCTTCGAATTTGGCGGGCGCATCAATTTATGATTTTGACCGACAGCTATGGAGATGTACCATATTTTAGTGCCGGGAAGGGATTTTTGGAACAGATTCCTTTTCCGGAATACGATCCTCAGGAGCTGATTTACGACGATCTGCTCAAAGAACTGGAAGAAGCTTCCGCAGCCTTAAACCCTGCAAATGATGCAGTAGACCAAGAAGTCATGTATGCCGGTGCCGGCATTAGCGATAATATAAGTGCATGGAAAAGATTGGGGCACTCCCTTTTATTAAGAGCAGCCATGCGATTGGTCAAAGTCAACCCCGCAAAGGCCCAAGAATTTTCGGCGAAGGCGATTGCCGGTGGTATAATGACTTCCAATGAAGACAATGCCTTGGTTCGACATGACCCCAGCTTCCGTAATGCTATGGGAACCAATTTGAACGGTGGTCAAGCGCCATTTTATTATTTGGACAAAGAGCTGGTCGACTTTATGCAAAGCAACGATGATCCAAGATTGGAGGCCATAGCGGTTCGGTATGTAGGATCGGCGTCGGAGGGGGGGCAAATTCCAGAAAATGCCGATAGAGATCCCGATGTGCAAATAGGAATGCCTCAAGGGTTCGATAATACCACCATAGCGCCACAGGTTGCCGCCGACGGAGTAGCAAGTCTTTTTGATTACAGCCAGTTGGATCGAACACGCTTAGGCGCCCCCGAAGCTCCAAGTTTCTATGTAACCTATTCCGAAACGTTATTGTTACATGCCGAGGCAATCGTTCGTGGATGGGCTTCCGGTGATGCCAACGCCGTATATCAAGAGGCTATTCGCGCCCATATGGAACAACTGGCCGATTGGCCGGGAGAAACGACCGTTCCTGAATCTGAAATCACAGCTTACTTGGCAACACATTCATTGACACCGGGATCGGAATTGGAAGACATTAACACCCAATATTGGATATCTTCCTTTTTGAACGGTTCGGAGAGTTGGGCCAATTTCAGAAGAAGCGGTTTTCCCGTCGTAGCCCCTAACCCCTACCCTGGCGGGGAATTGAAGACCGAAGATTTTATTCGAAGGTTGACCTACCCCGATGCCGAACGAACGGTCAATTCGGCCAATCTAGACGCTGCAATTGGTAGACAAGGCCCTGATATTTTAGACACACGAGTTTGGTGGGATGTAGAATAAAACTCCTTAAACAAAAATAGTAACCAGCGCTTCGGGCAGCCAATGTTCGAAGCGTTGTTTTTAAATATTCCCTACGAAAATCAAAAACGATTAAATTTGTAAGCACCCCCGTACCGTTAATGGCTATATTAGTAGGGCAATATTCTTGTACACCAATCAAAACACCCAAGAATCGGCCATCACTTAAATTTCGAACCACTCATCGCGGCCAATTTCCATAAAAAACGCACTTGAACAAAGCGGATACGAAAAACTAAGGAACAAAATCAAACGACATGAAACATTATATTCCAATATTGATAGTATCCCTTGTCTTTCTCGTTTCATGCAAGGAAACAAAAAAGGATCGCATCATTGACCTTGAGAATATTTACGCTTGGTGCATTGTTCCCTATGACCGTATGAAACGGTCTCCTGCCGAAAGAATTGAAATGCTTAAGCGGCTGGGAATTACGAAATACGCCTATGATTGGAGAAGCGAGCATCTTCCACAAATGGCTGAAGAATTGAGATTGGCTGAAAAGAACGACATCGAAGTAATTGCGCTTTGGCTTTGGATAGATAATAACTCGGATTCTTTGAACGGATTGAACAACTCAAATGAGAAGGTCTTTAGTGTAATAAAGGAGGTAGGTTATGAGGGACATATCTGGGTAAGTTTCAATAACAATTTTTTTGAGAACCTTTCGGATGCCGATGCAATGGAAAAGGGTGCGAAAATGATTGCATTCTTAAGTAAAAAAGCAACCACCCTGGGCTGTAAAGTTGCGTTGTATAATCATGGGGGTTGGTTCGGGGAACCTAAAAATCAAATAAAGATAATCGAATCTTTACCGCAAGAAGATTTAGGCCTGGTCTACAATTTTCATCATGCGCACAAACAAATTGACGCTTTTCCTGAATTGGTAACCATAATGTTGCCCCACCTTTGGAATGTAAATTTAAATGGACTAAGAAAAGAAGGGCCAAAATTACTTACCATTGGAGCGGGTGACTATGAAAAAGAAATGATCAACATATTGATAGAAAAAGGATACAAAGGAGATTTTGGCATTTTGGGTCATGTTGAAGAGGCCGATGTCGAGTCCATTTTAAAAGCGAACTTAAACGGACTAGGAAACTAACTATGCACACCCCTTCAAAACCTCGACAAAATAACTGTCTTTCAATTATACAATCCCAATAACTACATATTTTTTACTCCACTAGTTGGAGTAAGGATATAAATTCACAAAATGACAAAAATCACCTTGACCATAGATTGCGGAAACGCACCAAAAAAAGAATTCATAAAGAAGATTAATATCGCTTTTGCCAAAGGAAATTCAGATTTTCTGCTCGAAAGTGTTACAGACGGCATAGTTTGGAATATAATCGGCGATAAAAAAATTGAGGGCAAAGAAAAATTGAGGGAAGAATTGAAAAATATGAAAGCACAAAAGGTGTCTGAATTAATACTTGACCGAATTTTAACCCATGGAAAGGAAGGCGCAGCTAGCGGAATTGTGAAAATGCAAAACGGAAAAAACTATGCTTTTTCAGATTTTTATGAATTTAGCGGAGCCAAAGCCACTAAATTAAAATCCATTACCTCGTTTGTAATCGAAATTTAAGAACAGTAGGGCGAAGAAACGGAGCGTATACCGGGCCTGTTTCCTTTTTGCTATATTTAAATTCTCGACTGAAATTAACCCTTTCCGTTTCAATGAAAGCAATTGTTTGTACAAAATACGGGGCTCCGGAGTTGCTCAAAATTCAAGAAGTAGCACAACCTGTACCTAAAAAAAATGAAGTTCTAATTCGTGTCCGTGCCACAGCCATCAACGACTATGATTGGAGCATGGTACGCGGTAAACCCTATTTGTACCGTCTTATGTTCGGCCTTGGAAAACCTAAAAGACAAATTCCAGGAATGGAATTGGCCGGTACGGTAGAGGCGCTAGGCCCGAATGTTGAAAATCTCAAAATCGGTGATAGCGTTTACGGTGATATTTCTGACTATGGTTTCGGCAGCTTTGCCGAATACATTTGCATTCATGAAAAAGCAGTGGTCAAAAAACTGGAGACCATGGATTTTCATGAAGCTGCTTCAATACCCCATGCGGCACTTTTGGCTTTACAGGGCCTACGGATGGGAAAAATTAAAAAAGGATACAAAATTTTGCTCAACGGTGCCGGTGGGGGCGTAGGCACTTTCGCTCTTCAACTGGCAAAACATCACGAGTGTGAAGTTACAGGAGTAGACACCGGTAAAAAACTGGAAACCATAAAATCAATGGGGTTTGACCATGTCATCGACTATAAAAAAATCGATTTCACCAGAAACAAACAAGAATACGACCTGATTCTAGATTGTAAGACCAATCGAAATCCTTTTGCTTATTTACGTTCACTAAAGCAGAATGGCCGTTACGTTTCGATAGGTGGAAAACTACATCGTCTATTGCAAATATTATGCTACAAAAAATTCATTTCCTTTTTCTTTAAGAGGCAACTCCAGATTCTAAGTCTTAAACCGAATCAAGGTCTAGACACTATTAACGAGCTTTATAGCCAAGGAAAACTAAAATGCATTATTGATGGTCCGCATGCTTTTGAGAAAATACCAGAACTTATAACATATTTTGGCCGCGGCAGACATACAGGAAAGATTGTCGCTATTTTGTAGACATGAGGAACAAAAGATTCCTGCGAAAACGAACGCTTTTAAAAAAAGCCCAATTAGCGGACCCTGGACCTTAACTCCCTTTTACGAACTTCCACAGCCAACATTTTCATCGGAACAAGAAATCCAAAGAACCGCTTCAAAACGATGCAGGCCACAATTCTTTAACCATCTTTCTTTTCCCACGAAATGACCTGAATATTGTACTACTTAAATCACCTCCCTATCAACTCATTTCCAAAATGGTATACTAATTTAGAAAAATGGGAATCCGTTTCGATTGGGGATGTCACAACTTTGCACCTTAAAACGAAAATCAAACGGAATGAAAAACATCACAAAATCGGGTATAATAGCACTTCTTTTAACCAGCAGTCTCACCATTATGGTAGGTACTGCCATAGCACCTTCCTTAACTGAAATAGCCATCAATCTTGACTTCAGCTTTAGTCCGGGTTGGCTGATTACACTGCCCTCCTTGGGCGTTGTTCTTTTTGCCCCGATTATCGGCCGGCTTATCTCAAAGCTGGGAGCCTTTAAACTATTAACATTGGGGTTGATACCCTATGCTATTCTGGGCTACTCTGGCGGCTATATTTCCGATCCGTATGTACTGATTGTGAATCGTATCTTATTGGGCGGCTCGGCAGTAGCCATTCAGGTAGCGGTAACCACCTACATTGCCGATTATTTTGAAGGACAACGAAGAATAGAACTTATCGCTTGGCAAGGGATGGCCATAGAGGTCGGAGGTGTAGTGTTTCTTTCAATCGGAGGTGTCTTGGGCGAATGGCACTGGCGCAGTCCCTTTTTAATATACTTGATTGCCTTGCCCTGTTTTATTTTGGTTCGCACCGTACTCCCCAAAGAAAAAAGAGTTCATAATGCCCCTGTTTCATCAGTTGCCCCAATAATTGGCACCAAGGAAAAAAAGGAAGTAACCATCATATTTTGGAGTGCACTTCTCGCCATGGTTCTCTTTTTTGTCAGTTTCGTGCGTCTACCCCAATTTTTACCCGAAAGTTTTGAATTCAGTGACTCATACGTTGGATATTTTATGGCACTCATTTCACTGATAGCAGTAATTTCAGCCAGTCAAATGCCAAAAATTGTTGCTAAAATAAATTCTTACAATACCGTTGCCTTGGGGTTTGCATTTTTTATGTTAGGCTATATTTGCTTTGCATTTTCAATGACGATTACCCTATTATTTCCGGCCGCTATTTTTATCGGAATAGGTTTTGGACTCACTATTCCCCTTCTAAACCATATGATGGTAGAAGTTAGTGATAAAAAGAGCCAAGGAAAGAATTTAGGCCTTTACTCTATGGCTGTTTTCGCAGGACAATTTCTTTCAACATTCATCGAATTTATAGCAAACGACCCCAGAACAATCTTTGGCATTGCCGCATTTTTGGCATTGATAATTTCGACCATTTTATTCCTTCTTTCCAAGAAGATGTCTGTATATCTGGCAAGGGCATAAAAATGTTTTGGTACTTTTAGGCTCTCTACCTTTTACGAATGAAAAATTGGAGCACTAAAATTAATATAACCGAGCAGTGCGATATTGAACCTGCTTTTCCGCACGAAAATTCTTTCGGACTTTTTTTTGTGAACATTCAAAAGGGCAGCTATGTCTATTTTAAACCTTTGAACGAGCTTTTTCCGGCTGTTCTCTTTGAAGCAAACCAAGGTTTATACCTTTGTTTTGAACGTGAATTTATTGAGGAAGATGATAAAGAATATGCACTTGACATTTTAAAAATGTTCAATCTAGCATCCAAAAAACGCCTCTTTATTTCTAAAGATGAATTTATTTCCATTCAAGCCGTAATCGAATTACTATCAAAAGAGTACCATGACAAACGCAATGGCTATTTAATTATTAAATCGCTCCTCAAAGTTCTAATGCTACAACTTATCAGACTGCAAAACACAGTCTATCTTGAACAAGACCTTGACCAAAAAAGAGTTTTCTCTTTTTTAAAGCTAATGGAATCGCACTATCTTGACAAAACATCAGGTTTGTTCTACGCCCAAGAAATTGGGATAAGTGAAAAAAGGCTCAATCAAATTCTTAAAAAAAAATTGAACCGAACGGCTAAGCAAATTATTCAACAACGACAAACCACCGAAATAAAACGAATGATCAAACAAGAGGATATGACCCTAAAAGAAATGGCTTTTTTCTTCGGATTTGAATCTTTAAGTAGTTTTTCACGTTTCTTTAAAAACCATACCGGATTAAGTCCGACGGCCTTTAAAAAGAAATTGTAAGGCTCATAAAAATGATACAGATTGCACAAAAGATATCAAAAGCTGATAATATATACAATGAACAAACAAATTGACATAATCGTTCGGGAGGCACGTCTTGAAGAGCTACCCGACCTTAAAGCATTTGAACAAGAAATCATTCGTTATGAACGATCTTTTGCCCCGCAACTTAAAGAAGACCCTATAACCTATTACGACATTAAAGAGCTTATTCAACGAGATGACGCCCAAGTGTTGGTCGCTGTAGACGGAAATAAAATCATCGCTTCGGGTTACGCGCTCGTAAAAAAATCAGAACCTTATTTCCGGTCAGAGCAGTATGCCTATTTAGGCTTTATGTTTGTAGCACCAAAGTATAGGGGACAAGGCATCAATGGGGTCATAAACCAGAATTTGATTGTATGGGCCAAAGAACGTGGTCTATCTGAAATTCAATTGGAAGTGTACGCTTCGAACGACAGTGCTATTCGTGCCTATAGGAAAATGGGGTTTCAACCCAACATATTGAATATGAGGCTAAATATAGAAGAAATCGAATCTAAAAGTTAATGAATCGTCATTTTAGCCTATCTTTTCATAAAAGCATGCTATATTTGAAATGGCTTTAGGGGTATTCCGCAAAAGGAATTGAGAGAGTCCCTTTGAACCTGAAACGGTTGATACCGTCGTAGGGAAAAGTATCTGGTCACCACAGTGACCTAGCATCTTCTTATATTCGAGAAATGCCCTATAGCCATAATATATAACACACAAAATATTATGGAAAACCTTTTCTGGAAACACATTGAAGCCGTTAAAAATGCTGCCCCTCTGGTACAGAACATTACCAATTTTGTGGTAATGAACAATACGGCAAATGCTCTTTTAGCCTTGGGAGCCTCTCCCATCATGTCCCACGGACATGACGAAATCAAGGATATCGGCACCATTTGTCAATCGTTGGTTATCAATATTGGTACGTTAGACGATTATTGGTCGCAAGCAATGCTGAAATCGGCTGAATTCGCGAATCAAATAAAGAAACCTTGGGTTCTCGACCCCGTCGGCGCCGGAGCCTCCCATTACCGCACGACCCTGCTGGACCAATTACTCGAATACCGACCAACGGTAATCAGGGGCAATGGCTCCGAAATTATGGCTTTGGCCCAGGTCAAAAGAACAAAGACCAAGGGGGTTGACAGTACAGCTTTTAGTACCGACGCTATCGAAGCCGCCAAGGTGTTACACAAAAAATATGACGCAGTGGTCTGTATTTCGGGTGAGACAGATATTGTTGTGGGTGACCATACACCCGTTTTCATCAAAAATGGCGATGTGATGATGACCAAGGTAACGGGTCTAGGGTGTTCCGCGACGGCCATAATTGGCGCTTTTATTGCCATTATAGAAGATAAAACGGAAGCTGTATCGGCAGCCATGGCCTTACTTGGTATTTGCGGAGAGTTGGCCGCTCAAAACAGCGCCGGCCCCGGAAGTCTTCAGGTTCAATTGTTGGACAAACTCTACAATATCACTGAAAAAGAATTTCTTGCCACACTCAAAATCGAGAGCAATGGCTAATCATGAATTTCCTTTCCCACTGTATTTAGTCATTTCAGAAGGTGATTGCAAGCACCAATCCTTTCTTAAAGTTGCCGAAGCTGCCATTCGTGGCGGAGTCGACCTCATTCAACTCCGGGAAAAAGATTGTGATGACGAAATGTTCATTGCCAAAGCCGAAAAACTTAAAGAGATAACAGACAAATATAATATTCCCTTAATCATAAACGACAATTTAAAGGTTGCCATAAAGGTAAATGCTTTCGGAATTCATGTGGGCACTACCGACATTCCTCCTAGTAACATTCGTAAAATCTGGAAAGGATGTCAATCGTTAGGCTACTCTTTAGAAGCCCTGGAACAGCTCTATACCCAAGAAACACAAATGGCAGATTGTTTGGGGGTTAGCCCTGTCTTTAAAACCCAAACGAAAGAAAATACGGTAACGGAGTGGGGATTGGCAGGTATTCGGCGCATTCGCGACCTGACACCGAAACCCTTGATAGCTATCGGAAACATGAATATTGCCACCATAGCACCCGTATTGGAAGCAGGTGCTGACAGCATCGCAGTGGTTTCGGCCATTTGCAGCGCTAAAAATCCAGAGAAAGCAGCCTTCGAACTTAAAAATAAGATTCTAAAAACATTATGAAACAGTATTCCTACCCTTCGGTTATGACCATTGCAGGCTTTGACGGTAGTGGTGGCGCTGGTATACAAGCAGATATCAAAACCATATCTGCCTTAGGATGTTACGCTACTTCTGTCTTAACCGCTTTGCCTGTTCAGAACACTACGGGTGTAAAATCGATCTATCCAATTTCCTATAAAGCAGTACAAGAGCAAATCGCGGCTATTATGGAAGACATTCCCCCAAATGCCATTAAAATTGGCATGCTGCACACTTCTGAACTTGTGTCTTCGGTTATCGAAACCCTAAAAAAATATCCTAAAATTCCACTGGTCGTCGATCCTGTAATGGTCGCAACTAGTGGTCACAAACTTATTGAAGACAGCACCATTGACACCATTATAGAAAAGCTATTTCCCATTGCCGATATTCTCACTCCGAATTTGGACGAAGCGGCCATCTTGGCACAAATGGAAATCACTACCATAGAAGACATGTATACGGCCGGCAAAAGAATCAAGGCATTGGGAGCAAATGACATCCTGCTAAAAGGAGGGCATCTTAAAACACCAGAATTGACCTCGTTGTACTTTGATAATTCCGATAAGGTCACCGCTTTTCAACAGGAAAAATATGAGACCACCAACACCCATGGCTCGGGATGCACACTTTCATCTGCCATAGCCAGTTATATTGCCTTAGACAATTCTTTCACAGAAGCCATCTCAAAAGGACAAGCCTATGTTCATAAAGCCATTTTCCATGGTAAAGATGTAGTTATCGGAAAAGGAAATGGCCCGTTAAACCACTTTTTCAACCCTCAAAAATTAGTAAAAAATGACCTGGTCTAAGCAAACATGGGAACGTATCGTTCCCATTTATAAGTCTATTATCACTATGCCTTTTATTAGAGAATTGATGGATGGCAGCCTGCCTATAGAAAAATTCCAGTTCTATATGGCACAAGATTCTGGGTATCTTGAACATTTTGGCCGCACTTTGTCAATGATAGGGGCCAAAGCACCACATATTGAAGACGCTTTAGCTTTTATACAATTTGGACAAAATGCCATTTTGGTGGAAAATGCGCTTCACGAATCGTATTTTAAGGATTTTGGTATTACGGATAGCGGGAAGTTAGAACCTACGTGCCATCATTACATCCATTATTTGAAAAGCACTGCAGCTTATGAGTCCATTGAAATTGCCATGGCAGCCGTACTTCCCTGTTTTTGGATCTATAAAGAAGTTGGCAACCATATCTATAAACATCAAAAAGCGCCAAACAATCCCTATCAAAAATGGATCGACACCTACGCTGGGGAAGAATTTGGCATTGCTGTAGCCCGTGCTATTGAAATTTGCGATAGGGCAGCGGCCAACACCAATTCTTCGACCCAAAACAATATGACTGAAGCTTTTATAACTGCTAGCCGAATGGAGTTCGAATTTTGGGACAGTGCTTACCAAATAAAAAAATGGAAATTCTCTTAACTCAAAAATTGGTAAGCGATTAGTGGCTGAAACTTTTCATGTTCTTGCCTTAGCGTTATATTTCTTTGATTATCCGGAGATATCTAAACTGTAAATCTCTACGAATTCATTTCAGATTAAAATTAATCGCTTATTTTTAGAGACCGTTATGTGATTTTCATATCGGTCGTTAAATAGCCTATGGCTTTATTCTTTAAACCAAGTAACCTGAAATGAGGTCAGTACTCGCACTGTTTTTTGCGTTTTCTGTTTTTTTTTATGGGCATTCCCAAATCCTAAAAAAAGAAATTCCAGACAAACTAGTTGTACTTACGTTCGATGATGCCCCGGCAAGTCAATATTCGGTAGTGGCACCCTTGCTCAAAAAATTTGGTTTTGGGGCTACCTTTTTCGTGTGTGAATTTCCACCAAACTATAAAGACAGTACACTTTATATGAATTGGCGCCAAATAAAGGAACTTGACAATATGGGTTTTGAAATAGCCAATCATACCAAAACACATGCGAATGTTACCAAATTGTCGAAAGCACAATTTATAAAGGAACTTAGCTATATTGAAAACAAATGCGAGTCGCTGAACATTAAAAAACCGACGAGTTTTGCTTACCCGGGTTACGGACTTAACGGAGAGGTTCTTCCATTTTTAAGTGAACTTGGGTATCGTTTCGCCCGCGCAGGTGGTTCAAGAGCCTATGCACCCTTGGTCGACCACCCTTTTCTTATTCCGAGTTGGGCTACCAATGCAGAGAACAAAGAAATCATCTTAGCAGCGCTTGATCACGCCGAACATGGAAAAATTGTTGTCTTGACGCTTCACGGGGTTCCCGATGTCGAACATCCTTGGGTCAACACGCCCCCTGAATTATTTACGGCATATCTGAACTATTTGGCCGATCATGACTTTACCGTAATCGCCCTAAGAGATCTACACAAATACATCAATGCCGATGAAGCATTGCAAACAATTGTTCCTGATACAAAAAGAAAATTAGCGAATTAAACATCACAAATAATCCCTCGGAAAAGAGAAAAATCCGAAGTCACTATAACCAAAAAACAAACGATGATATTAAAAATTAAGCGGAACCTTGCCCTACTAATTATGCTGTTTTGTGCGTATTCCACTTGTTTTTCCCAATCTAATTGGAAGGACATTACCACTGTGGAGCAACTTTGTACAAGCTATCCCGAGACCGTAAAAAAGATGTTGGAGCAATTCAATCTTGACTACCCCGGGTTGGAAAAAGTAAAAGAAGCTTACTCCAACGGAAACATGGTAGAGGCCAGTACCGCGTTGTTAGCCTACTACAAGAATGGAAATACAGCGGCGGAGCTCAGAAAAGATTCGCCCAAAAAATCGAATAGCACCAAAACGGAAACCGACACGACGCTGACAGATGTTTTTATCATTCAAAATGTAAGGGGAAAAGTACCTGTTTTAAGTGATGGTCACCGTGATTGGTATTATAAAGGCCCGAACAATGACAAAGAATGGGCTTGGCTATCGAATAGACATAGTCAACTAAGCAGTGTATTCGCAACTTATCTGGAAACGGGCAACCCGAAATATGCAGAATATATCGATCAGTTTCTAAGGGATTTTATCATTAAAAGTATGCCCTACCCTGCCGTTAAAAGCGGCACCTCGGTATGGCGCGGTCTAGAAGTTGCAGCTCGGGTCAAAGTCTGGTCCCGAATTTTTTATGGGATGATCGACAGTGAATATATTTCACCTGCCACACAACTTTTGATGCTGGCGAGTTTGCCAGACCATGCCCACTACAACAGAAATTTTCACAGTGGCAACAACTGGTTGACCATGGAAATTTCGGCTTTGGCGACCGTATCGGCTAATTTCCCAGAATATAAAAAATCGAATGAATGGTTAGACTATGCCATTGAAACGATGAGCGAAAGCATGAAAGGACAAGTATATGCCGACGGGGTTCAAACGGAACTTACCTCCCATTACCATAATGTTTCACTCCACAACTTTCAACTCTTTCAAGATATCTGTAACAGGGCCAACAAACAACTACCCGACTTCTTTAACAATACGATTGAAGATATGTACAGTTATATCTCCCACGTCGTGCGCCCAAGCGGTTTTCGTATTTTGAATAATGATGGTGATAAGGGCAGTGACCGTGATTTAATTCTAAAAGGTGCAAAAAGATTCAATCACCCGGAGTGGGAATACATTGCCACGAACGGTACATCAGGAATCAAACCAAATGACGGCCCCTCTTATTTTTATCCTTGGGCCGGTCATTTTATATCACGAAGTGGTTTCGATGCCAATGCACAGTGGTCATTTTTCGATATAGGCCCTTGGGGCAGCGGCCATCAACATAACGACAAATTACATATTTCCATTTCCGCCTACGGTAGAGATCTTTTAGTCGATTCGGGAAGGTTCGCCTATACTGGCGAAGTAGCGGAAAAATTTAGGCCTTACGCCAAAGGCACGGCAGGACATAATAGTATTTTAATCGACCAAAAAGGTCAAAATGCAGGACCAAGGCTCGCCACAGAACCCATTGGTGACAACTTTTTTAGAATTACCGATGATTTCGATTATGCCTCGAATTCGTTTGACCAATATACTGATGTTACCGGAGAAGCCAAGCACACTCGTGCCGTACTTTATGTTCGGGGTGAATTTTGGGTGGTCGTAGACCGTATTGCTACGGATAGACCGAGAAAAATAGATGTGATGTGGCACTGGCATCCAGAATCAGTGGTCGAAAAAGACGGTTCGATTGTCAAGACGACTAATGAATTCGGGAACTTGGCCGTCATACCAATTAGCAAACAAAAATTCGATATTGAATTCATCAAAGGGCAGGAAACTCCCGAAATACAAGGATGGTATAGCCCTGAATATAATTTGTTCGAACCGAACATTGCCAGTAAGTACAGTACGCAAATCAACGCTGATAGTTCTTTTGTCTGGCTGCTATTTCCTTCCGAAAAGGAAACACCAAAGGTGAGGGCCAAGATTATTTCTGAAAACAAAGATGACTTAAGTTTAACGATAAAATCAGAAGGAAAAACATGGCAAGTTACAGTCCCGTATAGCAACAGCAACCATGCTAATTTGATAAAAAAATAGACGAGATGGGATGCTTTAAAAAAAACCAACTAGATTAAAAGCCCTCTAAACAAGGCTTTATCATAAAGGTTTCCCCTTTAATCTTTTTTTTGCCACATCTTACTGAACAACAGAAAAAGTACACCACAGAGCAACCATGCAGGAAGCGTTACGAAACTTAGGAACACATCGAATTGCAAGGATATAAAATAGAAAAGTCCGAAACTTAGTGCCCATGCCCAAAACACCGATCTATTAAACTTGATGTTCGCAGCTTCGGCATAATTTTTTACGATGCCGGCATTTTTATAAAAGAAATGCTCGAACACGATAATTGCTCCAAAAGGTGCGAGAATAAATCCATATAGAGCTACAAAACCCAATAGTTTCATGGCAAAGGCTGGAAAAAGCCCTGCGATGGTAGCTACCGTACCTGCGATAATAGTGACCCAAAATGTCGAGAGTTTCGGAACAATGGCCTGAAAGGCAAGTCCGGCCCTATAAATGGTCGGATTAGCGGTTGTCCAGCCAGCCAAAACCACGGCAATGATGCCGAAAATACCGATGGCATTATTCGCTAAAGGTCCCGGAGCCACGGGCGGGGCTTCCCCATTGGTTAAAAATGCTTGGGCTTCGGGAGATTTGAGATAGACGGCATATAACAACGCAGCTGCAATCCACGCCATATAATGGCCGACGTACATTCCTGCAGCGGTCGTCCAACCTGAACTGGGACTTTTGGCAAACCTAAAAACCGAAAGATCCGACATACCAATATGCATGGCCGCATTAGCAAACCACGACCAGATAACCACATGCCAAAAAGTGTATTTCAATTGTCCTGGAAAGGGATCGGAGCCTTCGCCCCAGATATTCCAAAAATCAGAAAAACTGTCTACCCCCAATTGCCCTAATGCAACAACACCGCAGGCAATAAACGCCAAGACGATTACAGGAGACATCCAATTCGCTGCCTTGGAAACAGTATCGTAGCCCTTGGAGGCGATTAATGAAATTACGGCTCCGACAATCAAAACAATGATGACCCAAGTAGGGCCATTAGGCATGGTATCTGTTAATTTGGGCATTTCCATACCAAAAGGGATGCCTACTGCCGTTGCGGAAACGGTAATCATGGCCCCCGCTAAAAAACAGAATAATATACCATTGGCCAAGTTATAACCCGTCACCAGCGTTTTTCCGCAGATTTTCTCCAATTGATAATAGAGGGTCAATCGATACTTCACAGCAATTTCGGCAGTCAAAAAACGCCAGCTCAATACAGCCAATAGGTTGCCTATCAATAACCCGATAATCAAATCAAATGCACTTACCCCTGCTGTTAAAAACAATGGACCAATGATAAATTCTGTTCCCGCGGCATGCTCACCTGCATACATACCTAAAAAACTTTTCCATCCTTTGAGGCTAGATTCGGGAACGGGAGTTCGTTCAAACTCGCCTCCTGTGATTTCTTCGATTATTTCCTCTTCGATACTGTATTGGCTCATTGGTATGGTTTTAAACTTGAAATATTCTAAGTAAAGTTATTCGGATGGTTATTATTTAAGCACGTTGGAGTAAATGATTTGGTAGATCTTCAACCCTTTCGCAGCATAATTGGTCCATGACCTGTTTGAACTGGGTCTTTAACATGGCAATTGTGTGATCACCACCTTTATTGCCCAAAGCCCCTGCCCCATACATAAAAGAACGTCCCATAAAAGTAAATTTCGCACCACTAGCCATCGCTCTGGCGATATCAGGACCCGATCGAAGACCACTGTCCATCATGATTTCAATCTGGTCGCCATATTTAGATGCCACTTCCTGTAGTGAACCGATGGTCGATTGAGCGGCATCTAACTGCCTACCCCCATGATTGGATAAAATGATTCCGTCGAAGCCCATTCGAATTGCATCTTGGGTATCTTGTTCGGAAGCTACACCCTTTAATACCAATTTTCCCTTCCACCTATCACGAATTGGTTTTATTCGCTCTTCATTCAAACGACCAGAAAAGGTCTTGTCCATAAATTGTCCCAACTGTTTTAAATTGAGTCCTTCGGGCGTGTAAGGTTTTAAAGTCTCAAAAGTCGGCTGCCCGTATTTGAGGGTGTTATAGGCCCAACTTGGTTTTCCTAAAATCTGCAGAATGTTGGTCAGAGACATTTTGGGTGGCAATGCCAGACCATTTCGAATGTCACGGGGTCTATAACCAAATGTAGGTACATCACACAACAATACAAGCACCGGGCAACCAGCGGCTTCTGCACGGTTAATAATGTCATCGCGCAGCTCATCTTCAACAGGATTATACAATTGAAACCAGGCATTCCCTTCTGTCAATTCGCTCGCCCGCTCGATATTCATAGTGGTGACGGTACTCAATATAAAAGGAATGTTGTTCTTAAAAGCCGCTTTGGCCAAAATTTCAGGCGAATTAGGCCACATCAGGCCTTGAAGACCAACAGGCGCTATGCCGAAAGGGGCATCGAACTCCATTCCCAGCACTTTAGTTTTAGTATCACTAATACCTTTATTTCGAAGGTATCTAGGTTGTAACTGTACTTCTCGTATTTCCGAAGTATTTCTTGTAATACTTACGTCTTCATTACAGCCGCCATCAAGATATTCGAAAGCAAATTTGGGAACTCGCCTTTTGGCTTTTTCCCTTAAATCTTCTACGGACGGGTATTGTGAGTTTATTTCGGACTTCATAGTTATTTTAAGATAAAGGGTGCATGTGTCTTCAAAGCATAATTATTTTTAAGGAATGTCGTATCAAGCTTCGCCTTCGAAATAACGATTGCCGCACCCAGCGCCGACCCCAAGGACGAATCGGTAGTTTGCAACCCCATATGGCCCAAGTAATGGGACATCAATTTGATGTACACATCATTATCGCTAAAACCACCATCGACAAAAAGATGTTCAACAGGGGTAGCACCTACGGCCGACTTAATACTTTCCACTTGCAACAGCACCAGTTCCAGCATCAATTGGTGATAGGAGTGTTCGAACCTGTCATATGGGATCGTAGTTTCTGCCGGCATATTCTTGGCCGAAATGCTCGTCCATTTGAACATGGGGACAAAATCTTTGGTAACCTCGAACAGAATTTCCTGATCGAATTTAACCAATTTGTGGTAATCTTCTGGAAGATTAAAATGTGCAGAGAGTTGTTTTATTTGAAATTTGTACTCATTGCCGAGAAACAAACGGGATACTTTGACCGGGCTTCCATCGATACGCATATTGAAAAGGCCGTCGTTAGCGATATCGTCATCGGTAAGCATGTCTTTGGCGAACGGGTTTATGGAGATACTCCAGGTTCCCGTGGAAACCAATACAAAAGGGTTTTCAGTGCTCCGCACATACGGCAAAAGCGCCGAAGAACTGTCATGTATACCCACCCCGACCTTTAGCTTTCTACCTTTATAATCCACATTCAAACAAGTATCGGCGGTAGTGATGGGTGGCAATAATTTATCTATCCCTTCCTTGTAGACCCATGCATGGTACTCCTTTTTTTCAAAATCCCAAAGCAACGTATGGCAACCGATACTGGTATATTCGCTCACAGGTACGCCCGTAAACAAATAGCTCAGGTATTGTGGCAGGTGTAGTGTATATTTTATTTTTTGAAAGGCTTCCGGTCGTGTGCGTTTGAGCCAATAGAGCTGCATGCCCGTATTCAGCATACCCAATTTTTGCGACCCCGTGATTCTTGAAAGTTCCGCCTCGGGACCGTATTCGTCATAAAACGTGTTGGATATGGCTTCATCCAGAGGTTTCATATAGTTGTACAAGGGGGTGAGCACCTTACCATGTTCGTCGATATGAACGACAGTAGCACCATAGCTGGAAAAGTTAACGGCGCTTATCTCATAATCGGGTACATCCATCATACGGTCAAAGACTTCTTTCAACCAATTTTCAAGGGCTTCCAGATCTTCCGTAGGATATCCATCCTCATCCGTAATTTCTTCAAAACGGGAATATTCCCGATAGACTTCTTGAAAATCCTCGTCAAAAAGAAAGAACTTTTTGTTGGTTCTCCCGATATCGAATATGGCCGTAACTTTCGTTTTCATTGAAATAGCTTAAAGTCCGGTAGCAACCGTGTGCCTGCCTCGCTCCTTTATTAAGTTCTCACGTACTTTTAGCGAACGGAAAGCCATTAAAGGATTCAACGCACCGCCTCTTTGAAGTCTCGCCCGTTCTAACAACGGTCGGACATCGGTTCGATATGCATTTTGCAAAATTTCTTGACACTGAACCACGTCATTCTCCTCTTGAGCCGCTTTCAATTGTTTTTGGTCGACCAACAAGGCCTTGGCATAGGCCTCCTGTATGGCCTCCAATGATTGCATCAAGTCTTCCAATGGATCTTTGATGTTGTGACTGGCATCAATCATCCAGGCGGGATATGGGTTTTGTGGATTGTTCTGCATACCATATACCAGCTCGTTGAATATCAAGAATAGCGCATAAGGTTTAACGCTTCCTGTCGTACTATCGTCATCGCCATACTTGCTATCATTAAAATGGAAGCCCCCCAATTTACCCTTCAACATTAAGGTTGAGACAATCTGTTCGATATTGGTATTGGGCAGGTGATGCCCCAAATCGACAAGCGTATAAGCCTTTTCTCCACAGGCGTTCGCCAATAGGAACGAAGTGCCCCAATCTTGTATTACGGTACTGTAAAAATTAGGCTCATAGGGCTTGTATTCAATAAAGAGTTTCCAGTCTTCGGGAAGGCCTGCATAGATTTGTTTCAAACTCTTCTCGGTGTTCAACAGTGCTGTTTGAAAATTGTCCTGGCCCGGGAAATTGGAACCATCGGCAAGCCATACCGTAAGGCTTTTTGATCCTAGCTTCTCGCCAATATTAATGACATCAAGATTATGTTGTACCGCTTGTTCGCGTGCAGCATCGCTTCTGTTCGATAGCGAACCGTACCGGTAACTTTCTTTAGCATCTTTCTGGTCTTGAAAAGTATTGGAATTGACCGCATCGAAAATCAATCCGTGAGAGGCCGCCCGTTCCCTTATGGCCTTATAATCTTCGGGAATGTCCCAAGGAATATGCAATGAAATGGCCCCGGCCGTTCCCGTAAGGGCGTGCAAAACACCGACATCGTCGATTTTCTGTTCCAAGTTTGCAGGTTCACCGTAAAAGGAAAACCTTCCGAACCGTGTTCCCCCAGCACCTAAGGCCCAACTTGGGATGGCTACTTGAAAATCGGCCAACCGTCGAACGACTTCTTCAACATCGACTCCTTTCTTACCCAAGGAGCTCCCCAAAAAATCAAAACTTTCATTATGCGAAGTCGTTTGCTGTTGGTTTTCACCTAAAATCTGTTCTTTTTCTATCTTCATAATAATGATGTACTTACAAGAAGGAAAACCCACAGGCACCGGGCCTGCGGATAGTCCTAAAATAACTCAAAAAAACTCACTCAAATAACTATCGTACAAATGCGTTGGCCATACCGCCATCGACATTGATAATATTTCCTGTAGACTTATCCAATATACCGACCAAGGCAAAGACCCCATTGGCGATATCTTCAGGATAAATAATCTCATTCAACAGATTACGCTTCGCGTAATGCGCCGGTAATTCCTCCACGGTAATACCGTAGGCTTTGGCACGACCTTCGGCCCAATCGCCCTCCCAGATTTTACTACCGACGATTACCCCATCGGGATTGACCGTATTCACACGTATCTTGTCACCGCCCAATTCAGCAGCCAATAAACGGGCCATGTGTTGTTGGGCTGCTTTTGCGGTACCGTAACCGACGTTATTGGGACCTGAAACTAGACCATTTTTACTGGCTATACTAATAAAATCACCTCCCTGACCTTGTTTGCGCATGACCGCAACAGCCTGTTTGGCAAGTTCAAACTGCCCTTTGACCAAGACGTCCTGAAGAATATCCCAATCTTTTTCGGTGGTTTCTTGCAACGGTTTGGAAATGGCCAGACCCGCACTGTGCACAACAATATCGACACCCCCGAATTCTAGACATGCCTTTTTATAAGCTTCGGCAATGGAACTGTTTTGAGTAACATCGCATACGGCATAGGCCGCCGTATCCCGGCCATAGGTCCCCAGGGCTTCTTGTAGACGGTCTTCAGCAATATCGGTCAAGACTATATTGGCGCCTTGTTCAGCCAATTTATCGGCAATCGCTTTTCCAATACCACCTCCGGCACCGGTTACCAATGCTACTTTTCTTGATAAGGGCTTCTCCTTGGGCATGCGTTGTAGCTTTGCTTCTTCCAACAACCAATATTCGATATCGAAGGCCTCTTGCCTCGGCAACGAAGTATACTCCGTAATGGCCTCGGCACCACGCATTACGTTGATTGCGTTCACATAAAATTCGTTGGCCACACGGGTTGTCTGTTTATTCTTGGCAAAGCTGAACATACCCACCCCAGGATAAATAATAATGACCGGATTGGCATCGCGAACTGCGGGACTATTATCCCGTTTGTGGGTATCATAATAATCTTGGTATTCTTTTCGATATTGCTCGAAAGCCGGTCTTAATTTATCAAGCACCGCTTCGGTATCGGAAAGGTCTTCCTTGGTATCCAATTGAAGTACCAAGGGTTGAATTTTTGTACGTAAAAAATGATCGGGACACGAAGTACCCATGGGCGCCAAACGCTCAAGATCATTGCTGTTTATATATTGAAGTACCACATCACTATCGGTAAAATGGCCTATCATCCTATTTTCCGAAGAACAGAGTCCGCGTAACATCGGCATTAATTGCGCTGCCTTTTCAAGGCGTTCATCTTTTGGGAGCGACTGTACTTTCTGCCCACCAAAAACGCTGCCCTTCTCCTTGATTTTCTTCTCAATATATTCGGAAGCCATTTCAATGACTTCCAAACTGTTCATATAACATTCATATGAAGTGTCTCCCCATGTAAAAAGTCCGTGGCTGCCCAAAACGATACCGCGGATACCAGGATTGTCATTTAAACATTTTTCCAACTGTAACCCTAAATCGAAGCCTGGTCGTTGCCATGGCACCCAGCCCATGGTATCGCCCCAAATCTCCTTGGTCACTTTCTCACTGTCTTTAGCGGCAGCTACCGCAATAAGCGCGTCGGGGTGCAAGTGATCGATATGTTTAAAGGGCAACAGACCGTGCAAAGGGGTATCGATTGAAGGTGCTTTGCTATCCAAATCATAGATGCAATGATTGAAGAGGCCTACCATACGGTCTTCGTCGGTCAATCCTCCATATACATTTTTTAGGTTGCGGAGCCGTTCGGTATACAACCCAGCTATACCCGCCTTGGTAAGGGTACCAATATCACCGCCTGACCCCTTGATCCACATCACCTCGACTTCTTCATCAGTCAATGGATCTTTCTCGATGGTCTTACAGCTCGTATTACCCCCACCGTAATTTGTTATTCTCAGGTCGGCTCCGAGAATATTCGAACGATATAAAAACAGTGCGACCTGGTCTTCACCGAGTTGTGCCGCTTTTTCCTCGTCCCAGAGATAATCTACATAGTTGAAATTCTTAACCGTATTGCTCATTTTAATCGTCTTAATTTAGTTTTGATAGGGCTAAAGTAAGCAAGGGAATCGAGCGAGGTATCCTGTACTGTCCCGATTCGATGAAAAAAATCAGCCCTAACTCTCACACAAAGCACTCAGTATTGTTGAATTATTTGTTTTTTACGCGAAAAAAATATTTTTTGATAAAAAAAATCCATCAATACTAAATAATATTCATTTTAAACAGGACAGTACAGGATAGTTCATCAAGATTAGGTCAGTACTTTCGACAAAAAGACGACAGAATTACTTTGAAACACTATAAGGTATTTTGACATCTCGTTTTTTTAAAGACAACAACTTAATCAACACTACAATGAAAAAAAAATTGAACGCTGTTTCAAAGGTATTTCTTATTGCCTTAATGTTACTTTTTGCACTTAACACCCAAGCTCAAGACGTGGCCATTACAGGCACGGTTCTTTCTTCCACCGACGGTCTAGGACTTCCCGGAGCCAACATTGTTGAAAAAGGCACTACAAATGGAGTAACGGCAGATTTTGACGGAAATTTTTCCATTGAGGTTGCCAACACAAACGCCACTTTGGTCTTTTCTTACATCGGGTTTGCCACTAAGGAAGTCCCCTTAAACGGACAATCGACTATAACAGTCACACTCGAAGAAAGCGCCGCCGGTCTCGATGAAGTCGTCGTAGTGGGTTATGGCACCCAGATTAAAAGACAGGTTACCGGGTCAGTGTCTACCATTCAGGCCACTGAACTTGCCGATATTCCGGTCTCCCAGATTACTCAAAAAATACAGGGTAGAATTCCAGGGGTTCAAATCAACCAAACTACGGGTAAACCGGGTCAGGGCATGTCGGTAAGAATTCGCGGGCAACTATCTGTTTCAGGTGGTAGCGATCCCTTATATGTAGTTGATGGCTTCCCGATTTCAGGAGGAATCAACAATATAAACCCTGATGAGATCCAGGATATTTCCATTTTGAAAGATGCCGCATCAACTTCGCTCTATGGTTCAAGGGCCGCCAATGGTGTTGTGCTGATTACGACCAAAAGCGGAAAGCCAGGCGAAACAAGTATAAGCTTGAATGTTACAAGCAGTATGCAGAACGTTCCGGATAGAGGGAGAATAGAAATGATGAATGCCGTTGAATTTGCCCAATTTAAAAAGGAGTACTATGAGGATCAAGGGGACCCAGTTCCTGATATCTATCAGAACCCGTCACAGTATGAGGGACAAAACAACGATTGGTACGATGCAATGCTTAGAACGGCCCCTATGACCAACTACAATCTCACCGTTACCTCCAATAAAGAAAAATTGCGAACCTCTCTGATTTTAGGTTTCTTGGATCAAGAAGGTGTAGTCTTAAGCTCAGATTATAAAAGATATTCATTACGTGCAAATTTGGATTATAATTTATCCGACAAGATTCGCTTAGGTGTTAATATTGCACCTAGTTACATATTGGATAATATACCAAGAACAGATGGTAGCAGGGGAACAGGCCTTCTATTTAATGCGTTGCACACCTGGCCGATTATGCCAATCTACAATCCTGACGGAACCAGAACAGAGTTCAATAATTTTCCGGCGAATACAGGAAACATCTTCTCTTATGCCAACTGGCTTAATTCTGCCGAGAGAATTCAAGACGGAACCAAAGAACTTAATCTTTTGTCAAACGCCTATATCGAATATCAGCCTATAGAAGGGCTTGCCATTAAATCGAGTTTAAATGCCGAATTTTATAATAGTCAATACGAATATTTCAGTCCTACCAATGCTACTTATGCAATAAATCGTCCTATACCTACAAATAACGAAGCGGTTTGGGACGACCGAAATACTTTTTCTTGGCTGAACGAGAACACGGTTACTTACAACAAAAGTATCGGTGACCATACCTTCTCTCTTTTAGGAGGATTTACCTATCAAAAATATCGTATGGACCGCAGTAGGGTTGCGGCCAGTGATTTTGCTGACGACAGATTGCCTAATATACAAGGTGCGACCAACATTAATAGAGGCGGTACTTTCGACCAAGTACAGGAGTGGAGTTTGGTTTCATTTCTTTCTAGGTTGACTTATAACTATAAAGGAAAATATTTATTGACGGGCTCTATTCGTAGTGATGGGTCTTCACGGTTTGGATCTGAGAATAGGTGGGGTACATTTCCTTCCGTATCTGCAGGATGGATAGCTTCCGATGAAGCTTTTCTAGAAAATATAGAATCCATTTCGCTTCTTAAATTACGCGCCAGTTATGGTGTCACCGGCAACAATAATATAGGAAATTACACCCAATACGCCTTAATCAACAATACAGTGAATGCCGTATTTGGCAACGATTTTGCGCCTGGTTCAGCGGTAAATTCACTCTCAAATTCTAATTTGGGATGGGAGACCACAAAACAGTTTGATATTGGTATGGATTTAAGTCTATTCAATGATCGGGTATCGTTGGTTTATGACTATTACACCAAAAACACGACAAATCTACTATACAATGTTCAGGTCGCCAGGGAATCTGGATTTTCCAACTTCAGCGATAATATTGGTGAAATCAAATTTTGGGGCCATGAGTTCGGTCTAAATTCGGTTAACACCACCGGTGAATTTCAATGGACCACCAACGCCAATATATCGTTCAACCGCAATGAAGTAGTAGCACTTGCGGAGGGGATTGATCGAGTTTATGGGCCGGGCGGATGGCATATTACAAAAGTAGGCGAGCCCTTTGGTCAATTTTATGGTCATTTATCCGATGGGGTTTATCTTAACCAGCAAGACTTAGACAGCTCTCCCCAGGTACCAGGGCGTTCTACGGTAGGCAGTATTAAATTACTCGACGTTAATGGTGACGGAATCATTACTCGTGGGGGTGATGAAGATGACCGCGCCATCATGGGAAGTCCCTTCCCTGACTTCACCTATGGTATCACAAATACTTTCAATTACAATAATTTTGACCTTTCTATTGTGGGTACAGGCTCATACGGTAACGAACTACTTGTCAGACACTTGTATAGCACAACAAACTTAGACGGGGTCTTTAACCTTTTGAAGGATGTTGAAAACCGTTTTCGATCGGTTGAGAACCCTGGTGACGGTTTTTATGGCACTACGGTTGGCGGTGGTAACGTTACCGGTATTGAAAGAGACTGGATCAATGATCGATTCGTTGCCGACGCTTCTTACTTCAATATTCGAAACATCACTTTAGGGTATACAATTCCGGGATTGGAGAAGTATTTCAAGTCGGCCCGTGTATTTGGTTCAATTCAAAATGTCCACATTTTTACAAAATATTGGGGCGGACCAAACCCTGAAATAAGTGTCCAGAATAATGGAGAGGGTGATGGTGGCAATTTGGCTTCCGGAGTAGATATTTCAGGATATCCGGTTCCGCGTATATTTAGTTTGGGTTTAAACTTAAACTTTTAAATCGTAAATTATTATGTCAAAAAATAGATCACTTTCGACAAATTTTAAAAATGAAAAAATGAAAAATATATTCTATTTTATCGCAATAATACTGGGGTTTCTGATAAGCGGTTGCGACGATGAGCTAACCATTTTCCCAGAAGACTCGTTAAGTGTGCCTACCTTCTTTAAAACAGAAGAAGATTTTACCCAGGCCATCAATGGCACCTATGTACCGCTACGTGGTATCAACAATCAATCGAAGCCCTTTTTGGCCGAAATGCATTCTGACAATACCTATTTTGCGCGTAATACGGCTTTCGGAGCTACAGACAACCAAGAGGATATAGCCGACCACTCTATACCAAGCGATGGAGGTATCACGGCAAATACCCACGTAAATAATGTTTATGTTGGCTACTATGAAGTTATCGCCCGAGCCAATCAGATTTTAGCAACAATAGATGACGCTGAGTTTGATGAAACTGCAAAAGCGAATGTAAAAGGCCAAGCTCTTTTTTTAAGAGCGTATTCTTATTTTGACCTAGCACAGTTATTTGGTAGCGTACCCATGCACCTTGAACCTGTAGTAGACCGTGAAGGGGCTGCTTTGCCGCTAGCCTCCGAAGATGAACTTTATGCACAGATTATCGAAGATACCCAAGCGGCTATTCCCTTATTACCACTCAAATCAGAACAACAGCCTGGTAGGGTAACCTCTGGTGCTGCTCAAACCCTATTGGGCAACGTATATATAGTACGTCAACAATGGCCCGAAGCCGAAACTGTTTTGAAGGCGGTTGTAGCCAGTAATGAATATGCCTTAATGCCCAACTATGAGGATGCTTTTTCAGGGAATAGTGACAATAAGAATAATATAGAGTCGGTTTTTGAAATTCAATACCGGGAAGGTGCCGAAGGATTGAATGGTAGTTTTTTATATAACTTTCTCCCAAGACCAATTAGCGCCGAAGAAGTTGGTGCAATAACCGGAACATCAAATCCGCAACCCGTTAACGGTGAAGGGAACAATATTCCTACCCCAGATATCATCGAAGCTTATGAAGATGGGGATTTAAGGGAAGAAGCTTCAATAATGTACATCACCGCTAGCGAGAGTTTTTGGGAAGATGGCATTTATCCCATCATTAAAAAATATGTTGAACCTCATGCCTTGCATGGCAACCATGGTATGAATTGGCCCGTTTATCGGTATGCCGAAGTACTGTTATTTTTGGCGGAAGCCTTGGAAGAACAAGGTAAAAATGGAGAAGCTCTTCCGTATCTAACTGAAGTTCGCACACGTGCGGGTCTTGGTGCCCCTACAGGTGATTTGGGAGAAGCCATTTTTAACGAACGAAGGGTTGAACTGGCGTTTGAAAACAAAAGATGGTTCGATCTTGTACGCACAGGTCGTGCCATAGATGTGATTACCGCCCATGGAAATAAAATAAAAGCCAACCCGGTTGACTACTACTATCCGGCAGGGGTAGAACCAAGGGGCAATGTCTTTACCAATATCTCTGAACGCTATGCACTTCCAGCATCCGAATCGTCTTTAAACCCGAATTTTTAATTAAATTAGTCGACTTATAATCATAAATCCAAAAACATGACCAGACTTTTCGTCGCAATTATTTTTGCAATGCTTTTTTCCATTTCTTGTGAGGATGCCAAGGAAACGGATTCAAAAAGCACCCAAGAGCTTGACCCAAAACTATCGAAGCTTAAATTACAGCCAGGTTTTGAGGCAGAACACCTGTATAGTCCTGCAGATAATGACCAAGGATCTTGGGTCGCCATGACCTTTGATGACAAAGATCGCCTAATTACAGCCGACCAATACGGCGCCTTATATCGTATGGAAATTCCCCCTATCGGTGCTGATGATGTGACACCAACAATTGAAAAGCTTAAAATCCAGACCGGGGAAACTGTTGCCGATTCCGTTATTCAAATGGGGTACGCACAAGGTCTACTTTATGCTTTCAACAGCCTATACGTTATGGTCAACCACCGGGGCAACGACGAATTTGAAAAAAGCAGCGGTCTTTACCGTTTACAGGATACTGATAACGATGACCAATATGACAAGATTACCTTACTAAAGGCGTTGAATGGCGCCGGTGAACATGGTCCGCATAGTATCGTAATGAGTCCCGACGGAAAGACACTTCACGTCATTGCGGGTAATCATACCGACCTCCCTGAAATGGATTCCTATCGTTTGCCAAAAGTGTGGCAAGACGACAACCTATTCCCCCAGGTCAAAGACCCTAGGGGTCATGCCAATGATAGAGGCGCTCCAGGGGGCTGGATAGCAAAAATCGACCCCGAGGGAAAAAATTGGGAATTGGTGAGCGCCGGCTTCAGAAATCCTTTTGACCTTGATTTTAATGATGAAGGCGATATGTTCGTTTACGATAGTGATATGGAATGGGACTTAGGCATGCCTTGGTACCGACCAACCCGTATATGCCATGTAACAAGTGGTAGTGAATTCGGATGGCGTACCGGTAACGGAAAGTGGTCACCGGCCTACCCTGACAACCTTCCTGCAATAGTGAATATTGGCCAAGGCTCGCCAACCAATGTGGTGTATGGAAGAGGAGCAAAATTTCCTGAGAAATACCAAAAAAGCATTTATGCTTTCGATTGGAGTTTTGGAATGATCTATGCCATTCACCTTACACCTAATGGCTCTTCTTACGATGGTGAACGCGAGGAATTTTTATCGGGTATTCCCCTGCCTTTGACAGATGGGGTAATTGGCCCAGATGGAGCGATGTACTTTATGTCGGGTGGTCGTAGGTTAGATTCCGACCTTTACCGAGTACATTATACCGGTGATGAGTCAGTTGCAGCTTCAAACGAAGCTTCCGAATTGACCGAAGAAAATAAAATCAGAAGACAACTTGAGGCCTACCATGAAGGACCAAAAGAAGGAGCCATAGCTTTTGCCTGGCCCCATTTAAACAGTGAAGACCGCTTTCTACAGTATGCCGCACGAATTGCAGTAGAACATCAGCCTGTACAAGAATGGCAAGCCAAGGTGTTGGCCGAAAAGGACCCGGTAGCCTTGGCACAAGGTGTTATCGCTTTGGCCCGCCATGGCTCAAAAGCACAACAAACCGGAATGCTCAATGCACTTTTGGGTGTAGATTATGCTTCACTTTCACCACAACACCAGGTTGATCTGCTTCGAGCTTTTGAACTAACGCTCTCCCGTTTCGGAGTGCCATCGACCAGTACAAAAAATAAAGTCATCAACTATCTTTCACCAAAATATCCGGCACAGACCGATGTATTGAATCAGTTGTTAAGTAAAACCCTTGCCTATCTTGATGACCCTACAGTCGCCAAGAAAACATTGGCATTGTTAGAATCGAATACCGGTGAGAATGTAGACGTAATGGCCAACACGGCCACCGATGCCTCCGATTTGATTTTAAGAAACCCACAATACGGTATGGATATCGCCCTTACCTTGAAAAACATGCCTCCGGCCCAACACACCTACTACGGTATGGTTATTGAAGATGTCGACAAAGGATGGACTCCCGAACTCCGAGAAAAGTACTTCAAGTGGTTTAACAAGGCATTTTCGTTCAAGGCTGGCAGAAGCTATATTGGTTTTATTGATAAGGCCAGAAAAAAGGCCCTGACCCATGTACCTAAGGCTAAATTCGATTTCTACGATAAAATGTCAGGTGCCGACTTATTGACAAGTTCGGGTAACGATTTAGCCGTTTCCACAGTATCACCTAAAGGACCTAGACATAATTGGAAGGTAGATGAAATCGAGCCCTTATTGGCCGATGGCTTAAAAGGGAGAGATTTTGAATATGGTAAAAGTATGTTTGCCTCTACAAGCTGTGTTACCTGTCATACTATGCAAGGCGAAGGCCAAAACATCGGGCCCGATCTTACACAACTTGGTACTCGTTTCTCTCCTGAAGATATATTAAAGGCTATTATCGATCCAAATGACGTTATCTCCGACCAATATAACTCCACAGTATATACCCTAAAAGATGGGAAATCGATAGTGGGCAGGTTGATGAACGAAACCGATCAAAACTATGTAGTTTCCCAGAACCCTTACGCTCCCGACATTACACGTGAGATTGCCAAAGATCAGGTGACCGACATAAAAATGTCAACTGTGTCATTAATGCCCCCGGGCACCATTAATTCGTTAAACGAGGATGAACTAAAAGACCTTCTGGCTTACTTGATTTCTGGAGGCGATCCTAAAAACCCTATTTACACGGAGGCTAACAATTAAAATGAATACGTCAGTAAAAGAAGCTGGTCGTTATGTAGCCATAGACTACATGGTGCCAGCTTCTAAAATTACATCCGAAAATATCCCAGTGCGCACTCTGCTCATCCTCCTTTTCTTGGTAGGTGTTTTTGGATACGCCCAATCGAAGCCTTTAGTGTTTACCAAAAAATCGATTGCTTCAGAAAGTTATGAATCGGCCGGGGTCTTCGATGTCAACAATGACAATGTGCCTGATATCGTATCGGGTGCCTACTGGTACGAGGGACCTGATTATCATAACAGACACTATATCGGTTCGGCAAAACGGTATGGCGAATATTACGATGACTTTTCGACCATTCCACTCGATGTCAATGGTGATGGAAATATAGATTTTATTACTGGGGGCTGGTTTGGAAAACAATTGGTTTGGAAAGAGAATCCCGGTGATAACGGTGAATGGAAAGAACATCTGATTGCTGAAGTAGGTAATATCAAAAGTACCCGTTCTTGGGATATTGATGGCGACGGCATCATCGAAATCGTTCCGAACACACCCAATGATTCCTTAGTTATCTATCGCCTGGTATTGGATCATAATAAGAAGGGTGCCGGAAAATTCAGTAAACACGCCATTACCGGAAAACATGGCCATGGTCTAGGTTTTGGCGACATTAATGCCGATGGCCGCGAAGATTTGGTCGTTCCATCGGGTTGGATCGAAGCACCAAAGAATCCGTTTACCGGAGAATGGAAATTTCATCAAGACTTTGAGCTCGGTACGGCCAGCGTGCCTATGATTATTGCCGATATCAATAAAGATGGACTCACCGATTTAATCGTTGGTCAAGGCCATGGTTACGGGCTCCATTGGCACGAACAAACAACATCTCAAAAAGATAAAAAAACAACCTGGACCAAACATGCCATTGATCCCTATAATTCACAATACCATAGTATGGAATGGACCGATATCGATCAGGATGGGGAAAATGAATTGGTGACTGGCAAGCGATACCGAGCCCACAATGGCAAAGACCCTGGCGGGAATGATAAACTCGGACTCTATTATTTCAGATGGACGGGCGAAAATTTCAGCAAGCAAATTATCGATTACGGTGCTTATGGCAAAGGAAAAGGTACCGGAGTCTATTTTAGCGTATCCGATTTGAACAAAAACGGAATGAAAGACATTATCGTAGCCGGAAAAGACGGGCTAACAATCTATTACAACGAACCAACAAAAAAATAAAAAAAATGAACCTCAAAACAAAGTATATGCGCTACGCACTGGTAATTCTAGTTCTTATCGGTTTACAATCTTGCAAGGAGAAAAAGGAAAGTCAAACTACGGAAGAATCGACTACATTGGTCGACGACAATGATGGTTTTGAAGCAATATTTGACGGGGAGACCCTAGACAATTGGCAGGGAGACCCGAATTACTGGCGGGTAGAAAATGGCAATTTGGTGGGTGAAGTAACCCCTTCCACTTTGCTGCAAAACAATACCTTTATTATTTGGGAGGGTGATCAGCCCAGCGACTTCGAATTGAAGTTAGAGTTCCGTATTGCAGAAGCAGGAAATAGCGGCATTAATTACCGCAGCGAAAAAATCGACACGATTCAATATGCACTACGGGGCTATCAGGCCGACATCGATGGCAAAATCAGGTATACAGGGCAGAACTATGAGGAGAAAAAACGCGCTACCCTTGCCTATCGTGGTGAAAAGGCCGTTATTACTTCACAGGAAAATGCCGATACCCCAGGATCTTTGCGTGCCAATGTCGCAAAAAATGCTTGGCAGAGCCGTGAAGTCGTCGAATCTCTAGGCGACTCCGATGAACTTAAAACAAAGATCAAAAGCGAAGATTGGAACGAAGCCCACCTCATCATCAAAGGAAACAAATTACAACATTACATCAACGGTATTTTGATGAGTGAAGTCATCGATGATGACACCGTAAACCGGTCATCTTCAGGTTATTTGGGCGTTCAAGTGCATGTAGGCCCACCAATGAAAGTCGAATACAGAAACATTCTATTAAAAAAACTATAAAGCAATACACCCCTTTTTTTTAGAGTAAATCCTTTATTTCCTTACCCAAAGTAACGGATAGCGTATGGGCATATTCCGTATAACTTCAGGGTTATCGAAATGAGGCTCAAGGGATTTCCATAAATCCAAATAGGCGGTCTTATTCAGTGCCATTCCTCCAAACAGGAACGACGGTTGTCTCACGGGCCATTCCTCCCAATACATGACATCCTCCTGAAAGGGCCAACTGCTTTTATCTTTCACATAAGGATATAAAAACGAAAGTCCTTTGATCATACTTTTCCCGTCGGGCGTGACATAGGTGAACAAGTTTTCATGCTTGGTAGACAGAACTTGGCAAAGCGCTGCCATTCCGTCAAGTACAAAAAGAGAATACCCATAGGGTTTCGTCCGCGCCAACTCTAGGGGAAAAGCGCCTCTATCGTCCATTTGATCAGGCAGCAAGGTTTCCTTATAAAAATTCCGGGCGAATTCTTTCTGTTGAGCATCGCCCACAAAATCAGCAAAAACGGCAACCTGCATGGCCCAACAAACACTGTGGTTGTTTCCATTATCACGTTCCTTCATGCCATAAGGATGTGTTGTAATCCATTCCAAGTAATCGGAAAACCATTTCCGTATTTCAACCATCTCACCAACGGAAATTACTTTTGCGTCTTCGATCGCCTGAACCGCCAGAACGACTTCTAATAAGTGGATGGTATCGATAATACCGATGCCCCTTCCTGTCACAATTCCTTGAATCGCCTGGGCATACAGCAGATTGGGGTTCATTTTAGTGTCTTCATTAACAAACCACGCCTGTAAATGTGGAAGCAACTGTTTGACATAAGCCTTATCACCGGTAACCAAATAGGCCGATGCCAAAGCCCCGGAAATCTGGCTCAAACGAATCATGGCCCTACGATGCGCCGTAAAGTTATCTGGGTTAGTCAAGCCATCTTTTCGAATATAAGGTCCATCAGGGTTTTGCGGGTCGGGCCACCAATAATCTCCCTCCGAATAAAAATCATGCAGCGTACCCGCACTACGCTCACTATAATCATGGGTTACGGTAATAGGCTCTAAAGTGGCGAATTCCCGCGCCCTATCGACCACTCGGTTTCTTTCTATTTGAAAAAGATCAAAATCACTTACTTTATTTTGGCTTTTACATGGTGCACAAAACAATAATGTAACGGAAATAAATACCGATTTTATTAAACTCCTTATCATTTCAGGGATTTCGTTTTTCTTAAAAGTAGATTTACAAGATGACATCGATCGACCTTAAAGGTATATATTTATAGAGGAAGTGAGAAAGTTTATTTTTAAGAAACAGGACGGCACAGGATACCCAATCATAGGAAATGGCTTAAGTTTGACCTACTTCAAAATTCTGCTTAAAAAATTAAAATTAATGAATTATCAAAAATATAGTGCCCACTTTATTCTACTCTTGTTTTTGGTATCGGGGCCCAAGTTCCATGCACAAAAGAACAAAGCACAAAAAGGTACTGACCGTCCGAATATCATATTTATCTTAACCGATGACCAGCGGTTCGATGCACTAGGCTATGCGGGAAATTCATTGATTCATACACCAGAAATGGACGAACTGGCCAAGTCTGGCGTCTATTTCAAAAATGCCATGGTAACCACCCCGATCTGCGCCGCCAGTCGTGCCAGTATTTTGACCGGACTTTACGAGCGCACCCACAATTACAACTTTCAAACGGGAAATATTAGGGACAGTTATATGGCTACCTCTTATCCTACCCTTTTAAAAAATAACGGCTATCACACCGGTTTTTTTGGAAAGTACGGTGTGCGCTATGACCATCTCGAAAAGCAATTCGATGTCTTTGAATCGTATGACCGCAACGGAGCCTTTAAAGACAGACGGGGCTACTATTATAAAACCTTGGGTAAAGACACGGTACACCTAACTCGCTATACTGGTCAAAAAGCATTGGATTATATTGATGCCGCCGATGCATCTTCTCCCTTTTGTCTATCACTCAGTTTTAGCGCACCCCATGCCCATGACGGCGCCAAGGACCAATACTTTTGGCAAGAGGAATCTGATAAGCTATTGCAAAACACCACCATGCCCGGCCCTGCTCTTGGCGAAGACAAGTATTTCGAGCAACAGCCCAAATTCGTTCGGGAAGGCTTTAACCGTACCCGCTGGCATTGGCGGTATGATACCCCTGAAAAATATCAGCACAGTTTAAAGGGGTATTACCGTATGATTTCAGGGATTGACCGAGAAATAGGAAAAATTCGGGAGCGTCTCAAAAAGAAAGGACTCGATAAAAATACGGTTATCATTCTAATGGGTGATAACGGTTACTTTTTAGGAGAACGTCAATTGGCCGGAAAATGGCTGCTGTATGATAATTCGGTTCGTGTGCCCCTTATTATTTACGACCCAAGGGTTAAAAAACACCAAGACCTTGACGACATGGCCCTAAACATAGATGTGCCTTCAACTATTTTAGATATGGCCGGAGTAGCACAGCCCCAAAGTTGGCAAGGGAAGAGTCTTCTCCCTCTGGTTGTCGGTCAAAGTAAAAATTTGGAACGAGACACGGTGCTCATCGAGCATCTCTGGGAATTTGAAAATATTCCGCCCAGTGAAGGGGTACGCACCCAAGAGTGGAAGTATTTCAGGTATGTCAATGACAAATCGTTCGAGGAACTCTACAATCTTAAGAAAGACCCAAAAGAAATCAATAACCTAGCGAAAAATTCAAAATATACTGAGAAGCTCAAAGCCTTCCGTAAAAAAACGGATGACTTAACCATTGAACTTTCCGATAAATATTCAGCCGGACCTTCCAATTTAATTGTTGAATGGATAAGAAACACAGCCGGGGTTATCATCATAGATTCCAAACCAGAATACGGGTGGGTGGTGCCAAACGGTGCAGTCTCACAATCGGCTTATCAAGTATTGGTAGCATCGTCTGAACAAAAGATAATTAACAACATAGGCGATATATGGAATAGTGGCCAAATAAGAACCGATGCCTCCACGGAAATAGAGCATGCGGGAACACCATTAAAAAATGGAGAGACCTACTTTTGGAAAGTACGCATTTGGGACCAAGACAATCGGCTTTCTCGTTATTCAAAAAGTCAGTCATTCACCATGGGAAACCCAAAAGCCACGATCACTACACCCAATAGTTTTCAAATCGACAAAATAAAACCGGTCGAATTCGAAAAAAGAGGGGACTCCTATTTTATCGATTTCGGAAAAGCTGCTTTTGCAACCCTTGATTTTACCTATAATGCCCAAACGGAACACACGCTTACCTTTCGAATCGGGGAACAGCTAGCGGGTAAAAACATCAATAGAAAACCCTTTGAAAAAAGCCATATTCGATATCAAGAAATACAAGTTGAGGTAAAACCCGAACAAACCGAATACCAACTTCAAATAAAACCAAATAGGCGAAATACCCTGCCGGGAAAGGCACTACCGCTACCTGAAGGTTTTCCGGTTTTGATGCCTTTTCGATACGCCGAGGTTGACGGTGCCCAAGAATCATTGACTGCTGAAAATTTTACGCAACTTGCCCATCACAGTTATTGGGAAGATAATGCAAGCAGTTTCACAAGTTCAGATGATATTTTAAATCAGGTTTGGGATCTATGCAAATATTCTATAAAGGCTACCACCTTTAACGGATTATATGTAGATGGTGACCGAGAAAGAATTCCCTATGAGGCCGATGCCTACCTGAACCAACTGAGCCATTACACCACCGACCGTGAATATGCCATCGCAAGACAGACCATCGAGTATTTTATGGAACACCCTACATGGCCAACAGAATGGCAACAACATGTAGCACTCATGTTTTATGCCGATTATATGTATACGGGCAATACGGAGCTTATTGAGAAATACTACGATCAATTAAAATATAAAACACTTTATGAACTTGCGAACGAAGATGGCCTGATCACTTCGACCAAAATGACCCCCGAATTAATGGCCAATCTCGGGTTTCCCAAAACCATGAAGGAAACTTTTAGAGACATTGTTGACTGGCCCTCTGCTGGCTGGGGCGGTGATCCGGCAAACAAAGGCGAACGCGATGGCTACGTTTTTAAGGACTATAATACCGTGGTCAATGCCTTTTATTATCAAAACATGAAAATCATGGCCGAATTCGCTACAGTTTTAGGGAAGACACAAGAAGCTTTAGATTTTAAATTAAGGGGCTTGAAAGCAAAAAAGGCTTTCAATGAAAAAATGTTTGATGCAAAGAGAGGAATTTACATAGATGGGATTGGAACAGACCATGCCTCATTACATGCCAACATGATGCCACTGGCTTTTGATTTGGTTCCAGAGGAGCACAAGGCTTCAGTAGTTGAATTTGTTAAGTCAAGAGGAATGGCGTGCAGTGTATATGGTTCACAATATTTGATGGATGGCCTATATAATGCTGGAGCGGCAGATTATGCCTTGGATCTATTAACAGATACCAGTGACAGAAGTTGGTACAATATGATTCGCATTGGTTCTACGATTACGTTAGAAGCTTGGGATTTAAAATATAAAAACAATCTCGATTGGAACCATGCCTGGGGAGCTGTACCCGCAAACGCGATTCCCCGCGGACTTTGGGGAATTCAACCAAAAACACCAGGCTTTGGCATTGCTACTATTAAACCCCAGATGGGAGATTTAAAGAGTAGCACCATTGAAGTACCTACTATTAAGGGAACAATCAAGGCAACCTATACCCACAAAAGCCGACGATTACAGCAATATACGGTAGAAATTCCCGCCAATATGGTCGCGGAATTCAACATCAAGGCCGCTGAAAATGATGTGGTCACGTTGAACGGGGAAAAGGCCAGTATGGCCTTCGGCTCCCTTCGTTTGACTCCCGGCACGCATCAAATCAATCTCGTCGTCAATTCATTTTAAATAGTGCGGTTTTTAGTACAATGAATTTATAGGATTATGAAATGCTCATAAAGCTGAATTTCGTTACCTAAAGACCGTATTTATTTATGTTATGCGATCAAAAAAATCGCAATTAAAAATCAATGTTGTTATTCGGCATTGTGCCATCTTTCCCCTGTTGACCCGTGTGGCGAAATTTCCTAATTTGCAGGTATGATCCAAAAACTCAATATCAAGATCAACGAATCATCGAGAATTCCAAAATACAAGCAAATCGTAGAGTCTATTACCAATGATATTGCCAAAGGCAAATTGGAAATAGGCGAAAAAATACCTTCGATCAATGAGTTGAGCGCTTCATGTTACCTATCTCGGGACACTGTCGAAAAAGCTTATAAAGAACTGAAAAACAAAAAGGCCATCATTTCGGTAAAGGGTAAAGGGTACTACACTTCCAAAACCGACTTGATATCCAAAATCAGTATATTCTTTTTGGTCAACAAACCCAGTTACTATAAGATGAGCATTTACAATGCCTTTGTAAACGGCATTGGGGTTAATGGCCATGTCACCCTGTCGATCTACCATTGTGACGAAACACTCTTCGTAAGGGCGTTACAGAAAAATCTAGGTGCTTTTGACTACTATGTTATTATGCCTCATTTTAAAGACGAAAAATTAGCGCATGTCAGTGCTACGGATGCGGTTTTAAAGGAAATAGAGCGAATACCGAAAGACAAGCTCATTATTCTCGACAATAACAGGTTGGAAATTAAGGGCAAATACGGGTCTATTTATCAAGATTTCAAAGATGATTTGTATAACGCACTACAAGAAGGAATCGATAAATTAAGAAAGTACGACAAACTAATTTTAGTCTATCCTCGAAAATCAGTTTTCCCCTACCCCATGCGCATCGTTCACGGGTTCACCCGTTTTTGTGGTGAATTTGGTTTTGACTCCGAAGTATTGGATGAAATTTATGATGACATGGAATTAAATAGTAAAGATGTTTATATCACCATTGAAGAGATGGATTTGGTAAACTTGGTGCGGCAGATCAATGCAAAAAATATGGTCTTGGGTAAAGATGTTGGCATTATCTCATACAATGACACCCCTCTAAAAGAATTATTGGGCATTACCGTAATCAGTACCGACTTTAAGGCAATGGGCGAAACTACAGCCTATATGATTCTCAAAAACAAAACGGAAAAAGTAAAGAACGTATTTAAATACATCGAGCGGAATTCCGTTTAAGTGTTTCTGCACTATTGGAATTTCGCATGGATGAATAGGTTCCCTTCCCTTAATCCATATAAAAAACTTCACTCAGCGTTTTGGTAACCGGGGAATGATCTTCATTGGTTTCCATAATATCGGCCATATATGCCCACCACTTTTGTACAATTGGGTCATTGGAAACCGCGGTACCGTCAAACCCTTCTTTCAATTTCTGAAAGGCAAAAAGTGTGAGTGAATCCTCTTCTAGAAAGATTGAATATTCATGAATACCCGATTTCGAAAGTAAGGCAGAAAGTTCGGGCCATATTTCATCATGCCTCTTTTTATATTCCGCTTCGAACCCAGGTTTTAATTTCATCGTAAAGGCATTTCTATACATTCTAATCTGATTTTAGTTTATCTCCGCATTTACCGTCGGAGCATCTTTAGCAAATTGTTTTTGTAACCGTTCATTTAAATCTTTGGCGATGGTTGCCTCATCGGAATAAACATTATCCTTTTCTTCTGGATCGATTTCTAGGTTGTACAATTCAAATTCAGTTGGAACCCCTCCCCGATGCCGTGTGCGAATTAATTTCCAAGGTTTTTTTGTCAAGCTTTCCTGTAAATGTCCTCTCACATAAATTTCATTGCTCCAGCTCTTACCGGAAACAAGGGAAGTCCATATGCTTTTTCCTTCCACCGTTTCAGGGATCGATGTCGCCCCCGAGAGTTCAAGCAAGGTAGGCATCACATCGATAACCGATATGTAATCGGTATTGATTGAGGATGCTAGTTTACGCTTCCATGAAATAATGGCGGGTACACGAATACCACCTTCATAATTCGATTTTTTCCAATCGCGTAAAGGAAGATTGTTTCCCAATACTGAATTGGGACCATGTTTGCCGTTGTATTGATTTCCAGGATACCAACTGGGCATACCCCCGTTATCGCTCATAAAAATGACGATGGTGTTTTTGTCGAGATCAAGTTCTTTTAAGGTCTTTAAAACCTGCCCGATATTATCGTCCATATGTGTCATGGCAGCGGCAAAATCTCTTCTAGATTCATTTTCAATCGATTTCAGGTAGCGTTTTTTCCACCGCTCCTCTTCCTGTAAAGGATAATGGGGAGCGCTATAGGCCAACTGAACATAAAAATTTTTGGTCGTATCACGTTTTGAATGGAGCCAAGTCATGGTTTCTTCCCCTATTAAATCAGTTGCATGCCCATCTTCCTCAATAAACTCGCCATTTCTATGCCAGCTAGGGTCTCCATTCTTATATTCGTGGGAGTACTGATCAATTTGCCCATGCAAAAACCCATAGGCATAATCAAAGCCGTAGGCTTTTGGTCCGCTACTCGGCTTTAAGCCCAAGTGCCATTTTCCAAATAGTGCCGTTTGGTAGTTTCGCTTTCGCAATTGTTGGGGCAAAGTAATTACCGTATCCGGCAATTTTTTTTCACTACGACCGGCGATTGGGGCAACAATGCCCATGCGACTGGCTGGCATACCGGTCAAAAAACTAGCTCTTGTAGGTGAACAAGTAGGGTTTACATAAAAACGGTCTAAACGAACGCTAGATTTGGCCAAAAGATCAAGGTTCGGGGTTTGTACCTCAGAACCATTGTAACCCACATCGTTCCATCCGGCATCATCTGCAATGATAACCAAAAAATTAGGTTTTAAAGCCTCCTTAGGTTTTTGGGCACTTATAGGGTTTCCTAAAGAAATAACCAGATAGATAGCCACCAAAAACATCATCCGACAAAAACCGCTTCTTTCCCTAATAATATTGTGTGCTGTCATTTTCTGAAGTAATTGTTGTTTTGACATTAATTACGTATCTCAATGTTCACCGTTGCCGACAATTGATCGACAAGTTGTTTTAGATAATTTACAAAATAGTCTTCGTTTGCAAAACCGGCATCACTTACTTCCCACCCAGCTATGGCATAGTAACTTATCGGTTCTTTTTCATCGATACGGAGTCTTGCCAAAAAAGTATTCGACAGGTCTCCGGTTTTAGGTGCATCAGTATAGCCTAAGTACCTTTCCTTTGGAAGAATTAAAGCCATTCCCAACCACCATTTTTTATCATATGTTTGCTTATCATGGGTATATACGATGACATATCGTTCATGATTCAAAAGCTCGACAAGCGCTTTATCCGTATTTATATTGACAAGTCCGACAACGAGGTCTTCGTTGCCCATAAGTCCGGAAACGGAAACGGTATTCTTATAACCGTACATACCGGGCCATATCGACGTGTGTTCACGTACATCGTACGATCGATTTTGGGGTTTCCAATCGTTATACTCATAACTTAAAACCGAATTCACAGGACCTTCGGCCTGAATTTTAAAAGTTGTTTTTGCTATATTGTTTACCGAATCATCGACGGTCACCCCCAAGCGCATGAGGTCGTCTCCAACGGCCAACCCATAACCACCAATACCGACGGAGTTGCCTACGGCAAGTACATCCCTACCCCAACCTTCCATTCTGTGGTAATTATCTTCAACAGCACCTTCGGCATTGATTCCAACGTTTTCTGGCGACATTTCGGTCACTTTTTTACCGAAAAGATCTTTCGCATTGCGCCCATCGAGATAGTGCCGAAACCCTACCATGTCGTTTTCCCAAGAGGGACCATCGGTCTGATATTGCTGATATCCAAGACTTTTGGGTAGTTCATTTGCGGCAAGTGTCTCTTGTATTTCGGGCCTGACCGGTTTGCTTGCCGATGGCCGTTTTCCAAACCGTACACTCGTACGCTTTGGAAAGTCTGGAAGGCCGGCCACCCATTTTACGGAAATATTTTTTTCTTCACGGGAAGCTAAATCGATGACAAAAAATAGCTCGTCCCACCGATAATCGTCGTCACTATCATTAAATTGAGCTGAAATGGCATCACCTTTCTCATCAAGGAGCATCGGAAACAAATTGGTCTCATTATTCAAATCTATTTCTGAACGGGCAATGGAAATCGGTTTATTCATCAAAGCAATATCAGAATCATTGGTCAGATGTATCTTGGTAGTAAAGCCCTCGGTTGTACCACAGGAAAAGAACATCGGAAATGCAACAACCAAAAGCGTTTTAACAATAAGCTTCATATGTGAAAGTTTTATAGCAAGCCTCGAAAGTTAATTAAATATTCCTTGATACTGAATGGGTGTCTTTTTTTCTTTTATTTCTATGCCCTGAAAAAGTTCTACGGGAAGTCTCAATTCATATCGAACATGTAGATTTATCTGTTTTTATCGCACCTACTTGAGACCTGTCTTCAGGTTCTGCATGTTGAATCGTGCCGGTTTTTATTTTTTACAGTACAGCACAGGATGCAAATATATTCAACAGGTATTATTTTAGTCTATTATGTAGCCTTACCGCACAACCTAATCTTAAGTACTAGCGAGCAGAAAATCGGTTATTTGGCAAGTCTATGAAAAAGTAAAAACTGAAATGAAAAAAAAGGCATTACGTAGCAGATCCTTGAAAAACTTAACTTCTGTACTCATATTTTCCATTACAATTTTGAATATGCATTCCCAAGAGGCATTGTTAGAGCCTTGGCCCGAGATAGCGAACAGTACGAAACCTTGGACCCGTTGGTGGTGGATGGGAAATGCCATAGATGCAAAAAACGTTAAAGCATCACTCGTTGCAATGTCAAAAGTAGGTTTGGGGGGTGTAGAGATCCAACCAATCTACGGAGTAAAGGGAGAAGAACAAAATTACCTCGACTATCTTTCGCCCGAGTGGCTACAGATGCTTGACAAGACCATTTCAATAGCCGACAGTCTTGATATGCGGGTCGATATGACCTTGGGTACCGGATGGCCCTACGGTGGCCCCCAAGTTTCACAGAAACATGCCGCCACCAAATTGGTAGTCGATACGCTGAAGGTAAAAAAAGGCGAAAAAATCAACACCCATTTTAGTCCAACGAATGAGAAAGACGGGCTTTTTGCCAAGTTGTTACATGTACTTGCCTTTGGCGACAATGGAGATTATATCGATTTAACCTCAACCTTAGAAGGTAATCTTCTTAAATGGAAGGCCAAAGGCACCGATTATACTGTTTTTGCAATCTATGAAGGTAAAACCAAACAACAGGTAAAACGTGCTGCACCTGGTGGCCAAGGATACACTGTTGATCATTACTCCCAAGCGGCCTTTACTTCTTATGTCGAACCTTTTGACACCGCATTCGAAAAGCATGGGAAGCAACTGCGTTCTATTTTCAATGATAGTTACGAGGTCTATCACACTAATTTTACCCCCGATTTTTTCAACGCCTTCCAAAAAAGACGGGGTTATGATCTAAAACCGCATATAGCGCGGTTATTTGACAAAAAAGACCTGCCAGAAAGCAATCGCCTAAAAAGTGATTACCGACAAACTCTTTCTGATTTATTGCTTACCCAATTTGACATACCATGGACAAAATGGGCAAATGACAAAGGCTTTAAAACACGTTTACAAGCTCATGGTTCACCGGGCAACCTAATCGACATGTATGCTTCGGCCGATATTCCCGAATGTGAGACTTTTGGATCAATGCCTTTTGACATCAAAGGTTTCCGTAGGGAAAAAGAAGACATCCGTGAAGGTGATGCCGACCCGGTCATGTTAAAATTTTCATCTTCTGCCGCACATATTTCCGGCAAGCCGTTGACTTCATCCGAAACTTTTACCTGGCTTCGCGATCATTTCAAAACGGCCTTGTCACAATGCAAGCCCGAGGCCGAAGATTTGTTATTAAGTGGCGTGAACCATATTTTTCTACACGGCTCGACCTACTCGCCAGAACGAGCACCTTGGCCAGGGTGGAAATTTTACGCCTCGGTCAACTTCAATGTGAATAATACGATTTGGGAAGATGTTTCTGAAATGTTCGCTTATATCGCCCGATGCCAAGCAATGCTACAATTGGGAAAGCCCGATAATGAAACTTTACTTTATTGGCCGGTTTATGATGTATGGGATAAGCACCACAATGGCTCACTATTCTTTCAATTTAAAATTCATTCCCTCGAGGAATGGTTGCAAGGCACCAGTTTTTATAGCACAACCCAAAAGCTAATGAAAAAAGGATACGGTGTAGATTTTATCTCGGATGCCTTTATTGAAAAAGCGACAGTTGCCGACGGCCTAATCGTACTTCCCGGCGGCACCTATAAAAGTTTGGTGTTACCCGACTGTCGAAATATGCCGCTGGCAACCCTTAAAAAATTGATTGATTTAAAAAAACAAGGAGCTTCGATTATTTTTGAAGGACTTCCTGAATCCGTCCCTGGTTTTCATCAATACGAAAAAAGAAACCAAGAGTTGACACAATTGATTTCAGACAATCCTCAAGAAACCAAACCATCTAAAAACCTTATGGAATCACTTGCAGCCGCCAATATTCACCCAGAAACTTTGGTGGAAAAAGGGCTGAAGTTTATACGTAGGGATGTCGATGGGGAAAAGGTCTATTTTTTGGTCAACCACACTTCCGAAGACATCGACACTTTTATCCCGTTACAAAGTAGTGTTGAAGAAGCCATTATTCTAGACCCTTTGACCCAGGTCTACGGAAAAGCTTTGATCAAACTAGAAGAAGGCAAAACCCGTGTAAAAATAACTATTCCCTCAGGAGGTTCTTTATTCCTGAAAACAGGAAAAACTACCCTCCCCGAATGGCCGTATTATCACAATGTGGGCAACGCCTACCCCATCAATGGGGAGTGGCAGCTTTCCTTTTTAAAAGGAGGTCCTATATTGCCGCCAAACAGTACCTTAAGTACCCTTGAATCATGGACGTTATTGGGAAAAGAAGCCGAGGATTTTTCGGGTACCGCAAAATATGAAATCGCATTTGACGCCCCCAACATTAAAGCGGATAATTGGAAATTACAATTCGACGATGTGCGGGAAAGCGCCAAAGTATGGTTGAACGACACCTATATGGGAACGGTCTGGGCGTTACCTTTTGCCATAAACATTGGAAAACTCAAAAAAGGAAAAAACAAGTTAACCATAGAGGTAACCAATTTACCAGCCAATAGATTACGTGCCAAAGAACTGCGCGGCGAAGAATGGAAAATATTCCACGAAATCAACATGGTCGATAAAGATTATCAAAAGTTCGATGCTACCAAATGGAAACCCATGCCCTCAGGGCTTTTGGGCAAAGTACTGCTCATTCCTCAAAAAGGCAACAACTAGACTAAACACTCGAGTTCTTAAAAAAAAATCTGACAATCATAGGCTTATCCATAGGCTGCTGCAATCTCAAAACTACCTGCCGAATGGCCTCGTTAAAAAAAAAGGGACATTCAAGATTGCTCTTGAAATATCCCTGGGGGAACTAAACATAGGCTACTTTCACATCCTAATTCGATGTTGCCACATTCATGTTATTTAGAATAGCATGAACTGACTGGTAAAAGCCCCAATAAAGGGGCTTTCTAAAACCAATACTATTAAAATGGGGGAACAATTTAATTTCGAGCCGATCACCGATTTTCTAAATGGTCTCTCGGCTCTTTTTGCTATAATCAATGGTTAGTGTTCAAATAGCATTTAAACGTTGTTTCAATCAAACATTGTAAAAATATAAAGCAGACAACAAAACGGGCAATCGTGAGAACGATAGTTAATAAATCCGATTAAATGTCATTTTTTATCGATTAAATACATATTTAACCGTATTTTTCTTACAATTTTTTTTAAACAAGAGTTGATATTGAAACTAGGCGCTACTTAATTCTCTTAAGTTATCTTAGAAAACGGTGCATGATTTTGAGTAATTCGTGGGCTTCAAAAGGTTTGGCCAATACAGCATTCATGCCTGCTTTTAGATACCCCTTAAGTTGCTCTTCATAGGAATAGGCCGTAATGCCGATAACAGGAATTTTTTTTATATTATTGAACGGGAAACTTCGAATTACTTTTACGAGTTGGTCTCCTGAGATATTCGGAAGATTTATATCCATCAGAATAATATCATAGGTATTGCTGACAACTTCTTCCATAACCAGGGCTCCATCATTTACAACATCAATAAAGAAATTGCCTTCATCTATCAGCATCTTGAAAAGGGCAGTTTGTACTTGTTCGTTATCCTCTACCAATAACACCTTGAATTTGGAATCCTTTTTGGTTCTTGATTTTGTATTTTTTTTCTTTGAATGCTCCTGAAGAACAGGAGTCGAAGGCTGGTGCAACGGAAAGTTCAATTTCACGTCAAAATAAAAATGAGACCCCCTTCCCTCGGTAGAGTCTATATTTACCTTGCTTTCCATTAACGCCAACAAACCTTTGACTATAGCTAGACCAAGGCCTACCCCCTCGGTACGACCGAGTTGTTCAAAACTTTCAAAAATGGTCTCAAGGCTCTCTTTGGGAATACCTACCCCAGTATCTTTGACCCCAAAACGTAAACTCACGGTATTCGCCCTTTTTTGATGAAGATCGATATGCAATAGAATGCTTCCCTTCGCTGTGTATTTGGTAGCATTATCACATAAATTAGTCAGTACCTGCAATAGCCGTAAACGATCTCCCTCGAGGTAAGCGGGAATCTTTTCGTCGGTTGTTATCTTAAAAACAAGTCCTTTTTCCTTAGCCCTTGTTGTATATGTTAATTTTAAAAAATCTACCAATTGCGAAAAACTAAAAACACTAGGGTTTAACGCCAGCTTTCCTTTGGCAATCATAGAAATACTCAAAATATCCTCTAGCATCAATTTCAGGTTGGCTGTCGAATCTTTTAATACCGTTAAAATTCTTTGTTGTTCCGAATTAAGATCGGTCCGTCCTAAAATATTGGTTAGTGCAATAATATTTGTCAACGGGTTACGGAGTTCATGACTGAAATTTTGAATAAACTCATTTTTAAACTCTTCCCGTTCCTGAAGTTCATGGTTTTTCAAAAGGATGAGTTCTGAATCTATAATCGACTCGTTTCTCGACTGGGCCATGGCCTGATAGGAAAGGTAATGGTCAGTAAGGTCGCAAATCACCACTAGTATGTGACCCTCCTTTTTAAGTACTTCAATATCCGCTGTTAGGCTATCGACCTGGGAGCCCAGCTGCACACAATGAAAGATCGTACGTTCTTGAACCGAAGCCATAATTTCGGGAATACTGAAAAAAAACGGATGCAATTCCCCGATCGCGGTACCCTTATCGACTGCTAATAGCGTTTGGTCACTATCGATTACCACCCCCTTGGGGTCTATCAAAATAAACTGAAAGCTGGTATTACTATAGTGTTCCTTTAATTTTTTCAGCATCTGGTGCAAGCATTTTTGCTAATTCTTCGAAAAGGTCATCGACCTTGCCACCTGTTTTGGCACTGGTCAAATAATCGAATGAGATATTATTGTTTCCCAAGATTTCTTTCACTTCAGTAGGCGCTACCAGATCCACCTTATTGCCTACAATCTTGGTCGGAATACCGGGTACTTTCTTTTGCAAGACGGCTAAATCAAGATGAATGTCTTGAAATGTAGTCGGTCTCGAAACATCAAAAACATAGATGATACCGTGCGTACCCAGCAAATATGATTCACGAATATGGTTAAGATCGTCGGTTCCTTCCAAATCCCAAAGAATTAACGAAACCGAATTAACGGCAGAGATTTCTACCACTTTTTTGGTAATGTGAACACCAATGGACACCGTATAATTATCAGAAAAACTATTCTCGACGAAACGACGGATCAATGAAGTCTTACCGACACCAAAATGCCCTAATACAACAACTTTTTTAGAGACTTGCATATCTGAAGTTTTGTGCCAATGCTTTATTAATACGGTCGGCACTTAACGATTTATACTCATTCTTCTTGGTGAAATCTTCATAGAAATCAAAAATCAAATCTTGCACCTTGTCTTTTGCTCTTAGGGTGTATGTGCCCGACAAGACTACAGCAACATAATAGCTACTAAAACTTTGTAAATGTATATGATACAGTTCGTAGTCGATAAGTTCAAGGCTCTGCCCTTTTTGCCCAAAAGCATCTTCCACAAAATTCTTAATGGCCGTCAACATACCTGAAATCATTTCTTCGTCGATGGTCTGTAGGTTAGAATAACTTGCCCGGAGCAGACCAGTCTCCTTTTCGATCAACAACACTTGTTCGATATGGGTTGCAGCCAATTCTTCAACAATGGCCTGTTTTCCGTTAGATTTTCCAAACCAAGACTTTATCTTATCCTTAAAACTAAGTTGCCGATTGATTTTTTCAGAAAGTTTGCTGATTTCCTGTGCAATATATTTTTTGATCATCTTCCCAATAATAGGAAAAAGAGCGTCAACAACTTGATCTTTATTTTTGTTGATTTCCACTTTTAACGCCTCCGTAATTATGGGGCCCAAGGTGGTTGGAATACTGGTTTTGAACTCATCGAGCTGATGCAGGATAATCGGATCTACCTTCGAGGTAAACTTAGCGTTGTCATTAAAACTATCTTCCAACCGCTCAAGTCGTTTCGATATCTTTTCAATATAAATCGCATCCTCTTCAAAAAGAAGATCCTTCAAGATTTGCATTTTGTCATTTTCATTCATAACCTGGTAAATTTTGACTAGGTTATTTCTCACTCACTTTTTCCCCTAAATCAATTAGCAGCTTGCCAAGCATCTTTTTATCTACCTTTTCTGTCTCTAGGTTATCTATTTTTTCATCAATTTTGTCCTCTAGCTCGGTAATTCTAATGTTTACATCGGTAGCCACATTGTCTATTGCGGTTTTTAGGTCTTGCCGCACCTCTTCAATCAACTCCTCCAATACTTTTTTCTTCCGCTCAATGTCTTTTTTCAAAGACTCGAATTCAGAGTCGTATACTTGAATATTCTCGCCAAAAATCAAATTCTTTATGATTTCGATTTTTGATGCCGCTTCCTCTTCTTTTTTATCCAATGCTACAACGTTATTGTTTTTGCCCATGATTTTTTGGTTTTATGATATTGGCCATCTTTTAAATACTTAGTTAAACGTTTTAGGGGGCTTCTAAAACGGGGGGAATTATAAAACGAAAAGTTGCGAACTATATTCACTTTATAACAAAAACCGAAGATATGAAAATATTGGTTCAATTAAGTAAGATTATTCTTTCTTTTTAGCCTGTTTATCAGGCTCAAGTTACATGATATTTTCAAAACTCCGCTGAAGTCATTCCAAAACCCCCTGTTTTTTTGTTGGTATGTTACTACCCGAAAGGGGTTATAAATTTAATTTTCACGGCTATGTACTTCCGCTATTACATGTCAGTCTTCACAGCACAGCCAGCGGTTGCTAAACAGCAAAAATTACAAACCTTACAAATTACAAAACTTGATACTGTGACACATAAAAGGTTCGAAACGATTATTGCAAAAATAACCTTGTACAACCCATTCTTCGCAAAGAAATTCAGCATAATTGTTTGGAAAATACAATTGACTATTCAAATTCAAACCATCTGACCGGTTCAATTGATGGGTCAAAATAGGCTCCATATTTAAAATCAAGCGATTCTGTGAACAGCAACATATATTTTTTAATTTTTTGCAATCGTTAAATTTCGACCCTTCATTTGGCAAACCGATTGTTTAAAACCGGATTGTTATTTAACTTATCCCACTAAAATTGATGGGGCGTTACCCGACCCCAGAACATACAAATACAGTTTATAATTTTCAATGAATATGATTTTGCGAACCGCTCCCTGTTACCTGTTTATCTTATTTTTTGGAATTTTGACATCATTTTCCCAAAGTAACCCAAAATGGGACAATACCGCAAAAAGCAATTGGTCCGCCCCCTTTGAACATGTTGGTATCCCATCGACCAAAGACGGTGCGATTCAAAACGCAATTTTCTATAAATCAAAAAGTCTCGAACGCAAACCGCTTATTGTCAGTCTTCACACTTGGAGTGGCGATTATACCCAAAAAGACCCTTTGGCCAAGGAAATATTGGCTAGGGATTGGAATTACATCCATCCCGACTTTAGAGGCACCAACAACCAACCTGAGGCCATGGGTAGCGGGTTAGTCATTTCAGATATCGCTGATGCCGTTCAATACGCATTGCGACATACCGACAGCGACCCTGAAGAAGTTCATATTATTGGAGTTTCGGGTGGAGGTTATGCCACCCTATTGGCCTACATGACACTAGACTACCCAGTAAAATCTTTTTCGGCATGGGCGCCTATTTCCGATATTGAAGCATGGTATTGGGAATCGCTGGGGCGTAAACAGAAATACGCCCAAGACATTTTACAAGCTGTTTCGAAAGAAAGTAGTTTTGACCAGGCGGAGGCCTTGAGACGCTCACCCATATCGCTTGACTATCCTATTGAAAAAAGAAAAAACTCCAAACTATACCTGTATGAAGGGGTTCACGACGGTTATGAAGGGTCGGTTCCTATTACACACGCGATAAACATGTACAATCGACTGGTCGGCGAGCTTAAGTACGGATTCTCCGATGCCAATAAGATACTATCAAAAGCAGTATCTGACCCAGATTTGGTCGCTGAAAGTAAAATCATAAGTCTGATTACCAAAAGATTGAACCCAAAACGTACGAAAAAACAATCGCTTTATGGTCGCGACATTCACCTGTTCCGTGAATTTCAAAATATTCAACTGACCCTTTTCGAAGGGGGCCATGAACAACTTCCCCAAGCCTTGTCGCTAATCCCTAATGAAAGAACTTCCACTTTAAAGCCTACGATCCTAACTATCGGCGATTCCAATGGTGCCCATGAAGAGGGGTGGGTCAATCAATTAAAAACAATACTTCCCAACTCAAAAATCGTCAATAACTCCCAATCGGGGCGTACCATAGGATTTGATAATAATAGTGCGAAAGATTTAAATGCGCTTCGGAATATTAAAAAGTACCTACAGGAAGCCAAAAAAGAAACTGGTGGTGGGGATTTCGATTATATCATTCTCTGTTTGGGTACGAACGATACAAAAAAGGTATTTGCAAACCGTCAGGATGAAGTTGTATCGAACTTTGCAAAATTATTAGAGCACATTACAAAGTTCATCTCGACAGGCAGCGGCAAAACCCAGCTGATCTGTGTTACCCCTCCTCCTATGAAAACAGAAGGCATATTGGAAAAATATGAAGGCGGAAACGAACGGTTGGGCAATCTGATACCCCAATTCCAAAGTATAGCGAAAACTAAAAGAATTAGAATATTAGACATATACCACCCGCTACTGGGCGTACTTGACTATTATGCCCCAGATGGCATACATATGGAAGCAGCAGGACAAAAAATCATAGCGACTAACATTGCAGATCTTCTTTACGAAGATACAGCCAAACAGTGATATTTCATTAGGCCAATATCGACCTTTCAAGTTCTTGAGGCTGAATTTACTATCTTGTCCATCGATGTTTAAAAAAACAGAAAATTATATTCAAAGCACGATACCTGTTCCCATTAAAACATAGCTATTTAGAAGAAATTATGTACAAAAACCTATTTTTAAAACCGATTATCCTTTGCCTTTTTCTAAGCTGTCTTCACCAGGCCGTACGTGCCCAATACGAAGTTGTTCCCCTATGGCCCAACGGTGCACCGGGAGCTCTATCCGATGCCTCGTATATTCAAGAACCACAATGGGATGCTTTGGGCAATATCCGCGGATACAGCAAGGTTTCTCAACCCGATATCGCCGTATTTCTTGCTGAAAAAGAAATTTCTAATGGTACGGCCGTCGTTATCTGTCCTGGGGGCGGCTATTCTCATTTGGCAATTTTAAAAGAGGGGTATAAAGTGGCAAAATGGTTCAATACCCTGGGAATTTCAGCCTTTGTCTTAAAATACAGGATGCCGAGCGACCAAACGATGAAAGACAAATCTGTTGGGCCGTTGCAAGATGCCCAAGAAGCGGTGCGCATGGTGCGCCGGAACGCGGATAAATGGCGAATCGACCCTTCAAAGGTCGGGATTATGGGCTTCTCCGCCGGAGGTCATTTGGCAGCGAGTTTATCTACCCTTTACAAAGAAAATACCTATCCCGCATCGAACAATATGAGCGCCCGTCCTGATTTTTCGATATTGATCTATCCAGTCATATCCATGGAAGATCAGATCACCCACAAAGGCTCTCGAAAAAACCTATTGGGCAATTCCCCGTCTCCTGAACAGCTCGAAAAATTTTCCAGTGAAAAACAGATAAACAATCAAACACCACCCGCATTTCTAGTGCATGCCACTGATGATTCAGGCGTTCCTGTTGAAAACAGCGTCGCCTATTACCTCGCATTAAAAGAACATAAAATCGCTTCCGAAATTCATATCTATGAAAAAGGCGGCCATGGTTTTGGTCTGGGTGTAGGAGCTACGAACCAATATTGGCCGACCGCTTGCGAGAACTGGCTTCGCTCGCACAACTGGATACCTGACGAAGAAGTATTGCTGTTCTCCTATTTTAAGGGCAACGGGGAAGACGGGTTGCATTTGGCATATAGTGAAGATGGTTATGCCTGGGAAAGTTTAAAAAACGATGCTTCCTTTCTTACCCCCGAAGTGGGCAAGGATAAATTAATGCGCGACCCCTGCATCATTAAAGGGGGCGACGGTAAGTATCATATGGTATGGACGGTCAGTTGGACGGACCAAGGCATAGGTTACGCATATTCCGAAGATCTGATTCATTGGTCAGAACAACAATTCATTCCCGTTATGGCCTATGAAAAAAGTGCTCGAAATACCTGGGCACCCGAACTCACCTATGACCCAGAAAGTGACACGTACCTTATTTATTGGGCGAGTACGATTCCCGGTAAATTCCCGGAAACCCAGTCGGACAAAGACGACGGATACAATCATCGCATGTACTACACAACAACTACCGATTTTAAGAACTTCTCCCCAACGGCACTCCTTTACGAACCCGGTTTTAATGTCATTGACGCCACGATACAAAAACATGAGGATAAGTTCGTTATGTTTCTGAAAGACGAAACCCGCGAGCCTGCAGAAAAAAATATCAAGATTGCCCATAGCGACAAGCTTACCGGCCCTTACTCAGAGGCAAGCGGTCCAATAACTGGTGATTATTGGGCAGAAGGACCAACGGCTCAAAAAATTGATGGCAAATGGACCGTTTATTTTGACAAATATAGAGATCACGCTTATGGGGCCGTACAGTCTTCCGACCTAAAAAATTGGAAAGACATTTCGAGCCAAATCCATTTTCCGGAAGGCACACGACACGGAACCATATTCAAGGTACCAAGAGCATTATACGAAAACCTAAAAAAACAATAGTCCCATTGGCAGGACAAAATTAGACTTTTCTTTGTCGAATTATTTTTAGAACTTCAGTTTTGAATTTTACAAGAATTAACCCATACTTTTGCAATCGATTACATTTTTATAAAATTCTAGGTTTAAAATGTGATATTGACAGATTTCCACCTTGTGTAAGATCAAAAAATACGTAAGTTAGCAAGCTAAAATAAATCACCCTACATAATGAGTAAGCCCGCTTCTTTTATACACGATCAATTTTTGTTAGAGAACAAATACGCCGAAGAGCTATACCATACATATGCGAGCAATATGCCCATAATCGACTATCATTGTCATTTGACACCGAACGACATTGTCAACGACACTATTTTCGAAAATATTTCACAGGCATGGATTTATGGCGACCATTACAAATGGCGCGCCATGCGTACCGTCGGGGTCAACGAAAAATATATTACAGGTGCTGCTGCCGATAAGGATAAATTTACCCAATGGGCTAAAACGGTCCCCTATGCCATGCGCAATCCGCTGTATCATTGGACACATTTAGAATTGGCGCGGTATTTCGATATTCATGAGCTGTTAAACGAAAAAACGGCAAGCGGTATTTATGAAGCGTCGAGTGCAAAGCTCAACACCAAAGATTTCAGCTGTCAAAGCCTACTTTCTAAAATGAAGGTTGAGGTCGTTTGTACCACCGAAGACCCCACCGATCCCCTCATCCACCATCAAAAATATGCAAAAGGTGATCATGCGACCAAGATGAGTACCTCTTTTAGGCCTGATAAGGCCATTCTTATTGACAGCCCCACTTTCAATACATATATTGACTCATTAGGGCAAGCAGCCGATATAGAAATTGCGACCTACGAAGATTTATGTGCCGCGCTGGCCAACCGTATCTCCTTTTTTAATGATAATGGATGTAAGGTTTCCGATCACGGGCTAAGTTTCGTTCCTTTTGACACTTATACGCAATCCGAAGTTTTTACTATCTTCACAAAAAGAAGAAATAACCAAGCCATTACCGAAAGTGAGTCTTTGAAATTTCAAAGTGCCCTAGTACAGTTCTTGGGAGAAAAATATCACGAATTCGGATGGGTGCAGCAATTTCATTTGGGTGCCCTGCGCAATAACAATAGCAGAATGTTGGCAAAATTAGGGCCTGATACGGGCTGGGACTCTATCGGCGATTACCCTCAAGCGGAAAGCTTGTCTAAATTTCTAAATACGTTAGATAGTAAAGATAAATTGACCAAGACCATTTTATACAACCTCAATCCTGGTGACAACGAAGTTTTGGCTTCGATGATCGGCAACTTTAATGATGGTAGTGTCAAGGGTAAAGTTCAATTTGGATCGGGCTGGTGGTTTTTAGACCAAAAAGACGGTATGACCAAACAGATGAACGCACTTTCGAACATCGGCCTTATCAGCTGTTTTGTGGGGATGTTGACAGACTCCAGAAGTTTTCTTTCTTTTCCGCGTCACGAATATTTTCGGCGCATTCTCTGTAACCTTTTTGGGAGCGAGATACAACGTGGGGAATTGCCCAACGATATGGAATGGATCGGGAAACTCATCCAAGACATCAGCTATAATAATGCAAATGAATATTTTGATTTTTAATAAAGAACCTATTTAAACTTTACATAGAAAATGAAAAAAGTAGTCACCTTCGGAGAGATCATGCTCCGTTTGTCCCCTCCGGG